>JAFRYA010000037.1 GCA_017441295.1 Lachnospiraceae bacterium
AGCGTTGGTCAGGAAATTGATATCAAGATCGTTGATTTCAAAGAAGATGAACGTAAGATTTCTTTGAGCCGTAAGGATTTCGAAGATGATCTGGTACCAGATGAGCCAGCAGAAGAGGCAGAAGAGGCTGTAGCTGAGACTGCCGAAGAAGCTGTAGAAGAAGTTGCAGCAGAAGCTGCTGAGGAAGCTACTAAAGCTGCAGAGGAATAATATTCCGCAATATTTATGAGAGTAATTGCAGGTAAGGCCCGGAGACTGTTACTTAAAACAGTCCCCGGGTTTGATACAAGACCAACAACAGACAAGATCAAGGAGACTCTGTTCAATATACTGAATCCTTACATTCCGGGATGCAGATTTCTGGATCTGTTCAGCGGCAGCGGGAGCATCGGTATTGAAGCTTTGAGCAGAGGCGCTTCTCAGGCTGTATTTGTTGAAAACAATCCCAGGGCCGCAGCCTGTATCAATGACAATCTCAGGACTACCAGGCTGGCAGATGACGCTGTTGTTTTCAAAAAGAACGTTATTGGAGCCATTAATGAGATGGCCCTCAAGAATTATTCCTTTGATCTGGTTTACATGGATCCTCCTTATGAGGCCGGGCTGGAAGAAGAAACGCTGGCCTGTCTGGCCGCGTCCGGCATCATTAATGAAGATACCATCGTGATCATTGAAGCTGACAAACATAATGACCTGCCTTTCATAGCTGAGTCGGCTTTTGAGATTACCAGAGAGAAGATCTACAAATCCAACAAACACTACTTTTTAAGGCTAAAGAATACAACCCCGGAGGCTTGAGCATGAAGAAAGCTGTTTACCCAGGCACATTTGATCCGGTAACTTTTGGACACATTGACGTTATCAGACGTTCAGCCAACATTGTTGACGAGCTGGTAATTGGTGTTCTGGTTAACAATCAGAAGACTCCTCTTTTTACACCGGAGGAGAGGGTTGAAATGCTGAAAAGCGTTACAAAAGACATTCCGAACGTGACAATAGTCGCATTTAATGGGCTCCTTATTGATTTTGCCAAGAGCCAGAATGCGAATTTCGTTATCAGGGGTCTGCGAGCTGTTACAGACTTTGAGTATGAGCTCCAGATGGCGCAGACTAACAGGATCATAGATCCGGACGTGGATACTATTTTCCTTACAACTTCCCTTGAATATGCTTATTTAAGCTCCAGTACAGTCAGGGAAGTGGCATCGTTCAGAGGAGATATTTCCAAATTTGTACCTGAACATATTGCCAGACTTGTAGAACAGAAAATTAATCAAATGAAATAGAGCGAGGTTAGAAATGAGTAAGATCGAGCAAAGAATCGCTGAGTTGGAAGAATACATCGACAGCTGCAAACCATCAACTTTTTCCAGTACTAAGATCACCGTCAACAAAGACGAGATCCTGGAGCTTATCAATAATCTCAAGAGAAATGTTCCTGAAGAGATCAAGACCTATTCCAAGATCATAGCCAACAGGAACGCCATTCTCAAGGATGCTCAGGACAAGGCTGAGGAAATGATCAAGAAAGCCAACGAGATGACATCCACTCTGGTTTCAGAGCATGAGATCATGCAGCAGGCTTTCAAGGAAGCTAACGCAGTTATCGAGGACGCTACACGTAAGGCCGGCAATATCCTGGACAAGGCTACTGCTGAAGCCAATGAGATTAAGAGCGCAGCTATTTCCTACACAGACGATTCACTTGCTAATATTCAGGATATACTTTCAACAGCTATCGAGGGCGTTTCCGTTAAATATGACGGACTGCTCAAGACTCTGGAGGCCAGTCTGGAGGTTACAAACCAGAACCGTAAGTCACTTATTCCTGACCAGAACCTGCTGAATTCAGCTGCAGACCTGTATAAGCAGGACGACTTCGGCAGAGAGACCTATGATGACAGTTTCACCGAGGCTGATTTCGCCGGCAACACCGGTGACATGACCCTTGAGGAAGCATTGAGTAAGGGAGAGGTTGACGTTTCAAACCTTGATGGTACTGGCTATGCTTCATCCGGTTCAGTTGAAGAGATAACTGATTTTAATTTGGATGTAAACGATTTTAATTAATAACCATAACGCCAGGTTCACGCCTGGCGTTTAGCATTGTATATGAGGATAATGAACCTTGCCAGTGGAAGCACTGGCAATTCAACATATATTGGAACTGACGATACACACATTTTAGTCGACTCCGGAATCAGCAGAAAACGGATAGTCGACGGATTAAATGAGGCTGATCTGACCCTTGAGGACATTGACGCCATATTTCTGACCCACGAGCATATTGATCATGTCAGCTCATTGGGTGTTATTGAACGTACGCGCAGGATTCCTGTTTATGCCACTTTGGGCACTATAAACGCTTTACTTGATTATGGCACGCTGGGGCATTTTGACAGGAGTGTTTTCCATATTATCAGACCTGATACGAATTACAGGATCAAGGATCTGATATACAGACCGCTGGGTATATCGCATGACGCTAAGGAGCCGGTCTGCTTCAGATTTTCATCAGGAGGCAGCAGCGCTGCAATAGTGACTGATCTGGGCGATTATGATGATTATCTGGTGGAAAATTTAAGAGGTCTCGACGCGATACTGCTGGAGGCCAACCACGATGTGAGAATGCTGGAAGTAGGCCCGTATCCGTATCCTCTCAAGCGCAGGATACTGAGCAGGCTGGGACATCTGTCCAACGAAAGATGCGGACAACTACTTTCCGAGATACTCCACGATAATATGCGTGAAATCATGCTCGGTCATTTGAGCCGGGAGAACAACACGAGAGAATTGGCCAAACTCGCTGTTGAAACAGAGATTCAGGCCGCAGATAATAATTACAAGTCCGGGGATTTCGACATCAAGATCGCCAGACATGAAATAGCTTCTAAAATATTGGAGGTGTAGTATGAAGGTTACCGGAATCATTGCTGAATATAATCCGTTCCATAACGGGCATGTCCATCACCTGACTCAGGCGAGGGAACGTCTCGGAAGCGATTATGTTGTCGTTGTAATGAGCGGCAATTATGTCCAGAGAGGTGCACCGACTATCATTGACAAATACTCCAGGGCTGAGATGGCGCTGAAATGCGGGGCAGACCTTGTTCTTGAACTGCCTTCATGCTTTTCAACTGCCAGCGCTGAATACTTCGCCTTTGGCGGAGTTGCCATCCTGGATAAGCTGGGAGTCGTAGACAATCTCTGCTTTGGCACGGAGAGCCTGGACGTGGACGCAAACGAAGCTGAAGCAACCATCAAGGAAGCAGCCAGCGGACTTACTGACAAGTTTGAAAAGATAGCTGAGCTGCTGATCGAGGAACCTGAAGATTACCAGCGCATATTAAAGGAAGGCCTTAAGGAAGGTCTTTCACATGCAGCTGCTACTGCCAGGGCAGTGGATGAGATCCTGGGTTCAGATTATGTCAGAGTCATGGAGACATCCAATAACATCCTGGGCGTAGAGTATCTCAAGGCCATCAAGAGGCTCGAGAGTAATATCAAGCCGGCGCCGATCCCGAGAATGATGACCAAGCATAATGACAAGGTCATTGCTGAGGGCTTTTCCAGCGCGTCAGCCATCAGAAACGCTATTTTCAACAAATATGATATGAACTCCATTGCGTCTACAGTCCCGCAGGAGGTATTTGATATACTGATGGACAAGTATCTGGTTTCATTCCCTGTATTCAGGGATGACTTCTCAACCATACTTGGATCCAAGCTTATTGCTGCGCAGAAATCCAAAGATCTTACCAAATACTTCGGCGTATCTGAGGACCTGGCCAACAGACTCATGAATCTCAAGAATGAGTACAAGTCATTCAACCAGTTCAGGGAGCTAATCTACGGCAGGAATATCACCAAGGCCACCGTTGGACGCGCGCTCATGCACATAGCTCTGGGCATCCACGCGGACGACATGGAGAAACTGTATCACAAGGAAAACCTGACTGCTGTCAAGGTCCTGGGATTCAGGAAAAAGGCGGAGCCGCTCCTCAGCGAGATCAAGAAGAGAGGCACGATCAACATGGTTACCAAGCTGTCGGATTATGTTCCTGATACAGATGGTGACGGAGTGGATATGATCGTTCAGACCACCAAGCATGACATGCTTTACAGAATGATCTGCATGAATAAGTTTGATGTTGAGCTGAAAACACCGTTTGAGCAAGAAATTATTATTGTTTAATGGTTGTATTTAATAGAAAAAATCGTATAATAGTTGAGGAAAATTTCCCGAAAGGACGGAGGAGAAAATGAAATTTATTGAGAAAATTTTTGAACAGGCTAAGGCTGACAAGAAGACTATCGTTCTGCCTGAGTCAATGGACAAGAGAACTTATGATGCTGCAGAGAAGATCCTTAAGATGGGTATCGCTAATCTGATCATCATCGGCACACCTGAAGAGATTGCTGAGTATGGCAAGGGCTATGACATTTCAGGTGCAGTGATCGTTGACCCGTTTAATGATCCTAATAAGCAGAAATATATTGACATATTCGTTGAGTTAAGAGGCGCTAAGGGCGTTACTCCTGAGTCTGCAAAAGAGCAGATGGAGAAAGACTATATGTACTATGCATGCCTTATGTGCAAGTGCGGCGACGCAGACGGCGCTGTTTCAGGTGCATGCCATTCAACAGGCAACACCATCCGTCCTGCACTTCAGCTGCTTAAATGCAAACCGGGCATCAGTGGTGTTTCAGGCTTCTTCGTAATGGACGTTCCTAACTGTGAACTGGGCGAGAACGGCTTATTCGTATTCGCTGACTGCGCAGTTAATCCGGACAATGACGCAGACAAGATGGCTGAGACAGCAGGCCTTTCAGCAGAAAGCTTCAAGACCTTCATCGGCGCAGAGCCAAAGGTTGCTATGCTTTCATTCTCAACCAAGGGCTCAGCAAAGCATGAGCGCGTAGACATGGTTGCAGAAGCTACAGCAAAGGCTAAAGAGAGATTCCCACAGTACGAAATCGATGGCGAACTCCAGCTCGACGCTGCACTCGTTCCTGAGGTTGGCGAGCTCAAGGCTCCGGACAGCAAGGTTGCAGGCCATGCCAATACACTGGTATTCCCAAGCCTCGAAGCAGGCAATATCGGCTACAAGCTCGTACAGAGACTGGCTAAGGCAGAAGCATACGGCCCTATCCTTCAGGGACTTTCACTGCCGGTTAACGACCTTTCAAGAGGCTGCTACGCTGACGACATCGTAGGTACAGTTGCGCTGACTGCGGTTCAAGCTCAGAACGCTGCTAAATAATTGATAATAATTTTTAAGGAGAAATATAATGAAGATTTTAGTTATCAACTGCGGAAGCTCATCACTTAAATATCAGTTAATCGATTCTGATACTGAGAAGGTTCTGGCTAAAGGACTTTGCGAAAGAATCGGTATTGACGGTATGTTCACATATCAGAAGGCCGGCTGCGACAAGCAGGTTTCTCAGATTGATCAGCCTGACCACAAGAAGAGCGTTCAGTTAGTTATTGATGCATTAACAGACAAGGAAAACGGCGTTGTTGCTGACCTTTCCGAAATCGGTGCTGTTGGCCACAGAGTTGTTCATGGCGGCGAGAAGTTTGCTTCATCAGTTCTTATTACAGAAGAAGTTATCAAGGCTATCGAAGAGTGCAATGATCTGGCACCTCTTCACAATCCTGCAAACATTATCGGTATCAACGCTTGCAGAGAGTTAATGCCTGGCGTTCCAATGGTAGCAGTATTCGATACAGCTTTCCATCAGACAATGCCTGCTGAAGCTTTCCTTTATGGTATTCCTTATGATTACTACAAGAAATACGGCGTAAGAAAGTACGGTTTCCACGGCACCAGCCATTCATATGTTTCCAAGAGAGTTATCGATATCTTAGGCCTTGAAGCAGAGAAGTCCAAAATCGTTGTATGCCACCTTGGCAACGGTGCTTCAATCTGCGCAGTTGACGGCGGTAAGTCAGTTGAGACTTCAATGGGTCTGACACCTCTTATGGGCCTTATCATGGGCACACGTTCAGGCGAGATCGATCCGGGAGCTATGGAATTCATCGCTAACAAAGAAGGCCTCAATCTTTCAGAAGTTATGACCATCTTAAATAAGCGTTCAGGTGTTCTGGGTCTGTCAGGCGTTTCATCAGACTTCCGTGATATCGAGAGTGCTATTGAGGATGGCAACGAGCAGGCTAAGGCTGCTATGGATGCTTTCGTTCACAGAGTAGTATCTTACGTTGGCGGATACATCGCAGTAATGGGCGGCGTTGACGCTATCGTATTTACAGCTGGTATCGGTGAGAACGACAAGGGCGTAAGAAAGGCTGTTATCGAGAAATTCGGTTACCTCGGAGTTAAACTTGATGAGGAAGCTAACAACAGCCGTGAGGATGAAGTGATCATTTCCACACCTGATTCAAAGGTTAAAGTTCTGAAGGTTGCTACCAACGAAGAGCTTATGATCGCACGCGATACTCTGGCACTTGCAAAATAAATAAAAAACTGTTTGACAAACTATATACTGATGAGTATAATAGCAAAGTGCGACTGAGAAAGCCGCGTTGTTGATATGAATTATAAGGAGGTGTAAGCTATGTCGATATGCCCAAAAAATAAAATGTCTAAGGCAAGAAGAGATAAGAGAAGAGCTAATTGGAAAATGACAGCTCCTTGTCTTGCTAAATGTTCAACATGTGGAGCATTAGTAATGCCGCACAGAGTATGCAAGAACTGTGGTTCATACAACAAGCGTACTATCGTTGCACAGGAAGCAGAATAATAATTGGTATTATTGCATTAAAAAAGGGACCGGTTAACGGTCCCTTTTCTGTTATCTGATTTTATACAGTTCCCTGCCATACCATTGCGTCAGCAACTTTGAGGAATCCTGCGACATTAGCGCCAACTGCGAGGTTGCCAGGCTTGCCGGCTTCTTCAGCAGCGTCAACGCATGCCTTGTAGATGTTCTTCATGATGCCGTGAAGCTTAGCATCTACTTCTTCAGCTGACCAGTAGATACGCTCAGAGTTCTGAGTCATCTCAAGACCTGATGTGGCAACGCCGCCTGCGTTAGCAGCCTTGGCCGGTCCGAAGAGAACGCCTGCATCCTGGAATGCTGCGATAGCTTCCGGAGTAGAAGGCATATTAGCGCCTTCACATACCAGCTGAACGCCGTTAGCGATCAGAGCCTTAGCGCTGTCTTCATTGATCTCATTCTGGGTTGCACATGGAAGAGCAACGTCACACTTGATCGTCCAGATGCCTGAGCATCCTTCTGTATAAGTTGCACCAGGATGAACGTCAACGTATTCTTTGATACGAGCGCGGCGGACTTCCTTGATGTCCTTAACTGTATCGAGCTTGATGCCATCAGGATCATAGATGTATCCTGAGGAGTCGCACATTGCAACAACCTTGGCGCCGAGCTCCTGAGCCTTCTCAACTGCGTAGATAGCAACATTTCCTGAACCGGAAATAACTACTGTCTTGCCTTCGAAACTTGAACCATTGTGAGTCAGGACTTCATTAGCATAGTAGCAGAGGCCATAGCCTGTAGCCTGTGTTCTGACGAGAGAACCGCCGGAGCCAACCTTCTTGCCTGTAAGAACGCCTGTGAATTCATTTGCGAGACGTTTGTACTGGCCGAAGAGGTATCCAACCTCACGTGCGCCAACACCGATATCCCCTGCAGGTACGTCAGTGTCAGGACCGATATGTCTGTAGAGCTCGTTCATAAAGCTCTGGCAGAATGCCATTACCTCTCTGTCGGATTTGCCCTTAGGGTCGAAGTCTGAGCCGCCCTTGCCGCCTCCCATTGGCAGGCCTGTAAGGCTGTTCTTGAAAATCTGTTCAAATCCAAGGAATTTCATAACTGATAAGTTAACGCTCGGATGGAAACGAAGACCGCCCTTGTATGGTCCGATAGCGGAGTTGAACTGTACACGGTATCCGCGGTTTACCTGAACCTTACCGGAATCGTCAACCCAGGGAACTCTGAAGATAATAGCTCTCTCCGGCTCAACCAGACGCTCCATAATACCGTTTGCTTCATACTCAGGGTGTTTTTCAACAACAGGCTGAAGGCTCTCAAATACTTCCTCTACAGCCTGGAGGAATTCTTTTTCGTTAGCACATCTTTCAGCAAGTCCGTCATAAACCCTTTTCAAATAATCATTTGTAAGTGCCATATTTTTTCCTCCAAATATTTTTAAAAATTTTCATTTATTATAAATCAGGGACTTTAATGATGCAACTCGTTAAATTGGCAATTTTTTGTTGATTTACAGAATATCTTTTAGTAAAATTACATAGTATTTAAAACGGAGGATTATGTACTTTGGCAGAAGAGAAAACAATAGTGGCGCTGGACGCCATGGGCGGCGACTTCGCACCGGCTGAGCAGATCAAAGGAACAATAGCTGCAATTAATGATAATAGTAATATTATTGTCAAGCTGGTAGGACGCGAAGACGACATCAAAGCTGAACTTGCAAAGTATCAGTATAACGCAGATCAGATTGAGATTGTAAATGCACCCACGGTGATCGAAACCAGTGAATCACCGGTTAAGGCGATCAAGACCAAGAAAGACTCATCAATGGTTACAGCACTGTATCTGGTCAAGAACGGCGAGGCTGACGCCATTATTTCCTGCGGCAACACAGGAGCGCTCCTAGTTGGCGGACAGGTTATCATCGGCAGGATAAAGGGCATTGAGAGGCCTGCACTGGGCTTTGTAATGCCTTCACTTAAGGGACCGGTCATGATGATTGACTGCGGAGCCAATGTTGACGCACGCCCTGAGATGCTGGTACAGTTCGCTCAAATGGGCTCCATCTATCTGGAGAACATCATGAAGATAAAGAACCCGAGAGTAGGTATTGTCAATATCGGCGAGGAAGAAGAGAAGGGCAATACGCTTGTTAAAGATACATTCCCGCTTCTTAAGGAATGCTCAAGTATTAATTTCATCGGCAGCGTAGAGAGCCGCGGCATCACCGAAGGCGCAGCTGACCTGGTTGTATGCGATGCTTTTGTGGGTAATGTTATCCTTAAGATGTATGAGGGTGTAGCAGCTGCTCTGCTTACCAAGGTCAAGGGTGCCATGATGGCCAATCTCAAGACCAAGATAGGCGCGCTGCTTATTAAAAAAAGCATGAAATCCACACTGAAGGAGTTTTCTATCGAAGAGTATGGCGGAGCACCTATGCTGGGCCTTAAGTCTCTGGTAGTTAAGGCTCACGGCAGTTCCAAGGCTCCGGAGATCCGCAACGCGATCATCCAGTGCGAAGATTTCAAGAAAAACGATATCAGCGGCAAGATTGCTGAGAATTTATAGGAGATTTATTATGGAATTTGAAAAATTAAAAGAAATCATTGCAGACGTATTAAACATTGATCCGGACACAATTACTCTTGAGTCACAGTTTGTTGCAGATCTCGCAGCGGATTCACTCGATATTTTCCAGATCATTATCGGAGTTGAGGATGCATTCGAGATTACCATCAATGACAGCGATGCCGAGAACATCGTTACTGTTGGCGATGCTTTAGAGGAGATTAAGAAAGCAATTAATGGATAATAGAATAGCCGAGTTCGAAAACGCGATCGGCTATAGCTTCATCAACAAGTCATTGCTGAAATGCGCCCTGACGCATACGTCTTATGTTAATGAGAATAAGAATGAGGGACTTGAAGACAACGAACGTCTCGAATTTTTTGGTGACGCTATAATCGAGTTTCACGTTAGTGAATTTTTATTTAGAAAGTATAACAATTTTCCGGAAGGTGATCTGACCAGGATACGTGCCTCAATGGTATGTGAGCAGAGCCTCGCGCAGTGCGCCAAGGCCATTTCCCTGGGTTCATATCTGTACATGGGCAAGGGAGAGGAAGCCTCCGGAGGACGTGAGAGAGCCTCGATAACATCTGATGCATTTGAAGCTTTGGTAGCTGCTATCTATCTCGATTCGGGGAGAGAGAACACATTCAGGTTTATTCAGAGCCACTTATTGGCGGTCCTTGATAATAAGGATCTGTTTTTTGATGCCAAAACCAGGCTGCAGGAGATAGTCCAGAAGAGGGGCGAGAATGCTCCTCATTATGAGCTGCTGTCCGAAGAAGGCCCTTCACATGACAGGACCTTTGAAGTGGCTGCATATATAAATGACAGGGAGATCAGCAGGGGCAAGGGCCATTCCAAGAAAGCTGCCCAGCAGGAGGCTGCGCTCCAGGCCATAAAAATATTATCGGGTGAGAATCCGGAATAACAGGGGATAATATGTACTTAAAGTCTATAGAAATTCAGGGATTCAAATCCTTCGCAAAGAAAATAGTATTCGATTTTCCGAATGGCATCACCGGTATTGTTGGCCCGAATGGCAGCGGCAAAAGCAATGTCGCTGACGCAGTGCGCTGGGTTCTCGGTGAGCAGAGGATCAAACAACTCCGCGGCAGCAAGATGGAAGATGTTATTTTCGCAGGCACAGCCAGCAGAAAGCCGCTGGGTTTTGCCTATGTCGGCATCACTCTTGATAACTCAGACCACAAGCTCAGGATTGATTTTGACGAAGTCACGATCTCCAGGAAGGTATACCGTTCCGGAGAGAGTGAATATATGATCAATGGCTCCATCTGCAGGCTCAGGGATGTTCAGGAGCTGTTCTATGATACAGGTATAGGCAAGGAAGGCTATTCCATAATCGGACAGGGCCAGATCGACAAGATCCTGCAGGGCAAGCCTGAGGAGAGACGTGAGCTCTTCGACGAGGCTGCCGGCATCGTTAAATTCAAGAAACGCAAGATTATAGCTGTCCGCAAGCTGGAGAATGAACGCCTCAATCTTCAGAGAGTCACGGATATTTTAAGCGAGCTCAGCCGTCAGGTAGGGCCTCTTAAGAGACAGTCAGAGGCAGCAGAGAAGTTCGTTGCCTTAAGGCAGGAACAGAAAAACTACGATATCAACCTTTTCCTCATTGAGAACAGTGACATCAGGAACAAGATCAAAGATTATGAGGAGAAAGAAAAAATAGCTTCCGAAGATCTGGAAGCATCCAGAAACGTTTTCGAGAACGCCAAGGCTGAATATGAAAGATTGAGCGAGAATATTCTGGAGATTGACTCTCAGATCGATGACGTCAAGAAGCAGATTTCTCAGTGCGAGATCATACGAGAGAACCTGGTCGGACAGATTAACGTCCTAAACGAGCAGATCAATTCCGCCAGGGATTCCGAGAGCCGCCTTGAAGAACGCGTCAAAGAAATCGAAGAAACAATATCTTCAAAGGAAGCTGAAAAAGCTGCCCTGGAGAAGGATTTTGACGAAAACAAGGCTGCTCTTAAAGACAATGAAGAACGTCAGAAGGCGCAGGATCAGGCAGTTCTGGACGTTCAGAATGACATGGAAGAGCTCAGGCTTAAGAACGAAGAGCTCAAGGAAATGCTCATTGCGAACGTCAACGCCAAGGGTGAGATCAATGCCAGAATTGAAAGACTCAAGGCATTGATGGAGCAGATGGATAAGCGCAAGGCCGAGATTGAGGAGACACTGGGCAGGTTCACTTCTGATAAAGATGCTCAGGAGGAGAAGGTCAAAGAACTCACTGCTGAATATGATCTGGCCAAGGGCGATGTTGATAAACTGGAGAAGGCTCTGGCTGATAAGAATGCAGAGATCGAAAGCGCTGCCAAGGATATTAAGAGCCTTTCATCGCAGAAAGACCTCGCTGCGGCTTCAGCCATCCAGAACGCAGCCAAACTCGAATCAGTAAGGAACATTACCGAAAGATACGAGGGATATGGCAGCAGCATCAAAGAAGTCATGAAGCTTAAAGAGAAGAAGAGCGGCATTCATGGCGTAGTTGCTGACATTATCAAGACTGAGAAGAAATATGAGACCGCCATTGAGACAGCTCTGGGCGGCAGCATTCAGAATATAGTAACAGATACCGAAAACACTGCCAAAGAGGCGATTGAGTACCTCAAAGCGAATAAGCTGGGCAGGGCTACATTCCTTCCGCTGAGAGCCGTTACAGGCATCGGCGAATTCAAGAATGTGGAAGTGCTCGAAGAAAAGGGTGTTATCGGACTGGCCAGCTCACTGGTAGACGTTGACAAGAAATATCAGGGCGTTGCCAATTACCTGCTTGGCCGTATTGTTGTTGTGGACAATATCGACAATGCGCTGGCAATCGCCAGAAAATACAGATATTCGATCATTATCGTTACGCTGGACGGAGAACTCCTCAACAGGGGCGGATCCATTACCGGCGGTGCGTTCAAGAACAAGTCAAACCTGCTGGGCAGGAGACGTGAGATCGAAGAACTGGAGAATAAAATTGCCGAGAGCAGGAAGCAGCAGGAAGACTTTGACCGCAAGATCAAACTGCTCACTGACAAGAATGCCATTCTAGAAAGAGAAAGCAACGACCTGCAGGCAGAGCTCCAGGAAAACAGGATTTATCTGAATACAGTTACTGTTAATCTGGAGCAGGCAAAGGCGCGTCAGAACGAGCTGGAGTCTAATTATAATGCCAGTCTTGAGGAGAGCCAGAACATCACTGAGCAGTCTTCTGCCATGACAGGCGATAACTCCGGCCTTAAGAACGAGCTGGAGCAAAACGCTTTAGACAATGACAAGATCAAGAACCAGATCACTGATGCTGAGAAGCAGCAGGAAGAATACAAGCAGAAAGAGACAGAAGAGCTGGAGAAGAGCCATGAATTAAGGCTTGAGCATTCCAAACTGGTTGAGAAGAGCAGCTATCTGACCGAATCCTGCATCCGTGTGGAGGGTGAGATCGCCAAGCAGAAGGAAGATTTCGAAACCCTTAAGGCCGGCAGCGAGAAGAGCGGCGAAAGCATTGCACAGAAGCTCGGAGAAATCAACAGCATCAATGATTCCATTGATGAATGCGACAAGCAGCATGCATCCCTTTCTGAGACTCTGGAAGGTCTGGAACACCAGAAGGAAGAACAGGCCGGCTCACATAAAGTCTTCATTGACCGCAGGGAAGAGTACGCTAACAGAGTCGCTGACCTGGACAAGGAAGTATTCAGGCTTTCACAGGCCAGGGAGAAGCTCGAAGAGAGATTTGAGAACCGCGCTTCATATATCTGGGAAGAATATGAGCTGACATATAACAGCGCACTGGCGCTCCGCGATGAGAGCCTGACCGATACCAAACTGATGCGTGAACATATCCAGGAACTCAAGAATGCTATCCGTTCCCTGGGCACCATCAATGTCGGCGCTATTGAAGAGTACAAAGACATCAAGGAAAGATATGATTTCCTGACTACGCAGCACGAGGACCTGGTAAAAGCTGAGGCTGACATTGTCAAGGGCATCAAAGACCTGGATAGGGAAATGCGCAAGCAGTTCAACCAGGAATTCAAGCGTATCAAGGCAGAATTCAGCAAGGTGTTCGTAGAAATGTTCGGCGGTGGATACGGCGACATCATCCTCGAGGAAGATGTGGACGTGCTGGATGCAGGCATTTCAATCATTGCGCAGCCGCCAGGCAAGAAACTGCAGAACATGATGCAGCTCTCCGGCGGAGAAAAGGCGCTGACAGCGATTGCTGTATTATTTGCCATCCAGAACCTCAAACCTTCACCATTCTGTATACTTGATGAGATCGAGGCGGCACTGGATGATTCCAATATTGTGAGATTTGCAAGTTACCTGCACAAGCTCTCCGGTGAGATCCAGTTCATCGTTATCACTCACCGCAAGGGCACCATGGAGGCCGCGGACAGGCTCTACGGCATAACAATGCAGGAGAAGGGCGTTTCAACCCTCATTTCTGTAAATCTCGAAGACGTAACAGACGAAAAAGCATGACAAAGAAAGAAGAAGCTGAACTGAAGAGAGCAGCCAGACTGCAGGCTGAGCGTGAGCGTATAGAAGGCATGAAGGAATATGAGAAAAAGCACTCCGACTGCCTCTATATCTGCGGAATTGATGAAGCCGGCAGGGGACCTTTCGCGGGACCTGTAGTGGCTGGCGCTGTCATTTTAGATAAAAATAAAGAGATTCTGTATCTGAATGATTCCAAGAAACTCTCTGAGAAAAAGAGAGAGGAACTCTATGATGTGATCATGGAGAATGCCATTTCCGTAGGCGTGGGAGTCGTAGACAGCCGCATTATCGATGAGATAAATATACTCCAAGCCACATTTATGGCCATGCGGGAGGCTATCTCCAGGCTCGATCCCCAACCGGATTTCATTCTGGCGGACGCTGTGCATATACCGGATATCATTATCCCTCAGGAAGGAATAATAAAGGGCGATGCCAAGAGCGTTTCCATTGCAGCCGGCAGTATTATTGCCAAGGTTACCAGAGACAGGATGATGTATGAATATGATAAAATGTACCCTGAGTACGGTTTTGCTAAACACAAGGGATACGGCACCGCGGCACATATTGAGGCAATCAGGAAATACGGCCCGCTGGATATCCACAGACGCAGCTTCATTCACAACTATATATAAATGAACAAACGTGAGATCGGCACGGCATTTGAGCAGGAGGCATGCAGATTCCTGAGAGATAAAGGGATGGAAATCATCTGCACAAACTATACCTGCAAGGCCGGCGAGATAGATATAATTGCCAGGGACGGGCAGTACCTGGTGTTCTGCGAAGTGAAATTCAGGAGTTCAGGCAAAGCCGGCGGCGCATTCTACGCTATTTCAAAGGCCAAGATGGACAGGATCACAAAGGCCGCCCGGTGGTTCATGAACGAGCGGCATATTTCTCAGAATACGTTCTGCAGGTTCGACGCGGTGCTTATTGACGGCAATGAGATCAGCCATGTCGCAAATGCCTGGTAAAAAAATAAATAAATAAATTGACGAACGCAATTTTTGTGTTATAATACTTCTGTTCGCTTGCGCGAACAATAAAGAGTAAGCTATGGAAGGGAGGTCAGTTCCAGCTTATGTCTAACGTAATAGTTAAAGAGAACGAGTCTTTAGACAGCGCACTTCGCCGTTTCAAGAGAAACTGTGCTAAGGCAGGTATCCAGCAGGAGATCCGTAAGAGAGAGCACTATGAGAAGCCGAGCGTAAGACGCAAGAAGAAATCTGAAGCAGCTCGTAAGCGTAAATATAACTAAAGCTAAAAAGAACCGATTGTTAAATCGGTTCTTTCTATGTTACAATAAAATTTAGAGATTTATCAAAGTAAGGGGATTTTCTGTGAGCACTATTGAATCAGTAATGGAATTATCAGCAGCGGACATTAAAGAGATTTTTGGCCAGCTGGATGAAAATGTTAAGAAGATCGAAAGGGCTCTCTTCGTTAAGATCATTGCTAGAGACGGCAGCATCAAAATTATTGGAGAACAGACGTGCGCAGACAGGGCGGCAGGTATCATCAGAGACCTGGCAGCTCTGGTACACAAGGGCGGTCAGATCACGCCTCAGAGCGTTGAGTACGCGCTCTCCATTGTTAAGGAGAATCCCTCTTTCAAAATCAGTTCACTGGATGATGAGATCATCTGCCGCACTGTTAACGGCAAGCCGATCAAGCCTAAGACTTTCAACCAGAAGACCTATGTTGAAAGCATCAGGAACAACATGATCGTCTTTGGCCTTGGCCCAGCCGGCACAGGTAAGACTTATCTGGCTATGGCCATGGCTATAGACGCATTCAGGAAGGGCGATGTGACCAGGATCATCCTGACCCGCCCGGCCATTGAAGCGGGCGAGAATCTGGGCTTCCTGCCAGGAGACCTTCAGAGCAAGGTTGACCCTTACCTGAGGCCTCTTTACGACGCTATTTACCAGATTATGGGCGCTGAGAGCTACCTCTCGAACTGCGAGAAGGGACTGATCGAAGTGGCGCCTCTGGCTTATATGAGAGGCCGTACGCTGGACAACGCATTTATTATTCTGGACGAGGCTCAGAACACGACTCCTGCTCAGATGAAGATGTTCCTGACCCGTATCGGATTCGGATCCAAAGTGGTTGTAACAGGTGACCAGACACAGAAAGACCTTCCGCACGGACAGATTTCAGGTCTGGACGTAGCCATCAGGGTTCTTGAGAATATTGAAGACATCGCGATGGTCAGACTGGATTCCAGGGACGTCGTCAGACATCCGGTGGTTCAGAAGATTGTTGTGGCATACGAAGAATTTGAGAAGAAACAGGCATCCAGGAATAAGAAATAATGTCAGTATATTTTGAGAACGAAACAGGCATAGAATTTGATTTCAACAATCCCGAAGAGATTGCTGAGACTGCTGTTTATACGGTCTTTGATGACAAAGAAATTCCGGAGGAACTGGATGTAAACATCCTGGTCATATCTCCGGAAGATATACGTGAGATCAACAGGGAGAACAGGAACATAGACAGCGCAACGGACGTGCTCTCCTTCCCATATTATGACTATGACGAGCCCGGTGTTTTCGAGGGCGAAATATATGAAGACGAGGAAAACATCCTCGGTGATATTATTCTCTGCGGTGAGAAGATAATCAGCCAGGCGGAGGAGTATGGCCACAGCCAGAAGAGGGAATTCGCCTTCCTGATCGTTCACAGCTGCCTGCATCTGCTGGGATATGACCACATGGAAGCAGACGACGCGCAGATCATGCAATCTGAAGAGAGAAGACTGATGGATTTGATCGATATCCATAGATAGAGGCTAGATTTGGCAAAGAAAAAGAGCAGAAACAACTTTATGCTGCATGGAGCGATCCTTGGCGTATCTTCCATACTCGTCAGGGTCATCGGACTCATTTACAGGATCCCGCTCATCAATATACTTGGAGAGAAGGGCAATGCTTATTACAGCATTGCTTTTGATGTGTATTCCATTCTGCTGCTGCTGTCATCCTACAGCCTGCCTTTAGCCGTTTCTAAGATGGTATCTGCCCGCAACGCCAAGAATCAGTTCAAAAACCTGAAAAGAGTATTCTTCATGGCGATATCGTTCTCGATTTTAGTGGGCTTGATCGCTTTCTGCATCACTTTCTTTGGCGCGGATTTCTTCGCTAAGATCAATGACTGTCCGCAGTGCGTTATAGCGCTGAGGGTATTGTCACCGGCACTGGTAATACTGTCTGTTCTGGGCGTTCTGAGAGGCTTTTTCCAGGGCTTCGGAACGATGATCCCGACAGCTGTTTCAAATATTCTGGAGCAGATCGTGAATGCTGTTGTCAGCCTGGTAGCTGCTTCGCCGCTCTTCAAACAGGGCCAGCTGATTTCTGAATCACAATACGGTTTCACTAATATACCTGAGGCTTATGGAGCAGCAGGCGGCACCCTCGGTACAGTGATGGGAGCCCTGTTCGCTATGCTGTTCATGATCTTCCTCTTCATGACTTTCAGGAAGAGGCTGAACACTCTGGCCAGAAATGACAGAGGCCACAGGAAAGAATCCTTCGGCAGGATTCTGAAAATCTTAGTTGCTACAGTTGTACCTGTAATCCTCAGTACACTGATCTATAATATCGGAGCACTTCTGGATACCGTTGTATTCAGGAATATCATGGGCACGCTGGATTATGCTAAGGATTCCATCGACGTTATGACAGGTATGTACAGCGGTAATTACCGTATTCTTATTAACGTTCCGGTGGCATTGGCCAGCGCTCTGGCTTCATCCCTGATTCCGAGCATTGTCAGGTCCAGAACACTGGGCAACAGAGGAGAGGTCATCAATAAGATTGAATCAGCCATCAAGGTTACGATGGTTGTTGCTATGCCATGCGCGGTAGGCATCGGTGTACTGGGCAAACCTATTGTCAACATGCTTTTCTCACACAGCGTTGATCCGGACAAAGTAGCGCTCATGTACGCGATAGGCTGCATCTCGGTTGTATTCTACAGCCTTTCAACAATTACTAATTCAATACTTCAGGGCATTGATAAAATGAATGTGCCTGTGCTGCATTCAGCCATTTCGCTGCTTATCCATCTGGCTTTCCTGGCAGGAATGCTGTTTATTCTGAGAATAGATATCTTCAGCGTGGTAATCGCCGACCTGATCTTCTCACTGCTGATGTGCATATTGAATCAACGTTCTCTGAAGCGGTTCCTGAATTTCAGGCAGGATCTGCTGAATACATATTTCAAGCCGGCCATCTGCTCAGTCTTAATGGGTATTATCGTGCTGGTTGTTAACAAACTTCTTATCAAGGTCATCCACAGCAATACAGTCTGTGTGCTTCTGTGCATCATTATCGCGTTCGTCGTTTACTTCCTGGCGCTGGTTTTTTTCAGAACAGTTGGTGAGGATGAACTCGCTATGATCCCGGGCGGCGGCAGGGTGACCCGCCTTCTCAGGAAAATCAGATTAATTAGATAATAATATTGTTCTAATATATAAATTGTGGTAAAATATCAAAAAAAATAGGGTTAAGCCCTTTTTATTGGTTTGTTAAAAATAAAAAAGAGAGGTGTTATTATGACTACACAGAAAGTTTTATTCAGAATCGCCAGCATCCTTATGATCGTTGGTGGCGCAGCTAACATCATCAGTGGTATCATCGGCATGATCGGCGGCATCACATTAGCTCATTGGGGATATGGCAAAGCCGGTCTCATCATTGTTGGATTCATCATCACAATCCTGGCAGCTATTTACCAGCTGATCGTTGGTATTCAGGGAACCAAGAACGTTCATACACCTGGTGCAGGCGCTAAGCTGTTTGTTCCTGGCATCATTGTTCTTGTTGCTCAGTTCATTGGCTTCCTTCTGGCAGCTATCGGTGCTGGCTCAGGTGCTGGTTCAATCATCGTATCCGTCCTCTTCGGTCTTGGATGCCCGATCTTCTTCATCATCACCTGCGTACTTCGCAAGAAAGCAGAATAATCATTATTGGTTATCACAGGGCCGCTGCTCATGCAGCGGCTCTTTTTTGCTTTTTCATATCTGCTTACAGACCAAAAGAGTTTTTTAGTTATATGAGTCTGTAATGTTTTCGTCTTTTTTGGGCAGCATGCAGACTAAAATCCAGTTTTTATAAAATGAGTCTGTAAAAAAGTCAGTTAAAAAATTATTTTAAGCAGACTCATTTTGCAATTATGATAATTGGGTCTGTATATATTCTTGCCTGATTGGAAAAAGATACAGACCTAAATAGAGTTTTTTGTATTTGAATCTGTATAATGGATTTCGTCAGTAACAAAAATGAAGTCAAAAAGCAGACTCATTTAATAGAATTCCTTCCAGGGTCTGTATTTTGGATTTGCAAGAAAGCTTAATATGGAAGTAAGAAAAAGAATATGATAATATAACCATGTATGAACTGGCATAAAAATATGTATTTCGGGGAAGAAGCCCGGAAGAAGAAAACGAAAATCATATATAATATCGACACGCATAAACTCCAGTTTGGGGTTTATGTGCTGACCTTTGCTGCCAACGGAACAGATCTCATTGATATCATTCCGTCTTTTATGCTGGAAAAGGAAGGATACAAGGGCAGGGACATTGTGGTGATCGGTCTGGCGGCTTCCAAGGATGAGGCTTATGAAGTCGGACGTCAGATCATTACAGACGTTTATGAGCAGACAGGCGGGTTTGATGTAAGGAGCTATTTCGCATGATCGTACTTCAGATTTTGAAAATAATCGGAATAGTGCTGGCCTGCATTGTTGGACTGATCATTCTGCTGGTTTTATTGCTTTTGCTCACGCCTCTGAGATACAGGATAGCTGCGGAAGGGGAGAACGCTGACATCAAGGGTAGCGCCACGGCCAGGATGCTGCTGGGCCTGTTGTCATTCAAACTGACATATGAGGATAAAAAGGCTGAATACAAGGCCAGGGTGGCAGGCATTCCCGTCTTCAAGGGCAGCTTCGGGCAGGATGAAGCTGAGGCTGTCAAGGAAGTTATAGACGAGGAAACACAGCCCAAAGAAGCCCCACCGGAGAAAAAGCCCGAAGAGAAAAACGAGGTGAAAGAATCAGCACCTGAACCGGTTAAGGCTGAACATATATTTAAGACTGAAAAGACTGAAGAGAAAGAACCTGAGCCTGAGGAAACAGACGAAGAAAAGCCGGGTAAACTGGAGAAACTTAAAGAAAAGGTTAGAGGCATAATCCGAAAGATAAAAGATATTTACGGTAAATATCAGAAAGCGAAATATATTCTGGAGGCGCCTGTTACCAAGAGGGCATGGCAGTTTGTGAAGGCCAGACTCCTGGATCTTTTGAACCACATTAAGCCGAGAAGTGTCAAGGGACATATTAATTTTGGCCTGGATGACCCGGCCAATACAGCGATCATTTACGGCGCGGCGGGATCGGTCGCGTGCATGATTGATGAAAGGCTGATAATAGCACCTGATTTTGACAAAAAAGGAATTGATCTGGATATTGAAATAAAAGGAAGAATTTTTGTCGGATATGTGTTATTATTGTTTTTGAAAGTTTGGAGAAACAAAGACCTTAAGAGAGTAAGGAATTATATTAGGAGGAACTTTTAATGGCAGAGAATTTTGAACAGACCGTAGAGGCTCTGGTGAACGGACTTGAGAGTCACCTTTCAACTAAAACCATTATAGGAGAACCGATTTATTGCGGCGATACTGTCATTTTCCCTATGGCAGATGTTTCGTTCGGAGTGGCTGCCGGATCCTTCGTGCAGGAGAAGAAGAACAATGGTGCCGGCGGCGTCGGTGCCAAGGTCACGCCTTCAGCTGTGCTGATCCTTAACAAAGGCACATCCAAGGTTGTGAATATAAAGGATAAGGATTCCATAAACAAGCTCATTGATATGCTGCCGGATCTGACGACGAAGCTGACTGAGCTTTTCAAGAAAGATGGACAGGGAACGACAGAGATAGTTGAATAACAGCAAATAATTGTTTTGAGCTGGCCCTCCCTCCGGGGAGGGCCTTTTATAATTAGTTATATAAATTTTTGAAAAATACAGTATTTTTTTCTTGCAAATAGTATTGCGGTTTGCTATAATACCGTTCGTGCTATGCGCACGACTATTTTGCAAGGAGGTGCAAAAGTATGGCAAAATGTGATATTTGCGGCAAGGGCGTTCATTTCGGTAATGCTGTTTCCCATTCTCATAGAAGATCAAACAAGATTTGGAAGTCCAACATCAAATCAGTACGTGTTAAGACTGCTGGCGGTGCTCAGACAATGCATGTTTGTACTTCCTGCTTAAGATCAGGCAAAGTAGAAAGAGCTTAATCTAAGAAATGAATTTCTTGCGACGCGGATTTCCGCGTCGTTTTTTTATGTGCCTGGACAGGTTTTGCAGCCTGGGTGGGGACATGACATAAAATATCTGCTTTTATTTTATACAATAATAGTTTATAATACTTTGAACGTTTAAAGAATGGAGGCCTTTTTATGAAGGGTAATTTCAATACTGACTACGGAAAAGTTGTAATTGAAAATAACGTCATAGCCAGACTGGCCGGAATGACGGCTGTCGGATGCTTTGGCATTGTCGGAATGGCAGCCCTGAGCAAGAGAGACGGCATTGTCAAACTCCTCACCAGGAACAGCCTGACCAAGGGCATCAAGGTTACTGTCGAGAATAATGACATTACCATTGATTTCCATGTTATCGTGGCCTTTGGAGTCGCTATTTCCGCAGTTGCTGAGAACCTGATCTCCAATGTTAAATATCAGGTTGAGAGTATTACGGGCTTTAACGTTAAGAAAATAAACATCTATGTTGAAGGTGTTAGGGTAATTGATTAAGGAGGACACTTAAAGTGCTTGAATATATTGATGCCAAAACACTGAAGAAGATGTTTTTGGCGGGCGTTGCAAACTTGAGCGCCAATAAAGAATGGATCAATGAACTGAATGTTTTCCCGGTTCCTGACGGTGATACAGGTACGAATATGACATTGACTGTCATGACTGCTGCTAAAGTGCTTGTGGATGCGCCGGATAGCGCTTCTATTACTGATATCGGCAAGATTATCGCCACAGGTACACTGAAGGGTGCCAGAGGCAATTCAGGCGTTATCATGTCCCAGCTCTGCCGCGGTTTCACTAAAGAAACAGAAGGCGCGTCCAAACTTGATAAGAGGACTATCGCTTCTGCTATGGACAGAGCTGTTAATTCAGCATACAAAGCTGTTATGAAGCCTAAGGAAGGCACCATCCTCACAGTTGCCAAGGCAGCCGCTGCCAAGGCTGCTGAGCTTATGAGCGAAGGCATCTCAATGGAGGAATATTTCTCTGAGATCATCGCGTATTCTGAATTTATTCTGGAGAAGACTCCTGACATGCTGCCGGTTCTTAAAGAGGCCGGAGTAGTCGATTCAGGAGGACAGGGATTGGTTATGTTTTTGAAGGGCGCTTTTGAAGCATTTAAGGGAAATGAACTGAAACTGGATCTCACATCAGGTCATTCAGAGACCAGTGCTGCACCTAAGGGCATTGACACCTCCAACATTTCCACAGCAGACATCAAATTCGGCTATTGTACAGAGTTTTTAGTAAATCTGGAAAAACCGTACACTGACAAGGATGAGCAGGAATTTAAGGCATTTTTGAGCTCTATAGGCGATTCCATCGTCTGCGTTCATATGGATGATATTATTAAGGTGCATGTTCACACCAATCATCCGGGACAGGCTTTTGAGAAGGGCCTGACATATGGTTCACTCACCAGCATGAAGGTTGACAACATGCGTGAGGAACACAATGAGAAGCTCGTTACTGAAGAAGAAAAGAGAGCTGCTGCAGCTGAAGAAAACGCCATGAAATCAGAAGCAGCAGAAGTGGCTGCTACTGTTGCTAAGGCAGAGCCTGCAGGACCCCATAAAGACGTTGGATTTGTTGCAGTATGTGCCGGCGACGGCCTGAGCAAGATTTTCAAGGATCTGTCAGTAGACGCTGTCATCGAAGGCGGACAGACCATGAACCCGAGCACTGAAGACATCGTCAGCGCCATTGACACTGTTAATGCTGACAATGTATTTGTGCTTCCAAATAACGGCAATATCATAATGACTGCTGATCAGGCAAGATATCTGTGCGATGGCAAGAACATCGTAGTTATCCCGACCAAGACTGTAACACAGGGTATTACCGCTGTTATTAATTATGTTCCGGCTCTGTCTGTTGATGAGAATACCGAACATATGAAGAAAGCCATCAGCGAGATCAAGTCAGCTGAGATCACATACGCTATCCGTGATACCGAGATTGACGGCATGGCTATCGAAGTAGGCGATTACATGGGCATCGGCGACGGACATATGCTGGCTGTCAGCAAGGACATGAAGGAGACTGCCATCGAGACTATTAAGGCTATGATGGATGAGGACTCTGAGATCGTAACCATTTATTATGGCGCTGATGTTACTGAAGATGACGCTCAGGAAATCGCTGATACGATCGAAGAAGAATACGAAGACGCCGAAATCGACGTAGCTTACGGCGGACAGCCTGTATATTATTTCATAATTTCAGTCGAATAATATGAGATTAACCGCGCTTAAAGGTATAGGCGAGAAAACTGAAGAATTATTCATCAAATTAGGAGTTCATAACCAGGAGGAACTGTTAGAGTTTTTCCCTCGTGATTATGAACTCTTTTTTGCGCCGGGCAGCATAGGCGAGATCGGATACAAAACATTCGGTACTATCAAAGGCTGCTTTATGGAGCCGGTCCTCCAGAGGCGTGTCAAGAAGCTGGTTATCACATCCGGCATTTTTAAGGATGAAATAGGCGCCTCCATTAAGGTCGTCTGGTTCAATGCACCTTATCTGAAAGACCTGATCAAGACCGGTCAGCCTTATGTGCTGAAGGGCAGGATCAGCCGTAAATACAACGTAATGCAGATGGATCAGCCGCGCATCTTTTCACCTGAAGACTATGCTGAGAAGATGGGCACTATGCAGCCGATCTATCCGCTCACAAAAGGCCTCACAGATACACTCATCAAGAAGGCTATCAGCCAGGTGCTGGATTCAGGCCTGATGAATGATATAAATGAGAACGATATTGTTCCCGAGTGCGTTGCAGATGAAATGGGGCTCTGCAGCAGGGAATTCGCGTTCAGAAACATACATTTCCCGGGCAGCAGGGAAGACCTGATAAAAGCATCAGCCAGGATGGCCTTTGAGGAGATATTCCTGTTCATAATGACAATGAAAATGAACAGTGAATCCCTCAGGCAGGAAAGCAGCGTCATTGTCCGTCCGAACGAGCAGACAGACGCCTTCCTTAAAGGGCTGCCTTTTAAGCTGACCGATTCTCAGGAAAAGGTTATTAATGATATCAGGACAGATCTGGGTTCAGGATTTGTCATGAACAGACTGATCCAGGGAGACGTAGGCTCAGGCAAGACCATGGTAGCTTTGGCAGCACTGATGGACTGCGCGTTCGCAGGATATCAGGGAGCGTTTATGGCACCTACGGAAGTACTGGCCAGACAGCATTATGAAAATATCACAGGTCTCTTCAAAGAACACGGCATCAATCTGAATGCCGCGCTGCTTATAGGCTCACAGACTGCGCTGGAAAAACGCGTGATCTATGATGCTCTGGAAGACGGCCGTATCAATATCATTATCGGAACACATGCTTTATTCCAGGAGAAAGTGAAATACAAAAACTTAGGAATAGTCATTACTGACGAGCAGCATAGGTTCGGACTCAAACAGAGGCAGGCCCTGGCTGAGAAGGGTGCTATGCCTCATATGATGGTAATGAGCGCCACGCCGGTCCCGAGGACGCTGGGACTCATTATTTACGGAGATATGGATGTATCAACCATTGACCATGTCCCGGTAAACCGTAAGCCTATCAAGACCGCAGTCGTGGATGATTCTTATAAACCGAATGCTTACAGGTTCATTGAGAAAGAAGTGGCCAAAGGACATCAGGTCTATATTATCTGCCCGATGGTGGAATATTCTGAAGGACTCGAAGCCGCCAACGTTGTGGACTACACAGACATGCTTAAGGATGTGCTGGACGAAAGCATTGTTATAGGCATGCTGCACGGCCAGATGAATACAGCCCAGAAGAATGAGATCATGGAGAAGTTCGCTGCGGGCAAGATTGATGTGCTGGTATCCACAACGGTTGTCGAAGTCGGAGTGGATGTTCCGAACGCAACTGTCATGATGATAGAAGACGCCAACAGATTCGGCCTTGCGTCTCTTCATCAGTTAAGGGGCAGGGTAGGCAGAGGAGCCGACCAGAGCTACTGCATACTGGTTTCAAATAACAGCTCAAAAGAAGCGATGGAAAGGCTTGATATCCTTAAGACTTCAACGGATGGATTTGAGATCGCGGCCAAGGATCTGGAGATGCGCGGACCGGGAGAATTCATGGGTGTAAGGCAGAGCGGAACAATAGCTTTCAAGTGCTTTGATATGTTCAGGGACGCTGATCTGGCAGTTAAAGCATCCGAGGCTGCAGGCAGGATTCTCTCAGGAGAGATTGCCCTGACGTCGCGCCAGAAAGAAGCACTGGACATTAAAGCCGGCAGCAAGTTTTTTATTCTGTAATTCCCAATTAAAATATGGACTTATAGTCCTAAATAGTTTTATAATAACGTCAGACGTTCTCTGACGTTTTATTTTAGTATGCAAAAAGGACAGAAATATTATGAAAATCGTAGTTTTGTGCGGCGGCACCAGTTCTGAAAGAACAGTGTCATTAAGCACATCTGAAAAGGTTGGCAAGGCACTTCAGGGCAAAGGACATGACGTTATTTTGATCGATGTTTTCTTCGGCTCTGAGAAAGAACTTTCATTTGATGAGAAACAGGACATCACAGCGGCAGCTGACGCTTACCGCGCGATGACAGATAAGCTCGATGAAGAGCTGGCCAAGGACAGACCGTTCTTCGGCAAAAATGTAGTTAATGTATGCAGCAAGGCAGATATTGTCTTCCTTGGACTGCACGGAGCAAATGGCGAGGATGGACGAGTTCAGGCAGCTTTTGACCTGCTCGGCATCAAATATACCGGTTCAGGTTACCTGAGCAGCGCCATTGCAATGAGCAAAACCCATACCAAATATGTTCTGAATCATTTCATCCCTATGCCTAAAGGCTATGTTCTGACCAAGGAGGATCCTCACGCCAGAAAGCTCCCGGCACCATGCGTTATGAAACCTAGCAACGGCGGCTCCAGTCTGGGCGTATTCATTATCAATGATGACGCTGTTTATGAATCAGCGCTTGAGAAAGTATTCCAGTATGACGATACCATCCTTTTAGAGGAATTTGTTAAGGGCAGAGAGCTGACCCAGGGCGTTCTGAACGGCGTGGCACTGCCTCCTGTTGAGATATGTCCGAAGGAAGGATTCTACGATTACCTGAAGAAATATAACGGTGAAACCGTTGAGATATGTCCGGCGCCTATCGATGAGAAGGTACTGGAGGAAATGTCTAATTATTCTGTACTGGCCGGCAGGCTCCTGGGTCTTTCGGTTTATTACAGGGTTGATTACCTGCTGGACGATGAAGGCAAGCTGTTCTGTCTGGAAGTTAACTCACTGCCTGGCATGACGAGCACTTCACTTGTTCCTCAGGAAGCAGCAGCAGTAGGCATCGAATATCCTGAGCTCTGCGAGAAAATTATCGAGTATTCACTTAAGAAATATGAGTAGGTGAGAAAATGAAAAATTTAACCCTTAAAAACCTTCAAACAGTTACCGGAGGCAAGCTCTGCAATGCCAAGGAAGTGCTGAATACAGAGATTACATCAGTTGTTTCAGACAGCCGTAAGATCCGTGAGGACTGCCTCTTCCTCTGCATTAAAGGAGAGAAAGCAGACGGTCATGATTTCGCAGCCAAGGCTGTTGAAGACGGCGCTCTGGCAGTCGTTTGTGAGCGCAAGATCGAGAAATACAATGGGCCTTATCTGCTGGTAGAATCTGTACTCAAGGCTACTCAGGAGATTGCTGAATTTTACAGAATGGGCCTGACCACGACCAAGGTGGTAGGCATCACCGGCAGCGTAGGCAAGACCAGCACCAAGGAGTTTGTTTCAGCGGTACTTTCCAAAAAATACCGTGTCAGAAAGACCAAGGGCAACCTGAACAACCAGTGGGGCGTTCCTTTCACTATCTTCGATATTAAAGAGAGTGACGAAGTAGCTGTTATTGAGATGGGTATCGGCGATTTCGGCGAAATGGATCATCTGGCCAAGATGGTCAGACCTGACATCGCTGTTATTACCAATATAGGACAGAGCCACCTGGAGTTCTTTAAGACCAGGGACGGCATCCTGAAAGAGAAAAGCCAGATCTTTAATTATATGACCCCGGACGGATCGATCATCCTGAATGGTGATGATGATAAACTCTCTAAAGTAGGCACAACCAAGGGCATCCGCCCAAGATTTTACGGACTCAGCCGCAAATGTGATATCTGCGCAGAGAACATCGTGGACAATGGTTTCAAGGGTGTGGATTTCGACGTGGTAATGCGTGACGGCGGAGGCAAGATGTCTCTGCATGTAAGCATGCCTATCCCGGGCAAGCAGATGGTATATAATGCGCTGGCAGCGACACTGGTCGGCTTGGAGATGGACGTAGCTCCGCTCCTTATCAAGAACGCATTGGAGCATCTTGAGGGCACCAGCGGGCGTAATAATGTCATTAAGACAGACAGGTTTACGATTATTGACGACTGCTACAATGCGTCACCTGCGTCCATGGAATCAGCTCTCGATCTCTTAAAGACTGCTGAAGGCAGGAAAGTAGCAGTTCTTGGAGATATGTTTGAGCTTGGAGAAGACTCAGATAAATATCATTTCCAGATCGGCAAGAAGGCCGGCGAGAATGACATCGATCTGATAATCTGCGTAGGCGATAACAGCGAGAAAACCTTCATGGGAGCCAAGATGAGCACAGACAAGCAGGTTGAGTTTTACAGGACTGTGGATGAGTGCCTGGATATGCTGAAATTCCTGCTTAAAGATGGTGATACAGTGCTCGTGAAGGCTTCAAATGGAATGAACTTTTCAAGAATTGTTGAAAGTGTCAAATTGTATTGATTTTCATACAATTTAATTTGTAGAAATTGGGTATTGTTATTTGTTTATCAAAGTAGTAAATTGTACAAATATAAATACAATTCGGCTAAATGAAGATAATTGACAGAAGGGTTGACCTGATACCCGAATATGATTTTAATAACAGATTCAGATTTGAAGACGTGCTGCTCTTTGATATTGAGACCACAGGTCTTTCCAAAGCGCAGTCCCAGCTGTACCTGATCGGCTGTGCTTATCTGTCAGATGACGGATGGCATATCAGGCAGTGGCTGACCGCTTCAGCATCTGATGAGCTCAGGGCACTGGAGGATTTTCTTCAGTTCGCATCCGGTTACAAGGTGCTGGTGCATTTCAACGGGGATGGCTTTGATATCCCGTATCTGGCATATAAGGCTGATTACTACTTCTTGGATAATCCGCTGGCTGAAATGGAGAGCTTTGACATATACAAAGAAGCCAAGCATCTGAAGAAACTCTGCGGGCTGGACAGGATGGGGCAGCGCAGTATCGAGGAATTCCTGGGCATTGACAGGGAAGACGAACTGAACGGAGGACTGCTGATCCCTTATTATTTCCGGTATGAGACGACAGGCTCAGCAGAGGATGAGAAGTACCTGCTCCTGCACAACTTTGACGACATCCAGGGCATGTTCCGGATATTAAGAATTTTCAGATTCAATCAGATCCCTGAAGGCAGATATGAATTTGAATCATTCGATGAATGTCAGGGCACGGCGATTTTCAATTACAGGCTGGAAGAAGAGCTGCCGGCTGAGATTGAGATCAATAACAGATTCGCGAGGATCAGTGCTTCCGGGGACCTCCTGCAGATCAACATTCCGATAACAGAAGGCATCGGCATGCTGCCGATAACAGATGTTGAGAATTACTTCTATCTTCCTGAGGAAGACATAGTAATACATAAAGATGTGGCACAGTTCGTCGACAGGCAGTACAGAAAGAAAGCTACTAAGAAGAACTGTTTCATCAAGAAAGAAGGAAGGTTCCTTCCGCAGCCGTCACCGGTTTTCGAGCCGGGTTATGTGATGGATGATGCCGGCAGGAATAAGTACTTCGTAATTACAGACGATATATTGGCAGATAAATCCAGATTAAAGATTTATGCTGATGATATTATAAATTGCAAATAGTGAAGAAGGAGATTGTAATGGCTGTTTTTACATTCAAAGGCGGTGTGCATCCCTTTGATGGCAAAGACATATCCAAGACCAAGCCGATCGTAGACTTTATCCCTAAGGGAGAAATGGTCTTCCCTGTATCACAGCACATTGGTGCTCCGGCAGAACCGGTTGTTGAAGTAGGGGACAGAGTCAAGGCAGGCACTCTTATTGCCAAAGCGGGCGGCTTCGTATCTTCTAATATCTACTCCAGTTGTTCCGGTACGGTTAAGGCCATAGAACCCAGACAGGTAGTCATGGGCAATATGGTCAAATCCATTATCATCGAGAACGATGGACTGTATGAAGCAGAAGAGCCTTGGGATGTCAAACCATATGAGGAATTAACGCCTGAAGAAATCAAAGAGCTGGTACTTAGAGCCGGTGTTGTTGGCATGGGAGGTGCTACATTCCCGACTCATGTTAAACTGGCGCCGAAGGATCCGGACAAGATTGATTATATCATCGTGAACGGAGCTGAATGCGAGCCGTATCTTACCAGTGACTACAGAAGGCTGATGGAAAGGCCTGAGAAAGTTATCCTGGGTCTTAAGATCGTTCTGAGAATATTCCCTAACGCCAAAGGCGTGATCGCTGTGGAGGACAACAAGAAGGACGCCATAGCCAAGTTAAGGGAACTGGTCAAAAATGAGCCGCGCATCAGCGTATGCCAGCTTAAGACCAAATATCCGCAGGGTTCAGAAAGACACCTGATCTATGCGGTTACCAAACGCCAGATTAATTCATCACTTCTTCCGGCGGACGCAGGATGCATCGTCGATAACGTAGACACTATTTATTCTATCCAGAGAGCTGTTGTTGACGGAAAGCCTCTTATGCACAGGATCGTTACCGTTACAGGTGATGCCATCAAGGATCCAAGGAACTTCCGCGTTCCTATCGGCACCAATATGATGGACCTGGTAGAAGCTGCAGGAGGATTCGTTCAGGAGCCGGAGAAGATTATCGTTGGCGGACCAATGATGGGAAATCCGGTATATCACCTGAATCTCCCTATTATGAAGGGCACTTCTGCCATTACTTGCTTTAAGACTGACGAAGTTGCTAAGGCAAAGAAGCATGAGACACACTGCATCAGCTGTGGCAAGTGCATAGATGTCTGCCCGAGCAGACTGATCCCGACCAAGCTGGCTGACTGCTCAGCAACCAGGGATCTTGAAACATTTAATAAGTTTAACGGTGTAGAGTGCGTTGAATGCGGATCATGTTCATTCATCTGTCCTGCAAAACGTAATCTGGCACAGTCGATCAAGACCATGCGTAAAGAAGCGCTGGCTGCAAGAAGAAAGTGAGGGTGACAATGGAAGAGAAGAAATTACTCAATATATCATCGAACCCTCATGTCAGGAGTAATTCCACGACGCAGAAGATAATGCTCGAGGTTATCATCGCGCTTATGCCTGCGACCATCTTTGGAATTATCAAATTCGGCTGGTATGCGCTGGTTCTGGTTTTAGTAACAATAATCGCGGCTGTACTTACAGAGTTCATTTATGAGAAATGCATGAAGAAACCTGTAACTATCGGTGACCTGAGCGCTGTCCTTACCGGACTGCTGCTGGGCATCAACCTGCCGCCTACATTCCCGATCTGGATGGCCATCCTGGGAGCTATCTTCGCAATACTGGTAGTTAAGATGCTGTTCGGCGGACTGGGTCAGAACTTCATGAACCCGGCCCTTGCAGCCAGATGCTTCCTGGTCATTTCCTTTGCGGGCAAGATGACAACATTTGTTTATGACGGAGTTGTATCCGCCACACCGCTGGCAGCCCTTAAGGCAGGAGAGAGCGTTGACGTTCTCAAGATGTTCCTGGGACAGTCAGGCGGTACGATCGGTGAGACATGTACGCTGGCTCTGCTGGTTGGCGGCATTTACCTGATCATCAGAAAGATAATAGATTTCCGTATTCCGCTGTTCTACATTCTGACAGTGGCAGTTTTCGTCTGCATTTACTCACTGGCAGCCAGAGGCGGATTTGACGGACAGTTCATCCTCGCGCATCTGTGCGGCGGCGGACTGGCGCTCGGCGCTTTCTTCATGGCAACTGACTATGTTACCAGCCCGATCACTCATACGGGCAGGATCATTTATGCTGTATTTATCGGATGCCTTACATGCGTATTCAGACTGTTTGGCCCATCAGCAGAAGGTGTTTCCTACGCGATCATCATTGGTAACATCTTAGTTCCTCTTATCGAGAAGATCACCGTTCCTAAATTCTTCGGAAAGGGGGCGCAGGCTAAATGAAAAATATTGTAAAGAATACCATTATTTTGCTCTGCATCACCCTTGTAGTTGGCGTACTTCTCGGACTGATCTATGAAGTTACTGCCAAGCCGAGAGCAGAGCAGGCAGAGAAGGCGAAACAGGCAGCTTACCAGGCTGTATTCGCTGACGCTGTTTCATTCGAAGAAATTGAGGGATTTGATTATGACGCGCTCGCAGGCATCGTTGCGGAAAAGGGCGTAACCCCTGACGTTGCCAAGGTTACAGAGATTGTTGAAGCATATGATGCTTCCGGCAACAAGCTGGGCGAGGTCTTCACTGTTGAAACATACAAAGGCTATGACGGCCTGATCAAATTCACTGTTGGTATCCAGTCCGACGGAACAGTTAACGGTTATTCCATTCTGGACATTTCCGAGACTGCAGGTCTGGGTATGAAAGCCAAGACCAGCGACTGGGGCAAGCAGTTTGAAGGCAAGAACGTTGACCACTTTGAATATACTAAATCCGGAGCTTCAGCAGATTATGAAGTTGATGCTATAGCCGGAGCCACCAGAACTACCCGCGCAATGGTTAACGGCATTAACGCTGCAGTTTATGCGGCCGGATATCTTAACGGAGAGGGGGGACAGCAATGAAGCCTAATACTCCATTAGAACGTATTTATAACGGTATTATCAAAGAGAATCCTACGTTTGTACTGCTCCTTGGTATGTGTCCTACACTGGCTATCACTACCTCAGCATCAAACGGTATAGGAATGGGTCTGACCACCACAGTCGTTCTGATCTTCTCGAACCTGTTTATTTCACTCCTTCGCAAGATCATTCCTGACAAGGTGCGTATACCTGCATTCATTGTTATTGTTGCCAGCTTCGTAACAATAGTACAGCTCCTTCTGGAAGCATATATACCAAGCCTCAACGAATCGCTGGGCATTTACATCCCGCTGATCGTTGTTAACTGCATCATCCTGGGCCGTGCCGAGGCATATGCATACAAGAACACGGTAATAGCCTCAGTCTTCGACGGTTTCGGAATGGGCATCGGCTTCACTATAGCAATCACCATTCTGGGCGCGATCAGAGAGCTGCTCGGAGCAGGCTGTATCTTCGGATACAGACTTATTCCGGAAGATTACAACATCACCATCCTGGTTCTGGCACCTGGCGCATTCTTCGTGCTTGCATGCCTGGTAGCTATTATGAACAAGGTTAAAATGAAAAAAGGCAAACCGACCATCGATACAGATGCCTGCAAGAGCTGCGGCCTGTGCGATCATTGCCTTGTAGCTTCTGAGAAAGGAGGAGACAGACCATGCAGTCGTTAATACTTATTGCAATCGGCTCGGCTTTCGTTAATAACGTTGTCCTCAGCCAGTTCCTGGGTCTGTGTCCATTCCTGGGAGTATCTAAAAAGATCAATACAGCAGCAGGCATGGGCGTTGCGGTTATCTTCGTAATCACCCTTTCCTCCATGGTTACTTGGGTTATCAACAGATTTGTCCTTATTTCTTTAGGACTTACATATCTGCAGACCATCGTATTCATCCTGGTTATTGCCTGCCTGGTTCAGATCGTTGAGACAGTACTGAAGAAGTTCTCACCTGCGCTGTACAAGGCACTGGGTGTTTACCTGCCGCTCATCACAACTAACTGCGCGGTTCTCGGTGTAGCACTTACCAACGTACAGTCAGACTATAACTTCATTACCAGTACAGTTAACGGTTTCTCCATCGCTGTAGGATTTACTGTAGCAATCATTATTCTTGCCGGTATCAGGGAGAAAACAGAGAAGAACGACATTCCTAAACCTTTCAGGGGAATGCCTATCACTCTGACCACTGCCGGACTGATGGCCATTGCATTCTTTGGCTTCTCAGGACTTATATAGGAGGTAGCATATGGATATTAACGCGATCATTATTGCTGCCGCTATAGTGGCAGGTCTGGGATTACTGATCGGTATCCTGCTGGGTATCGTCGGCAAGGTATTTGAAGTTCAGGTTGATGAAAAGGAAGTAGCCATCCGTGAAGTTCTGCCGGGCAATAACTGCGGCGGATGCGGATTCGCCGGCTGTGACGCGCTGGCAGCTGCCATCGCCAAAGGCGAAGCCAAGCCTGGCTCATGCCCTGTAGGCGGAGCTGCTGTTGCTGCTCAGATAGCTGAGATTACAGGCGGCAGCGCAGAAATCGAGCGCAAAGTTGCATTTGTAAAATGTGCCGGCATCAATGAAAAGACCACGGATAAATATATCTACAGCGGCAACATGAACTGCCGTGAGGCAGCTAACCTGGTATCAGGCGGAGCAAAAGGCTGCGCAAATGGATGCCTGGGCTATGGCAGCTGTGTACAGGTCTGTGAGTTCGGAGGCATTTCAATCCGCAACGGAGTAGCATTTATTGACCGGGAAGCCTGCAAAGGCTGCGGCCACTGCGTTGAAATCTGCCCGCGCGGAGTCATTGAACTGGTTCCTTATGAAGCAACTGTCAGAGTCAGATGTAACTCAACTTCCAAGGGCAAAGATGTCAAGGCAGTCTGCCAGGTCGGCTGTATCGGCTGCGGCCTGTGCATGAAGAACTGCGCATCAGAAGCCATTACTCTCGAAAACAACCTCGCGCACATCGATTATTCGAAGTGCATCGGCTGCGGAGTATGTGTTGAAAAGTGCCCGGTCAAGATCATCAAAATGGAAGCTTAAATCGGCTTAGAATCGCGAAACTGCCTGTCTTTTGTGACAGGCAGTTTTTTATTTATCATTTCTCTTGAATTGTAAGTAAATAAGTGTATAATTCATCAAGTTATGAGTAAAACAAAAGTATTAAAATCAAATACAACCGATCTTACTACAGGAGTCATCTGGAAGAAGCTGCTTCTGTATTTTCTGCCCATTGCTGCCGGCACACTTTTCCAGCAGCTTTATAATGCAGTAGACGCAATAGTCGTAGGACGTTTCGTTGGTACAGAAGCCCTGGCAGCGGTAGGAGGTACGCCTGCTACGCTGACTCAGCTGATTATCGGATTTTTTGTAGCGCTGTCAGGCGGTGCAGCTGTTGTAATTGCCCAATATTGCGGCGCCAAAGAAGAAGCCAGGGTTTCAGCGGCTGTCAGCACATCCATGATCTTCTGCTTTATCATCGGCGTTTTGCTTGCTGTTGCCATGTTTTTCGCTGCGCCGGCCCTGTTAGGAATATTCAACACACCTGAAGATACAATGGCCGGAGCAACGCTCTATACACGCGTTTTCTTTTCGGGAAGCGCCTTTTTGCTGCTCTTTAATATGGGTTCAGGCATACTCAGATCAGTCGGAGACTCCAAGCGTCCGTTCATTTATCTGATGATCAGCTGCCTGCTGAACATTATCCTGGACCTTCTCTTTGTAATCGTTTTCAAAATGGGCGTCGCAGGAGTTGCCTGGGCAACGGTGATCGCCCAGGGAATCAGCTGCATACTGATCATCATTAAACTGATAACTGTCAAGGACTATTACAGACTCCCGATCAGGAAAATGAAGTTTAATTTCCAGATTCTTGGCAAGATGATGGCAATAGGCATTCCGTCAGGTGTACAGTCAGCCATGTACGGCATTTCCAACCTGATACTTCAGGCAGCCGTAAATACACTGGGCACCGTAGTTGTTGCTTCATGGGCCATGTCAGGCAAACTGGACGGAGTTTACTGGGCTCTTGCCAGTGCCTTTGGTGTGGCTGTTACTACATTTGTCGCGCAGAACTACGGAGCAGGCAAACTAGGCAGGATCAGGGAATGCGCCAAGATCGGTATGCTTATTTATGGAGCGGGCACTATTGTTATGAGCGGGCTTTTGCTGCTGCTTGCAAGGCCGCTGCTCCATATATTCACAACCGACACGGCAGTTATGGACAGCACATGGATCGTCCTGATATACATTGTGCCGGCATACGTTATCTGGTCTGTAATTGAGATGTTTTCAGGAGTACTGAGAGGAATGGGAGACGCCACCAGGCCTACAGTCATAGTGGCGCTGGGCGTTTGTGTGCTCAGAATCGTTTGGACGTATACAATGTTCCGCTTTGTACACACGCTGCCTATCCTGTGCCTGAGTTATCCGCTGTCCTGGTTCGTGACAGCAATTCTGCTGCTCATTTATTACAAGTTCAGAAGAAAAAAACTATATCAGCTTTAGGTTGTTTATTTGTTTATTATAATATATAATATTCTGGCATCATTCTGCGATGTTTTGATTTTTGTGCAATAAAGGAGGAACGGGTATGAACATTCTCTTCTGTCTTACACCGAAAAGTGATGTGGATTTTGTAACAGAGGATGCTTCGCTATTTAAGACATTACAAACAATGGAGCGCAGAAATCATGCAGCCATTCCGATCGTCAGCAGGAAGGGCAGATATATCGGAACAATAACGGCAAGTGATATTCTGGGGTGTATAAAGACAAATTTTAACTTATCACTTAAAGACTCAGCCGATTTTCCGGTTACGAATATACAGAGGGTCAGAGACAATCAGGCGGTCAGCGTTAACGCCAAGATGGAGGACATCGTAGATATTATCCTTACCCAGAACTTTGTACCGGTAGTCGACGACGACGAGAATTTTATAGGAATTATTACAAGAAAAGAAATCATCATGTGGCTGAACGACAGGCTGCAGGATAACGATTCAGATATCAAATAGGTTTTAGGAGGAAGAAACAGTGTCACGTAATATATATGACGTATTGGAAGAGAGAGGCTTTATAGCCCAGTGTACCCACCCTGAAGAGCTGAGAGAACTGCTCGGTAAGGAGAAGGTTAAATTCTATATCGGTTTTGACGCAACTGCAGATTCTCTTACAGTAGGTCATTTCCTGACCATTATGGCAATGAAGCATATGCAGGAAGCAGGACATGTTCCGGTTGCTTTAATGGGCGGTGGAACCACAATGGTAGGCGATCCATCAGGTAAATCCGACATGAGGAAGATGCTTACCAAGGAAACCATTGATTACAATATTTCCAGATTCAAGGAGCAGATCAGCAAATATCTTGATATTTCAGAAGGCAAGATGATATTCGAAAACAACGCTGACTGGCTTCTGGACCTTAACTATGTAGAACTGCTCAGGGAAGTCGGCATCCATTTCTCAGTTAACAGGATGCTTGCTGCTGAATGCTACAAGCAGAGAATGGAGAGAGGCCTCACCTTCTTTGAGTTTAACTATATGATCATGCAGTCATACGACTTCTGGAAGCTCCACGAGAAGGACGGGGTAGTCCTTGAAATGGGCGGAGACGACCAGTGGTCCAACATCATCGGCGGCGTTGAACTGATCAGAAAGAAAGAGCAGAAGCCTGCATATGGCCTGACATTCACTCTGCTGACAACATCTGACGGCGTTAAGATGGGCAAGACTGTCAAGGGCGCTCTGTGGCTTGATCCTGCCAAGACAACTCCTTATGAGTTCTACCAGTACTGGAGAAACATCGAGGACGTTAAGGTAGAGCAGTGCCTGGGCCTTCTCACATTCCTTCCGATGGACGAAGTCAGAAGACTGGGCAGCCTCAAAGACGCTGAAATCAACAAAGCAAAAGAAGTTCTGGCATTCGAAGTTACCAAGATCATCCACGGCGAAGAGGAAGCTATCAAGGCGCAGAACGCCGCCCGTGAAGTATTTGGCGGCTCAGGCATCAGCCAGGACATGCCGACACATGAATATACCAGAGATGAGTTTGCTGGGGCGGATGTCATCCAGGCACTGGTAGATACAGGCCTGGCGCCTACACGTTCAGAAGGCAGACGCCTGATCGAAGGTGGCGGTGTATTAGTCAATAATGACAAGGTGACAGACGTTAAGAGGACTTTAATGGATTCAGATCTTACAGACGGCACTCTTGTTCTCAAGAAGGGCAAAAAGAAATCCGTTAAAATAGTTGTTAAATAATTGGAGGCGCAAACTCATGCATAAATCATACGGCTTAAATGAGCTGAGAAAAATGTTTTTAGAATTCTTCGAATCCAAGGGACACCTGGTAATGAAGAGCTTTTCACTAGTTCCGCACAATGACAAGAGCTTATTGCTCATCAATGCGGGCATGGCACCACTTAAACCATATTTTACCGGTCAGGAGATTCCACCCCGCAGGAGAGTGGCTACCTGCCAGAAATGTATCCGTACAGGCGACATCGAGAATGTAGGCAAGACCGCGCGTCACGGCACATTCTTTGAGATGCTGGGTAACTTCTCATTTGGAGATTATTTCAAACTGGAGGCCCTGCAGTGGACATGGGAGTTCCTGACAGAGTGGGTAGGCCTGGAGCCTGACCGCTTATATCCTTCAGTATATCTGGATGATGATGAGGCTTTTGAAATCTGGAATAAGGTCATAGGCGTTCCGGCTGAGAGGATTTTCAGATTCGGCAAGGAAGACAACTTCTGGGAGCATGGCGCAGGTCCGTGCGGCCCATGTTCAGAAGTATATTATGACAGAGGCGAGAAGTATGGCTGCGGCAAGCCGGACTGCACAGTTGGATGTGACTGTGACAGATATATGGAAGTATGGAACGACGTATTCACACAGTTCGACGGCGACGGCAAGGGCGGCTATACCGAACTGGAGAATAAGAACATTGATACAGGCATGGGCCTTGAGCGTTTAGCTGTTGTATCACAGGGCGTTGATTCAATCTTCGACGTTGATACGATCTGCGCTATCCGCGACAAGGTTTGTGAAGCTGCAAATGTTGTATATCATACTGATGAAAAGAAAGACGTTTCCATCAGACTTATTACTGACCATATCCGTTCAGCCACATTCATGATCTCTGACGGCATTAATGCTTCAAACGAAGGCAGGGGATATGTCCTCAGAAGACTTATCAGAAGAGCTGCACGTCATATCAGAATGCTGGGCATCCAGGATCATTTTATGCCGATCCTCAGCGAGACAGTTATCGAATGCTCCAAGGACGCATATCCTGAACTCGAAGAGAAGAAGAGCATGATCCTTAAGACCCTGGCTGACGAAGAAGACAGATTCTACAAGACCCTGGATCAGGGAATGAAGAAACTGAACGAGATGCTTGAGGCTGCTAAGGCAGAGGGCAGGACAGTTCTGGCCGGCAGCGATGCATTCAAGCTTTATGACACCTTCGGATTCCCTCTGGATATCACCAGGGACGTTCTGGAAGACGCAGGTATGTCAGTAGATGAGGAAGGCTTCGAGAAAGAAATGCAGAATCAGAGAGAGACTGCACGTAAGGCCCGCAAGACTACCAACTACATGGGTGCTGACGCTACAGTTTACGAAGAACTGCCTCAGGATCTTACAACTGAGTTTACAGGCTATTCAGTTCTGAAGGATGAGTCTGTAGTAACAGCGCTCACCACAGAAGATGCTATTGTTGAGACACTGGCTGAAGGCGATATGGGCACCATCATCGTTCAGAAGACTCCTTTCTACGCTACTAAAGGCGGTCAGGAAGCTGATAAAGGTCTCATTTATACAGATAATGCTGAATTTGAAGTTAAAGACGTTATCGCTCTGGCTAATGGTGTGACAGGACATGTCGGCGTTGTAACCAAGGGCCAGTTCGTAAAGGGCGACAAGGTTACTCTGGAGATCAACGAGGCACTCAGAAGCCAGACAGCCAAGAACCACAGCGCGACACATCTGCTTCAGGCAGCTCTCAGACAGGTCCTCGGCGATCATGTTGAGCAGGCAGGCTCACATGTCAACGCTGACAGACTCAGATTTGACTTTACACATTTCTCAGCTCTTTCATCTGATGAGATCAGACAGGTAGAGCAGATTGTAAACGAAGAGATAGAAGCAGCCCTTCCGGTTGTAACAGATATCATGTCACTGGAGGAGGCCAGAAAGTCCGGCGCTATGGCTCTGTTCGGAGAGAAGTACGGCGACAGCGTCAGAGTTGTCAAGATGGGTGACTTCTCCAAGGAACTCTGCGGCGGAACACATGTATCCAATACAGGTACCATCGGATGCTTCAAGATCGTATCAGAAGGCTCTGTTGCCAGCGGCGTCAGAAGAATTGAAGCCCTGACAGGCATCGGTGTTCTAGGTTACTTCAACAAGATGGAAGCTTCCTACAATGAAGCAGCGCTCAAAGCCAAGACCGAGCCTGCTAATCTGACCAAGAAGATCGAAGACATGCAGTCTCAGATCAAGGAACTCCAGGCAGAAATCGCCAAGATGAAGAGTGCCAACGCCAAGGATGCCCTGGGTGATATTTCCATTGAAGAAGTTAACGGGGTTAAGCTCATCACTCAGAAGCTTTCAGGCGTAGGCATGAACGAACTGAGAGAACTCGGCGACCAGCTTAAGGGCCAGATCGGTGAAGGCGTTATTGCCCTCGCTTCAGAAGCTGACGGCAAGGTTAATCTGATGGTTATGGCTACTGACGGTGCTATGCAGCACGGAGCACATGCAGGTAACATTATCAAGGCTATCGCTCCTATGGTTGGCGGTGGCGGCGGCGGCCGTCCAAACATGGCTCAGGCAGGCGGCAAGGATCCTTCAGGCATCGAAGCTGCGTTAAATAAAGTTAAAGAGTTATTGTAATAGAGGTGTTGACACTTGCGTTGTCCTAAATGCGGTTCAGAAGTTAATAATGACATGGTCTTTTGCCCTGTCTGCGATAATCCTCTCAAAGTAACGGCAGACTACGACTACATCCAGGCCCAGATCGGCGGCAAGGTCGATCAGCTGCTTAACGCGGATAAAAATCCGGACAGCGTCAACCTTGACGATGGTGTGGATATTAAAGACGGCAAGATGGATGTTGAAAGTACTGTCTCAAACACAGTTACCAGGGATATTTTCCAAAGGGACAGTGTTTTTGACGAGCATGGAAATACCATAGACCAGCCTGCTGATTTATACGGAGTCAATCCGGAACCATATGAAGATGAGGATTATGACAACGATGAATACTATGATGACTATGATGACGAAGAGCAGGGAACTGCCGGAGGCGGCGGAAACGGCCGTAAAACCGGCCTGATCATAGGTATCCTGGCTGCAGTTGTTGTTATTGTTGCGCTGGCTCTTTGCTTCGTACTTGGAGTTTTCAATAAAAAAGAAGAACCCATAGAAACACAGACCGACGCAGCGGATGTGATCACATCCAATCTTGAAGAGGGCGGTGAATATTCACTGCCGCTCAAGATAATCCTCCAGTCAGAGCTGGGCAATCGTATGTATTATACTCTTGATGGATCAGATCCTTCTGTTTCATCAGATATGTATACAGGTTCTCTGGTATTAAATGAATCGACTATCACCGGGGACAAACAGACTATAGAGCTGAAGGTAGTTTCATATACCAACAACTCTATGAAATCAGGCGATTATTCTGTTAAGTTTACGATAGTAAGATCTGAGATAGAAATGCCATATATCAGCCCAAGCAGCGGCAATTATGACACTATCAGCGAGATAACGATCAGCGCGCGGAAAGGCGCAACTATTTATTACACATATGACGGAACCACCCCGACCAGGGATTCCGAAGTATATACAGGACCGATCAAGATGAAGCGCGGCAACTATATCCTTTCAGCCATTGCAGTGCTGGGAGATATGGAAAGCGGCGTGGCATCCAGCGTATTTAATGTTGAGCTGAAGCCGGTATTTAACTACAACCAGGCCGAATCGATCGTTATCAGACATCTGATCGACAAAGGACTAGTAATGGACGAAAGCGGCGTGTTAGAAGATGGTACTTCCAGACATCTGTTTTCAGTTACCTCATTTATGACAGATACTGAAAACTATTATGTGATCGAAGTTGATCACTTCGATACTGACGGAACAGTAATCGACACGATCCTGTATGGAGTAAATGATCAGAACGGCGAACTGGTTGAGCTGGGCAATGACGGAGATTCATTCTATATCAAATGATCAGGATCATAGCTGTCGGAATAATAAAAGAATCATATTTAACAGCTGCCATCCAGGAGTATTCCAAGAGACTGTCCGCATATACTAATCTGGAGATAATCCAGGTTCAGGACGAGAAATGCGGCGAGAGGATTTCTGACAAGGAAGCAGATCAGGTCAGACGCAGGGAAGGCGAGAGGATTCTTAAAAATATTAAAGACAATGACTATGTGATCACGCTGGAAATCGGCGGCAGACAGCTGTCTTCTGAGGAATTATCCGGATTCCTCGGTAATCTGGAAAGCAGCGGCAGATCAAACATTGTTTTCGTAATAGGCGGATCAATAGGACTTCATAATGACGTATGTTCCAGGAGTGATTACCGGCTGAGTTTTTCTAAAATGACATTCCCGCACCAGCTGATGAGGGTCATCCTGCTGGAGCAGATATACAGGGCATATAAAATCATGAAAGGTGAGCCCTACCACAAATAGATCTTTGACAAAAGCATTTTTATTTACGGAGGTAAAAAAAATGGAAGATAATACATTAAAAATCTATGATACCGAAGGAATCGGCGAAGTTCAGGTAACTGAGGACGTTCTCGCTATCATTGCAGGCCTTGCGGCAACTGAAGTTGAAGGCGTGGAATCCATGGCAGGCGGAATCACCAATGAAATCGTTGCGAAACTGGGCAAAAAGAACCTTGCTGCAGGCGTAAAGATCTTATACCAGGAGGGTAAAGTATTCGTTAATGTATCCCTGGTTATTAAGATGGGCTACAACCTGCCGGAAGTATCAAAGAATGTTCAGGAAAAAGTCAAGTCAGCTATTGAGAATATGACAGGGCTTACTGTTGAAACTGTTGATGTAAGAGTTTCAAACGTTAAGATTGATGACTAAAGAAAATTAGGTGTCTTATTTTGACACCTGATTTTTTTCGAAATGAAAAGGTGGTTTATGGACAAAATTGACAGACGTTCTGAATTAAGAGAAGCCGCTTTCCTGATCCTTTTCAGGGCTGATTTCTATCCTCCTGAGGAGCTTGCTTCCCAGGTCAAGGATTTCTTTGAGGGCGAGGAGGAGTTCACCGAAAAGGAAAGACAGCAGATTGCCGACAAGGTAGTAGCTGTTGCACAGATGATCCCCGAGATTGACCGCGCTCTGGATGAGATCAGTGTTGGCTGGAAGACCAGACGAATGACTAAGGTAGACCTTACCATTCTCAGGCTTGCTTATTATGAAATTAAATACGACGATAAGGTCCCTGTTTCTTCTGCCATTAACGAAGCAGTAGAACTGGCCAAGAATTACGGAACCGAAAACAGCGGTTCATTTGTCAACGGTATTCTGGCCAAGGTGGCAAAGGATGAATCAAAATAACAATATTTACAGCGTCAGGCAGGTAAATTCATATATTAAACGCACGCTCGACAGCGACTTTATCCTTAAGGATATTTTCGTGCGGGGCGAAATATCGAATTGCAAATACCATAGCTCCGGGCATATTTATTTCTCACTTAAGGATGAGTCCGGAGTGTTAGGTGCTGTAATGTTTGCATCCAACGCAGCCAGACTCCGCTCCAGGCTGGAGGACGGAGCCAAGGTGGTCGTCCGCGGCAATGTTACCGTGTACGAAAGGGACGGCAGATGCCAGCTGTATGCCAGAAGCATTGAGGCAGAAGGCGAGGGAGACCTCTACAGACGTTTCGAGGAGCTTAAGACCAGACTGGCTGAGGCAGGCATGTTTGCGCAGGAATATAAGAGGCCTATCCCGCCTTTTTCCATGCGCATCGGAGTGGTTACCGCAGAAACGGGAGCCGTGATCAGGGATATATATAATGTGGCTTCCAGACGCAATCCTTACTGCCAGATAATACTTTATCCGGCGCAGGTTCAGGGGGAAGGTGCCGCAGCGACAATATGCGCAGGTCTGGCAGCGCTTGACCGAATGAATCTGGACGTCATCATAGTAGGCCGTGGAGGAGGATCCATAGAGGACCTCTGGGCTTTCAACGAAGAAAGTGTGGCCAGGGCTATATTTAATTCCAAAACGCCGGTTATTTCGGCAGTTGGACATGAAACGGACTTTACAATAGCTGATTTCGTAGCAGATTTAAGAGCTCCGACGCCTTCAGCGGCCGCTGAACTTGCGGTATTTGACTACAGCCAGTTCTGCCAGGATCTCCTGAATAAAAAAAACGCGCTCGGACTTCACATGAAGAGTGTGCTGGACAGTTACAAAAGCAGGGTTAAGCAGTATTCGCTTACCGTGGATAATCTGTCCCCGAGAAGCAGACTGATGCAGAAAGCACAGTATCTGCAGGATCTTTCCAATCAGTTAGAAGCACTGATGGACAGAAAACTGAGATTCTCCAAAGAACAGCTGGGAATTAAATCCGAAAGATTGGAAGGACTGTCACCGCTGTCCAGGCTTTCCGCCGGATTCGCGTATATTACGGATGGGGACGGCAAGGCAGTTAAAAGCATCAGAGACGCTGAAGTAGGCGAAACGATCAGCATTAATATGAAAGACGGCGTCCTTGATGCCGGTATCACATCAAAAAGGGAGGTTAAATATGAGTGAAGAAAGAACATTAGAAGAATCCTTCAAGGAACTGGATGAGCTTATAGAAAAAATGCAGACCGAAGACCTTCCTTTAGAGGAGGCTTTCACGCTGTACAAAAGAGGCATAGAGCTGGTGCAGCAGTGCAATGACAGGATCCAGAAGGTTGAATGCGACATTCAGAAGCTGAATCCTGCCGGAGAATAAAATGGACAAAAAGATATTAGCTGACAAGGTCAGCAATATTAACTATATAATTTACAGTTTTCTGCCTGAAGATGACAGATACCGTGAACTGATATGCGATGCGGCATCTTATTCAGTCAAGGCCGGAGGCAAGAGGCTGAGGCCGATGATCATGCAGGAGACTTACCGCATGTTTGCGGAAGGGGCACCTGAGACTGAAATGCTCCACGCGTTCATGGCTGCCATTGAATTCATTCATACATATTCACTGGTGCATGACGATCTGCCTGCTATGGATAACGACATGTACAGAAGGGGACAACTGACAACCCATGCCAAATACGGCGAGGCTTTCGGCATTCTGGCAGGAGACGCGCTGCTGAATCTGGCGTATGAAACTATAGCCGCAGCCCTGATGAAAGCTAAGGACGAACAAGAACTCAGTCGCGGAGTGAAAGCTTTCAGTGTACTGGCACGTAAGGCCGGAATTTATGGAATGGTTGGCGGCCAGGTGCTGGACGTTTATTCTGAGAAGACCGAAGGCTTTAAGAGCCGTATGGATGAGATAGAGTTCATCTATGAGAATAAAACAGGAGCCCTTTTAGAGGCCTCAATCATGGCAGGAGCCCTTTTGGCGGGCGCATCTGATAAAGATGTCGACCAATTAGAAATAATCGCTAAAAACGTCGGTTATGCCTTCCAGATAAGGGATGACATACTGGATGTGACCTCATCTCTGGAAGTCTTGGGCAAACCGACAGGCAGCGATGCCCAGAATGACAAAGCGACATATGTAACATATGCCGGACTCGATGAGTCACAGAAAGCAGTTGAGCGATTTACAAATGAAGCTCTCAGCGCCTTTAATGAATTTGATAATAAAAACGAATTTCTGGGCGAGCTGTTCATTTATCTTATTAACCGGGAAAATTAGACAAAATGTATCTTGAAAAGATTAACCAAGCAAACGACATAAAGAAGATCAAGCCGGAAGAACTGAAACCTCTTGCCAGGGAAATCAGAAGATTCCTGGTGAAGAAAGTAAGCAAAACAGGCGGCCATCTGGCATCCAACCTGGGCGCTGTTGAGCTGACAATGGCTCTGCATCTGTCACTCACACTCCCTAAAGACAAAATTGTCTGGGATGTGGGTCATCAGTCATATGTACATAAGATCCTCACCGGCAGAAAGCAGGACTTTGACAATTTAAGACAATATGGCGGCTTGAGCGGTTTCCCAAAAAGAAGGGAAAGCGAATATGACGCATTCAATACAGGGCATTCATCGACGTCTATTTCCGCGGCTTTAGGCATGGCCAAGGCAGCAGAACTGAAGGGTGATGATAAGTCCACTATCGTAGCCGTTATCGGAGATGGTTCCCTGACAGGCGGACTGGCTTTTGAAGCCCTGAACAACGCTTCCAAACTCAGAAGGAACTTAATAATCATTCTAAACGATAACAACATGTCGATATCCGAGAATGTCGGAGGCATGTCCACATATCTGTCAGGCCTCAGGGCAGCCAAAACATACAATGACATCAAGCGGGGCGTGGTCAAGACTTTCCAGAAGATTCCTGTTTTAGGTGAAAAACTTGTTCAGGACATCAGGGAGATCAAGAGCAGTATCAAGCAGCTCATTGTCCCGGGAATGCTCTTTGAGAACATGGGTATTACATATCTGGGACCTATTGACGGACATAATATCTTTGACATGTGCAGGATAATCAAAGAGGCCAAGAACATTGACCACACTGTAGTTATTCATGTATGCACCAAAAAGGGCAAGGGATACCGTCCGGCTGAGGAGAACCCGAGCCTCTTCCACGGAGTAGGACCGTTTGATCCAAAGACAGGCAAGGTACTTAAAGATAAGTCAGTGCCTGATTATACTGATATTTTCTCTGAGACAATTGTCGAAGAAGCAGAGAAGAATAATAAAATCGTTGCTATCACGGCGGCAATGTCAGACGGCACAGGCCTGTGTCCGTTCAAGAAGAAATTCCCTGACAGGTTCTTTGACGTAGGCATAGCTGAGGGGCATGCAGCCACATTTGCTGCAGGTCTGGCAACTGCGGGGCTCAAGCCTTTTGTAGCTGTTTATTCATCATTCCTTCAGAGGGCATATGATGAAATAATGGAGGATGTCTGCATTCAGAATCTGCCTGTAACATTCTGCATAGACCGTGCCGGACTGGTAGGCAATGACGGAGAAACACATCACGGTTCATTTGACCTGTCATATCTGAATACCATACCTAACATGAATGTGTTCGCGCCGAAGAACGCCGCTGAGCTGAAGGCTGCCATCAAGTTTGCGGTTGATTTTAACGCGCCTCTGGCCATCAGATATCCGAGAGGCCAGGCGTTTACAGGACTGGAAGAGTTCAATGAGCCTATCACATTCGGAAAGAGCGAAATTCTGTACCTTGAGAAGGGTATTCTGTTCCTGGCAGCAGGCTCAATGGTGAAAACAGCTGACGAAGTAAGAAATCTGCTCAAAGGCAACGGTTATAATGTTTCCCTGATCAATGCCAGATTTGTTAAGCCTATTGATGAAGAGACCTTAAGACGCGTCGTTGATAACCATAAATATGTTGTTACATTCGAGGAAAACCATGTTAATACCGGATACGGCATGTCTGTACTGAGATTCCTTAACAATATCGGTTCAAAAGCGAAAGTTATAAATATCGGTCTGCCTAACTCTTATGTGGAACAGGGCAGTACTGAAAGACTTATTAAAGAATGCGGCCTGGACAAAGGTTCAATATTTGAAAAGCTGATCAAGGAACTGAGATGAAAAAGAGACTGGATGTTTTACTTTGCGAACAGAATCCGGAACTGACCAGGAGCAAGGCCCAGACCATTATCATGAGCGGCGTTGTTTTCGTTAACAACCAGAAGGAACTGAAGTGCGGAACCATGTTTCCTGAGGACGTTACTGTTGAGATCAGAGGTGAGACACAGAAGTATGTCAGCCGCGGCGGACTGAAACTGGAAAAGGCCATGGCCGAATTCCCGATAGATCTGAACGGCAAGGTCTGCATGGACATTGGCTCATCTACAGGAGGTTTTACAGACTGCATGCTCCAGAACGGCGCTTCCAAAGTTTATGCCGTTGACGTGGGCAAAGGCCAGCTGGATTACAAACTCCGCACTGACAGCCGCGTCGTTGTAATGGAGAAGACCAATATCCGCTACGTCACGCCAGATATGATTGAAGATGTACTGGATTTCGCTTCTGTAGACGTTTCATTTATTTCACTGACGCTGGTTATTCCTGTGGCTCTGACTCTGCTGAACGAGAAGAAAGAAATGGTCATGCTGATCAAACCACAGTTTGAGGCCGGCAGGGAAAAGGTCGGCAAGAAAGGCGTTGTCAGAGAGCGTTCAACACACGAGGAAGTAATTGAGAAAATTACAGACTTTGTTTTAGATAAAGGCCTGGCTGTGGCTGGACTGACATTTTCACCGGTTAAGGGGCCTGAGGGAAATATAGAATATCTGATATACGTTAATTCTTTCTCGGACAAGGCATTTGATAAAGGCCGTATTAAAGAGGTGGTGGATGCCGCCCATGAGGAGCTTGATAAATGAGAGATTTTTTGCTTGTAACGAACTCAGTAAAGGAAGAAGGCATTGAGTATTCCAAGAAACTGATTGAAATACTTGAAAGAAAGGGATGCAGATGCACAGCCAACCTTTTTACCAAGGAGCATCATGGCGGCGGATATCTGTTTACCGATCCCGGATTAGTGCCTGCTGAAACAGACGCGGTGCTGGTGCTTGGAGGAGATGGTACCTTTATCCATGCTGCCAAGGACCTGATCAGTCTGGACCTGCCGATTATGGGCATAAACTTTGGCACATTGGGCTATCTGACCGAGGTCAAAGCTGATGAATTTGAAGATGCCCTGGATATAATCCTGAACAATGAGCATTATATTGAGAAGAGAATGCTCCTGGCCGGAGATATAATCCGCGACAGAGAAGTAATACACAGCGATATCGCGCTGAATGATATAGTTTTGAACAGAAGCCTGAGCACCGGTGTTATTAACTATGACGTTGTAGTCAATGCTGATCTGCTGTACAGTTATTCAGCTGACGGAATCATTATTTCGACGCCTACCGGCTCAACAGGATACAACCTGTCCGCAGGAGGCCCTGTAGTGCAGCCTACTGCAGAGATCATCCTGGCAACCCCGATCGCCGCGCATACGCTGAACTCCAGAAGCATTGCTTTTTCAGCGGATGTGGAGATCAATCTGATCGTTAAAAAACGCGTCACCGAAAGGGAACAGAGAAGAGTTGTTTCATTCGACGGTGAGAGAGAAATAATCCTTGAGGATGGCGATATCATCAGGATACGCAAAGCCGACAGGGTCACAAAAGTAATTAAAGTTAATAAAATGAGCTTCGTAGAACAGCTTGGAAAGAAGATGAGATAATGAAAAAACCTGTATTATTACTGATTTTAGATGGATATGGATTATCAGAGAATCCTGAAGGAAATGCTATTATGGCGGCTAAAACGCCTGTTATGGACCGTTTAATGAAGGAGTACCCATTTGTACAGGGTGCTGCGTCAGGACTGGCTGTAGGCCTTCCTGAGGGCCAGATGGGCAATTCTGAGGTAGGACACCTGAACATGGGCGCAGGCCGTGTAGTTTACCAGGACCTGACCAGGATTACCAAGTCAATTGAGGATGGGGACTTTTACGAAAAACCTGAGCTGAGAGCAGCTGTTCAGAACTGCATCGACAAAGGCTCTGACCTGCATATTTACGGACTGCTTTCAGACGGAGGCGTCCACAGCATGAATACGCATCTTTACGCTGTCATCAGACTGGCAAAGAAGATGGGTCTGGACAGGGTATATATTCATGCGTTTATGGATGGCAGGGACACATCTCCTACTTCAGGCATCGAATACATCAGACAGCTCACAGAAGTCTGCGCTCAGGAGACCGGCAGAATAGCTACTATTTCCGGCAGATACTGGGCTATGGACAGAGATAACCGCTGGGAGCGTGTAGAGAAGGCATACAAGGCGCTTGTTTATGGAGAAGGCGTTCAGGAGACTGATCCGGTTCAGGCAATGCAGAACTCATATGACAAGGGTGTAACAGACGAGTTCATTGAGCCTACAGTTATCATGGACGGCGGCCGCCCGGTTGCTACTATCAAGAATGATGACTCGATCATATTCTTTGATTTCAGACCTGACAGGGCCAGGGAAATAACCAGGACATTCTGCTGCGATGATTTCACAGGCTTTGAGCGCGGTGAGAGAATTAAGACATTTTATGTATGCTTCACAGAGTATGACATCACAATTCCTAATAAATATATCGTTTTCAAGGAAGAAGAGATTGAGAATACATTCGGCAAATATATCAGTGACGCAGGCAAAAAGCAGGCACGTATCGCTGAGACAGAGAAGTACGCGCATGTAACATTCTTCTTTAATGGCGGAGTTGAGGCTCCTAACGCTAACGAGGACCGTTTCCTGATCCCGTCACCAAAGGTTGCCACATACGACCTTCAGCCTGAAATGAGCATTTACCAGGTATGCGACAAGCTGGTAGAGGCTATTGATTCCGGAGAATATGATTTCATTATCTCCAACTTCGCTAATCCGGACATGGTCGGACATACAGGAGTTTTTGACGCTGTTGTCAAGGCTATCGGCGCAGTAGATGAGTGCGTAGGCAAAGTAGTTGGGGCAATCAAGAGAAACGACGGAGCAATGTTCCTGTGCGCTGATCATGGAAACGCTGAGGAGCTCATTAACCATGAGACCGGCGAACCTTGGACAGCCCACACAACCAATCCGGTTCCGTTTATTCTCATCAACGCTCCTGAAGGAATGAAGCTGAGAGAGGGCGGAAAGCTCTGTGATATAGCTCCTACGCTGCTTGAACTGGCAGGAATGGCCAAGCCTGCAGAAATGACAGGCGAAAGTCTCATAATTAAGTAAAAAAATACTTGCTATAGTAAATTTGTTGTGTTAATATGTAATCCGTTGATTTGATAAGGAGGAATGGCTTTGTTATACATGATAGCAACTATTGTTATTACAATAGTGAGTATAATTTTGATAATTGCAATTGTAGTCCAGCAGAGTAAATCATCAGGTCTTTCAGGATCTCTGAGCGGTGGATCTGATACTTACTGGAGCAGGAACAGAGGCAGATCCAAAGAAGGCAAGCTTGAAAGGATCACCCTGATAGCCGGCATCGTATTCATGGTACTGGCCGTCATCCTGAACATAGGACTTTTCAAGAATATGTAATTATCAAAACACTCTCACATGAGAGTGTTTTTTACAGCCTGATATAATGGGAAAAGACGACATTAAATTAATTGCGAATAATAAGAAGGCATACCACGACTACTTCGTGGACGAGACTTACGAGGCCGGCATCGAGCTGGTAGGCACAGAGGTCAAGTCCTTGAGAATGGGCAAATGCAGCATCAAGGAGTCTTTCGTCAGGATCAAAGACGGAGAGGTACTCGTTTATGGTATGAATATTTCCCCATATGAGAAGGGGAATATCTTCAACAGGGATCCCTTGAGGATCAGGAAACTTCTGCTGCACAAGAACGAGATCAGGAAGATGAATTCAGTTGTATCCCAGCAGGGAGTAACGATTGTTCCTCTCAAGGTTTATTTCAAAGGCAGCCTGTGCAAGGTTGAGATCGGCCTGTGCAGAGGAAAGAAACTCTACGACAAGAGAGAGGACATTGCCAAGAAAGATCAGCAGAGGGAAGCACAGAGAGATCTGAAAATCAGAAGTTTTAAGGCATAAAACCACGGGGTTGTAAAGGTTTCGACGGGGTTTTAGAAGCTGGATAAGCCACTGGTGGCGGACACCACCTAAAAAGTCCAAATTAAAAATAAACGCTAAGAATAATAAATTAGCTTTAGCTGCCTAAGTTGCGGCTCGTCGGGTTATAGAGGCCCGCTGCTATAATTCCGGCGTCATCCTTGCGGGGAACTCTGCATCCTAAGCTTTGCAGATGCAGAACATTCATGAAGCTACCTTGCCCGAAAGTCTGTCATTGGGGATTCGGGTAAGGGAAATAAAATTTCAATGACTATAGTGGAAGAAAGTCGAGTGGAAGAAATTTCGGACGCGGGTTCGATTCCCGCCAGCTCCAGACGAAGTAAAAGGACCGGTAAAAGCCGGTCCTTTTCTTCGTCTCGGAGAGCTGGCGGGAATCGAACCAGGAGGGAGCGAACGCAGTGAGCGGAAGGAGACGGTCCGGTGGACCGTCGACGCCGACGCGGCCTGAAAGGCGCCTGAGGCGCCGGTGGGATTCCCGCCAGTTTCTCGTTTTTTGTGTGTCTGGGCTGGCGGGAATCGAACCAGGAGGGAGCGAATAAGCCGCTATGAAAAACCCGCCGCTTTTCAAATTGAAAAGGCATAACTGAACCTGCTAATATTTAGACAGAAAAACAAACCGGGAGGGCTATTATGGATAGAACATATAATCTTAACGAAGTTGCATTAATGACTGGCTTTACTACAAGGACCCTGCGCAACTACCTGAATCAGGGCCTTTTGAAGGGTGAGAAAGTGGACGGCATTTGGCAGTTTTCTGCTGAGGAACTGGACGGATTCTTCAATGAACCTTTTGTAAAAGAGGGGCTGCGCATCAAACGGAGCAGTGCGGTATTTGATTTCATGTCTGACTTAAATAAGAAATCCGGCAGAGCCTGTGTTGTTCTGGATCTGCCTGTGTCTGTGAAGGAAGGTAATGAGATATCTAAATTTTTCTGTGATCAGATGCAGGACGCCAGGGATGCAGTATTTAACTTTGGTTGGAATAATGGGGTGGCACGTATCATCCTTACGGGTGATGAAACACAGGTCGCAAATATAATGAAGGCATATTATTCCAGATAGATCACGACCTTATATTCTGGCGGTATTCCAGAGGGTTCATTCCGAACTCTTTTCTGAAAACACTGTAGAAATAGCTGCGGTTGGTTATACCCAGATGGTCGGCTATACGGCTGACACTCCAGTCAGTTTCTTTCAAAAGCTGCTGGACCTCATTGAGCAATATCTGCTGACGCAGACCGGAAAATGTCATTCCGGTCTGTTCTTTTATTATTCTGTTGAGATGGTCCTCGTTGTAATACAGTTGCTCAGCCAGTTCGCTGCGAGTGATCTTTCCATGCCTGGTCTCCATTACGTGGTGGATTTTTTTCATCAGGAAATCATGCTTGGACAGGTCAGAACTCATTTCAGTAATGCTATACAGTCCGGTATCACAGAGTAAGGCTAAAAACTGCTGCAGACAGCTCTTGATCATATATAGAGAGCCAGGTTTTAAGTCTTTTGAATGCTTAATAATATTATTGATGAGAGGGACTGCTTTGCCTGATACGATTTTCTGGGGCACTGCCGGCAGGCAGTCGTAATAAATCTTTTTGAATCGTGAATCGTCATCTCCTGCGCTCAGGAGCATGCTGATCAGTTGTGATCGGATGTATTTACGGTATCCGGGCGAAGCTTCTTTGAACATTGTTTCTTCTTCAGATATCAGAGACTTGATAAAATCCTCCTGCAGGTCTATAAACGCCACACTGAATTTGCCGGTAAGGTCTTCTTTATGGCTGACGTTTCTGTTCATCACAGTGCATTCTCCCTGATGGTATACAAAGGTCTGACTGCCCACATGATCAGTGACAGCACCGGACAGCACATACATTATTTCGATAAAAGTGTGCTGATGCTGATTCCGTTTGATAAATCTGCTGTATTCTTCCGGCCCCAGATTATGCATATGATCATATCCAAGAGAAATCTGGTTAAAAGAGAAGCGCATGCTTTCTTCATCGCAATCCTCCAGAATGATCAGAAAGGGAGTGTCTTTGTTTAATTGGTTTTCTGAAAAGTATTCGTGATCACTGATGGATAATCTGGATGACAAATTATTATCATGTCGGTTTTTCATAAAAATACCCCTGAATTTTAAAAATTATTATAAAAATGTCGGATTTTGTTACAGTTGGAACAAAATAATAAAAAGATTTGTTATTGATATATTATATATGGGAACCTATGCTTTTTCTATAGGCAAATGTAAATCAGCTTAAAAAGGAGAAAAGGTATGTTAATTAAAACATTAAAGCTTTGGGAAGGCCGTGACGATGTTGAACTGACAACATTTATTGCCATGCCGGATCCGGTGTTTCCTGATAATAAAAAGAGGCCTGCTGTAATTGTCTGCGCCGGTGGATCATACATGACATGTACCAGACATAGTCCAGAAGGCGATAATGTTGCTGCTGTTTTTGCTGCGGATGGTTATCAGGCTTTTGTGCTTGAATACAGTATTCATGACCGCGCTCCGGAGGGGAAAGCATTATTCCCTGCGCAGATACTGGATTATGGTAAGGCAATCCTTACGATCCGTGAGCATGCGGACGAGTGGAATGTGGATGTTAACCGCATATCAATTATAGGCTTTTCTGCCGGCGCACATCTGTGCGGTATGATTGCGACCACATGGCATGAAAAGCTGCTTACAGATTATTTTCATACTGATAGTGAAGTTTTTAAGCCATTATGCGCCATGCTGATCTATCCGATCACAGATTTCCACATTCAGAATGAACATCTGAAGAAAGTAAACATACCGGTTTATCCGAAAGAATCAAATATAGCAGTATTTGGCTGTCTGGATCCCTCAGAAGAACAGGAGAGGGAATACAGCCCTGTATGCCACGTGTCAGAAAAGACATGCCCGGTATTCATTGCAGCTGCTGCAAATGACAGTCTGGTACCTGCTATCCAGTCGATAAAAATGGCTGAGGCTTTGAATAACGCAGGCGTATCATATGAACTGCATTTATTCGAACTGGGAGATCATGGATTCGCCCTGGGAAGATATATTCCTGAGCCATACCGTGAAGATAAAAAACATGCTGATTCAAAATGGCTGGAAATGTCCAAAAAGTTCCTTATGCATCAGGTGGCTGAAGAGACAACACATTACGAAAAACATCCATTCGGAGATTTTATCTAATATTTGTGAAAGGGGTTTGCAATGAAAATACAGAAATGGAATGACAACTGGAAATTCTGGGAAATAGGCGATGCTTTCGCGCTTATGTGGCGCGCTCCGGAAAATGAAGCGCTCGTCAATCTGCCGCATGACGGCATGCTGGCTCATGAAGCGCACGCTCAGTCTGCAATCGGAGGACGCTCCGGATACAGGGACGGCGGACACTTCGGATATTCCAAGAATCTTTTTGTAAATGATATTAGGGGAAGATACTATCTGACTTTCGATGGTGTTTATGAGAATGCTGCGCTGTTTGTTAATGCCCAGCTGGTTTGCAGACATCCTTACGGCTACACACAGTTTTACGCGGATATTACGGATTATCTCAAGGAAAATGCCGAAAATGAAATCAGGATCGTTACAAACAATACAGCCGCCAGCTGCAGATGGTATCCGGGCGGAGGAATATACAGAGACGTTTATCTGAACACATCAGAAGGCGACGTATTCATTATTCCTGATGGTATTGCGGTAAAGACATTAAGCATTGATGGCAAAGCTGAACTGGAGGTTAAAACAACAGTTAAAAATGCTTCATCCGAAGCTAAGAATATAGAACTGAAAGCCTGCATCAGAGGGACAGAGAGCACTGCATCAAAATTTACTGTGATGGCTCCGGGAGAAGAGCAGACAGTAATCCAGAACCTGATCGTTGACAATCCAAGATTATGGAGCGAGAACACTCCTGAGTTATATTACTGCGACTGCACATTAGGTGATGAGGGCAGGGAGATTGATTCAGATTCAGCCAGATTCGGCATCAGAATGCTGAAATTGGATCCTTCAAGCGGCCTGAGCGTAAATGGCGTATCAGTTAAACTCAGAGGCGCATGCATCCATCATGACAATGGCCTGCTTGGCTCAGCGGAATATAAGGACGCTGAGCTCAGAAGAGTAAAAATAATGAAAGAAGCAGGTTTTAATGCAATCCGTACATCACATAATCCTGCATCCAGAATGCTGCTCGAGGCCTGTGATGAACTGGGAATGTATATCATGGACGAAGCATTCGACATGTGGACCAGAAATAAAACTGACTATGATTATGCTAATTATTTCCCGGATTGGTGGGAGCGCGATATCGAGGCAATGGTGCAGAGCGCATATAATCATCCGTCAGTAGTTATTTATTCTCTTGGAAATGAGATCCCAGAGCTCGGAACACCGGCAGGTGTGGAAGTATGCAGGATGCTGGCAGATAAGGTAAAAGAACTGGATGATACCAGGTTTACAACTGTCGGTATCAACGCGGTATTTGCAGCAGGAGATGAACTCATTGACATAGTGATCGATCTGCTGGGTCCTGAAGAAGTTGAGGAGAAAACTAAAGGAAACGTAAACCAGTTCCTTACACTGATGGATAAGAATAACGGCAGGATTGTAACTCATGACAGGATTTCAAAGCTCCTTGAAAGAGCAACTGCTCCGACTGATATCTGCGGATATAATTATCTGGCCCCAAGATATCTTGGCGACGTTGAGAAGTATCCTGACAGGATCATTGTAGGCTCAGAAACATATCCTCCTGAAATCGCAGCTAACTGGAATAAAGTGATGAGCTCCCCGCAGTTAATAGGTGATTTCACCTGGACAGGATGGGATTATATCGGTGAGGCAGGCGTTGGCATCCCGGGTTATAAGTTCGGCGAAGGCGGATTTGGCGCACAGTTCCCCTGCCAGCTGGCATATGTCGGCGACATTGATATTACAGGCTTCAGAAGGCCGGCATCATATTACAGAGAAATCGCGTTCAGACTGAGGAAGGATCCATATATTGCTGTTCAGGATCCGCATCATTACGGAGAAAGACTCTTCGCCACACCATGGGTGGTTACTCCGGGAGTATGCAGCTGGAACCATCCGGGAATGGAAGGAAGGCCTGTATGCATCGACGTATTTTCGCCTGGTAGTGAAGTGGAACTTTTCCTTAACGGACAGTCACTTGGCAGAAAGACTGTTGACAAAGACTTTCCGAAGGTGACATTTGAAACACAGTATGAGAAAGGCACTTTGAAAGCAGTATCTTACGATAATGGCAGTCAGATAGGAGAGTTTGAACTGAGCACTCCTAAGGATGAAGCTCATCTGACTGTGTTACCTGAAGAAAATGCAGGAAGCGAGCTGATATATGTAAACATCGAATACAGAGACGTGGACGGCATATTGTATCAGACATGTGATAAGGAAATATCTGTAAGCGTTTCGGGTGAAAGGGAATTCCGCATAGGTTCCGGAAATCCAAAGCCTGATACAAATTATATTGGAACCACAACCAAGGTATGGAATGGAAGGGCACAGCTCATTATCCGAAAAGCGGCTCCGGATGATAAGGTTGATATCACCGTAAATGATTCAAATGAAACTGTAAACATCCAATTGTAAAAAATAAAAACCGTGGGCTCAGGCTCACGGTTTTTTGTTGCATAAAGAAATAACTTGCCCTAAATAAAAGATTGCTATAAAATCATTTTATATTTTTGTATGAGGTAATCAGTATGAAAAAAATGGCAGTTATAAATTTATGTCTGTGCGGAGTAATGATAGCGCTTCATATAGTGCTGGAGTTGTTCTGCGCGATCAGAATCGGCAATGATTACAAGATTACTTTCGCGACACTGCCGTTTATTATCATTGCGCTTCTGTGCGGCCCTGTTGAAGGATTGGCAACAGGCCTTTTGGGTACTTTGCTGAGTCAGCTTCTGACATTTGGCTGGACGCAGTCCACACCGTTCTGGATCATTCCTGGCGCGCTGTGCGGACTGGTAGCCGGCCTGGTTTATAAGATCTTCAAGAGGAAACCTAATTTCGTCCCGATAATGGTCAGCGTTGTCATATCGATGTTTGTTTTCATTGTCTTCAACTGGATAGCCAGCTACTTCGATGGAGTAGTTATCTATAAGTATATGACAATGGAAGCTCTGCTTGCGCTGATACCTGTCAGGGTATTAATAGGCGTAGGTCTGATGATCATCTATACTGCGGTGTCCATACCGCTATGCAAGGCACTGCGGGGCAGGATCAAAGGTATCTAAAAATAAGGCTGTGTGAATGATCACACAGCCTTTTTTATCTCTTACAGTATATCCATCGCGGCATTAAATCCATCTTTGATAGCCGGGCCGATCTGGCCGACTTCCTTGCAGTCACCGATGATGTAAACCTTTGTCCCTGCGAGAGCGTCTTCATATTCCTTAGTCGGATTAGACTCCATACCTAAAGCGAATACTACTGTGTCAGCAGGAATCTTCTCTACAGAACCATCCTGATGCTTAACCGTTACACCGTCCTTCTCAATCCTGGTGCAGAGGGTGTTGATATGACTCTTAATGCCTGCAGCTTCAACATGCTCGAGCATTTCTCGTCTTTCACGTCCGCAGCCTTCATGCGCCAGTCTGATGCCCATTTCAATGATTGTGACGTTATGTCCGGTATTTGCCAGATGCAGGCCGGTCTCGGTGCCTACCAGACCGCCTCCGACCATGACGATGTTCTTGCCGAGCTGTGTCTCAGGCTGATAAACATCCAGTGCAGGAACAGCGTTCTCCAGGCCCTCAATCGGGATTCTCTTCTCATGTGATCCGATAGCCAGAATAACTACATCCGCACCGAGAGCCTTGACTTCTTCAGGGCTCAGTCTCTTGCCGAAATGGAAGGTTACTCCCTTGCGCTCAGCTTCGATAGCCAGCGTCTTAGTAAGCAGCGAAATATCGCCCTTATTTACATCTATATCAGCGAAGAGGAGAGTGCCGCCCGCTTTATCGTGGTCATCGTACAAATCGACTTTATGGCCCCTTTCCGCGGCTGTAATGGCAGCCTGCAGTCCTGCAGGGCCTCCGCCTATTATTGCGACCTTTCTGGCAGCCTCAGGCTTTGGATATTCAGACAGGGTCTTTTCGAGATTAGCCAATGGGTTGATAGTGCAGTTGCCTACCTTGAGCCATGGCATAATGCCGTCAAATGGTACGTTCTGCTCAGGGTCAGGGAACGTAATGCATTTGCCGCAGCCGATGCACTGGCGGATTTCATCCTCACGTCCGGTTGCCAGTTTATTAATGAATTCAGGATCGGCTATCTGCTGGCGGCCCATTACGATATAGTCGCATTTTCCTTCAGCCAGGAATTGTTAAGCCATTTCAGGGCTGGTGATATGGCCGATGATGCCGACCTTGATGCCCTTTGTGTGCTGTTTGACATACTCAACCATTTTGATGTTGTAGCCCTTAGGCCCGAAAATGCCGTGGCTGACAGCTGACTCACTTGTTACACCGCCATAAGTACCGGATGAGATATGAACGGCATTAATAATGCCTTCGCATCTTTTAAGGAACTCGGTTGTTTCTTCAATCTCAACACCGCCTTCAGTGCCTTCACGGCCGCTGACACGGATCTCAATAATGAAATCAGGTCCTACAGCCTCACGCATTTCCCTGAGGATTCTTACAGGGAACTTGCATCTGTTCTCGATGCTGCCGCCGTATTCATCAGTTCTCTTGTTGAAGTTAGGTGAGAGGAACTGTGTGAACAGGAAACCATGTCCGGCGTGAATGCACACACCATCAAATCCTGCTTCTTTCATATAAAGCGCGGCAGTGGCGAAGTCGTTGCAGATTGAGTCCATCATGCTCTCATCAATCTCGATGATCGTGCCGCCTTCTGGCGTTGTGCCTGCGCTCGGTCCCCAGATCTCAGTGCCCGGGATAGGTGGCTTGACTGAGCCCGGATGGCAGAGCTCGTGCAGGGCGATGGCACCGTGACGCTTGATCCTCCATGCGTATTCGCTGATAGCATTGAATGCTTCGCCTTCAGTAACTGTGAAATCCACCTCCGGCAGAGGCATTCTCTTGGCATCCAGGTTATTGATGTCTATTTCACCGACACTGACCATGGCAGTGCCGCCGGCTGCAGGCATCTCCAGTTTGGAATATTTGCCGGGAGCGTATGCCGCATTGCCGTATTCATTGCCAACAACAGCGGAACCAAATACCATTGGCGCGCACATTATCCTGTTTTTCATTGTATATTTCTCGGTCAGTTTAAGAGGGGAAAAGATGTGCGGATATTTAGCGCATGTCTGAGGGATTTCAGCCTTAGGCTGCGGTTTGGGACTTCTGTGAGTCCTGACTTCGGCACCCTGAATATCGTCAAATAATTCAGAACGGATGCCGCCTAACTCTCTTTTCTGCATAATAATACCTCCAAATTTTTAAAATAAAACGGGCAGCATATTTTATGCTGCCCGAGTTTGTTGATTATAAAATGTTCATTGCAGTCTTGAAGCCTTCTTTAACAGCAGGTCCGATGGTTGCAACTTTCTCGCAGTCACCGATTACATAAACCGGAGTGTCGCCGAGTGCAGCCTTGAATTCTTCAGTGCTGTTGGACTCGAGGCCAAGAGCAAAGATAACTGTATCAGCCGGAAGCTTTTCAACAGAGCCGTCCTGATGCTTAACTGTTACGCCGTCTTTCTCAATCTTGGTGCAGAGTGTGTTAACGTGCATCTTGACGTTGTTTGTCTCAAGGAAGAGGATAAGCTCACGCCTGTATGAACCACATGCTTCATGAGCGATTCTGATGCCCATCTCAACGAGTGTAACGTCGTGACCTGTCTTTGCCAGATGCAGACCAACTTCTGCGCCAACTAAGCCGCCGCCGACCATAACGATTTTCTTGCCGAGCTTGGTGTCTGGCTGGTAAACATCCATAGCCGGGATAGCATTCTCAAGGCCTTCAATCGGGAATCTCTTCTCATGTGCGCCAACAGCCAGGATGACATCGTCAGCGCCCATAGCCTTAACTTCTTCAGGAGTAACCTTCTTGCCAAGGTGGAACTTAACGCCCAGTCTGGTAGCCTCTGTGATAAGAGCATCCTTGAAGTTCTTGATGTCTGTCTTGTCAACGTCAACTTCAGTGAAGAGCAGAGTGCCGCCCAGTTTTTCATGATCGTCATAGAGGTCAACCTGATGTCCTCTTTCAGCTGCAGTGATAGCTGCCTGCAGGCCTGCAGGGCCGCCGCCCACGATAACAACCTTTCTGGAGCCTTCAGGTACCGGATACTCGTCATCAGTCATGCATTCATTAGCTCGTGGGTTGATGGAGCAGTTACCTGCCTTAAGCCATGGCATTACGCCGTCGAATGGAACCTTCTGCTCAGGATCCGGGAACTCGAGGCATTTGCTGCATCCGATGCACTGACGGATTTCTTTCTCACGTCCGGTCATGAGCTTGTTGATATATTCAGGATCAGCAATCTGCTGACGTCCCATAACTACGTAGTCAACCATTCCCTTTGCAATGATTTCTTCTACCATGTCAGGGCTGGTGATGTGGCCGAGAACACCAACGATAAGGTTGGTATGTTTCTTAACATATTCAGCCATCTTGATATTGTAGCCGTGCTGTGCCAGAACGCATGTGGCCATATCTGTGCTGTTGAAGATAGCGCCGTATGTTCCCCTGGAAATATGAACGCTGGTGATGATGCCTTCGCACATCTTAAGGAATTCAGTGGTTTCTTCGATCTCAATGCCGCCTTCTGATCCTTCGCGTCCAGATACACGGAGCTCGATAATGAAGTCAGGTCCTACAGCTTCACGGATCTCTCTGAGGATACGAACAGGGAATTTGCTTCTGTTCTCAATGCTGCCGCCGTATTCATCAGTTCTCTTGTTGAAGTTAGGTGAGAGGAACTGTGTGAACAGGAAGCCGTGGCCGCCGTGGATGCATACGCCGTCAAAGCCTGCAGCCTTGCAGTACAGAGCTGCGTTGACGAAGTCGTTGCAGATGGAGTCCATCATGCTCTCATCAATCTCAAGGATTGGAGCGCCTTCAGGTGTTGTACCTGCTGAAGGTCCCCATACTTCGGTGCCAGGGATCGGAGGCTTAGCTGTACCGCAATGGCAGAGCTCCTGAAGAGCGATAGCGCCATGACGTTTGATCCTCCATGCGTACTCACTGATAGCGTTGAAAGCTTCACCTGAACGAACGTTGAAATCAACATCCGGAAGAGGCAGTCTCTTGGAATCCAGCATGTTAACGTTTAACTCGCCAACTGTAACCATAGCAGTGCCGCCTTTGGCAGGTGCTTCAATCTTGTTATACTTTGCTGGTGCATGTGCAGCGTTATTGTACTGATTTCCTACAACTGCTGTACAGAAAACCATAGGTGCGCACATGATACGGTTCTTCATGGTAAACTTATCATTAAGCTTTAATGGGCTTAAGATATGTGGGTATCTGTCAGATGTCTGAACAACTTCTTTAAGAGGTTCAGGCTTCGGGCTCCTGTGGGTACGGACTTCACTATGCCCCATGCTGTCAAGCAATTCGGATGATACTCCAAGTAATTGTCTTTTTGCCATTATAATCCTCCTTCAAAATCGGGTAAGTTAATTAGTTGCCTTAACTATAAAAAATCGTAGGATTCAAGTCTATCGCTCAAAATGACAAAAATAAAAAAAATCGTTCAATACATTTGTGCATTGGTGTAAAATCGTTTATTATTGATTTTTAAGTAAACAAAGACAGATAAGAGGTATGTCTATGGAGAAAAATATAGAAACAAAATGCGTTCAGGCAGGCTATACTCCGAAGAATGGAGAACCGCGTCAGATCCCGATAATTCAGAGCACTACTTTCAAGTATGACAACAGCGAGTTCATGGGCAAGCTGTTTGATCTGGAAGAGAGCGGATACTTTTACAGCAGACTGCAGAATCCAACCTGTGACGCTGTAGCGGAGAAGATATGCCGGATGGAAGGCGGAGAGGCTGCAGTACTGACCGGTTCAGGACAGGCAGCGAACTTTTACGCAATATTTAATATCTGCGAAGCCGGTGATCATTTTATTGCGTCATCGTCTATTTACGGAGGCACATACAACCTGTTCGGTGTCACCATGAAGAAGATGGGCATCGAGTGCACCTTCGTGGATCAGACACTGCCGAAAGAAGAGCTGGCTAAATTCTTCAGGCCTAACACCAAATGCTTATTTGGAGAGACGCTGACCAATCCGAATGTAAATGTTCTGGATTTTGAAAAGTTCGCGTCACTGGCTCATGAGCACGGCGTTCCTTTTATCGTAGACAATACCTTTGCGACCCCGATCAACTGCAGACCTTTCGAGTTCGGAGCGGACATAGTTGTCCATTCAACCACTAAGTATATGGATGGACACGCTGCCACAATAGGAGGTGTTATTGTGGACAGCGGCAATTTTGACTGGATGGCCCATAAGGATAAATATCCGGGCCTTTGCACACCGGACGAATCTTATCATGGAATTATCTACGCCGAGCGTTTTGGCAGGAAGGCATATATTACCAAAGCAGTTGCCCAGCTTATGAGAGACCTGGGCAGCGTCCAGTCACCTCAGAACGCCTTCTACCTGAATCTGGGGCTGGAATCACTTCATGTCCGCATGCCTAAACACTGCGAAAACGCGCTTAAAGTGGCCAAATATTTAAGAGATCATGAGAAAATAGCATGGGTTAAATATCCGGGGCTTGAAACTGACCCTGAACATGCTATGGCAATGAAATATATGCCGAACGGCACCACAGGAGTACTGTGCTTTGGCATAAAAGGCGACAGAGAAGATGCGGAAAAGTTCATGGACAATCTGAAACTGGCATTTATTGAGACACACGTTTCTGATTCACACACATGTCTTTTGCATCCTGCCAGCCATACACACAGGCAGATGAGCGATGAACAGCTGAAGGCTGCAGGTGTTGCGCCTGACCTTATCAGGTTCTCATGCGGCCTGGAAAACGCAGAAGACATAATCGCTGATCTGGAGCAGGCACTGGCTCTTATTTAAGGGTTGCAAATAGTCTTAATATGATTTAAATTCTGTAATGTAATTAAAAGCTGCATACTAAAAGGAGACTTGATCATGTATTATCCGGATGACGTTAAGTACAGCAGTGAGCATACATGGGCTCAGATTGAAGGAGATACAGCCAGGATAGGCATCACAGACTTCGGTCAGGAACAGATGGGAGATGTGTTATATATTGATTTTCCGAATGTCGGCGTCAATATAGGCGCGGGTGAAGTCCTGCTGGAGATTGAAACATCAGACACCGGCCAGACGGTATATAGTCCGCTCAGCGGCGAGATAACCGCAATAAACAGAGACGTGGACGATTCTCCTGAACTTATCAATGAAGATCCCTATGGAGCATGGATAGTTGAAATGCTTCTGTCGGATCCTGATGAGGAAGAGGATCTGATGGATGCGGACGAGTATGAAGAATATGTTGAATGATATGTCTTAATAAAAACAGAGCCGCCTCGTTATGAGGCGGCTTTTTCTTTTATAACATCTCTCCGAAATACGAGAACAGGAACAGCAAAACTGTAACAATAAACGCGGCAATGCAGAACCTTATATGAGGCTTCATGCTGCGTTTCATCAGCGCGATGTATTCTCTGATAAATGCGTTCGGCCAGAAATACCATTTGGTCTTTGCACCCATTCCGTCGGCTTTCAGCTCAACTTTATTAGCATATATTCCGCTCCTCAGTACATGGTAGTTGGTGGTTGAAAATGCCACATTTGAGTATGGGTCGATTTCCTGGATAATATGTTTGGAATTCATCAGATTCTGGAAAGTGTTCGCTGACTGATCCTCTATTATTATCTGTTCTTCAGGTACGCCTTTTGAAATGAGATAGTTGGTCATGGCCTGCGCTTCTGAGATAGCCTCATCGCTTCCTTTGCCGCCGGATGGTATATAAATGGCGGATTTGCCAGTCAGGAGTTTCTGTTTGGTGTTGAACTCAATGGCTCTGTCAACCCTGCCGCGGATGAGCGGAAGGAGTGAACCGTCTTTAGCTATGGAGCAGCCAAGGATGATGATGAAATCTTTATTATATGTCGGCACATGTCTGGCTGAGGCAATTCCCAGCAGGGCAATACCGATAAACATGGTTTCAAAATAGCTTATTACAGCATTGATAAACATTGGAACATATGACTCAATGTTTATAAAAAGCACGTTGCCGTTCAGTCCATTTGGCACGATAACATTTGACCAGATGAAATCTGTAACAAATATCTGGATAAACATCAGCAGGATCATTCCGAAACCGCCTATAATGCCCATAAGGTTCCTGCCTTTGGCACCTTCCCGCCTTATCAGCTGGATATTGCTGATGGCTATAGCCAGGAAAATTATCGCCAGGCTGAATGTAAGCAAAAGAGAGAAGATGCCCGGTATATTACTGATGGAGCTGAATATTGCGATGAACGAGAGCGGCTCAGAACCGGAAAGGGTAGAGAGCACCGCCATAAGCAGCAGAATGAAGAAAACTGCTGAAAAAATCAGTCCGGAAAGCATCAGTGCATTTTTGTAAGAATACAGGTTTTCTTTGATCCTGCGCCTGAGACCTATCGCAAGTGAAATAACAACAAACAGGGCATACGCAAGCAGCGACAGTATAGCTGCAAAACTGCCGTTAATATTGCCTATGCGGCCGCATACGCTTACGATCTTCAAACGATGACAATAAACGCTGTTCATGGAACTGCGAGGCTCACCATTATCTTTATAGTGCACTGTGAAATATGTTTTGCCGGGGCTGACATAATACAAATTGACAGTGATGGACTTGTCTGTGACCTTATATCCGGTGAATTCAACTATTACGGGGTCTTCGATTTCCACAGTAACGTCGGTGTATACATGCTCATTTGAATCAAATGACTGGGTAGGTACGTTGTATTTGCCTTCACGTCCGAAGATCAGTATTGATACAAATGAAAATATGATTAATACCAGGGCAACTGCTCCTGCTATGATCAGATTCTTTTTCTTCATTGATCGGTCTCCTAAATATAGTGTTAATACTTTATCATATTTGTCATTAATATCAAAACAATTTAGTTGTTTTTTAATATTACGGGGATTAAAATATAAACATGGAGAAGAGTCAGATTATTATACTGGATGAAACTGATTCCACAAATAAATATGCCGAGAAACTGGCCCTGAACGAATGGGAAGGGCTGGTTGTAGCGAAACGTCAGAACGCAGGAAGGGGCAGATTAGACCGCAGCTTTATCAGCAGACCCGGAGGACTGTACATGTCGGTTGTTTCAGGCATTAACGAATCACCAACCGATCTTTTGCATTACCCTTTGCTCACAGCGATCGCAGTCTCAGATTTTCTGAATGATCTTTATTCAATTGATACATTGATCAAATGGCCTAATGATATTTATTACAAAGACAAGAAGATTGTGGGCATTTTAGTTCAGATGTATCCCAAGAGGAATAAAACTTTTCTTGTTACAGGCGTCGGCATTAATCTGGCAAACGGCATTTCTTCGGATATCCCGTATGCAGCTGACCTCTTCGAACTGACCGGCCAGAGATTCGAAGCAGGAGACATTGCTGCGGACCTGGCGGACAGGATCAATGACTATTATTCAAGGGGGCAGACAGACAAACTCGCTTTCCTCGAAAAAATAGAGAGTAGGTGTCTGACTATCGGACGCCATGTCAGGGCTGAATCAGCCGGTATCAGCGGCATCGCTGCGGGCATTGGATGCAACGGTGAGCTGATAGTCGAGACCGATCTGGGCGGCAGAGCCTCGATAGATTTCGGCGATGTTATCTGTTAATTATTCAAATCCATATATTTGGTCTGCGAAAGGAGCACAAATGGAAAACAAAACCATAAAAAAAGTCCTGGTTGCTAACAGAGGCGAGATTGCTACACGTGTAATCCGTGCCTGCTACGACCTGGGACTGAACACTGTAGCTATTTACTCCAAGGAGGACATCTACTCCGAGCACAGAATCAAAGCTGATGAAGCGTACATGATCGGAGAGAACTTAAGCCCGTTGGGTGCTTATCTGGCAATTGATGAGATCATCGCTCTTGCCAAGAGAAAGAATGTAGACGCTATCCATCCGGGTTATGGTTTCTTAAGCGAGAATGCTGACTTCGCCAGAGCTTGCGAAGAGGCAGGCATCATTTTCATCGGTCCTAATTCCAAGGTTCTCGGTCAGATGGGTGACAAACTTTCAGCTAAGGAAACAGCGCTTGCATGCCATGTTCCTACCATTCCGGGCAGCACCGAACCGCTTAAAGACGGCAAGGAAGCTCTGGCTAAGGCCATTGAGTATGGCTTCCCAATCATTCTTAAAGCTGCATCAGGCGGCGGCGGAAGAGGAATGCGTTCATGCTTCACTCCGGAAGAAGTTGAGCCTGCTTTCGAGCTGGTTCGTTCAGAGGCCAAGAAAGCATTTGGCAACGATGACATTTTCATTGAGAAATTCCTCGTTGAGCCAAAGCATATAGAGGTTCAGATCCTCGCTGATAAATATGGAAATATCGTACACCTTTATGAACGTGACTGCTCACTGCAGAGACGTTATCAGAAGGTAGTTGAGTATACACCTGCATTTTCACTTGATAAGTCAGTCAGAGACGCAATCTGCGCTGATGCTGTTAAGATTGCTCAGGAAGTAGGTTATGAAAACGCCGGTACTGTTGAGTTCTTAGTTGACCATGATGGCAGCCATTACTTCATCGAGATGAATCCTCGTATCCAGGTTGAGCATACTGTTACTGAAATGGTAACAGGCATCGACCTTGTTCGTGCTCAGATTCTGATCGCTGCAGGCGAGCCGCTTTCAACTCCTCTGATCGGCATCAACAAGCAGGAAGACGTAACCACCAGAGGTTATGCTATCCAGTGCCGTATCACTACAGAGGATCCGGCTAACAACTTCGCTCCAGACACAGGCAAGATCACAGCTTACCGTTCAGGAGGCGGCAACGGCGTCCGTCTCGACAGCGCCAATACATATGTTGGTTCAGTTATTTCACCTTACTATGACAGCCTTCTTGTTAAGGTCACCTGCTTTGACAGCACCTTCGAAGGCGCAGCCAGAAAGGCTCTGCGTGCCATCAGTGAGACCACTATCCGCGGAGTTAAGACCAACGTTGGATTTATCAGTAATATCCTTACCAATCCGGTATTCCTGGCTGGCAAATGCCATACCAAGTTCATTGATGAGACACCTGAGCTCTTCGATATGCACCTCAGCAAGGACCGTGCTACCAAGATGCTCAAATATATCGGCAATATCTGCGTAAACGATCCTCTGGCAGGATCCAAGCTGTTCGATACGCCGAGATTTGTTAAGATCAGCGGCGAGCCGCCAAAACCAGGCTTCAAGCAGCTCCTTGATGCCAAGGGACCTGAAGCTGTCAGGGACGCAGTTCTTAATGAGAAGAGACTTCTTGTTACAGATACTACTCTCAGAGATGCACATCAGAGTCTTCTGGCTACCAGAGTACGTACCAGGGATATGGTTAAGGGCGCAGATGCTACAGCTGAGATCCTGGCTAACTGCTTCTCCCTGGAAATGTGGGGCGGCGCTACATTTGATACAGCTTACAGATTCTTATATGAGTCACCGTGGGAGCGTCTTGATATGCTGAGAGCAGCTATCCCGAACATTATGTTCCAGATGCTTCTCAGAGGTTCCAACCTCCTTGGATATTCAAGCTATCCTGACAATGAAGTTCGTAAGTTTATCGAGCAGTCAGCAAAGGGCGGCATTGACGTATTCCGTGTATTCGACTCACTGAACTGGATCCCGAACATGGAAGTAGCCATGGATGAAGTTCTCAAGCAGAACAAGATCCTTGAAGCAACCATGTGCTATACCGGCGATATCATGGATCCAAGAAAAGATAAATATACACTTGATTACTATGTAAAGATGGCTAAGGAACTGGAGAAGAGAGGCGCTCACTTCCTGGCTATCAAGGATATGTCCGGTCTTCTTAAACCGTACGCTGCCAAGAAGCTTGTCAGCACGCTTAAGAGCGAGGTAGGCATCCCGATTCATTTCCATACTCATGACACATCAGGCAACCAGGTTGCTGCATGCCTTATGGCAGCAGAGGCAGGTGTTGATATTGTCGACCTTGCTATTTCCTCAATGTCAGGTCTTACCAGCCAGCCTTCACTGAACTCCGTATGTTCTGCACTCAAAGGCTCAGAGCGTGATACAGGCTTTGATATGAGAAAGCTGGAGCTCTTAAGTGAGTACTGGGAGGACATCAGAGGCAGATATGATTCATTTGAATCAGATCTTAAGTATCCTCTTACAGAAATTTACCGTTACGAGATTCCTGGCGGACAGTACACCAACCTCAGACCACAGGTTCAGAGCCTGGGACTGGGCCATAGATTTGATGAAGTCAGAGAGATGTTCGTAACCGTTAACCAGATGCTCGGTGATATCGTTAAGGTTACACCGTCATCCAAGATGGTCGGCGACCTTGCAATATTCATGGTACAGAACGACCTGACACCTGAGAACATTATTGAAAAGGGCGAAGCACTGGCATTCCCTGACAGTGTAGTAAGCTACTTCAAGGGACTCATGGGACAGCCTACATGGGGATTCCCGGAAGACCTCCAGAGAGTTGTTCTTAAGGGTGAGAAGCCTATTACCGGCAGACCTGGCGATCTGCTTGAGCCGATTGACTTCGAAAAGGTTAGAAAGCATCTTGAAGAGTACCAGGATCCTGAACTTATTACAGACAGAGATCTTGTCAGCTGGGTAATGTTCCCGAAGGTTGTAGAGGACTTCTATCAGAAACGTAAAGAGTACGGCTACATCACCAGACTGGGCAGCCACGTATTCTTCCACGGCCTGGCAGTAGGCGAGACCAATAAGGTTAACATCGAAGACGGCAAGACACTGGTTATCAAATATCTCGGCAAGGGCGACCTGCATGATGATGGTACCAGAACAGTTCATTTCGAACTGAATGGTTCACTCCGTGACGTTGATGTAGTTGATAACACTGCGTCCAAGTCAGTTGTTCAGGTTCCAATGGCAGATCCAAGCGACAAGAGCCACGTTGGAGCTTCCATCCCTGGAGCAATTTCCAAGATCAACGTCAAGGTTGGCGATAAGGTTGAGGTTAACCAGGTACTGGCTATCGTTGAAGCTATGAAGATGGAGACATCTGTCACAGCACGTATGGCCGGCGAGATCGAAGAAGTACTCGTTAAGGTTAACGATACCGTTAAAGCAGGCCAGCTGCTTATCAAGATCAAATAATTAATTGTTACAATCTATATGCCCCGCATTTTTATGCGGGGCATTATGATATAAAATTAGTTTTAGGAGGATAACACTTATGTTATCGATTAAGGAAAACCTGCGGGAGACCCTGAAGAAAGACGGGCATCCTGACAGATTTGTCAACCAGTTCGAATATATGGGCCTGATTTTTTGCCCGACTTCTATGATGAATCCGCGTGTAGGCTATGGCGAAGGGCAGAAAGTCGATGCATGGGGTGTGACAAAGGAGTGGCCAATCGGAACACCTGGCGCTTTCCCTGTCCACACCCCTGATAAAATAGTTATCAAAGACATTGAGCACTGGCAGGATTATCTCAAACCGCCTAAAGCTTCAGGTTTCCCTGATGAAATGTGGGAAGTTCCAAGGAAAATGGCTGCCAAGGCTAAAGAAGAAGGGAAATTTGTATGCCCGTTTATTGCGCCGGGAATCTTCGAACAGTGCCATAATTTGATGGAAATCCAGAATTTCCTGATGGCATTTTATGAGTATCCGGATGAAGTGCATGACATTATAAAAGTTATTGCAGACTGGGAGCTGGAATTAGCAGAAGACATCTGCGCAAACCTTCATCCTGACGGACTGTTCCATCATGATGACTGGGGCAGCCAGCAGTCCACCTTTATTTCGCCTGCAATGTTCGAGGATTTCTTCCTGGATGCATATAAACAGGTCTATGGTTATTATCATGATCATGGAGTAGAGATTATTGTTCATCACTGCGATTCTTATGCTTCAACGCTCGTGCCGTCAATGATTGAAATGGGTATTAATGTTTGGCAGGGAGCGATGAGTTCAAATAATATTCCTGAACTGATAGAAAAGTATAAGGGTCAGATCGCTATCATGTCAGGCATTGACTCCGCTTGGATTGATAATCCTGAGTGGAATGAAGAAACAATTAAAGAAGTTGTTAAGAGAGAACTGGATAAATATACTCCTAACAGCTTCATACCGTGCCTGTCACAGGGCGGTTCATTCAGTACGTTTAAAGAAGTTTATGGCTTAACATCAGCAGCAATTGACGACTATAACAAAGCCAGATTCTTTTAGAAAAACATAAAAGAGGATAGGATTATGTTATCAATCAAAGAAAACTTACAAGAAACCCTTAAAAAAGACGGACATCCGGACAGATTTGTCAACCAGTATGAGTATCTTGGTATGGTATCAACTCCTGCTTTGATGCAGAGTCCGCGAGCTCAGTACGGACAGGGGCCAGTTGTCAGCGCGTGGGGCGTTACATTTGAATGGCCGGAAGGCACTCCGGGACAGTTCCCGGTTCATACTCCTGAAAAGATTCTGATCAAAGATGTGGAACATTGGCAGGATTATCTTAAAGCACCTAAAGCATCAGGATTTCCTGATGGACTGTGGGAAATATCCGCGAAGATGGCAGAAGATGCCAGAAATGCCGGATAATATGTTACAGCTATGATAGCGCCGGGTATTTTCGAGCATTGTCACCATATGATGGAGATCACAAATCTTCTGATGGCATTTTATGACTACCCGGACGAGCTCCATGACATAATAAAGGTTATTACAGAATGGGAACTGGAAGTCGCTGAAGATATCTGCGCGCATATTCATCCTGAGGCAGTTTTCCATCATGATGACTGGGGCAGCCAGCAGTCCACATTTATTGCGCCTGCAATGTTTGAAGATTTCCTACTGGATGCTTACAAGCAGGTATATGGATACTATCATGACCATGGTGTTGAACTGGTTGTTCATCACAGTGATTCTTATGCTGCAACGCTTGTCCCGTACATGATCGAGATGGGAATAAATGTATGGCAGGGTGCCATGAGTTCAAACAACATACCGGATCTTATCAAAAAGTACAGAGGCGATATTACATTCATGGCTGGCCTTGACTCCGCTTGGGTTGACAATCCCGAATGGAACAGGGATACGATCCGCGAAGTGGTTAAAAGGGAACTTGACAAATATGATCCTCATGGATTTATTCCATGCCTTACGGTAGGAGGACCATTTAGCACATATAAAGAGGTTTACGGCATTACATCTGAGGAAATCGACAAATATAATAAAGCAAGATTTAATCTGTAATAAATCGCATACAAAGGAGAGGGGAATATGTTATCAATTAAAGAAAATCTTCGCGAGACCTTAAAGAAGGACGGCCATCCGGACAGATTCGTTAACCAATATGAATATATGAATCTGATTACGCTGCCTCATTCCATGTCCAGCCCGCGTGCGCAGTATGGAAAGGGAAGAGCAGTCAGTTCATGGGGCGTAACATTTGAATGGCCGGAAGGAACACCGGGACAATTTCCGGTGCATACTCCTGACTTGATCGTTATTAAAGATATTGAGCATTGGAAGGACTATCTTAAAGTTCCTAAGGCTTCAGGCTTTCCTGATGAAATGTGGGAGAAATCAGCTGCTATGGCAGACGCCGCCAGAAAAGCAGGCAAATTTGCCAGCGCCTTTATAGCGCCTGGAATGTTTGAGCAGTGCCACAACCTGATGGAAATATCGAATCTGTTAGTAGCATTTTATGATTATCCGGACGAGCTGCATGATATTCTTAAGGTTATCACAGAATGGGAGCTGGAACTGGCTGAAGATATCTGCTCACACCTTCATCCGGATGGACTTTTCCATCATGACGACTGGGGCAGCCAGCAGTCTACATTCATTTCACCTGCCATGTTTGAAGATTTCCTTGTCGAAGGCTATAAGCAGGTTTACAAATATTATCATGACCACGGAGTAGAGATCGTAGTCCATCACAGTGATTCATACGCAGCAACACTTGTTCCGTCAATGATAGAAATGGGTATCGATATCTGGCAGGGCGTTATGGATACGAATAACGTTCCTGAGCTGATCAAAAAGTATCAAGGCCAGATAGCATTCCAGGGCGGCATCAATAACGCCTGGGTTGATAATGCTGAGTGGAATGAAGAGCATATACATGAAGTTATATGGAGAGAACTGGATAAATATGAGCCTAATGGTTATATTGCTGGCCTGACAATGGGAGGTCCTAATACGGTTTATCCTGAGGTATATGATATTGCTTCCAAGGAAATTGAACTGTACAACAAGAAACGGTTTAATCTCTAAGAATTAAGTCTTTACAGTAATTGCGGTCACATTGGGCGAAAGCCTGATGTGGCCGTTTTTATGTCCATAAAAATATGGCCACTGATTTCTCAGTGACCATATTTAATACTGATTATTGTTTTATTAAACTGATTATCTTTTATTTAGTGGACCTGCGTCTTCTGAAAGAAATGATTGTTCCGGTCATTCCAAATACTGCAGCGAAGGCCAGTAAAGCCCAAAGCAGAGTAGAGTTGTTATCGCCTGTATCAGGAACTTCCTTTGTAGGCTCCCACTGGGCTACAAATGTATGATCTTCTGTAACCGTATACTTGTCGCCCGGCTGATAGCTGGATCCTTCCCAGCGAATGAATTTATAACCCTCTCTGGTAGGAGCTTCGTGGATTGAGATAACTGTACCTCCCGGATATACTTCGATGATATCGGCTGTTTTGCCGCCGAATGTACCGCCATTCAGTTTGTATGTGATGGTATATTCCTTAGATTCAGTTAATGAGTTGACAATTACAAATCCCTCAATGGATGTAGTATAACCATCGACAGCAGCTTCTTCTACAGTGTAGGAAATCTCTTCGCCTGCTTCATATTTTGGAAGTTCAGTTAATGTGCACTTCCAGTCATCTGCTTCGGTAATGCTGACAGCTTCGATTTCTTCACCATTTGCGAGCAGTGTTACATCAATGCTGTCAGGACGGAGAGCCTTTTCATCATCGTTATCGTCCCAAACCTTCTCGATTGTTATTTCAATTAATTCAGGCTCGTGAGTGTTTTTAATAACGAAACCATCTTCTTTGGTTCCGGATGTCTCGGGTACATATCCATCTACATCTTCTTCCTCGACGGTGTAGGCGATGAACTGCATTTCGCTATCCTCAATCTTGCACTCAGGAACCTTGGTAAATGTATATGTCCAATCGCTTTCTGAAGTGATTTTTGCGGACTGAACTACGGTTTCGCCATCCATGAGATTTACGGTAATGCTTTCAGGACGCTTTCCATCCTGATCATCAGCGTCATCCCACTGCTTTTCAACATCGATATCGATAAGTCTGACATATGATACCTTTGGAATTTCGAATGTGTATGTGCCGTCACGCTTTCCGTCTGTTGATACATAATCAAGAACAGCGGATACGTTTGTGTCATAGAAACCACTCTCTGATTCCTCATCAATGATCAGATCATATGAAAGAGTTACAGGATTGGTGTTTTCAACAGGAACATTCAGTGTCCAGGTAATTGTCTTGGTTTCTAAATCATATTCAACAACATATGGATAAACACCTTCCGCGTCAGCTTCGCCGAAGTTCCACTTGCCGTCAGCAAAGGTAACATTAAGTGCTTCACCGCCGAGTGTCATGCGGAATCCGTCAGCATTGTCCGAATTCTTCAAAGTGAAGCTGTCAGTGATCTGGTCAGTCACAACACCCTTGGAAACCATATAGCGGATAGAATTATCAATGTCTTTGAAAAGTTCCTCAACCTGAGTTGCATCACTCTTGTTGGCGCTGAATAAGCTGTTGGCTCTAAGCCATTCTTTGAAAGGCTCTACCAGCTCCAGACCACCGCCGGTGCTGCTGTCATATGTTATAACTGCGCCTTTATATTTCTTGACCATCTCATCCCAGAGATGACCAGCCTTGTACAGACCTTTCTGGAGGCAGTCAACATGGTACTGATAATAATCCGGGTTGACATTTTCAGTGTCAAATGTATATTTTCCGTTTTCGTCTACAGTTACTTCAAAAGGATTTGCTTCCTGATATGTGATTCCGGTCCATGTTTCATTAGGGATGAACTCATACCAGTACTGATAATCAGCATGAAGGCCGTATGTTGAAGAACCTGCTCCAAAGAGCTCAGCTCCGTTAGTTACTTCATGTTTTACAATTTCTCCGTCAGGCATGCCGACTTCCCATGTTTCTCCATAAGCATACAGACATGGCTGATCCCACTTTGTTACTCCTGTAAGTTCTGGATCTTTGGAGTTGAACAGATCTAAATAAGTTGGGAACCAGTAAATGTTGCTCTTGCCGTTCTTGTCCAATACATCTACGGAATAAGACATTTTATTGTAGCCCATGACCTGGCTTAAAGCAGGCTTGCCGCTGCTGGCCAAAGTATACTTATTACTGGTATAGTACTGTGCATAAATTGTAGTAGCTTTATGGTTAGCATCAGCCCAGATGTAGCCTTTGCCGTCAGTGAAAAGAACTACATACTTGTGGTCATTATCAACATCTTTATCTGCTTCCAGCCACATATTTGCCATGTCAAGGCCTGAATGAGGTCCGGAGCCTCTGCCGAAGGCGTCCCTGAATTCTTTCTTGGTTAATGTTTCGGAGATAGTAAATGCTTCATTAAACAAGTCTTTAGTATCTTCGTTATAAACAGTAAGCTCTTTGTAATCTCCGTCTGAAACATATGCGATCGCGTCATTGGCACTGCCGGTAAACAGGACAACGCCGATCTTAAGGGTAACCGCAGGGTTGTTTTCAATGATGCTCTCGAACAGCTGGGTAGAAGACTCAATGAACTGTGATCCCAGCTCTGTTGAACTGGAACTGTCTGTTACGAAAACAATGTCTATCTCGTTTTGATACTCAGCAGATGGCAGCGACAGTGTAACCGTTGTTTCAAGGTGATCACTATCTAATTCTGTCGGGTCTGCCGTCTTAGAGCCATTGACATCAAAACTGCTCTCTTCATCCTCTGCAAAAGCTGTTTGTCCAAATGGAATAAAGCTCAGCAGCAATACAAGTGCAATAAGAATGCCAAAAAATCTTTTTGCTCTCATAATTAATCTCCTTTAATATAATTCGGATTATTGTATGTTACAACTTCTTATAATAATATAATATCATAATAATAGCAAATAAATTTTGTACGAGAACTGTCAGTCTGCTTCATACGCATGTTTTCTGGCGCTAATATTTGAAAACACAATTCTTTGTATTACATCAGTTAAATACTTTACTATATATTGTGGTTTTAGCCTTGCTTGTCATTGACTAATCATACCAAATTTGCTAAAATTTCCGTAATTATGGGTATCTATGCCCCTTGTTTGTGTACGTATTTTTTAAGAAAGGCGACATTATGATTACGATGATCGTTACCGCGGATAAAAATTGGGGAATCGGAAAGGGCGGAAAGAAAATTCTCGACGTTCCTGATGACCTGAAATATATCCGTGACGTTTCCAGAGGCAAGACCTTATTAATGGGCAGAAAGACTTTCGAGACGATGTTCCAGGGCAAGGTGCTGCCTGACAGGAACACGATAGTTTTGTCCAGATCGGAAGGCTATTGTCCTAAGGGCGTTTTTGTGGCTGACAGTATTGAACAGGCCATGAAGAATGCTCTGGAAAGCGGACAGGATATTTATATAGTAGGCGGCGAGAGCGTCTTTTCCCAGCTTCTGGATCTGTGCGACGAAGTACAGGTTACTGCTGCTGATTACATTTATGACGCTGATGCTTTCCTGGAGAATCTGGACAAGCATCCTGAGTGGGTG
>JAFRYA010000038.1 GCA_017441295.1 Lachnospiraceae bacterium
AAGATATCAAAAAGTGGGTTCTGACTAGTGAAAAGGTATATTCATCAGCTGATAAATTTGTTTGTTTCTGCAAGTCAACAGGATGGGCGACTATTGTAGGCTCCTCTACGTCAGGTGATGGTCTCGGGTCCACGCCGATACTTGTTATACTGCCTTATTCCGGCCTTTTAGTGCGTTTTTCTTGTATGGCAGGAGAAAATCCTGATGGAGGGATGAACGCCGCTGAAGGCTCATATCCGGACGTTATTTGCATAAATGGTGAATGGCCGCTTAACCGCTGCCTGGAACTGATCAATGAACAGCATTAGATGTGCTGTTCATTATTATTTTTACTTTTTTTAGATTATTATATATAATATAATTTCGAAATATATTAAATCCAACAACAGAGCAGATTTATAGTATGAAACTGATCCAAAAACTACGCTCAAGCATGGCGTTCAATATTATAGGTTCGATCATTATTGTGCTGCTTATTTTCGGCATTTTAGTCAGTACGCTTGGATATTTCATATTCACTGACACATTCAAGAGAGAGTATTCCACAACCACATATCATATGGCTGATACGGCTGCTTCATTGGTTAATGGCGACCATCTGGATGATTATCTGGAAGGCAGGGAACAGGAAGAATATCAGCAGACCAGAGAACTGCTTCAGGGATTCTGCCTGAAGATGAACGTAACCATGGTATACGTTATTTTGGTTGACCGGAGTGATTACGGCCGGTTCGTTTCTGTGTTTAATCCTATCAACAATGCTGTAGATAATTCAGAATATACTGAATGGGAGCTGGGGCACGAGCGTGACACGACAAATGATGAATACAGGAGAAAGTATCAGGCCGTATATGAGCAGCAGGTCCCTTATGAGACTGTTTACCGCATTAAAACAACTGACGGCCAGCATTCCCATATTACAACTTTGGTTCCGATAATAGGTTCTGACGGCAATGTTTCTGCTATTTTGTGCATGCAGAGACCTTTCAGCGAGTTGTTTAACGCTGCCAGACCATACCTGATCGTAATTGCTGCAGCTACAATAATCCTGGCTGCACTGGCATCAATATTTATAGCTCTGTTCATAAGAAAACAGTTTGTTAATCCTGTTAGAAAAATTACCAAAGAGGCTACACGTTTTTCAAAGGAGAATACCATAGGAGAGCCTCTGGGTTCTGTCAGCCGGATTGAAGAAATATCCAATCTGGCAGGCTCCATTGACACAATGGAACATGACATGGTCAGCTATATCGATAATCTGACTGCTGTAACTGCCGAGAATGAAAGAATAGGCACTGAAATGGCTTTGGCAAGCAGAATCCAGAGCACCTCAGTTCCCAACACCTTCCCGCCGTTCCTGGACAGGAAAGAATTTGATATTTACGCTTCGATGACCCCGGCTAAGGAAGTCGGAGGCGATTTCTATAATTTCTATTGGATTGATGATGATCATTTGGCGGTTGTTATTGGCGACGTATCAGGAAAGGGAATTCCGGGAGCGCTGTTCATGATGGTTACTAATATTTTGACTAATCAGGCAGCGCAGAGCATGGGCAGACCTGCTGAAATCCTTGCGCATGTAAACGAAGACCTGTGCAAGCATAACAGAGTAGATATGTTTGTTACATTATGGCTGGGTATCCTCGATACCAAAACCGGCAGAATAGTTGCTGCCAATGCCGGACACGAGTATCCTGCAATCCAGCATGGCGGTGAATTCAGTCTGCTCAAGGATAAACACGGATTTGTATTAGGCGGCATGCCTGGAATGAAATATACTGAATACGAAATAACGCTGGCTCCGGGAGATAAGCTGTTTGTTTATACAGACGGTATACCTGAAGCTACAAACAGCAATAAAGAACTGCTGGGTACTGACAGGATGATCGATATTTTAAACAAAGACTCATCAGCATCCCCTGAAGGCATTATAAATAATATTTACAAGTCTATTGATGATTTTGTAGGTAAAGCAGAGCAGTTTGATGATATAACAATGCTTTGTCTGGAATACAAAGGAAAGGATGATCAGGACAATGAACATTGAACTTAAAGGCAGAATTGATTCAGGAAATGCGCCTAAGATAGAAGAAGAACTCCTGGAGCAGCTTAAAGATAACGGAAAAGAACCAGTCATCCTGGATGCGGCTGAGCTGAATTATATTTCCAGCGCAGGCCTGCGTGTCATACTTAGGATTAAAAAAACCTACACCGATTTAAGCATTATTAATGTGAATTCGGACGTTTACGAAACATTTGAAATGACCGGCTTTACTGAAATGATGCACATTGAAAAAGCATACAAAGTAGTATCGATCGAAGGCTGCGAAGAAGTTGGAAGAGGTGCCAATGGTACTATTTACAGGATCGATAAAGATAATGTCGTTAAAGTATATAACAATGCAGATGCTCTGGAGGACATCCAGCATGAACGAGAAGTAGCCAAGCTGGCGCTGATCCTCGGTATTCCGACTGCAATTTCATATGATGTTGTACGCGTCGGTGAAAGCTATGGTTCGGTATTTGAATTCTTAAATGCACAGTCATTCGCCAAGATAATGGTCAACGAGCCTGATAAGCTGGATTGGTGCGTTCAGGAATTTGTCAAGATGCTTAAGATCATCCACAGCACCGTGGTTCCGGAAGGCAAGCTTCCCGATATGAAAGAAACGGCCTTAAAATGGGCGCAGAGGACCAGTGAAGAGCTGCCTGCACAGGCCGGAGAAAAGCTGATCAGATTGTTCGAAGAAGTACCAAGAGACAATCACATGATCCATGGAGATTATCATACGAAAAACCTCGTTTTCCAGAATGATGAGGTATTGTTGATAGATATGGACACTCTGGCTGTAGGACACCCTGTATTTGAACTTGGACCTATATATAATGCGCTTCAGGGATTCTCGGAATATGACCATGATGTCATAATAGATTTCCAGGGATATAACTATGATACAGCCACTACTTTCTGGAAAAAATTCCTGGCTTTATATTTGAAAACCACAGATGAAAAAATCATCCGTGATGTTGAAAATAAAGCCCGCATAGTCGGATATTCCCGTCTCATCCGCAGAACACTTAGAAAAGGTGATCTGACATTGGAGAAAACTCAGAAAGAAATAGCCCTTTGGAAAGAACGTCTTCTGGAACTGCTTGAGGTTACAGACACTCTGATTTTTGATGAGCCTGCTGATGAGATTAATAACAATGAATTAGAAATCGAAGCAAAGGCAGAGAACCTGAATACTGTTCTGGATTTCGTTGATAAGAAACTGGAAGCAGTTGGGTGTTCGCCGCGCACTCAGATGCAGGTTGACCTGGCAGTTGAAGAAATATTTATTAATATAGCTCATTATGCTTATGCGCCGGGTATCGGCAATGCAATAATCCGCGCAGATATAAACGATAATAATTCTCAGTTAAAACTCACATTTATTGATCGTGGAATGCCTTATGATCCGCTTAAAAGAGAAGATCCGGATCTGACGCTGCCGGCTGATGAACGTGACATCGGCGGTCTGGGTATTTTTATGACAAAGAAGTCAGTTGATGATATTTCCTATGAATACAGAGACGGCTGCAATATTCTGGTTGTTAAAAAGAATTTATGATATTTGATGAGAACAAAGTAAACAGAATAGATTTCCATATGCACACTACTGTATCAGATGGTACTGATACGCCGGAGCAGATTATTGGGATAGTTAGGGATGCAGGCATCACATTGTTTTCTGTAGCCGACCATGATTCGATCAAAAGCTCGGTTATGATCAAAAAGCTCCTGACTGAAAATGATCCCGGCTTTTTCAGTGGCGTTGAATTTTCATGCAGGGACGATGAGGGCAAGTATCACATTCTGGGTTATGGTTATGATACCAATGCTGAATCTTTGAAGAAAATAACCGAATTTACGCATAATAACAGGATGAAGAAAGCACGGCTCAGGCTGGAATATATTAAAGCAGATTACGGATTTGAATTCCCGAGAGAAGAGATTGAAAATCTGTTGAGAATGGACAATCCCGGCAAACCTCACATCGGTAACCTTATGGTAAAATACGGATATGCGCCTACTAAAGAGATAGCCATCAAGGATTACATTAATAAACTGCGTGTCCGCACCGATTATATTCGTCCGGAGACAGCTATAGAAGGTATTCTGGCTGCTGGGGGAGTTCCTGTGCTGGCACATCCGGCATATGGAGACGGCGATCAGCTGATAATAGGTGATGAACTGGATAAACGCATCAAGAAATTAAAAGATTTTGGCCTGGAAGGTGTGGAATGCTTTTACTCCGGCTTCACTGTAAAGCTGATAAGAGACGCTATGAGTCTTGCTGATAAGTATGGGCTATATATAACTGCCGGCAGTGATTATCATGGTTCAAATAAGATGGTTGAGCTGGGCGATACAGGCTTGGATTATACAAAGGATTTTCCTGAAAGTTTACATAAATTCATAAGGAGAGTAATGCAATGAATATTGAAAAGATTTTGAATGGTACAGAGCTGACAATAGCTTTGGACGGACGACTGGATGCAAATACAGCGGATGAACTGGAAACAGAAATTGTTAATTCCCTGGAAGGCATAACAGGCCTGATTATTGATCTGGATAAGCTGGAGTATGTTTCATCAGCCGGTCTTCGTGTTTTTCTGCTGACTTATAAGAAGATGGTTAAGCAGGGTGAAATGAAGATTGTGAACGTAAATGAAGATGTCATGAGCATTTTCGAGATGACAGAATTTACGGATATTCTGGATATTAACAAAAAAGAGGAGAACAAATAAATGTTTTATTTTCTGCCTTTAATGATGTCATATAACGTCATTTTGATTTTGGCAGCGATCATTCCGGCTGTAATATTGCTGATCGTTGTTTATAAATCTGACCGACTGGAGAAAGAAAGCCCCAGAATGCTGCTGAAACTGCTTGTATTCGGTGTAATAGCCGCATTGATCGCATTGGTTTCAGAAAAGATATTCAGCCTGCCTTTGGTGCTGTTTGAAAACAGTCCGACGTTATATAATATTATTCTGTACTTTATTGTTGTTGCAGGCTCTGAAGAGTGCGCCAAGTACCTGATGCTTTATCTGGGCTCCTGGAGATCCAAGGAATTTGACTGCCAGTATGACGGCGTTATTTATTCTGTTTTCGTCTCATTAGGATTCGCTATCTGGGAAAATATCAGCTACGTCCTTCATTATGGATTTACCACAGCTCTTGTACGAGCAGTCACCGCAATTCCGGGTCATGCATGCTTCGGAATATTCATGGGCATATTCTATGGCATTGCCAGAAAGAACGCTGCGCTGGGCAATAAAGGCGGCAAAAGGACATGCCAGATTCTGGCAATCATTCTGCCAGCACTGCTTCATGGCACCTATGATTTCATAGCCAGCTCAAATGCCAGTGATTGGTTCTTTATTATTTTTATCGCGGCCATGTTCATTGCATCATTTATACTTGTTAGAAAGAATTCTCGCAAGGATAACTATATTTAAGCAAGGAGGTTATTATGGGTAGATTAACAGGCAAAACCGCTGTTGTTACAGGTGCATCTAGCGGTATGGGAAAAGAAATTGTTACACTTTATGTTAAAGAAGGCGCAAATGTTGTTGCTGTTGCCAGAAGAAAAGAAAGACTTGAGGAATTGGCTGAATCCCTGAAAGGCGAAGAAGGCAAAGTTGCAGTTTTTCCTGGAGATATTTCCAGTAAAGATGTTAATGAAGCAATGATCGACTTCGCTGTAGAACAGTTCGGCCAGCTGGATATTCTGGTTAATAATGCAGGTGTTATGGATGATATGGCAGCTGTCGGAGACTTTTCGGACGATAAACTTATGAATGTTTTCAACGTAAATGTTTATGGACCATTTTATGCAACAAGAAAAGCTGTTAATACTTTCAAGGCCCAGGGGACTCCTGGATCAATTGTAAGTATTGCATCTGAAGGCGCATACAAGACATGTGCAGGTGTTGTTTACTGTGCAAGCAAGTCTGCTGTTGTAGCTCTTTCAAGAAATACAGCCTATATGTACAAAGCTGAAGGAATAAGGTCCAACTGTATAATCGCGGGCGGATTCAAGACAGAAATTGCCAATTCTATGGGAATGCCAAATATGGAAGCTTATGGTAAGCTCCAGCCGGTTCTTGCCACATCTCCGGAACCTGGTGAGCCTATTGAAATTGCCAGAGCAGCTCTGTTCCTTGCCAGTGATGAAGCAACTTATATCAGCGGCGCAGAACTTGCTGTAGATGGCGGTTGGTGCGCATCATAATGTATTGAAAGGATATTAAAATGCAGGACATTAAACAAAACGAATATAAAGTTTTTAATATGTTCAAGAACCAGTGGGCTTTAGTTACAGCCGGAAACATTGAAGACTTCAATACTTGCACTATTGGCTGGGGCAGCCTTGGCACCATCTGGGGAGCACCCGGAAAAGGCAGGGAAATAGTTACTGTCTATGTAAATCCTGACCGTTATACATGGGAATATCTCAAGAAAAACGAGTATTTCTCAGTCAGCTTTTTCCCTGAAAAATACAGGAGCGCCCTTGAATATCTGGGATCACATTCAGGCAGGGATGGCAATAAAGTAAAGGTCAGCAAGCTGATGCCTGATCAGTTTGGCCAGGGAGTTACATATGTGCAGGCTGAGCTGACGTTTTTATGCAAAAAACTTTATCAGGCACCTTTTGAAAGAGAGGGCCTGGCTGATGAGATCAATAATGGTATTTACAAAAATTGGAACCCACACTGGATGTTTGTCGGTGAAATCATAGATGTGGAGGATAAGCGATGATCTATATTATCAGGCATGGCCAGACTGAAATGAATAATGTCAAAGCCCTTCAGGGAAGGAGTGACCATCCTCTCAATGAAACCGGTGTTAAGCAGGCAGAGGATACTGCCAAACTACTGGCTGATCAGGGGATTAAATTTGACTATGTTTTTAGCAGCCCTCTGATCAGGGCTGTTCAGACTGCCAAGCTGATTTCTCCTGAGAATGAGCCTGTTGTGGACGAGCGCCTTATTGAAATGGATTATGGCAAATACGAAGGCCTGGAGCTGAGCAATATGCCTCCGGAGATCAAATTCTTTTTCAGTGATTTTGTCAATAATCCAGCTCCGGATACCATGGAACAGCTTCCGGCTGTTGTAGACAGGCTTGGAGAGTTTCTGGAGGAAATTAAAGGCCTGAAGGGGAATATCCTGATTTCTACACATGCTATTGCCATGAAAGGCGCTTTGGAATATCTGACTCCGGATTCTAATGGTTCTTATTGGTCAAAATATATCGGAAACTGCGCCGTATATTCGGCAGAAAATGATGAGAACGGCATAGGTGTTCCTGAAGAACTTATATGTATCACACCGAAGGTTTTAGGCTGCTGATGAAAGATTTTCTCCCAATATCAATGGAAGATATGAACAAAAGAGGATGGGCCCAGGCTGATTTTGTCTATGTGATAGGAGATGCCTATGTGGACCATTCTTCTTTTGGTCCGGCAATTATCAGCAGAGTACTTGAATCCCATGGCTTTAAGGTGGCTATTATTTCCCAGCCTGATTGGCACGATCCGGCAAGCATCAAGCTGTTTGGAAAGCCCAGACTGGGATTTTTAGTGAGCGCAGGCAACATGGATTCAATGGTGAATCAGTATACGGTTAATAAGAAAAAACGGTCAGAAGACTCTTATTCTCCTGGCGGAAAGAGCGGCAGGCGTCCCGATTATGCGACTATCGTTTACTGTAATCTGATTAACAGGGCATACAAAGACGTGCCAGTTATCATTGGCGGAGTTGAAGCAAGCCTCAGGCGCCTGGCACATTATGATTATTGGTCAGACAAACTTAAGAGATCTATTCTGCTGGATTCAGGTGCTGATATTATTTCGTATGGTATGGGTGAACTGTCAATAGTTCAGATCGCTGAGGCCTTGGACAGCGGGCTGGATATTTCTGATATCACATTTATTCCTGGTACAGTTTATAAAACCAGAGATCCGGAGAACGTCACAGACGGCATAATTCTGCCGGATTATGATTCAATGCTGAAAGATAAGCTTTTGTATGCCAAAAGCTTTAATATACAATACAAAAACGCTGACTTTGCTAACGGTAAACCACTGATAGAGAAGTACGGTGAACACAGATATATTGTGCAGAATCCGCCACAGAGGCCGCTGACGATGCAGGAGATGGACGATATTTATGAACTGCCTTACATGAATAATTATCATCCGTCATATGAAAAAGATGGTGGAGTTCCAGCCATCAAAGAGATTAAGTTTTCACTTACAAGCAACAGAGGTTGCTTCGGCGGATGCAGCTTCTGTGCGCTGACTTTCCATCAGGGCAGGATTGTTCAGGCCAGGAGTCATGAATCAATAATCCGCGAGGCTGAACAGATGACGAAGGACCCGGATTTTAAGGGATATATCCATGATGTAGGCGGCCCTACAGCTGATTTCAGAAGGCCGGCATGTGATAAACAGCTGACACATGGAGCCTGCGCCGACAGACAATGCCTTTTTCCAAAGCCATGTAAGAATCTGGTTGTAGATCACAAAGACTATATCAGCCTGCTCAGAAAACTCAGGGCGATAAAGGGTGTTAAAAAGGTGTTCATACGTTCCGGTGTCAGGTTCGATTATATGCTTCAGGATAAGGATAACGCTTTTCTTAAAGAACTGTGCAAATATCATATCAGCGGCCAGCTCAGAGTGGCTCCGGAACACGTCCGCGACGGAGTATTAGATCTGATGGGCAAGCCAAGAAACAGCGTTTATAAGGATTTCTGCAACAGGTTTGATCAGATAAATAAACAGCTGGAAAAGAAACAATATATTGTCCCATATCTTATTTCATCACATCCCGGATCGACGCTTAAGGACGCAATTGCCTTGGCAGAGAGCGTGCGTGACATGGGATATATGCCGGAACAGGTGCAGGATTTCTATCCGACTCCATCTACGATTTCAACGGTAATGTATTACACTGGTGTAGATCCACGAAACATGAAATCTGTATATATCCCGGATACCTATCATGAAAAGGCGATGCAGAGGGCGTTGATCCAGTACAGAAATCCGGAAAACTATAACCTCGTAAAAGAAGCATTGCTGAAGGAAGGCAGAGAAGACCTGATCGGATTTGACCGGAAGAAATGCCTGATACCGCCAAGAAAGATTACAAATAATAGAAAGAATGCCAGAAAAAAAGTGTAAAGTCTTATCCAAATGTGGTGGCTGCCAATATTACGGTACACCAATGGACGAGCAGCTGAAAAGTAAACAAAAGAAAATGGAAAAGCTCCTGGAGGCATTCGCGAAACCGGAGCCTATTATCGGCATGCAGAATCCGTATCATTACAGGAATAAAGTCCATCATGTCTTGAAGATGATCAAGGGCGGCAGGGTTATTTCCGGCAGCTACGAAGAGGGCACCCACAATGTAGTGAATATAGATGAGTGCGGCATAGAAGACCTGAAATGCCAGCAGATTATCAAAACAATCTGCACTCTGGCTCAATCATTCAAATTAAAGATCTATAACGAAGATACCGGCTGGGGATTCTTAAGACACGTACTGGTCAGAAGAGGTTTTAAGAGCGGCGAGATTATGGTTGTGCTGGTTTGTGCTTCACCGGTTTTCCCATCAAAGAATAACTTTGTTAAAGCTCTTAAGGCTGCACACCCGGAAATAACAACTATTGTCCAGAATATAAATGACAAAAAGACCAGCATGGTGCTGGGAAGTAAAAATATAAACCTCTACGGCAAAGGATACATCACTGACACATTATGCGGAATGAAGTTCAGAATATCGCCTGATTCATTCTTTCAGGTAAATCCGGTACAGACCGAAATGCTGTATCGTAAAGCAATGGAATATGCCCAGCTGAAAGATAATGATACTGTAATTGACGCTTATTCAGGAATTGGAACCATTGGTCTGGTGGCATCACAATATGCCGGAAAAGTCATTGGCGTGGAGCTAAACAAAAACGCAGTTCATGACGCGATAATAAATGCTAAAGAGAATAACGCGGATAATGTTTCATTTTATCAAGGGGATGCGGGAGAATTCATGCTGCAGATGGCTGAAAATAAAGAATCAGCGGATGTGGTTTTCATGGATCCGCCGAGGAGCGGTTCGACTGAGCAGTTTATGAGTTCAGTCATCAAGATGAAACCAGACAGAATCGTATATATATCCTGTGGCCCGGACACGTTGGCAAGAGACCTGAAATACTTTGTGAGCAGGAATTATAGAGTTGTTAAAATTCAGCCTGTGGACATGTTCCCCCATACTGAACATATTGAAACGGTGGTATTGATGATAAGAGCGTGACATAGATAGTCAACTCGTAAAAGGAGAGTAGTGATGAAACGAACGACTGCAATAATACTGATTGTCTGTATAATGTTGTGCGCTTTGACCGGATGCGGTGAAAAACCTTCCATCAATTATGACGCCAAAACCCAGACGGTTTACGTTAAGGGAATAAAGGACTATTCGGAACTTTCGTTACCGGATGAAATCAAAGATGCGCGGGTGTTGGAGGTTCAGGACGACGGATTCCGGTTCAGCGCATATCTTGTTATGATGCGCAAATGGGACTTTGACGTACAGACAGAACTGCCCGGTCTTATTGACAGAACGAAGAAAAGCATCTTTTTTATTAAGCAGTATCTGCGCGAAAACGCCGGTGCTGCGTACCCTTCCGCCCTCGCAGAGCTTCCGGTTACGGTTAAGATTGACAATTCGTTCGGGTATCAGACGGATGAGGAGCAAATAACGCTTAAGTACAACGAAACCGGGGCGCACAGGGAGTTCCTGTACCTGCTCGCCCTTATGGATTGCGACTCCGTCGGCTGGGAGCATTTAGGCTATGCTTGGTATGTCGGCACTTGTATTAATCCTTATACCGAAGTAATTTATGAGTGGCCTGTTGTTCCGGAACTTCCGTACTATTCGCAGTGCATAGCCGGAGGCATTGATCCCTCAAATGTTACTGCCGCGGATTATCGCACGTTCTATGATGCCTGCTCGCGTGTCTGCTTTGAAAAAGGTCTTACACATTGGGGCAGTTACTGTGAAAGCTTGCCGGTCACTGAAGAACCCGATTTTACCCGTATAAGAGATAATGAACCGGGAGATACTCTGCTGTCAGCGTTTATGGCGGCATCTTTCCTTGCATGGTTGGATGAAGCATATGGCTTTGAACAGCTCAGTCTGTTTTGCTTTGGGCAGAAGACCTTTGACGAAGCGTTTGGTATGAAGTTTAATATTGCGTACAAAAACTGGCGCACGTGGATTACAGAGACCTATCCGGCCGATTAACGGGAACCGAACCTGTTAAGAGATTCAGATAACAGCAGTACCCTTTGATTCCGCCCGTTCAACGGCATATTCCTGACGCCGAGGGT
>JAFRYA010000039.1 GCA_017441295.1 Lachnospiraceae bacterium
ATCGTTGCAATCGCAAATCAGAAGGGCGGCGTAGGCAAAACGACGACCTGTTCCAACCTGGATATTGGTCTGGCACAGACAGGAAAGAAGGTGCTCCTCTCCAAATATGTGTACGGTCAATGAGAGGGTGATCGTTATGAGATTGTAGAAATTCCTCCTTCACATTATCGGATTCATGTTCTCGAGCTTGGAAGTGTTTCAAGATGTAAATTGCACCCCATAAAACCATGCGACGGCATCAAAAACCATCCAACTATGGCCTTTTTCCATATGCCATACCGGACATATGTGTATAAACCTTGGTTAGATGCTTATACTGCTGCTATGATGTCTTTGACTTTTGCCTCTTAAGCGGTAGATCCATCAGACTGAGCATATGATTACAGATGCCGGAAAATGGCTTGAAAGAAGCACTTTTCGGCATCTTTCTTCTTTACTGACTGGCTGGATTTCCGCGCCATCTGACGATTCTGCTAACGACTGTCGCCTTTGTTGTTGGCAGCGAGCCATTTTCTGCCTGCCGTATTTCAGGCAGGCGATGACGAATCTCCATTCAAGGCGGCAGATGAGAAGGCTGTTATTATCTGGATATGTTTGCCAGCTCTCAGGATGACCAAAACTGCCGGAAACTGGCTTGAAATAGGAGTTTTCAGGCGCTTGCCTTCATTTTCGGAACAGCAATGACATCTGAGGGAAATTTAAAGCAAACTATATTGACATTGTGTCAGCATTGCGATATGATTTCAATGAAGACACGGCGTCAGTTTAACTTTCAGGAGGGGTGTCCAATGTCCAGAGGTTCACCGGAGTTAACAGCAGCACGCAAAGAGGAAATAATTGCTGCCTGTGCTGAGCTGAATGAGACCATGAGCTTCAGGGAGATCACGATCAAGGAGATCGGCGCTGCCACCAGCTTTACGCGCACATCGATCTACAACTACTTTGAGACCAAGGAAGAGATCTTCCTGGCGCTGCTGCAGAAGGAGTATGAGCAGTGGGTAGAGGCTATGGACGCGGTGATGTCCGAGCGGGCCGCCATGACGCGTGACGAGCTGGCTCAGACCATTGCCCGCACGCTCACGGACCGGCCGCGGTTGCTTCGCCTGCTGTCCATGAACCTGTACGACATGGAGGCCAATTCCCGCCCGGAGCGGCTGGCGGAGTTCAAGGTGGCCTATGGAGCGTCCCTGAATGCCGTGAGCCGCATGGTGGAAAAGTATGTGCCTGAGATGGACGAGGACGCAAGGCAGCAATTCCTGTACGCTTTCTTTCCCTTTATTTACGGCATTTACCCCTATACCAGCGTGACCGAGAAGCAGAAGACTGCCATGGAACAGGCCGGCATTTCTTATGTGTATCAGTCGGCTTATGATCTGACTTACACGTGTCTGAAAAAGCTGCTGAACGGAAAGGAGGCTTAAGCCATGAAATACACAAAGCTGGGCAAATCCGACCTGACCGTTTCACGGATCTGTATGGGCTGTAGGGGCTTCGGCGACGCCGGCCAGGGGCAGCACGCCTGGACGCTGGTGGCGCACGCGGGCATCATGGCCCACAGTCACCTGATGGTCTCCCTGGTGCAGGCGCACTACATCAATCAGGGCATCCGGGAAAACAAAAAGCTG
>JAFRYA010000040.1 GCA_017441295.1 Lachnospiraceae bacterium
AAGACCATATTTGGAACAGTTGCGGCAAATAGCAGAAAACGACAGAAACCGTGTCGTTAGAATCCACTGTCGGGGTGCGATCAAGGCGGCGACATCAATGTAGGAGAGAATAGTATGGCATCAAGTAAAGATTATCTGGAATACATATTGGATCAGCTATCAGGGCTGGACGATATATCCTATCGCGCCATGATGGGAGAATACATCATCTACTACCGCGGCAAGGTGGTTGGCGGCATATACGATGACCGTTTTCTGGTGAAGCCTGTGAAGGCAGCTAAAGCGATGATGCCGGATGCGGATCTGGAGCTGCCGTATGAAGGTGCAAAGGAAATGCTGCTGGTAGACGATGTGGAGAACAGGGAGTTCCTGCGTGAGCTGTTGGAAGCGATGTACGATGAACTGCCTGCTCCGAAGAAGAAAAAGAAGTAAAAAGGGCTTAAGGTTTATGGCAAAAGAAATTGATCCGCAGGTTACTACAAGAGCTGCGGCATATGAATTATGGATGAAAGCACCGAATCCGATGGTGACATTTTTCAAAACGCTGGATGTCACCAATTTGGTTCGGATCAGTAAAAAGAAGCAGATGAAGTTCAATATGCTTCTTGACTTTTGTATTGGCAGGGCAGCAGCATCCATCAAAGAATTTTATATTCTCCCTGTGGGAGACAAGTTGATTCAGTATGACACGCTTGCTGTTAATACGATTGTAAAAAACAAAGACGGTGAAATCAGTTCCTGTGATATAAGCCAAATAGATCTGCTGAACAATTTTAATACGGAGTACTTAAAATATACCAGACAGGTTGCAGAAAGCTGTTCTGATAGGGATCTGTCTGAGGAGAGCATGGTCATCGGAACATCGGCTATTATTGATACTGAAATCGACGGCGCTGTTGGTATGAACAGTGGAATCTTCAATAACCCCTTTATCATTTGGGGTAAATACAGAAGGAAGTACTTCAGATACTACCTGCCTGTTTCATTTCAGTTTCACCATACTCAGATGGACGGTGCTCATGCCGGAAAATTTCTGGCAAACCTTCAAAATGAAATTAATCGGATACAGTAGCAAATCGGGATTTGTGATTGAGAAAAATTACAGGAATACAGTCAAAGATGCGTATACAGGCTGATTGGACTGGTGGATATAAGAGCGGAAGTGACAGCATGAAGCGAAAAAATGCGAAAGAGATCCTGGCGGAATCCTTTCAGGAGCTGGCCAGAGGGAAGAATATCGACAAAATCACGGTAAAGGATATTACAGATAACTGCGGGTATTCCACTGTGACCTTTTACCGGCAGTTCAAGGACAAGTATGATCTGATTGCCTGGGACTATGCAAGGCAGACAGCCCGGCTGATGGAGCAGGTCGGCCAAAACGGCTACAAATGGCAGCAGACCCTCAGAGACGGATTATTGTATTATCAGGAACAGAAAGAGTATCTAGCGAACCTGCTTCGCCACACCAGCGGTCATGAATCTTTCATTCGATATATGTCAGAAGCCCATTATAATGCATTGACTGCTTATGTTAAAAAACTGACAGGGGCTGCGCAGTTGGATAAAAAGACTGATATGTATATCTATATGTTTTGCCTTGGGACGGCATGCCTTAATTGCGAATGGATTCTTGGGAAAATCGATGCCAAGAAAGAGGAAATTGCTGAGGTGCTTGAAAAGTCTGTCCCTGAGCCACTGTGGGAGTACCTGATCAAAGAATGATAGAATTTCGCTTGATTGTTACATAATGTAACGACAAACCATTATTCTGAATTGATAATCGTTCCTGTCAGTGTAAAATTATTATTGTGGTTGTGCACAATAATCGATTGCACAATAACGAATCAATCTTATGACAGGGGGATTTCATTATGAAATTTGATGAAAAGATAAAGATGCTCAACGACTATGCGATCGCGTGGTATTCCAGCTCACAGGCTGACTATATC
>JAFRYA010000041.1 GCA_017441295.1 Lachnospiraceae bacterium
ATCGAACTTGATGACGCATTTGAGAACATGGGCGCACAGCTCGTTCGTGAAGTTGCTACCAAGACCAATGACGTTGCTGGTGACGGCACAACCACAGCTACAGTACTGGCACAGGCAATGATCGACGAAGGCGGCAAGAACCTGGCAGCAGGCGCAAACCCGATCATCCTTCGTAAAGGTATGAGCGCAGCATGCGACATCGCAGTTGACGCACTCATTAAGATGAGCAGCAAGGTTCAGAGCAAAGACCAGATCGCACGAGTTGCAGCTATTTCAGCCGGCGATGACAGCGTAGGCGAGATGGTAGCTGACGCTATGGAAAAGGTTACAAACGAGGGCGTTATCACTATCGAAGAGTCCAAGACAATGCAGACAGAACTCGATATGGTAGAAGGTATGCAGTTCGACCGCGGATATATTTCAGCATATCTCTGCACTGATTTAGAGAAGATGGAAGCAAACCTTGATGACGCACACATCCTGATCACAGATAAGAAGATCTCTTCAATTCAGGAGATCCTGCCGCTTCTTGAAGAAGTAGTAAAAACAGGCCAGAAGCTCCTCATCATTGCTGAGGATATCGAAGGCGAAGCTCTTACAACACTTATTGTAAACAAACTCCGCGGCACATTTAACGTAGTAGCTGTTAAGGCTCCGGGCTATGGCGACAGAAGAAAAGAAATGTTAAAGGATATCGCAGTTCTGACAGGCGGACAGCTGATCTCTGAAGAACTCGGTCTTGAACTTAAGGACACAACACTGGCTCAGTGCGGCCGTGCTAAATCCGTTAAGGTTGACAAAGAGAACACCATCATCGTTGACGGTTACGGCAGCAAGGAAGAAATCGCAGGCCGTGTAAACGTTATCAAGGCACAGATTGAGACCACCACATCAGAGTATGACAAAGAGAAACTTCAGGAAAGACTGGCTAAACTGGCAGGCGGCGTAGCAGTTATCCGTGTAGGTGCTGCAACAGAGACCGAAATGAAAGAGAAGAAGCTCCGTATGGAAGATGCTCTCGCAGCTACAAAGGCAGCAGTAGAGGAAGGCATCATCGCAGGCGGCGGCAGCGCATACATCCATGCACAGAAGGCAGTAGAAGAACTGGCAGAGACCCTGAAGGGCGATGAGAAGACAGGCGCAAGCATCGTTCTCAAAGCACTCGAGGCACCGCTCCGCTGCATCGCAGACAACGCAGGACTTGAAGGCGCAGTTATCGTTAACAAGGTTAAAGAGCTTCCGGCAGGCACAGGCTTCGATGCACTCGAAGGCGAGTACGTTGAGATGGTTAAGGCCGGCATCCTTGATCCAGTCAAGGTAACACGTTCAGCACTTCAGAATGCAACCAGCGTAGCTTCAACATACCTTACAACAGAAGCAGTCGTAGCAGACATCAAAGAACCTGCACCTGCAATGCCAGCAGGCAACCCAGGCATGGGCGGAATGATGTAAGCGAGTAACAAGACGGGCTAATCAGAAAATAAGCCAGGCGGCACTTGTGCCAGCCTGGCTTTATTTTTTGATTAATCCGACGACAGACGGATATGAGGGTGTGCGAAGCACATCCCGAATAACCCGTCTTGTTGCTCGCTTACATCAGTGTAGTGGCGGAGTTCAAACGGCTTGCCGTTTGTTCCTTTTTTTATTAAGGCGACAGACGGATATGAGGTGTTCGCGAAGCGAATCCCCGAATAACCCGTCTGGCTCGTCAATTTTTTGCTCGTTGGGTAAAAAATCGCATTTTTGCATTTGTAACCCAATTATTTACCAACTATTTGTCTTATTGTTGGGGAACATTTGCGGATTTACATTTTTTGCCCCAGGATTTTGCTTGAAAATGCTGAAAATTTAGGGGTGAAAATAAGGAAAATGAGATTTTTGACCCAGTATATACAACGAAAAAGCATTAAAAACAGTCGATATGGGATCAAAAATTGTCAATTATTCCCCTGACTCATTATGTTACAATAAACATCAATATTATTATCGCATAAAAGGATTATTCTTATGCAGACAATCACATATCACGTTAAAAACGGAATATATGTAAACCTTACAAACCGCTGTCCATGCGCCTGCACATTCTGCCTGAGGCAGAATGGGGACAGCGTATACGGGTCAGACTCGCTCTGGCTCGATCACGAACCGGACCTCAAAGAGGTCTGCGACAGCCTGGACAGCTGGAACATGGACGATTACAGCGAAATCGTTTTCTGCGGATACGGAGAGCCGACCGAAAGGCTGGACGTACTGCTCGAGACAGCTAAATATATTAAGTCCAGGTACAATATTCCGATCCGCATCAACACAAACGGCCTCTCAGACCTGATCTGGGGCCGGAGCACAGCACCGCAGCTTGAGGGGCTCATAGACGTGGTTTCCATCAGCCTGAACGCGACCAACAAAGAAGACTATCTGAAAACAGTCAGACCAAAATTCGGCATAGACTCATACGATGCCATGCTGCAGTTCGCCAGAGACTGCACCAGGTACGTTCCAGAAGTGGTGATGACAATAGTGGATGTTGTCACAACCCCTGAAGAGCAGGAACAGTGCAAAGAAATCGCCCGTTCAGTCGGAGCAAAACTAAGGATACGTCCATATGAAACCAGGTAAATATATATTTTTTGACATAGACGGAACAATAGAACACAGACAGCTCGGGACCCCGCAGTCTGCGATAGACGCTATCAGGATGCTGCGTGAAAACGGGCACCATTCCATCGTCTGCACAAACCGCATCAGAAACAATATACAGGGCCATATAGAAGGCATGAACTTCGACGGGATCATCTCCGGTACAGGCTCAGACATCGAATATAACGGTGAAACACTTTTTTCATCAACCATGCCGCCGGAAGAGGTCAGAAAGATAGTAGAACTCCTTAGAAAGCATCACTTCGTGGCCAGCCCTGAAGGGAAAAACCTTTTCTTTATCGACCCGGAATACCTGGAATGGTATCTCCAAAGCGACAGCTATAAAAGGTACAGAAAGAGCGAAGGGGGCAGGGTACAGCCATGGGACAGCAGCAATACCCGCATAGCCAAAGTGGGCGCGTACTATACACCGGAAAGCGATAGGGACGCATACCTGAATGAAGTGGATGATGGATATTACTGCCTGATACATGGTGACCATTTCCTCGAGACCGTGCCAAAGGAAACCACCAAAGGAAACGCGATCAGATGGCTGATCAACAAACTGGGCATAGACTACGAAGACACATACGCCTTCGCAGATACTTACGCAGACCTGGATATGCTGCAGGCAGTTCACCATCCGATAGCTATGGGAAACGGGGATGAAAAGCTCCTTGCGGTCATAAAAGATCACGCCAAACCGCTACTTGAAGACGGCCTGTATCTGAAATTACAGGAACTCGGCCTGATCTGAACTAGTGCTTGTGCTTAGAACTTGTCATAAATAACAAAATATAGTATAATGCCTTCATTCTAGTAAAAATGGAGGCTTTTTCTATGAAATGCCCATTCTGCGGATGCATAGATACAAAGGTACTTGATTCCAGACCTAATGAAGACAGGACTGCTATCAGGCGCCGCCGTGAATGCGAAAAGTGCAAGAAAAGATTCACAACGTACGAAAAAATAGAAACCATTCCGCTTATTGTCATCAAGAAGGACAATAACCGTGAGACCTATGACCGCAGCAAGATCGAGAGAGGCATCCTGAAGGCATGTTATAAGCGTCCGGTTTCCGCAGAACGCATAGAGAAGCTGATGGATGATATAGAGAACGAAATCTTCGCGCTGGGCACATCCGAGATCAAGAGCAACATCATCGGCGAAATCGTTATGGACAAGATCAAAGAAGTAGATCAGGTCGCATACGTCAGATTCGCTTCAGTATACAGAGAATTCAAGGATGTAAATACATTTATCGACGAGATCAAGAAGCTGACCAAATAGATGTTTAAGAAGTTTTATCCAACCATATACAGAGATTCAGTCTACACAACAGACTTTGAGGAATACAAAAAACAGGGCTACAAGGCTTTGTTTTTTGATATAGATAACACATTGGTGGGTCATGACGCTCCGGCCAATGAAGCGGCAATCAATCTGATCAGTCACCTAAAGGAAACGGGCTTTGCCATCTGCATATTGTCAAACAACCACGAGCCGAGGGTAAAGAGCTTCTCAGACGCGGTTGGCGCGCAGTATGTGTTTGAAGCACACAAGCCATCAGGTGAAGGCTACGAGAAAGCCATGCAGATAACCGGTTCAGATAAGACCGATTCACTGGCGATAGGAGACCAGCTCTTCACAGACATCTGGGGAGCCAACAGGGCAGGCATCAAGTCAATACTTGTAAAGCCTCTGGGCCCTGAACTGCTTCTTAAGGTGAAGCTGAAAAGAATCGGCGAGAAAATAGTGCTGCCATTTTACAGAAGATATGCTCGAAAACATCCGGAAACCATTTGAAAAAGCCAAAATCTATAATAAAACAAAGCTGACCGGCCTGATCGGAAACCCGGTAGCGCACAGCAATTCACCCCGTCTGCACAACGGTGCGTTTGAGGCGCTCGGGATGGACGATTACTCCTATCTTTTGTTTGAAATCAATGCAGATCAGGCAGAAGAAGCTATCCATGAGCTGGCAGAACTCGGATTGATCGGCATCAATGTTACGATGCCGGACAAGATTATCGCGGCCAGGGTCTGCAACGAACTGACCGATTCAGCCAGGATAATGGGCAGCGTCAATACCATCAAATACGAAGATGGCAAGATCAAGGGCTTCAACACAGACGGCTGGGGCTTTTTCCGCGCGCTTGAAAGCGAAGGATGCGAGCATTCAGGCAAGGCAATGACGCTCCTCGGCGCAGGCGGAGCAGCCAGAGCAATCCTGACAGAAGGCGTCAGCTCAGGACTTAAAAGAGTCAGCATATTCAGCAGGCCTGGCGACAGGTTCAGCGAAGTTCAGGACCTGGCAGAGCATCTCTACAAAGCAAATCCGGGCTGCGACATAGCAGTTACAGATCTCAGCAAAACAGCCGAACTGGCTGAAAGCATCAGATATTCAGACATTCTGGTAAATGCCACATCAGTAGGCATGAGCGGAAGCGAATGTGTTATTTCAGACTTCTCAGGATTTCACAGCAAACTGTTCGTGGCAGACATCATCTATAAGAACCCAAAGACCGCCCTTCTTAAGGCGGCAGAGGACAGGAATCTCCGCACAATGAACGGAATTCCTATGCTTTTCTACCAGGCAGATCTGGCATTCAAGATCTGGCACGGGGTCAACATTCCGGGGACAATCTACTTAAAATTAAAGAAAACAGTGTGACAATAAACAAGCTGTTGATTTTTATTGTTGTATTGATTTAAAAACAGGTTTATTATATCCAAGTATCATTATGTTATTTTGGAGAAGTATAGTTTATGTTCAGACTGTTTAAACATCTGCGAGGCAAGGACTGGCTGTTCATGCTTATAATCCTTTGTATTACGGTATTTTCAGTTTATCTTATGTTGACAATGCCGGATTACATGAACAAGATCACCAGCCTTGTCCAGACAGGAGGATCAACCAGTGAAATCCTCAGCAATGGCGGAATAATGCTCCTCATCGCTATAGGAGAACTCGTTTGTACGGTTATCATTGGTTTCCTCACAGCCAGAGTGGCATCATCATTTTCGTTCAAGTTAAGATCGGAAATCTATAACAAGGTTACCAGCTTCTCAATGGAAGAGATCGGCAGGTTCTCAACTGCCAGCCTTGTTACACGTACAACCAATGACGTAACCCAGGTAATGATGGTCATTGCCATGGGTCTGCAGGCAATGCTCAGAGCCCCTATCATTCTGATCTGGGCATTTGTTAAGATTGCGAACAAAGGAAGCCAGTGGTCGGTTGTAACCATCTGCGCAGCAGCCTTTGTTATCATTCTGGTAGGCAGCAATATCCTGCTGGTAACGCCTAAGTTCAAGAAAATCCAGAAACTCACTGACGACCTGAACAGAGTAGTAAGAGAAAACCTTACAGGCGTACGAGTCGTACGTGCATATAACGCTGAAGAATATCAGGAAAAACAGTTTGACGTTCCAAATACAGCCATCACCAGGAACCACCTCTTCACAGGAAGGGTTATGGCTTACCTGATGCCAGGTATGCAGTTCGTAATGAGCGGAATGAGCCTGGCAGTATACTGGCTGGGAGCATATATCATCAATTCAGCAGGCGTACAGGACAGAATAGGCCTGTTCAGTAACCTGGTCGTATTTATGGCATATTCCGTGCAGGTAGTATTCTCATTCATGATGCTCGCCATGATCTTCATCATGGTTCCGAGAGCACAGGTTTCCGCGGAACGTATCAACGCGGTTCTTGACATGAAGACCAAGATCCATGACGGGGATATGGAGAATGTACCTGACCTCAAGGGTAAAGTTGAATTCAAAAACGTTTATTTCAAATACCCGGACGCGGAAGAATATGTTCTGGAGAATATTTCATTTACAGCCGAGCCGGGCGAGACGGTTGCATTCATAGGCTCAACCGGAAGCGGCAAGAGTACGCTTATCAATCTGGTTCCGCGTTTCTATGATGCCACAGAGGGGCAGGTCCTTGTGGACGGCGTGGATGTCAAGGAATACAAGCAGAGAAATCTCCATGACAAGATCGGCTATGTTTCCCAGAAAGCCATCCTGTTCAAGGGCACAATAGCATCAAATGTTGACTATGGCGCAAATGAGCGAGGAAAGGCAACGGAAGACGAAATCCTGCGCGCAATGAATATTGCGCAGGGCAGGGACATCATCGAGAAAGAAGAGAAAGGCATCCAGGCAGAAGTTGCCCAGGGAGGCTCCAACTTCTCCGGCGGACAGAAACAGCGTATTTCAATCGCCAGAGCGATCTGCAGCGATCCTGAAATCTTTATTTTCGACGATTCATTCTCAGCGCTTGATTACAAGACTGATAAGGTCCTCAGGGCTGAGCTTAAGAAAAATACAACGAACGCGACCACGCTGGTAGTTGCCCAGCGTATCGGTACCGTTAAGGATGCTGATAAGATCGTCGTTCTGGATGAAGGCAAGATGGTGGGAATAGGAACTCATGAAGAGCTCCTTAAGAACTGCGAGGTTTACCAGCAGATTGCATTATCACAGTTATCAGGGGAGGAATTAGCCAATGCGTGAGAGAAATATTGAGCGTGCTTCCCTGAGGTACTTAAAACCGTTATTACGTTATGTCAGAAAGTATTGGGTCGGACTGATCGCTGTTGTATTCTTCGCAGTAGTCGGAACATTATTTACGATCATCGGCCCAAGTTATATCAGAAATATCACTGATCTGATCAGCGCGGGTCTGCAAGGCGCGCCTATTGATATTGCAGGCATTACCAGGATAGGTATTATGCTGGCAATCATGTATTTCCTGGCCTATGTGTTCTCATATTTCCAGTCATTCATCATGAACCTGGTAACAATGAAGACTACATACGGATTGAGGCAGGACATCACCAGCAAGATCAACCGTCTCCCGCTGAAATACTTCGATAACACACTGATCGGAGATATCCTTTCAAGAGTTACCAACGACGTTGATACAGTTGGTATGACAATGGCGCAGAGCGTAGGCAACCTGTTCCACTTCGGCACACAGTTCCTGGGCTCACTGGTACTTATGTTTATCATAGAGTACAGACTGGCACTTGTTGCTCTGGCAGCAGCTCTGCTGGGATTCATTATCATGACACTTATCATGTCCAGGTCACACAAATTCTTCGTCCGCCAGCAAAGAGAACTCGGCGCATTGAACGGACATGTAGAAGAAATCTATTCCGGACATAACGTCGTAAGGGCATACAATGCAGAAGACGAGGAAAGAGAGAAGTTTGATACCATTAACGGCCGCTTGAGAAATGCTGCGTGGAAGGCACAGTTCTTCGGCGGAACAATGCCGCCTATCATGGGCTTTGTCGGCAACCTCGGATATGTTGCTGTCTGCGTAGTAGGCTCAGTGCTGGCTCTGAACGGACACATTACATTCGGTGTCGTTGTAGCTTTCACAATGTATATCAGACTCTTCACCAACCCGCTCCAACAGCTGGGCCAGGTATTTACCCAGCTCCAGTCAACAGCTGCAGCTTCCAGACGAGTTTTCGAATTCCTCGAGGAGCAGGAAATGGATGATGAGTCACAAAAGCCGAGGCTTCTGGATAAGAATACTGTTAAAGGTGAAATCGTATTTGACCATGTCAAATTCGGCTATTATCCGGATCATCTTGTAATCAAGGATTTCAGCGCTGTAGCTAGAGCAGGACAGAAGGTTGCTATCGTAGGTCCTACCGGCGCGGGCAAGACCACTATCGTTAACCTGCTCATGAGATTCTATGATGTTAATGAAGGCCGCATAACCATTGACGGCATTAATATCAATGACATGAGCCGCAAGGAGATCCACGACCTTTTCGGAATGGTCCTTCAGGACACATGGCTCTTTGAAGGCACATTCAGGGACAACATTAAATACAGCAAGGATGCTACTGATGAGGAAATCATCGCAGCGTCCAAGGCAGCAGGCATACATCATTTTATTATGACAATGCCTCAGGGTTATGATACAATACTTAATGAAGAGGCCAGCGTTTCACAGGGACAGAAGCAGCTCATCACTATTGCGAGGGCAATGGTTGAGAATGCTCCTTTCCTGATCCTGGACGAGGCAACCTCTTCAGTAGATACCCGTACTGAGGTACTTATACAGGAAGCTATGGATAAACTGATGGCCGGCAGGACATCATTTATCATCGCTCACAGATTATCCACTATCAAGAATGCAGACCTTATTCTGGTCATGAAAGAAGGAGACATTATTGAGCAGGGCAGCCATGATGAGCTTATCGCTCAGAATGGTTTCTATGCTGATCTTTATAACAGCCAGTTTGAACAGATAGACTGATCGCAGGCTCATGCCGGCATGTAAAGGAGGCACTGTATGGGAAAAATCGTCAGAGTCAAAAATCTAATGATAGGTCAGGGCAGACCGAAAATCTGCGCTATTGTTCTCGGTAAGACCACAGAGGAGATCATGGACCTTGCTGAGAAGTCAAATAACGTGGATTGCGACCTGATCGAATTCCGCGCAGACCATTTTGAGGACGCGCTTGACCTGGGCAAGACCAAGTCTTTGCTCCGCAAGATCAAGAGAGTCATCAAAAAGCCTATGATATTCACATTCCGCCGCTTTGAAGAGGGCGGAAATGTAGAGGCACCGATTGAATATTATAAGGCTCTCCTTAACATGGTCGCTGATGCCAATCTGGCAGACCTGATCGACGTTGAGGCGTCTGTTGCAAAGGACGATCCGAAACTGGTTCCGGGTCTTAAAGAAATGGATGCGTGCGTTATTATTTCAAAGCACGATTTCGACAAGACTCCTGACAAGAACGACATCCTGCTGGACTTTCTGAACATGCAGTCCATGGGTGCTGACATTGTCAAGATGGCATACATGCCAAACTCCAAGAAGGACGTTCTGAACCTGATCAACGCAGCTGATGAGATTACAGGCGACTTCGCTTCATGCCCTGTAGTTACGATATCCATGGGACACCTCGGCATGGTTACCAGAGTCCTGGGCGAGTTTATTGAGAGCCCTATAACATTTGCGGCGATCACCAAGTCTTCAGCTCCCGGACAGGTTAACGTCGAAGGCCTGAAGTCAGTTCTGGATATTATTCATGAAAATTACAAGAAAGTATTCCTGATCGGCTTTATGGGCACCGGCAAGACCACGGTCGCTAACGCGCTGGCAGCCAACTACGGACTGAACAAGATCGATCTGGACGCATATATTGAGTCCAAGGAGCATATGTCCATCGCGGATATTTTCTCGACACAGTCTGAGAGCGTATTCAGGGATAAGGAGACCAAATACCTTAAACAGGTACTCAAGAAGAATTATCAGGTGGTTTCACTGGGCGGAGGCATTGTGCTCAGGGAAGAGAATGTCGACCTGATGAAAGAGAAGGGCGTTATTGTTCTGCTCAAGGCATCACCGCAGACAATTTCCGAAAGAGTTAAGAACGACAAGACCAGGCCGCTCCTGGGTGAGAACTTTGATCTGGATTATATCAAAGACCTTATGAAGCAAAGAGAAGAGGCCTATGACAAAGTGGCTGATCTCGTTATAGATACAGATGATAAAAATGTTGACCAAATATGTAAAGAAATTGTTGAAACTTTAGGCTTTACCCTGTAAAATTATTTGGGAAACTTTTTAGAGTGAATTATCAGGAGGAATATTTATGGTATCAGCAGGCGATTTCAAGAACGGACTTACAATAGAGATTGAGGGAGATGTATATCAGATCCTTGACTTCCAGCATGTTAAACCGGGCAAAGGCGCAGCTTTCGTTAGAACCAAGATTAAAAACATTATTTCAGGCGGTGTGGTTGAGAAGACTTTCAGACCTACCGATAAATTTGAGAATGCTCACATTGACAGAGCAGATATGCAGTATCTCTATGATGATGGAGATATGTACAACTACATGGATACCGAGACCTACGAGCAGATCCAGGTATCACATGATGACGCAGCCGAATCCATGAAATTCGTTAAAGAGAATGAAATGGTTAAGGTTTGCTCATACAAGGGCAAGGTATTTTCTATTGAGCCTCCTCTGGCTGTAGAACTTCAGATCACTGCTACAGAGCCTGGTTTCAAAGGCAATACAGCAACCGGCGCTACCAAACCTGCAACCGTTGAGACTGGCGCTCAGGTTATGGTTCCTCTGTTCATCGAGGAAGGCGAAATGATCAAAATCGACACCCGTACAGGTGAGTATCTGTCCAGAGCATAATAACAAGCCGTTTAAGGGCCGCCGTTTGGCGGCCCTATTTTTGTGCTGTGAAATCGTCAGGCGGTTTCCCAGGGAAAGGTCCTTTAGAGACCTTTCCCGGGGAAAACATCTGACGATGAGGGTCAGTGAGCGTGGAACACGCGAACTGACCCTTCCTGCGAAGCAGGGCAGCACAAAAATAATTATATTAGAGTTTCCGCAGAGGGTCAGTGAGCGTGGAAATTAATATTTATTTTTACAGACAACAGAGTATAATGTATTTTGAATAAGTTTGTGAGGTAGCTATGTTAAGTGTAAAGACACCTGAAGAGGTACTTGAAATAATTAATAAAGAATTTGACTTTTCGATGCAGCCTGAGGAGGTTTCAATATTTGAGGCTTCCGGCCGGGTATTGGCTGAGCCGGTCATCAGTGAGGAGAACGTTCCGACGTTCAACCGTTCGACAGTGGACGGATACGCCCTGGCTGCGTCTGATACATTTGGCTGTTCAGATTCAATCCCGGCGCTGATGAATGTTAAAGGTCAGGTCCTCATGGGAGAGGACGGAGCAGACATTAGACTGGGTATTGGCGAGTGCGCGTATGTGCCTACGGGAGGAGCCATTCCTGAAGGCGCTGATGCTGTCGTAATGATCGAATATGTTGAAGACTACAAGGATGGCACGGTAGGCATCCAGAAGCCTATCGCCCCGGGCGGTAACATCATTTTCAAAGGAGATGACGTATTCCCCGGCAAGGAAGTCCTCCCCAAGGGCAGACTCCTTAATTCAGCAGATATAGGCGCTCTGGCAGCTCTTGGCATATTGAAGGTAACTGTTTCACCCAGACCGCTGGTAGGCATTATCAGTACCGGAGATGAACTGGTGGACATTGACGAGACACCTAAGGACGGCCAGATCAGGGATGTAAACAGCGCCATGCTGTCAGCGTTCATTCAGGAGGCAGGAGGCAGCGCCCGCATGTACGGCATTGTGCAGGATGATGAGGCAATACTCAGGGCCGCTCTGGAAAAGGCGCTGGATGAGTGCGACATGGTGCTCATCTCAGGCGGCAGCTCCGTGGGGACAAAGGATGCTACCTGCAGGATTATTGAGGAAAAGGGCGAGATACTGTTGCACGGCATAGCCATGAAACCTGGCAAACCGACCATCTTGGGCAAAGCTGACGGCAAGCCTGTATTCGGACTGCCGGGACATCCGGTGGCAGCATTCTTTGTCAGCAGGCTGTTTGTATCAGCTATGCTCAGGAAAATGCTGGGCCAGACATCTGCTCTAAGGACGGTCAGCGCTCAGATTTCAGAAGCTGTAAGCGCCAATCACGGCAGAGCCCAGTATATGGGAGTAACATTATCAGAGAAAGAAGGCAGAACCATCGCCAGTCCGGTGCATACTAAATCAGGACTGATAACATCCCTTGCAGGGACAGATGGATTTTTCTGCATAGACAGAGACTGCGAAGGACTAAGCGCAGGATCAGAAATACAAATAATAACATTTTAAGGAGTAAAAATGGCATTTCAGTATTTAACTAACGCGTCTTTGGATGACGCCAGAAAAGAGTATTTCGAGACACTTAAAAATGGCAATTTTGGAGCTTCATCTGAAACGGTTCCGGTTCAGCAGGCAAATGGCAGGATTACAAAGCATCCAGTATATGCCAACATCTGCGCACCGCATTATCTGGCCAGCGCAATGGATGGTATCGCGCTTCAGGCGAAGGTGACCTTCGGCGCGGGCGAGACCACACCTGTTATCTTGACACAGGATCAGTTTACTGTAGTTGACACAGGAGATCCGATACCTGCAGGATGCGACGCTGTAGTTATGGTAGAGGATGTAATCTATCAGGAAGACGGCACGGTTAAGCTCTTTGAAGCAGCTACTCCATGGCAGCATGTACGCCAGATCGGTGAGGATATATGCGCAGGCGAGATGATACTGTCCACAAACATGAAGATAACTCCTGCATCTATCGGCGCAATGCTGGCAGGCGGAGTAATGGAAGTAGAAGTTCTGAAAAGACCTGTTGTCGGCATTATCCCGACAGGAGATGAGATAGTTCCCCCGACAGCTGATCCAAAGGAAGGCGACATTATAGAATTCAACTCTTCCATCTTCAGCGCAATGCTGAACGAGTGGGGAGCAGACGCAGTGACATATGATATTGTCCCGGATAAATATGACCTGATCAAAGCAGCTGTGCTGAAAGCACTGGATGAATGCGACATGGTCGTTCTTAACGCAGGTTCTTCAGCAGGCAGAGAAGATTACTCAGCTGAAGTTATCAAGGATATTGGAAACGTTCTGTATCATGGCATAGCGATTAAGCCCGGAAAACCGGCCATTCTCGGCTATTTGGGCAGCAAGCCTATACTTGGTGTACCCGGCTATCCGGTGAGCGGAATCCTCGTTTTAGAGAGCTTCTACAAGCCTCTGATCGACTTGTGGTACAACCGTCAGGAAAAGGGCAATAAAGTATGCAAGGCAGCCCTGACCAAGACTGTTGTTTCAGGTCTTAAATACCGCGAGTTCATCCGTGTGCGCCTGGGCATGGTGGGCGGCCGTCTGATGGCATCCCCGCTTAATAGAGGCGCAGGTGTAGTCACATCATTCATGAAGGCTGACGGCATATTAGAGGTGCCACAGGGTGTGGAAGGATATGACGCCGGCGCGGAAGTTGACGTTAAGATCCTGAAGGCTGAAGAAGAACTCAGCAATACGCTGGTAGCAATCGGCAGCCACGACCCGCTGCTGGACGAAGTCATGGATATGCTGCACATCCGTTATCCGGATATGTATATGAGCTCTTCACACGTTGGCTCAATGGGCGGCATCATGGCTGTTAAGAGAGGTGAGACCCATATCGCGGGCACGCATCTTCTGGATGAAGCTGACGGCACATACAATTATTCATATATCAGAAAATATTTCCCGGAAGGCAAGGTGCATCTGGTTGAATGCGTATACAGGACCCAGGGCCTTATGATCACACCGGGCAATCCAAAGAATATACAGAAGATCACTGACCTGACCAATGAAGGCGTTAATTATGTTAACCGCCAGAAGGGTTCAGGCACCAGGATCCTGATCGATTATCTCTGCAAACAGAATAATATCGATCCGAGACAGATCAGCGGTTATGACCGCGAGGAGTTTACCCATACATCAGTAGCAGCCCAGATCGCCATGGGCACAGCTGACTGCGGAATGGGCATCTACAGCGCGGCTAAATTATATGATCTGGATTTCGTTCCGATCTGTCTGGAACAGTACGATCTGCTTATCTCTGATTCGGCATGGGAAACACCAATGGTTAAGGCATTACTTGAGATTCTTAAGAGCGACGAATTCAGAAGCAGACTGGAGGCTCTGGGCGGATACGAACTGAAGAATCCGGGCACAGAAAGAAAGTTTTAAGTTTTATTGAGGTGTTTTATGGAAACAAAGTATGGCGGATATATGGGGAAAGTCCTGGAAGTTGACCTTACGACACAGGCTGTATCGGAATATCCGTGGACAGACAAGGACAGGGAACTGTTCATCGGCGGCAAGACTATGGCCGACAAGATTCTCTATGATTCATTTACGGGTCAGGAAAAGCCTTTTTCTGAAGAAAACATACTAGTTATTTCAACAGGTCCGCTGACCGGCACGGGTGCTCCTTCGTCAGGCAGGTACAACATTGCGACACTGTCTCCGCAGACAGGCATTATCGGCACATCCAACTGCGGCGGTTCATTTGGATATTATCTGAAAAAGGCGGGCATTGACGCGCTTGTGATCAAAGGGAAATGTGCTGAACACACATGGATCGAGATCGATAACGGAGAGTTCATTTTCCACAATGCAGACGAAGATGGCATTTGGGGGTTAAAGGTTACCGAGGCTCAGGATAAGATCCGAGGCATTCTCCATGAGAAATGGGGCTTCAAGCGAGCCTTTGGCCAGATGGTTATTGGACCGGCAGGCGAAAACCTGGTGCTTTATTCAGCTGTTATCAGTGATGAGAGAGCAGCAGGCCGTACAGGAATGGGAGCCGTAATGGGCTGGAAAAACCTGAAAGGCATCGCAGCAACAGGCAATCATGAATTCAGGATCATTAATCCTGAGAAGAATACCAAGTGGAATCAGAAATGGTTTAAGTATCTGAGAAATCATCCGCTGACAGGCAATCAGCTGCCGAGAATGGGCACTGCAGCCCTGGTCAGCCAGATGCAGATGAGAGGCATTCTGTCTACTAAGAACTACACATACGGACAGTATGATGAATTCGACAACGTCAATGGCGAGACATTGGCGGAAGAATATAATATTGTCAACAAAGGCTGTCTGACATGCCCTATCAAATGTGCCAGAACAGTTAACGTAGAGGGCAGGGAAGTTAAGGGCCCTGAGCTGGAGACATTAGGTCTGCTGGGCGGAGGCATCCTTAACAACAATATGGAGAACATCCTTAAATGGAACAACGAACTGGATGAGCTGGGAATGGATACGATTTCCTGCGCGTCTACTATAGCTTATGCCATGGAGGCCAATGAAGAAGGTCTCTGGGATAATGGTCTGAAATTCGGCGATACAGAAGGAATATCACAGCTATTCGAGGACATAGCTTACCGACGCGGCATAGGCAATGAAATAGCTGACGGTTCCAGAAAGTGCGCGCAGAAATACGGCGGCCTGGAGTTCGCCATCCAGTCAAAGGGTCTGGAACTGGCCGCATATGAGCCGAGAAGAGCAGTAGGCCAGGGCCTGGGATACGCGGTTTCCAACAGAGGAGGCTGCCACTTAAACGGCGGTTATCTGGTAATACTTGAAGGACTCGGTTTGTATACTGACTCTCAGACACCGCATGCCAAGGCAGACTTCACAATGCTGTTCCAGGATCTTATGGAAATGATATCAGCATCCGGACAGTGTCTGTTCACATCATATGCTTTCTTCCCGGGATTCCTGATAACAAAGCCAAACGGAGTGGTTACCAGAATAGCTAACGCAGCTATACCGTTCATTGGCGGAGTACTAAGGCTCATTAATAAATGCCCAACCGCGGTGGCTATGCATCTGCCTGTATTCCATCATACCAAGGCATTTATTTATGCCGTGGGCATGAAGATGAATTTCGGCAAATACATCCGCTGCGGCGAAAGAGGATACACTCTGGAGAGGGCGCTTGACTGCAGATTCGGTATTTCATCCAAGGATGATACATTGCCTAAGCGTCTGACAGATGTACCTCAGGATCCTAATGATCCTAAGACGAAGGTGCCTCTGGACAGGATGAAAGTGACATATTACAAGGCAAGGGGATGGGACCAGAACGGTGTTCCTACTCAGAAGACTCTTAAAAAACTCAAAATAATAGCATAGGAGGGAGATATGGTTAAAGTTAAGCTGTTCGGGCTGTTCCGTCTGGATACCGGCCTTAAGGAAATCAATGCTGAAGCTTCTTCGGTCAAAGAGCTTTATCCGATAATTCTGTCCGAGGCTAAGAAGGCTAAACCTAATACTATAATTACCGCTGCGGACATTGACGGATGTGTGGTAATGATCAATGGCAAGCAAGGCAGAAAGAGCAGTAAATTAAAAGACGGTGATGAGGTCTATCTCATGTCACCGGTCTGCGGAGGTTGATTATGTGTGCATATAAGATTACAGAAGAGTGCATCGGATGCACTTTATGTGCTAAAAACTGTCCGGTAATGGCCATCAGCGGAGAATTGAAATCAAAGCATGAAATCGATCCGTCCAAATGCGTGGAATGCGGGCTGTGCGGCAGACTCTGCGCTAAAGGAGCCATTGTAGATCCAAACGGCAGCCCATGTGTGAGGGTTCCTAAAGAAGAGTGGCCGAAACCGGTTATCAACAGGGCAATCTGTGCCGGCTGCTCGGTGTGCGTCAGCAACTGTCCTAAGAACTGCCTGGTAATCTCTGAAGCGGATCATCACGGTGATATCAGGACTGTGGCACGTCTGGGTGATCCGGACGAGTGTATCGGCTGCGGCATCTGCAGCAGGGCATGCCCGATCGAAGCCATTTCAATGACCAAACCCGGAGAAACTCCGGGATATAAATATTTCAATGAGAAAGGTGTGGGGAAAATGTATAAGATTTATTGCAGAATCTTCCAGGCAGTAATGAAGATCGCAAATTACTTCCTCGGATATCGTATGCCGGAATATATTGACGGTCCCGGCAGCATCAAGACACTCCCGAACTATATGAGGGAAAAGGGCGCTGACAATGTTCTGATCGTTACCGACTCAAACCTGAGAAAACTCGGAATGATCGACGGACTGACAGCCGCGCTGGATGAAAGCGGATTCAAATATTCAGTATTCAGTGATATTGAACCGAATCCGACCAGCAAGAATGTTGAGGACGGTTATAAGGTATATGCTGAAAACGGATGCAAATGCCTGGTAGCGGTTGGCGGAGGTTCATCAATGGACTGCGCTAAAGGCATCGGAGCAAAGGTCTGCCATCCAAACAAATCCGTTGCACAGCTTCAGGGACTTCTTAAAGTCGGCCGCAGGTTCCCTCTGTTCTTCGCGGTTCCTACCACATCCGGAACAGGTTCAGAAACTACTGTTGCTGCAGTTATAACCGATGCTGAAACTCATCATAAAGCATCGATCAACGATCCGGCCATCATTCCTAAGTACGCTGTACTGGATCCTGAACTGACAATGGGACTGCCGCCAAAGGTAACGTCCACAACAGGTATGGACGCCCTCTGCCATGCGGTTGAGGCATATACCAACCATACTTACTGCACTCCGCTTGAAAACAAGCTGGCCAAAGATGCTGTCAGACTCATCCATAAGAGCTTGTATAAGGCATATCTGGATGGATCAGACCTCGAAGCACGTCAGGATATGCAGTTCGCCGCTTTCTATGCAGGCAGAGCTTTCACCCGTGGCTGCGTAGGCTATGTACATGCTGTTGGCCATACACTGGGCGGCCTCTACGGAGTACCTCATGGCCTGGCTATGAGCGTTATTCTGCCTCATGTTATGAAGCAGTTCGGACCGGCTGTTTATGATAAGCTGGCAGATCTGGCAGATGAATGCGGCATCGAAGGCAAGGACAACCACGAGAAGGCTGTTGGATTCATTAAATGGATCGAGCAGATGAAGAGAGACATGGATATCCCTGAGAAAATCGAGGGCATCAAGGATGAGGACATTCCACAGATGATCAAATGGGCCAAAGCAGAAGCCAATCCGCTTTATCCGGTGCCTGTGATCTGGGGTGACAAAGAACTCAGACAGCTCATCGAATCAATCAGAGCATAAAACACCAAATACATTATTGACTCATAAGATTCTGTAGGGTAGCATAACCCTGCAGAATCTTTTTTTTTGCTGTGTTTCCGTTCTGGAAACACATTTCCCGATTTTTATTTTAATAAGCGGCAGATGACGTCTGCTTCCTTTTTGCCGGCCGGAAAAGGTTTCAGGCGCATCATGCGCATCTGAAAGGAGAATTAATGGATTATAACGAATTCAAAGAAGCTGTTATCAGCGCGGTCGAAAAAAAGCTGTTGGATGACGAAAGCGTGGTGATCAGGCAGGTAACAAAGAACAACCAGCAGACATTGGACGGGATTTTTATCCACAACGACAGGGATGAGATCAGGCCCACACTGTATCTTCAGCATTTATACGAAACTTTTGGAGATGAGGATGGAGCAGAGGAGGCAGCTGATATCATCCTGAAGGTAAATGCCGGATACAGCGGCATCAAGCTGATGTCACAGGATTATGTGGGTGATTTCGAGGCTGCCAGAAAGAGGCTGGCCATTAAGCTGGTAAACACGGAAATGAACAGGGAATACCTTGAGGATAAACCTCATAGGGAGTTCCTGGACCTGTCGGAATTGTGCTTTATTCTTGTGTTTTCACCTGACGGAGACCCGGGAGGCATAGTGGTTACCAATGAATTGCTGGAGAACTGGGGAGTGTCAGGTCGGATGGTTCTGGACATGGCTGAAGAAAATACGGAAAAGCTCATGGGCACGGTTTTCATGCCGCTGAAGGAGAGGATAGAGGACATGGTCATGGACATCGAAGACCTGAAAGGCACACCGTTTGACGTTGACTGTCCGGCAATAATTATCACGAATAATTACAAGGTGTTCGGAGCGGCAAACATGCTGAATAAAGAACTGATGGAGAAATGCGCCGGTATATTCGGAGGCGACTTTATCATCATTCCGTCCAGCGTGCATGAAATACTGCTCATTGACCCGGCACTGTATCCGGATGGCAGCGAACTGAACAGGTCGATCAGGGATGTAAACCTGCTGGATGAGATACCGAATAACCTCTCGGATCATTACTATGTTTATTCAGCTGAAAAGCACGAAATCACGTATTAGAAAGAATTGATTTATTTCAGGTTTTATAGTATAAAAACAATATAAAACCAAGGGAGGAAATCGATTATGTTTTGCCCAAATTGCGGAAACCAGATAGATGACGGAGCATCCTTCTGCACATACTGCGGCAGCAGGCTGGCTTCAGCTGAAGCATCGGCACCGGCACCACAGCCGGAAGCATTTCAGCAGACATTCAGCAGCCCTGATCCACAGCCGGCATACCAGCCGACATACACTCCGCCTGTATATCCGACAGCACCTCCTGCCAGAGCCAGAGTAGCAGGAGTTGTAGTGCTCTCAGCCATCGGATTGGCAGCTCTGCTGTTCTCATTAATTGTCAGATTAGATTTTTATGGCACTGCCAGATACCTGATTACTTTAACAGGCATACCGGAGGTGCTCGAAATACTCTGCATTATCGTATTTTTGTTTGCGCTGATAAAGATCAAGCCTAATCTTGCTTTTATCCCGCCTGCAGTGTTTACGATAGGCATGATCATTCAGACGATCAATATGATCTTATATGGCACGTTTGGTTATGTATGGAGCAATTATCTGATACCGGCATTAGCCCTGTTTATGATACTTGCTACGATATTCTTTGCTTCTGCGATCAATCCAAGGAATGCGCATTACCATGGCGCCAGAGTATGTGCCACTATTTTTGGCATCATTGCTCTTCTGATAGAACTGTTCTTTATGGTTATGGACCTGATCCAGGCTATTACCATAAGATACGGATTTTTAGCAGCATTTGCTATTGAAGCATTTGGACATGTGCTGCTGATCATCGCATTGCTTGTCGGAACGTATAAACTCAGGAAACAGTAATAACAAAAGGCCGTCGCAGAAGCGGCGGCCTTTATTTTTCGCATCCGGCGAGAATCGAACTCGCATTTCCGGCTCCGGAGGCCGGCGCTCTATCCATTGGGCTACGAATGCATTTACGGGTGGAGTTTACCTTATTTTTTAGTAAATATCAACAATAGAAATCAATTGCTTTAGGCTTTAGGTTGATGATATAATAAAATGCAATTTTATATAAACTATCCATAATGACAAGTGGATTTATGCTATAGGAGGATTATCAGATGTCAAGAAAAATGAAAACCATGGATGGAAATACTGCGGCAGCTCATGTTTCATATGCATATTCAGATGTTGCAGCTATTTATCCTATCACACCGTCCTCTGTTATGGCAGAGCTTGCAGATGCGTGGGCTACAGAAGGCCGTAAGAATATCTTCGGCAGAGAAGTAGCTGTAACGGAGATGCAGTCCGAAGCCGGCGCAGCAGGTGCAGTTCATGGTTCCCTGATCACGGGAGCCCTTACTACCACGTTTACAGCATCACAGGGTCTGCTCCTTATGATCCCTAACATGTACAAGATCGCCGGCGAGAGACTGCCGGCAGTTATCGATGTTTCAGCCAGAGCTATTGCCAGCCATGCGCTTTCAATCTTTGGCGATCATTCAGACGTTTACGCATGCAGACAGACCGGATTTGCAATGCTTTGCTCATCCAGCGTACAGGAAGTTATGGACCTTACTCCTGTAGCTCACTGCAGCGCTATCAAGGGCAGGATCCCATTCATTAACTTCTTCGATGGATTCAGGACATCACACGAGATCCAGAAGATCGAAGTATGGGATTACGAAGACCTCAAGGACATGGTCGATATGGATGCTATTGACGCATTCAAGGCCGGTTCACTGAATCCTGAGAGAGGATGCCAGATGGGTTCCGCACAGAATCCGGATATCTTCTTCCAGGCAAGAGAAGCCTGCAACAAGAACTACGATGAGCTTCCTGAAGTTGTAGAAGAATACATGAACAAGGTCAATGCCAAGATCGGCACAAACTATGGCCTGTTCAATTACTATGGAGCTCCTGATGCTGAGCACGTTATCATCGCTATGGGTTCTGTATGCGAGACAGCAGAGGAGACCATTGACTTCCTGAATGCTCAGGGCGGCAAGTACGGTATTGTTAAGGTTCGCCTTTACAGACCGTTCAGCGCTAAGCATCTGGTAGCTGCTATCCCTGAGACTGTTAAGCAGATCAGCGTACTTGACAGAACCAAAGAGCCTGGTTCATCAGGCGAGCCTCTGTATCTCGACGTTGTAGCTGCACTCAGAGATACCAAGTTCCACAATGTTCCTGTATTCACCGGACGTTACGGCCTTGGCAGCAAGAACACCAGCTCAGCAGAAATCATCGCTGTATTCAAGAATACAGAGAAGAAGGTATTCACTGTAGGCATCAATGATGACGTTACCAACCTGTCACTGGATTCTTCATACAGACCTGTTACAGTACCTGATTCCATCATCTGCTGCAAGTTCTGGGGTCTGGGCGCAGACGGTACAGTAGGCGCTAACAAGAACTCCATCAAGATCATTGGCGACAATACTGATCAGTATGCTCAGGCATATTTTGATTATGATTCCAAGAAATCAGGCGGCGTAACAGTTTCCCACCTGAGATTTGGCAAGACTCCTATCAAATCCACATACCTTATTGACCAGGCTGACTTTGTTGCATGCCACAATCCTTCATATGTACGTAAGTACAATATGGTTCAGGACGTTAAAGACGGAGGCACATTCCTTCTTAACTGTCAGTGGAATGCAGAGGAACTGGACAAGAACCTTCCGGGCCAGGCCAAGAGATATATCGCAGAGCACAATGTAAATCTGTACACCATCGACGGTATCAAGATCGGCAAGGCTATCGGCCTTGGCGGCAGGATCAATACCGTTCTTCAGTCAGCATTCTTCAAGCTGGCAGGCATCATTCCTGAGGAAGACGCTATCCGCCTGATGAAGGAAGCTGCATACAAGTCATACGGACGTAAGGGCGATGACATCGTTAACATGAACTACGCTGCTATCGAAGCAGGCGCTAAGGAAATCGTTAAAGTTGACGTTCCTGAAAGCTGGAAAGATGCAAAGGATGAGGAATTAGGCGTTGTTTATACAGACGGCAGACCAGAGGTTCTGGATTTCGTAAATAATATTCAGAAGAAGGTTTCTGCTCAGGACGGCAACAGCCTGCCTGTTTCCGCATTCGAGAAATATGTTGACGGCTATACACCATCAGGCACAGCAGCATATGAGAAGCGCGGCATCGCAGTTGATGTTCCTTGCTGGAATCCGACTACATGTATCCAGTGTAACCAGTGCTCATATGTATGTCCTCATGCAGCTATCAGACCGGTTGTAATGACAGAGGAAGAACTGGCTAAGGCTCCTGCAGGCACCAAGGCTGCAGACATGAACGGCGTTCCTGGCCTTAAGTTCACTATGGTAGTTTCACCTCTGGACTGCACAGGCTGCGGTTCATGTACAAATGTATGTCCTGGCAACAACAAGGCAGAGACACTTACACTCAAGCCGCTTGAGACCCAGATGGCAGAGCAGGATGTATTCAACTATGGCGTTAAGGTTCCGACCAAGCCTGAAGTATTTGCTAAGTTCAAAGAGACTTCAGTTAAGGGCAGCCAGTTCAAGAAACCTCTTCTTGAGTTCTCAGGTGCATGCGCAGGCTGCGGTGAGACACCTTACGCTAAGCTGATGACACAGCTGTTCGGCAACAGAGCATATATTGCCAACGCTACCGGATGTTCATCAATCTGGGGCAACTCATCACCGTCTACACCATACACAGTTGATGAGAAGGGTCATGGTCCTGCATGGGCTAACTCACTGTTTGAAGACGCTGCAGAATTCGGCTACGGTATGGTTCTCGCTAACAACGCTATCAGAGCAGGCCTCAAAGAAAAGGTTGAAGGCATGGTAGAGCATGGCAAGAATGAAGATGTTAAGGCTGCCGGCAGAGAGTGGCTGGATACATTCAGCAATGGCGCAGCTAACGGCCCTGCAACAGACAAACTCGTTGCAGCACTCGAGGCATGCGGATGCGATCATTCCAAGGAACTCCTTAAGCAGAAAGAATATCTGTCAAAGAAGAGCCAGTGGATCTGCGGCGGCGACGGCTGGGCATATGATATCGGCTTTGGCGGACTCGATCATGTAATCGCCAGCGGCAAGGATATCAACATCCTCGTATTCGATACAGAGGTTTACTCCAACACTGGCGGACAGTCATCCAAGGCTACACCTGCAGGCGCAACTGCTCAGTTCGCAGCAGGCGGCAAGGAAGTTAAGAAGAAAGACCTGGCTCAGATCGCAATGAGCTATGGATACGTATATGTAGCACAGATCTCCATGGGCGCTGATATGAACCAGTGCATCAAGGCTCTGGTTGAAGCTGAGAGCTATCCGGGCCCATCACTGATCATTGCATACGCTCCATGTATCAACCACGGCATTAAGGGCGGCATGAGCATCGCGCAGAAAGAGGAGAAGGCAGCTGTAACCAGCGGATACTGGAACCTCTTAAGATATGATCCTCGCCTCAAAGCAGAAGGCAAGAATCCGTTTATGCTCGACAGCAAAGACGCAACCACAAAGTACATTGACTTCCTGCACAATGAGGTCAGATACACAGCTCTTGAGAGACTGAATCCGGAGAGAGCTAAGGAACTCTTTGCTAAGTCAGAGAAGGACGCTAAGGAGAGATACGAGTATCTCCAGAAACTGGCTAAACTGGACTAAGGCAATAAAGGCGCATGGAAGATTGGATGATAATTATCGGCATAGTTGTATTGCTGGCCGTAATAATTACCATAAGAGTGATATACGAACTAAGACATCTGAAGATTACAGAACTTAGTTTCCATTCAGAAAAAGTAACGTCTGAGAGTGGCTTGAAGGCGGTATTTCTTACCGACCTTCACAGCCGCTCGTACGGCGCCGAAAATGAGATACTGATCAACACGGTCAGGCAATCGGAACCGGATTACATTTTCCTCGGAGGTGACATGCTCACCGATACGTGCGAAAAAAAGGATTCGGTCCTTTTTGCGTTATTAAACTGCCTGGTACAAATTGCGCCTGTTATTTACGCGCCGGGCAATCATGAGCAGAGAGTACTGCTCGAAGATTCCGAAAGACAGAGAATCTTTCGTAAAAAACTGGCTGAAGCAGGAGTCAGATTTCTGCAGAACGAGAAAGTGGAATTAAACCAAAACATTAATATCTACGGACTCGATATTGACTCTTCGCATTTCGGAAAGGTCAGGCCTGCGCCTCTTTTGGCAGAAGAACTGGAAGAGGGCATAGGCAGGCTGGACCGGAGCAGATATAATATTATGATGGCACATTCTCCTAAGTTTTTTGAAGTCTATGCGGAATACGGAGCTGACCTTATTCTGTCAGGACATTATCACGGAGGAGCCGTCAGGCTGCCGCTTATTGGAGGCGTGGTTTCGCCTCAGTTCAGGCTGTTCCCCAAATACAGCGGAGGCCTGTATACTAAAGGCGGCTCAAATATGTTTGTCAGTACGGGATGCGGATCCCACAAGATCAACCTGAGATTATTTAACAGACCGGAGGTTGTGGTAATTGATATTCGCAGCTAAACTTGAGGCTTTTGAAGGCCCGCTGGACCTTCTGCTTCACCTGATCGAAAAGAATAAAGTGGATATTTATGACATCCCCATCTCCATGATCACGGATCAGTTCATTGCATACGTGGATCAGATGGAACAAAGGGATGCTGATGTCATGAGCGAATTCCTGGTTATGGCTGCGACACTGCTGGATATCAAGGCCAAGATGCTGCTGCCGAAGGAAATTGATGAAGAAGGAAATGAAGAGGATCCAAGGGCTGAACTGGTTGAACAGCTCCTGGAGTACAAGCTCTATAAATATATGTCCTTTGAACTGAAGGACAAAGAATTAAATGCTGCCAAATTCATTTACAAGAAGCCGTCAATACCGGCTGAAGTAGAGGAATATGAGGCTCCGGTCGACCTGGACCGTTTTCTCGAAAATGTAACGTTGGAACGTATTAGGGCAGTCTTCGATGACGTTATGGCCAGGAGCGCCGACAAGATCAACGAAGCCGCCATGAAGTTCGGCCGCATTGAGAAAGAGGAAATCAAAACTTCCGACCGCATAGAATACATCAGGTCGAAGGTCAAGACCGGAACAAAGATCAGTTTCAGGGAGCTCATCAGCAGCCAGAGAAGCAAGATGAACATTATCGTAACCTTCCTGGCAGTCCTGGAGATGATGAAAACAGGAGAACTGAAGGCGCGTCAGGAAGGCAGCGACGATATATTACTATATTCACCGGAGATAGAAGATGAACAGGACCAGGATTAAATCAATAATCGAAGCAGTGCTCTTTACCATGGGCGAGACCGTTGGGCTGGAAAGGCTCGCGGCAGCGCTGGAAATGGATAAAGAAGAGGTAAAAGAGATAATCTCTGAAATGATGGAAGAATTTGAGGCTGAAGAACGCGGTGTACAGATCATTGAACTGGACGGAGCTTACCAGATGTGCACCCGCAAGGAAGCATACGAATACCTGATCAAGATTATTTCAATACCTAAGGAGAACCGTCTTACAGACGTTCAGCTGGAGACACTTTCAATCATTGCTTACAAACAGCCGGTGACCAGGCTGGAGATTGAGAAAATCCGCGGAGTATCAGCAGAACACACGGTCAATCGTCTGCTGGAAGTAGGCCTGATCGAGGAAAAGGGCAGGCTGAATACACCGGGCCGTCCTATCCTGTTCGGAACTACAGAAGAATTCTTAAGGAGATTCGGCCTTAAGAGCACGGAAGAACTGCCGGACATCAATTCAGAAAGAGTGGAGTCATTCAGACTTGAGGCAGAGGAGGAACTGGGATTCTTTGATAATGCCCCGGAAGCAGAAGAACCGATCGAGATAGATACATGAGAACAGTAGCGGTCATAGGCGGAGGTCCTGCGGGCATGATGGCTGCCATCAGTGCCGCCAGGGAAGGCGCCGACGTAACTTTATATGAGAAGAACCCCAAGCTTGGCAAGAAGCTGTTCATCACAGGCAAAGGCAGATGCAATCTGACAAACGGTTGTGATGTATCAGAGTTCTTTGACAACGTCGTAACCAACAGCAAGTTCCTATACAGCGCCATTTATTCGTTTACGAATGTAGATACGATGGCTTTCTTTGAAGGGCACGGACTGAAGCTGAAGGAAGAACGCGGCCAGAGGATATTCCCGACTTCAGACAGGTCGTCAGACGTCATTAAAACCCTCGAAAAGGCGCTTAAAGACGCCGGGGTCAGAGTTGTACTGAACAGAGAGATAAAGTCCGTAAATGAGCTGAATGAGGACGCCATTATCATTGCTACAGGCGGGCTGTCATACCAGAGCACAGGCTCAACCGGAGACGGATATGTCTTCGCTGAGGCCATTGGCCATGAGATAGTTAAGCCTCAGCCATCTCTGGTACCGATCAGGCTGAAGGAGCCTTACGTCAAGCAGCTGGAGGGGCTGTCCTTAAGGAACATCTCCATCAAAATCACGAACTGGAAGGGCGATGAACTGTATTCGGACTTCGGCGAAATGCTTTTCACATCCCGAGGAGTGAGCGGCCCTGTAATTCTGTCAGCATCCGGCGTTGCAGGCAGATATATTAACACAAAGGGTGACTGCACCCTCCACATAGATCTCAAGCCGGCTCTTAATGAGGAACAGCTGGATGACCGTATCCTGAGGGATTTCGAAGGGGCAAGGAACAGGGATTTCAGGAACTCGCTGGATAAGCTCCTGCCGACTAAGCTCATCCCGGTCATCGTTAATCTGAGCGGCATTGATCCGTTCAAGAAGGTCAACGAGATCACCAGACAGGAGAGGGAAAGTCTCGTTAAACTGCTTAAGGATTTCTGCTTTGAGATCAATAAAACAGAAGGATTCGAGCAGGCAGTTGTCACATCTGGCGGAGTCAGTGTCAAAAACATCAATCCGTCCACGATGGAGTCAAAACTTCAAAAGAACATTTATTTCGCCGGAGAAGTCATCGACGTAGATGCATTCACCGGAGGATTCAATATACAGATAGCGCTTTCCACAGGTTTCCTGGCCGGACAGAGCGCAGCCAAGGAGGAATAATGAAACAGATAGCTATTGACGGACCTGCAGGCGCAGGCAAGAGCACTATTGCGAAAGAAGTATCCAAAATACTGGGATTTGTCTATATCGATACAGGCGCTATGTACAGGACCATGGGTCTGGCATGCCTGAAGGCTGGCATCGATCTGGCCGATGAGGACAAGGTCAGTGATATCTGTGACAGGGCTGATATCGACGTCAGATATATTGAAGGAGTACAGCATATGTTCCTGGAGGGAGAGGACGTCAGCACAGACATCAGGAAAAACGAAGTCAGCATGGCAGCCTCAAATGTTTCAAAGTACCAGAGAGTCAGGACCAGACTGGTTAAACTGCAGCAGGAACTGGCTGAAAGATACAATGTGGTCATGGACGGCAGGGATATTGCCAGCAAGGTGCTCCCGAACGCAGACCTTAAGATTTATCTGACCGCGTCTGTTGAGTGCCGCGCGCTCCGCCGCTACAAAGAACTCATCGAAAAGGGTGAGGAGTGCGAGCTCGCAGCCATTGAGAAAGAAATCGCTGAGCGCGACCATAACGATATGACCAGGGCTAATTCACCTTTGGTAAAGGTTGATGAAGCTATTGAAGTCGACACTTCAGACATGACGATAGCCGAAGTGGTTGACAGGATTCTTGAGTTATTCGGAGAACTGGAATGAATGTTATCCTCGCCGAAAGCGCCGGTTTCTGCTTTGGAGTGGAGAAGGCGGTAGGCATAGTTTACGAACAGATAGAAAAGAATACAGACGGCAGGCAGATATATACATTCGGGCCGATTATCCATAACGACGAAGTCGTGAAAGATCTGGAATCAAAGGGCGTACATTGTATCGATGATGAGACACAATTCCCATCAATTAAAGGTTCTGTCCTGATAATCCGTTCACACGGCGTGTCCAGGCATATATATAAAATGGCTGAGGAAAACGGCATCGAAGTAGTGGATGCCACATGCCCGTTTGTCAAAAAAATACACAATATTGTGTATGAAGAAAGCCAGAAAGGCAGCGAAATAATCATCGTTGGAGACAGTTCTCACCCGGAAGTCCTGGGCATAATCGGGTGGGTTTCCGGCCCATACCGGACCATCGGAAATGAAGAAGAAGCATTAAAATTTGAAGGCGATAAAAACAAACATTACTTCATTGTTTCGCAGACCACTTTTAATCTTGAGAAATTTCAATCTATAGTTGAAATTATAAGTAAAAAAGGTTATTATTATAATGTTGTCAATACTATTTGCAACGCAACCGCAACCCGGCAGAAAGAAGCCGGGGTTATTGCCAATCATGCAGATATGATGATTGTCATCGGTGATCCGAAGAGTTCCAATACCCGCAAACTCTACGAGATATGCAGACAGTATTGCAAGGATACTTACTATATACAAACAGTCAAGGATTTAGCATCAGCTAATCTCAAGCAACCCGGTATTTGTGTAGGTATTACAGCAGGGGCATCCACCCCTAACCATATAATTCAGGAGGTTTTACTTTATGTCAGAGGAATTCAATGAGCAGATGATTGATGAATCTATCAAACAAATACATACGGGGGAGATAGTTGAGGGTACAGTCATCCTGGTCAAGCCGGATATGATCGTTCTTAATGTCGGGTATAAGTACGATGGTATCATTACCAAGGATGAATATTCAAACGATTCAAGCGTTGACCTTACCACAGCTGTTGCGGTAGGCGATGTGTTGGAAGCTAAAGTACTCAGGGTTCAGGACAACGAAGTTCAGTTGTCATACAAGCGAATCAGTGAAGAGAAAGCCAACAAGCGTATTGAAGAAGCTTTCGAAAACAAAGAAGTACTTACTGTCAAAGTTGAAAAGGTTACCTCAGGCGGACTTATCACAACCTTCGAAGGCGCCAGGATCTTTGTTCCGGCCAGCCTCGTATCAGATACTTTTGAGAAAGATCTCAACAAGTACCTTGACCAGGAGATCGAAGTTGTTGTTACAGAATACAACCCTCGTAAGAAGAGAGTTATCGGCAACAGAAAGAAATTATTACAGGCAGCTAAGAATGAAAGAGCTAAAGAGTTATTAGCATCACTTCAGGTTAACGACATCGTTGAAGGTACTGTTAAGTCAGTTACTTCATTCGGCGCATTCATCGACCTGGGCGGTGTAGACGGACTCCTTCATATCTCTGAGATGTCATGGGGCAGAGTTGACTCACCTAAGTCATGTGTAAAGGTTGGCGACACAGTTCGTGTATTCATCAAGAATATGGAGAACAACAAGATCGCCCTCAGCGCTAAGTTCCCGGATGAGAATCCATGGAAGATCGCAGCTGAGAAATATGCTCCGGGCACCATCGTAACAGGCAAGGTTGCCAGAATGGCTAAGTTCGGCGCATTCATCGAGCTGGAGCCGGGTATCGACGCACTTCTTCATGTTTCACAGATTTCCAAGAAGCATGTTAAGGAGCCTGCAGATGTCCTTAAGGTTGGCCAGGTTATCGATGTTAAGGTTGTAGAGTTCAAGGAAGATGAGAAGAAGATTTCTCTCAGCAGAAGAGATTTCGAAGATGACCTTGTTCCGGACGACTATGTAGCTGAGAAGACTCCGGCAGCTCCAAAGGCTGAGGAAACAGCTCCGGCAGCAGAAGAAGTTAAGGAAGCTGCGGAAGCACCTGCAGAGGCAGCAGCTGAGGCAGTAGAAGCTGCAGCAGAGGTTGTTGAGGCAGCAGCTGAGACACCAGCAGAATAATTTTTAATGAGAGTTATCGCAGGAAAAGCCAGGCGTTTGCTTTTAAAAACAAC
>JAFRYA010000042.1 GCA_017441295.1 Lachnospiraceae bacterium
ACTTATGGCTCAGGGCCTTGCAAAGGGCGCTATCCTTCGTATCTGCCAGGCAGCTTGCTCAACATTCGACTCACTGCCAGTTTCCATCGGTGTTCAGGCTGCTCACAGATTAGCAGGCGTTTCACTGAAGGAAGGCTACAAGCATGTAGCAGTTATCACGGTATTCATGCCGATTGTTAACACATGTATCCTCTGCTTACTCTACACGATCGTTCCTTCATTCTTCCAGGTAGGACTTTATCCTGTAGCATAAGCAACTAGGATTAGTATCAATTTAGAAAAAGTCAAAATGCAGTTAACTGCAAATGTGTGAATATTGCTTATATTTTATTCTAAATTTTGATCAGTCAGGAGCAGATCCATATGGATCTGCTCCTGATGTTTTAAAGATAAATAGAATGCAGACTAATTATTCATATTCAAATTTTGGACAAAATCGGTAGTGTTTTGTCATTTGTTATTTGTTATAATATATTCGCATTATTATATATTATTAAGTTGGAGGTAGAACTATGATCAAAATGGTTACACATCCTGAAAGATGCAAATCATGCCGCTACTGCGAGCGTGACTGCCCTAAGGACGCAATTAAGCCATCCGGAAAGATGAATGCTCAGGGATACGAATACATGTCAGTTGATGAAGACTTATGTATTCTCTGCGGCACTTGCTATACAGTATGCCCGGATCTGGTATTCGAATTGCTTGAAGCAGAAGCATAAGAAAGGAGCATTGTCAGATGAAAGAACTTTGGAAAGGCAACCATGCCTTTGGTGAAGCAGCTGCACGTGCAGGCTGCAAACTGTACGTTGGATATCCTATTACTCCTCAGTCAGAAGTAGTAGAGTACATGTCCGACCGTATGCCTGAACTGGACAGAGTATTCATCCAGTCAGAAAGTGAATTGATCAGTATCATGACCTGCTTTGGCGCCGGTCTTTCAGGATATCCTGTAATGACCAGCTCATCAGGTGTTGGTATTTCACTTATGCAGGAAGGTATTACCGCTTGCTTCAACAAGGGTATTCCTGTATTGATCGTAAATGTAAACCGTACCGGTACCGGTATGGGCGGCGGCCCTGGTTTCTCAGGATCCCAGGACGACTATGGTCGTGAGACAAACGGCGGCGGTAATGGCTATTATAGAAATCTCGTTTATATTCCTGATTCAATCCAGGAAGCAATCGATATGATCTATAATAACTGGCCGATCGCATTCAAATATCGTAACCCAATGGTTCTCTATACAGAAGGCCGTCTCGCACAGATGATGGAAGCTGTTGAATTCCCTGAGTTCAGAGAAATCGTAGCAGCTGACTGGGGTATGACAGGCGAAGCTAAACTTGATCCGGAATTCGGACCACATCGTGGAGACTATGGCAAATACGCCAGAAAGATCGCCAAGATGGAAGAAGAGTGCCAGGATTGGGAAGACTACATGCTTGATGATGCAGAGACAGTAGTAGTTGCTGTAGGTCTGTGCTCACGTGTATGCCGCGGCGCTATCAATGCACTCCGCAAAGAAGGCGTTAAGATCGGTATGCTCCGTCCGAAGGCAGCATGGCCATTCCCAAGAAAGGGATTTGAGGCTCTGCCAGACACTGTTAAAAGAATAATCTGCGTTGAGAACTCAGACGGCGCTCAGATGCTGAAAGACGTTGTTTTTGCTATGAAGCAGGTCAAGGCGCTGAACACTATTCCTGTTTACAGTAAGCCAAATCATGGTCTGCTTCCAAACAAAGTATTAAAAGAGTATTTCCAGAATGTAATAAATGGTAATGAGAAGGAGGTGGGTTAAATGGCAAAAGAATTTAAGGCTCCTAAGAATATCAAGTATGTAGGATTCTGTCCGGGCTGCGGCCATAGTATTTTCGTCCGCCTCATGCAGGAAGTCCTCGAAGAGAAAGGTTATCTGGATAAAAACGTATGCGTAGTTGGTGTAGGCTGCTCAGCAAACGTACACGGCGACAATGTATACGGTGACAATAAGATGGAATGCCATCACGGCCGTCCGCCTGTAGCAGGCAACGGCATGAAGAGAGTACGTCCTGACGTTTTCGTTTGGACATATCAGGGCGATGGTGATGCTTATGCCATCGGTATGGGCGAGACCATCCTCGCAGCTGAGCAGGGATTCCCTATCAGCGTTTTCGTAATCAATAACTGTAACTATGGTATGACCGGCGGTCAGATGGCACCTACCACACTTCATGGACAGGTAACAACAACTACCACCAAGGGACGTGCTGATTACCCGATCAACGTTATGCCTTTGATCCAGTCAATTGACAATGTTGCTTTCGCAGCACGTGCTACAGTAACCAGCCCGGCTGAGATCCGCAAACTGAAAAAATACATTGAGAAGGCTGTTGATTTACAGATGAATGAAGGCAAATATTCATTCGTTGAGATTGTTAGCCCATGCCCGACTAACTGGCATAAGAGCCCTGTTGATTCATGCAAATGGATTGACGAGGAAGTAACTAAAGTATTCCCGTTAGGCGTATTTAAGGGTTGATAGGAGGACATAAAATGGAGATTATTTTCGCAGGATTTGGTGGTCAGGGTGTTCTGACATCAGGACTGATTACAGCTTATATGGCAATGAAGAATGGTCTTGAGACCATTTGGAGCCCGGCTTACGGCGGCCAGATGCGTGGAGGCAAAGCTTTCAGCCTTGTTAAATTTGACAAAGAGCCTATAGCAGAGCCTGTTGTTACTGAACTGGATGTTCTGGTAGCAATGAACCAGCCGTCACTGGACTTCTGTTCAGACCTTAAAGAGGGCGGACTCCTTATCGTTAACAGCGACTCAGTAGAGAAGGATGCAGTTGACGAGAATAAATACAAAGTAGTATGGCTTCCTGTTAACGACCTGGCACAGCAGGCAGGCAGCGTTCAGTCAGCTAACATAGTTTCAATCGGCGCACTCATCAAATTAACAGGCGCTTTTGATATTAATGAAGCAGAGCAGATCCTCTGCCAGTTCTTCGAGGACAAGGGCAAAGGCAAGTTCAACAAATTCAATGTTGCAGCTCTTCGCGCAGGTTATGACGCAGTTTAATATTGTGTCAGGGGGAATTAAGCAATGGATATGAGAAAATTAATGTGCCCAAAGAGTCTGGTTGTAGTTGGTGCTACAGATAAGCCGGGCATGACCGGCAACGGCACCAGATCAGCTGTTAAAGGCACAAACAAAGATCACGTTTATTATGTAAGCCTTAAACGTGATGAAGTGCTCGGACGCAAATGCTATCATTCACTTGCAGAGCTTCCGGAAGTTCCTGAGTGCATGCTCCTTTTAACACCTGCCAAGACTGTAGCAGGATATTTAGAGGAAGCAGGCAAGATGGGCATCGGCGCAGCTGTTGTTATCGCTTCAGGTTTCAGTGAGGAAAGAACTGAAGAAGCTCACCGTATGGCCAAGGAAGTTGAAGACGTCTGCAATAAATATGACATCGCACTGTGTGGACCGAACTGCGTAGGTATCGTAAACGCTCTGGACGGCGTTGTTCAGGGAACACATGATCTGGAGAAACTCGTAGACGGCGGTATCGCTGTTGTTGCGCAGAGCGGATATCTGACAGGCGGATTCCGTCAGCCGAATGCTGATCAGCTGGCATATGTAGTCAGCGCAGGCAATTCATCTGTCTGCAGCGTAGAGGATTATATGTGCTGGTTTGCTGATGATGACCGTGTAACCGTTATCTCAGCATATCTGGAGGGCGTTAAGAAGCCTGAGAGACTTGTATACGCGCTTGAGACAGCAGCTAAGAAACGTAAACCTGTTGTTATCCTTAAGGCCGGCGAGAGCGCAAAGGGCAGCTTCGCTGCAGCATCACATACAGGCAGCCTTGCGGGTAACTATGCAACATATCAGGCAATATTCAAAAAGTTCGGTGTTGTCGCATGCAAGACAGCTCAGGAGTGGGCCACCACTTCACGTATGTTCTCTGTACTCAGAGGCAAGCTTCCTGAGAAACTGGGTATCTGCGGTCTGAACTTCTCAGGCGGTGAGAATACACAGTTTGCTGACAACTGCGAGCGTTACGGTATCGATATTCCTGAATTTGACCAGAGCACAGTTGAGAAGCTCCGTGCGGTTCTGCCGTCATATTCCACACCGGCTAACCCGTTGGATGCTACCACGACACTGTTCTCAGAGACTGAGAAGGTTCGTACCCTGTTCACAGCCATCAGTGAGGATCCGAATATCGGTATCATTTCACTGGGCAACGACATGGGTGCCAACTCAGAGCCTAAGGATATCACCTGCGTTAAACTGATGACCGAGCTCAGGGCAGAAGGCAAACTCCTGCCGACAGTTATCAGCCCGACATGGGAGAAGCCGCGTCATGCTGACTTCATTAATCAGCTTGAAAATGCAGGCATTCCTCTGGTAGGTATCGGCGATCAGGGCTTCAAGTGCATCCGTCATCTGCTTGACTTTGCAGCTTACAAGTATGATGAGCACACATTAGAGCTCGCGCTTCCTGCAAAGGAACTCGCTGAGGGCAAGCTGTCACTTTCTGAGGCTCAGTCCAAGGCAGAGCTTACACCTTACGGCGTAAGAGTTCCGGGCCAGGCACTGGCCAAGGACGCAGCTGAAGTAGACGCAGCTCTGGCAAAGGTTCCGTTCCCTGTTGTTATGAAGGTTGAATCACCTGACATCCTTCACAAGACAGATGCAGGCGCAGTTAAGCTGAATATCAACACCAAGGAAGACGCTCTCAAGGCATTTGACGAGATCATGGCTAATTGCAAGGCTTATAAGGCTGACGCACGTATTGACGGCGTTATGATCCAGGAAATGGTTCCAAACGGAGTTGAAATTATCCTTGGTATCAACAATGACAAGATGTTCGGACCGATGCTTCTGGCAGGTCTGGGCGGCGTATTCACAGAGGTGTTTAAGGACGCATCACTTCTTCCTTGCCCGATCAGCAAGAAGGAAGCAGGCGAAATGCTTAAAGACCTTAAGGGATACAAGCTCCTGACAGGCTACAGAGGCAGCAAGCCATGCGACATTGACGCGCTGACAGACCTTATGGTCAAGGTCTCTGAATATGCTGTAGAGCATAAGAACGACGTTGCGGAAATGGATATGAACCCTGTATTCGTATATGAAGAGGGCAAGGGCGTTTGCGTAACAGATGCGCTGATTGTTAAACGTGTATAATTAATTAATTTTAATGCCGGGAGTAAACATTAGGTTTACTCCCGGTTTTAATTTGAACATTCATAAAGAGAGAAGAATAATGACTAACACACAAATAGCTAAAGGGCAAAGACGCCCGATTCCACTACTGATTATCTGCTTTTTCGCTACTGTGTGTAACGGAATGGCAGTTTATAAATTTGTTCCGATCATCACAGCATTAATGTCTTACTGGGGAGTGCTCCAGGGCAAGATCGGAATCCTCCAGTCAGCTAATTCATACCTGGTTATTCTGCTGATTATTCCTATCGGTTTCCTCCAAAGGAAGATGAAGCCAAGGATCAGCGGCCTTCTGGCGATGATATTCATGGTATTCGGCAATGTTTTGGGGTTTTTTGCACCAACATTTACGGTGCTTATTATTGCAAGAATCTTCGAAGGCATTGGAGCAACAACCATTAATACACTGACCCAGAATCTGGTTCTGAATGCATTCACTGACAAAAACAGAGCTACCGCGACAGGTATTTTAAACTGCGGCCAGTACGTAGGCCAGTTCGCAAATATCTTCGTGGCAAATATGTTCATGGCTCAGTATGGCTGGCAGTCTGTTTATGCATTTATGGCTATATGCGAAATCATATTTGCGATTGCATGGATTTTATATATTAACAGATCTGTTACGATTTCGGGACTTAAGAATCCAAAAGAAGTTGAGGCGGCTTACAATAATGCTGACAAACCGGTCAGTAAACTGGCAAGGCTGTTCCTGGCGCCTCCCGAACCTGTTATTTCAGGAGAAGAGAAGAAAAAGGGCGGCTATGCCAAGATACTTAAGAATAAATATTTCTGGCTGCTGATGGGATCATTCGTTCTATACGGACCGTGTATCTCATCAATCAGCACATATATCCCGGCCTATCTGGAATCCAGAGGCATGGACACTATATCCGCAAATAACGTTTTCCGGTTTACGGTTATCTTTGGATGCATCTCAATGGCATTTACGGGAATCGTATCTGACCTCTTAAAGACTAAGAGAAAGATTGCAATGATATCATATTACGGAACCATCGTCCTGTACTTCCTGATGATGAAGGTGCCTTTAGGTGTAATGGCTGTCATCATGATTTTCCTGGGACTGATTCCAAGGACATTAAGCGTTCTGACATTCTCGGCGCTGCCATTAATGGTAGAGGACCCGCGAGATGTACCGCTGGCCAACTCAACAATCGTAATGGGAAACCAGATAGTTCACATCCTGGGCAATATCCTGCTGGGCTTTCTGATCGAAAAAGCAGGCTACGAAACCACATTCTACGTAGTTATGGGACTGCTGGTAGTCGCAGGAACGCTGTGGGCATTGAATAAGAGAGTTAAATAATAAGAGGAGCAGTGAAATGAAAATCGCGGTTATCTACGAACAGGTCGATGGCCTGGTTCTTGAATACACGGAGAACGAGGTCAACATGATCAAACAGGCTTGTCCGAATGATGAGGTCGTTTTCTTCAAAAACTATGGAGAAGCGCAGAAGGCTGGTTTTCGCGCAGATGTAATGTGTACGGCATTGCTGCCGAGGCCAAAGTCAGAACCGAATGAAGTGTCTTTCGGCGAATACCTGATATGGGCAGGCACTGTTAAATGGGTTCATTCCTGCTTCGCAGGGGTGGACAAGTACGTCGTTGTGCCTGAGCTGATGAATTCCGATATCATCCTCACCAGTTCCAGCGGCATACATGCTTATCAGATTTCCGACCATGTGCTGGCTTTCATTCTGTGCTGGCTGCGCAAGTTCCCGCAGGCTTTCAAAGCGAAGGAAAAACACCAGTATCTGCGCTTTCCGAAAGCAGACGAGACCACAGGCAAGACCATCGGCATTATTGGTGTGGGTAAGATTGGTTCAGAACTCGCCCATAAGGCTCACGCCCTGCATATGCATGTGCTGGGTTATAAGAGAACTCCGGCTGATGTAGAGGGAGTTGATCAGATGTTTTTCGGTGATGAACTGGATGATATGCTGGAGCAGTGCGATTTCGTAGCGTGCCTGCTTCCAAAGACCGACGAAACATATCACATCCTGAACGCAGAGAGATTCTCACACATGAAACCGGAAGCTCTGTTCATCAACTGCGGACGAGGATCCTGTGTAGACACCGAGGCACTTATAGAAGCAATTAAAAACGGAGTAATTGCAGGCGCTGCCCTGGATGTTTTCGAAGAGGAGCCACTGTCGGAGGACAGCCCGCTCTGGGATATTGAGAATGTTATGCTGACGGCTCATTATGCAGGGGATTCAGTTTATTCCATGCAGAGAGCGACCCAGATATTCATAGATAACATGGAACTTTATTTAAAGGGACAAAAACTGCAGAATCAGATTGAGAAATAATTGTGCACAGAGCACTAGATTTGGACTGTTGTCCTAAATTGATTTGTAGGTATTAGCGTTGAAAATTGTACGTTTTCAGGTACAATATAATTGGTAAAAAATATTTGTTACCCAGAAAAGGAGAAGAAAATGAAAGTATTAGGTATTGGCTGTGGACGTCGCAACGGTAATAGTGAAATATTACTGAAACATGCCCTTAAGGCATGCGAAGAAGACGGATTCGAGGTTCAGCTCGTTCGTCTTCATGACTGGTACATTAAACCATGCACAGGCTGTGAGCTCTGCACAAAGTTAGGCCGTGACCCAGAAGTTAAGGCAGGTCTTAAAGAGAAACACTGCATGTATCCATGGGATGCTGATGATTACAAACAGCTTACAGATATGGTTAAGGAAGCTGACGGACTTATCTTTGCAGCTCCTGCATATCATCTGATGCCTCCTGGCATCCTGACAGTTATGCTGAATAGATGCCATTGTGTAGGCCTTAGCAATGGTGCTAAGTTTGGTAAAGAAGAGCGCCGTGTATGCGCATCAATCGGTGTTGGAGGATCTGACTGGACATCACTGTTCATGCCGATCATTAACTTCGTTGGTTCCGAAATGCTTGGCAGCCAGATGCATCTGGTAGACCAGATGAAGCTGCACAGAACACCTGCTGTAGGCATGGTTCTCTGCAACCAGGCAGCTCTTGACAGAGCTACCCAGCTGGGCCACAACGTAGCATTCGAGCTCAAGAAGACCGAAGGTCCTATCGAGTATCACGGCGAAGAGGGCATCTGCCCGGTTTGCCACAATGACCTTGTTGTTATCCGTAACGGACGCTGCGCATGCGCAATCTGCGACTACGAAGGCGATCCTATCATCGAGGATGGCAAGATCAAAGCAATCAAATGGGACGGCGGCATCGAGATCACACGTTGGTCACCAAAGGGTGCTGAGCATCATGATGCTGAGCAGCTGGCAACTGTTAAACTGGAGAAGACCGGTTATATCTTCACGGAAGAGCAGAAGAAGGCAATGGAAGAAGGCCGCAAGATCTGGGGCAAATATCTGGAGCCTGTTATGCCGACCAGAAAGTAATCAAATACTGATTTCAGAAAGGGCCGCTGCTTTTGGGCAGCGGCCCTCTTTTGTGCGAGTTACTAAACATAATGTGGTCTAACAATTGATTTTTGTGCATAAACGTAAATAAAAAACCAGAACCCTATTTTTTTATTGTCAGTCAGGGGAATGGAGATAAATCCCAAAGAGAATATAATAAAGCTGTTGATAATGGATTAATTCTAAGGAGGATTAAAATGAAAAAAGTTTTAGGTATTGCAACCGGTCGTCGCAACGGCAACAGCGAGATTCTGCTGAAGGTTGCTCTTAAGGCATGCGAAGAGGCAGGATGTGAGGTTTCCTTCCTTCGTCTTCATGATTACAATGTAAAGCCATGCACAGGATGCGAACTCTGCACCAAGCTGATGGTTAAGAAAAGACTGAACGGCGGAGAAGGTGAAGTTCACTGCATGTACCCATGGGATGCTGATGACTTCATGGATATCGTAGAGCAGGTTGTAGCAGCTGATGGTATCATCCTGGCAGCTCCTGCATATCATCTGATGCCTCCTGGCATTGAGACTGTTCTGCTTAACCGTATTCACTGCGTAGGTCTGGGCAATGGCTCAAAGCATGGTCATGAAGAGCGCCGTGTATGCGCATCAATCGGTGTTGGCGGTTCTGACTGGACATCACTCTTTATGCCTATCATGAACTTCACCGGTTCAGAATTATTAGGCAGCCAGATGCACCTGGTAGATCAGATGAAGCTTCACAGAACACCTGCTATCGGCATGGTTCTCTGCAATCAGGAAGCTATGGACAGAGCAGCACAGCTCGGCAAGAACGTTGCATTCGAACTTCACAAAACCGAAGGTCCTATCGAATATCACGGTGAAGAGGGTGTTTGCCCGGTTTGCCATAATGACCTTGTTGTTATCCGTAACGGCAGATGCGCCTGCGCAATCTGTGACTACGAAGGCGATCCTGTAATCGAGGATGGAAAGATCAAAGGCATCAAGTGGGATGGCGGCATCGAGATCACCCGTTGGTCACCACACGGTGTTGAGCATCATGACGCAGAGCAGCTGGCAACAGTTAAGCTGACCAAGATGGGTTATGAGTTCACAGAAGAGCAGCAGAAGATGATGGATGAAGGCCGCAAAGTTTGGGGCGCTTACCTGGATCCTGTTATGCCTAAGAGAAATAAATAATAATACAGTCTTATACCGGCCGGTATACGCCGGCCGGTATAAATAAAAATCAAAGTGAATAATAAATGTTTGCATTTATGAAATAACTTGAGGAGGTAAATTTATTATGGCACTTGGTATTATTGGTATTGTTGTTGCTATCTTGGTCTTCAATATCATCAGCTTTAAAGGCTGGGATCTTGTTGCAGTAGCTATTTTAGCAGCAATAATCGTAGCACTTTTCAACAAACTGGATGTATTCTCATCCATCACCGGCACATTCATGCAGGGTGGCGCAAATTCCCTTTCAATGCTGTGGTTCGTATTCTTCGGCGCAACATTCTTCGGAGGAATCTACTCAGCAGCCGGCGCTTCAGACTCCATTGCTCATGCGATCCTGAGACTGTTCGCACGTAAGGGAACTGAAGGCGCTCGTGGTGTTCACGTAGTATGCCTTACAGCATTCGTAGTATTCATTCTTCTTATGTATGGTGGAATCGATGCTATGGCTTGCCAGATGGCACTGCTCCCGATCCTTATGTCTATGTGCCGCGAGGTTAACCTGCCTCGTCGTATCATGCCGGTACTGCTCATGTGTACATACAGCTGTGGTACTCTGCCATTCCAGCCGAGTACAGCTATCCAGATCTGCATGAACCTCATGAACATTGGCGATGGTACACCGGACATCGGACCTGCAACAGCATGGCCTGCATGCCTCATCTCAGCAGTTATCTGCTTCGCTATCGGTTACATCTACATTTACAGCTCAGCTCGTAAGTATCAGAAGAAGGGTCTGGGATTTGAAGAGCTTCCTGGCGCACCGGAGTTCAAGGAAGGCGTTCAGAGACCACATTGGGCACTTTGCCTTATTCCTCTGGTAGTTGTATTCTGCCTGTTCATGTTCTTACATCTTCATGTAGGATTCTGCATGATCGGCGGCGGTATCTTATCAGCTATCATCTTCTTCCCATACTACAAGAAGCAGCCGGGCAATGAAGGCATGACCACATTCCAGGTTCTTCAGAGAACAGTTAAGCAGAGAGTACAGCTCACCGCTGAACTGACCATCTGCGTATTCGCAGTTGTAGGATTTGGCTCAGTTATCATGAGCACTGAAGCATTCATGACCATCATCGGCGGCGTTCTCGGAACAGCAAACGGATCTCCATGGATCTGCGGTCTTGTTATCGCTATCACTGTTGGATGTGTTGCAAACGTTATGGCCGGCATGCAGATCGGTATCCCGATGGTTGCTCCTACACTTATGGCTCAGGGCCTTGCAAAGGGCGCTATCCTTCGTATCTGCCAGGCAGCTTGCTCAACATTCGACTCACTGCCAGTTTCCATCGGTGTTCAGGCTGCTCACAGATTAGCAGGCGTTTCACTGAAGGAAGGCTACAA
>JAFRYA010000043.1 GCA_017441295.1 Lachnospiraceae bacterium
CCGTTTTTCTGTGCACCTTCTAAGCAGGTGCCCGCTTTTTGAAAATCTCTTTGTTAAAGGACTTTCAGGGATGGTCTATACTGTTCAGTTGCCAATGTGCGGCTGTCCCTCAAGCGGACAGCTTGCTTATAATATCACTCGCTTTTGCCAATGTCAACAACTATTTTTAACTTTTTTTAACTTTTTTTTGGGCACACAATTTATGGAAAAAATAAGGCTTTCCTATATACAATATGTTGTGTTATCATATGGCCTATACAATTTGAGGAGGGATTAAACATGGCTTTTTATAAGGTAAAAGAGTTCTTTAAAAGTAAAGGAATGGAAGACAAGCTTGCAGTTTTTGACATTCCGTGCGATACTGTAACCCATGCCGCTGAAAACATCGGCTGCGCCGAGCAGCGCATAGCCAAGACCATGTCCTTCCTGGTCGAAGACAGGCCCGTGGTTATTGTCTGCGCCGGCGACACCAAGATTTCCAACCGCAAATACAAGGACTTCTTCCACACTAAGGCGAAGATGGTCCCGTTTGAATCAGTTGAGGAGATCATTGGTCATGAGCCCGGAGGAGTCTGCCCCTTCGCGCTCAACGACGGAGTAACTGTTTATCTGGACGAGTCTCTTCACCGCTTTGAAGACGTCTACCCTGCATCAGGCGACATATACTCCATATCACATCTTACTATTGAAGAATTAGAATACCTGACAAACAATCCCGAGTGGATCGATGTCTGTGAAATACGGGAGGTAACCCAGTGAAGCTAAACCGCAGGCGTTTGCACAGCTTCCTTATTATTACATTTATATATATAGTGGCCGCGGCCGCCGGCATCGTTCTGTTCCATTTTCTGAGCGGACAGTTCTGGCTGCGCCTTTTGATCGCTGATGTGGTATCAACGGTCATAGTCTTTATTTTCAGCTGTGTCTTTGACAACGCGTCCGTTTATGACCCTTATTGGAGCGTCCAGCCCATAGTTATCATTCTGGCGCTTGCGTTCACCAATGATCTCAATCCGTTGCGCATTCTGCTCATATTTGTAATCTGCCTGTGGGGCATCCGCCTTACCGCGAACTGGGCTGTTAATTTCTATGGCCTGGGATATGAGGACTGGCGCTACCGTTTATATAAGAAGAGATTTCCACGTATTTATCCGCTGCTCAACTTCGTTGGCATCCATATGGTGCCTACGCTCATTGTTTATGGATGCACTCTGCCGGCAGCCTATGCTTTCGTCAATGACACATACTTTTCTACATGGGTAATAGTCTTCCTGCTGCTGTCTCTGGGCGGCATCTCGCTGGAGTTTTTCAGCGACATGCAGATGCGCGACTTCAGAGAAGACGTGGCCGCAGGCTTCGCGGAAGGTTTCTGCAGAAGAGGCCTCTGGAAATATTCCAGACACCCTAACTATCTGGGCGAGATCCTGATGTGGTGGGGCGTAGGTTTCTCAGTCGTTTCAGTAATGGGCGACAAATGGTACCTGCTGGCCGGCGCGCTGGCAAACACCCTTCTCTTCCTTACAGTCAGCATTCCGCTGGCCGAAGGCAAGCAGAAAGAAAAAGAAGGTTTCGATGCTTACCGCATGAAAACCCACGTGCTCCTTCCGATTCCAACAACTTTCAAAAGATAAAAATACCGCCCGGTTCTTCACCGGGCGGTTCTTTAATTATATACATTTATATTTCTCTAAATATTTTTCAAAGGCTTCTCTTTCATTGTCCTTACCGGTACAGATGAAGCACAGTCCCTCAGGGCTTCCGAGGAAGTCAACTACCCAATCTATATAAGGAAGTTCCTCTGCTCCGTTAATGAAGAGCTGGCAGAGTTTGCCCGCACCTCTTATCTTCGTATAAATATCAGGCCACTGATCCAGGCCCGGAGCTCCTGCTCCCTGAATCCACTGAACGCCGTTCAGCTCCGGTACGGTAACGATGGAATCAAGGTGTCTTACTGCACCCGGTCCGTCCAGATGATAAATGGTCCTTGGAATCAGTTCACACTCTTTCTTTAATATAGGAAGATAAAACTCGTCATACATATCCGTGCTGATCATTGCCGAGAAGTCATTCTGAAGCACGAAATAAGGCTCCTGTGAAAGCATCGTAGCCCAACAGGTGTATCCCGGAATCTTACCAATATCGATAGCATCCATGAAGATCTTATATGCTTTCTTGAACTGCTCATGGATATTCCAGCAGGCAGCCTCCACAGCCTCGGGTTCCAGACAAAGCTCCAAAAGAAACGGATTGGCATCTCTTATAGAAGAAACGATATCCATTACTCCGCCGAAGTCAGGCAGACCCATCGGCATAGTTCCATTGAAATGTTCCTGCACCGCCTTTGTCAGTGCCACAGACCTTTTGAGCAGCTCGCTATTCTCATCGAGCTGTATATCAGCGATCTTCTCAATATCATCGCAGGATTTCTTAAACCAGACAGTTCCCAGATTATGATCTATACCGAACTCCTGACCGAGGAAACCTCCCAGTATACCGGTCGGTCTCATATAAAAAACAGGAATTGCATCACCTAAATATTCAACAGCAGAATATGCGTCGTCAACAACCTTTGCAGCCTCTTCAACAGGGAGCGAAAAATCATACATCGCATCCAATATAACCTTGCGATAATTAGAAGCGAAGAAGTCTCCGCCTGTCGGCGCGGCTTTATCAAGAGTTACTTGTATAATCGGTCGTTTCAGCTCGCCGTTCCACCATTTCTCAAATGTGTCTTTTATTGTGTCGTAACGTGTGGCGTCAAAATTCATTTCCTTACTCCTTATCAAATATATTTAAGGATTATAACACATATTTATTTTTTTATTATATAAACATTTGTTTTTGTGAAATAGTTGGAGGTCTGCGCAAATCTCTTGTGCAACCTGCTTAAACAGACGGCCAAAACGGGCTTTGGAATCAAGCAAAAATACCAACTTTCAGTTGACTGAAAACACCCTGAATTTTATAATAAATGTGTATGGAAACATACCAAAATACTTGTATTAGTGAGGAGAAAAAAAGTGAAAAAATTTCTTTCAATTCTTCTGGCAGCTCTTCTTGTAATCGGCGCTATCGCTGTATTCACAGGCTGCCAGGGTAATGGTGGCGGCGGCCAGCAGGGCGGCGGCGAAGAGCAGCAAAGCGGCGAAGAACAGCAGGGCGGCGGCGAGCAGCAGGGCGACAAGACCTACGAGATCGCAGTTGTTACTGACGTTGGCCAATTAATGGACGGCGGTTTCAACCAGGGAACATACGAAGGTGCTGTAGCATTTGCTGAAGCTAATGGACTGACCTACAACTACTATCAGCCAGCTAACGGCTCAGACGCTACTGACAATGACCGTATCGCAGCAATGCGTCAGGCTATCAAGAACGGTGCTAAGATCATCATCGCTCCTGGATTCCTTCAGGCAACAGCTATGACCACAGTAGCTCTTGAGAGCCCTGAGGTTAAATTCGTTTTCGTTGATGGATGGCCATTAACAGACGAAGCAGGCGCAGCTATCCCTAACGTAACAGCTATCGCTTACAAAGAGCAGGAGTCAGGCTATCTGGCTGGCTACGCAGTAGTTAAAGACGGCTACACCAAGCTCGGCGGTACCTTCGGCGGCGGCGGATCCAACCCGGCTTGCAACCGTTTCGCTTACGGTTATGTTCAGGGCATCAGAGATGCAGCTGAAGAACTCGGTGTTGACGTAGAAGTTAAGATCAGCTTCATGTATGGTTCAACATTCTCAGCTTCAACAGAGCTGGCAACACAGATGAGCGGCTGGTACAACGGCGGCACAGAGGTTGTCTTCTCTTGCGGCGGTTCAATGGTACAGAGCGTTATCACAGCAGCACAGGAGACCGAGAACGGCAAGGTTATCGGCGTTGATACTGACCAGTCAATCCTCAGCGACAGAGTTATCACCTCTGCTATGAAGGGCCTCAGCGTTTCTGTTCAGAAGGTTCTGGGCGAATTCTACGGCGGCGAGTGGGATGCTAAGCTCGGCGGACAGCTGTCAAACCTCGGTGCAGCTGATGATTCAACAGGTCTTCCTATTGAAACATCCAAGTTCACCAACTTCACAGCTGATGACTATGCAGCTCTGTATGCAAAGGTTAAGAGCGGCGAAATTACTCCTAGCGATGACGTTGCAGGCATCGACACTGCAGAATTCTGGGCTAAGAACTTCGAAGGCACTCATGTAACTGTTGTTTACGAGCAGTAATTTTAATCATGACTAACGAAAAGAAAGGACTTCGGTCCTTTCTTTTTGCAAAACCGCAAGGCTTCAGGCTTTGCGGCTCTGCAAAAAGAATTTTCACGAATACTAAAAAAGGAAGGTACGACATATATGAGTGAGCAACCGTATGTAATTGAAATGCGGCATATCACGAAAATCTTTGGCACCAACAAAGCGAATGACGACATCACCCTTCAGCTCAGGAAGGGTGAAATTCATGCTCTTCTGGGTGAAAACGGCGCAGGAAAATCCACTCTCATGAGTATCCTGTTCGGCTTGTATGACCCGGATTCAGGAGAAATCCTGAAGGACGGCAAGCCTGTTAAGATCAAAGATCCAAATGATGCCACCGCTTTAGGAATCGGCATGGTCCATCAGCACTTCAAGCTGGTGGAATGTTTCAGCGTTCTGGACAATATCATTCTCGGCAAGGAAGACACCACCATGGGTTTCCTCAAGAAAAAGACCGCCCGCAAGAAGGTCCTCGCCCTCAGCGAGAAATACGGTCTTCATGTTGACCCTGACGCTATCATTGAAGACATCACAGTCGGCATGCAGCAGCGTACTGAAATCCTGAAGATGCTCTACAGGGACAACGAGGTTCTGATCTTTGACGAGCCTACCGCTGTTCTGACACCTCAGGAGATCGACGAGCTCATGCAGATAATGAAGAACCTGGCCTCAGAAGGCAAGTCCATTCTCTTCATCACTCACAAACTGAACGAGATCATGGAAGTTGCCGACCGCTGCTCTGTTCTCAGAAAAGGCAAATACATCGGTACTGTAAACGTTGCCGACACCACTAAAGAAGAGCTTTCCGAGATGATGGTCGGCAGAATGGTACAGTTCGCGGTATCCAAGAAAGACGCCGAGCCAGGCCAGCCTGTCCTCGAATTAAAGAACCTGAATGTTAAGCATCCGGTTCACAAGAAACCGGCTGTCAACAACGTTTCCTTCGAGGTCCGCGCCGGCGAGATCACCTGTATCGCAGGTATCGACGGCAACGGTCAGACAGAGCTCGGATACGCCATCACAGGTCTTGAGAAACCTGATTCAGGCCAGATCCTTTTGAACGGCGACGACATTACCAGGAAGAGCGTACGTTACCGTACCGACAACGGCATGAGCCACATCCCGGAAGACCGTCACAAACACGGCCTGATCCTGGATTTCACTCTCCAGGAGAACATGGTGCTCCGCCGTTATATGGAGCCTAAGTTCCAGAAGAACGGCTTCATCCGTTTCGATGAAGTACGTAAATATTCAGACATGCTCATCGACGAATTCGACGTTCGAAGCGGCGAAGGTTCCGACACTATCGTCCGTTCAATGTCCGGCGGCAATCAGCAGAAGGCCATCGTAGCCAGAGAGCTCGATCACAAGCACGATCTGCTGGTAGCCATCCAGCCAACCCGTGGTCTGGACGTCGGCGCCATCGAATTCATTCACAGTGAAATAGTTAAAAAGCGTGACAGCGGAGCCGCGGTCCTGCTGATCTCTCTCGAGCTCGAAGAAGTTATGTCCCTGTCAGACAGAATCCTCGTAATGTACGAGGGCGAGATAGTCGGCGAGCTCGATCCAAAGACCACCACAGTCCAGGAGCTCGGCCTCTACATGGTCGGCGCCAAACGTGATGATGGAAAGGAGGGCCGGTAATATGAGCGGATTCAGAAAATTAATTGGCAAATCGGGCTTTAAGTCCGTTATATCTTCGATCCTCTGCATCATCGCCGGCATCATCGTTGGCTTCGTTGTAATGATCATCCTTTCGCTGTTCAATGACAAGATCAACATAGGTGACGCATTCTATGGTCTGCGCATTATCCTAGGCGGCCCATTCTCCAGCGGCACCGCCAAATACATAATCACCAACCTGGGCGACATGATCTTCTATGCCGCGCCTCTGGTAATGACCGGTGTTTCCGTAGCCCTGGCTAATAAGACCGGTCTGTTCAACATCGGTGCTCCCGGCCAGTTCCTGATGGGTACTCTGGGTTCACTTCTGGTTGCGCTGAACATCAACACCATTGACAAGCCGGGCCTGAGCGTGCTCGTATGGATCCTCGCGATCCTGGTCGGCGCTGTATGCGGCGCTATCTGGGGCTGCATACCGGGCTTCTTCCGGGCGGTCTTCAACGTCAACGAGGTTATCGTCTGCATCATGACCAACTGGATCGCAGCCAACATTGTCAGCTGGGTATTCGGTGAAATGCCTCACCTGGTCAACAAAGGCGCAGGTAAGTCAGGCTACCTGTTCACCACCGCCACCACCGGCAACTCTACGCCGAAACTGGGACTTAACAATATTTTCAAGGGTTCCTACATCGACATCGGTATTTTCGTTGCCATCGCTCTGGCGATCGTAATTTACATTATTCTTACCAAGACTACATTCGGATATGAGCTGCGCGCATGCGGTGCCAACAAATACGGTGCCCGTTACGCAGGCATGAATGAGAAGAAGAACATCATCCTCTCAATGGCTATTGCAGGCGCTCTCGCAGGCGTCGGCGGTGCTCTCTACTACCTCTGCCCGGGCATCGAGTTCAAATTCGACAGCGCCTATGCTAAGCTCCCGGACTACGGCTTCAACGGCATTCCGGCAGCCCTGCTCGGCAGCAATAACCCGATCGCGGTTATCTTCGTAGGTCTGTTTATCAGATACTTAAGCATCGGCGGCGACAACCTGTCCAGCGCCGGTTACAACAAATACATCGCAGACGTTATTATCGCCCTTATCATTTACTTCGCCGGCTTCTCCAAGCTGTTCAGGGACATCATGGACAGACGCAGGAAGAAAGAGGCTTCCATTATCAAGGCCGATATTGCGGACGTTAAGAAGGACGCTGAGCCTATAATCGAAACATCTGAAGCCGAAGCCACAGCTGAGGCTGAGTCAAATGTATCACCGGATGTTCAGCCGGTCACAGGAGAGGAGGTTGATCAGTAATGGTATTCCTGCTTCAAAAAACCCTTATCTACGCAGCCCCGCTGCTTATAGTTGCCCTGGCCGGTATGTTCTCCGAACGAAGCGGTGTCATCAACCTGGCACTTGAAGGAGAGATGGTATTCGGCGCGTTCTGCGGAGCCATCATCGCGCGTGCCTTTGTAAATAACGGCATCCTGGTGGATCACGTCCAGCTGCTCTTTGCCATCGTACTTGTAGCTTCAGCCATCTGCGGAGCCGTATTCTCGCTGCTCTTGTCGCTGTCCGCGGTCAAGCTGAAAGCCAACCAGACCATCGGCGGCACGGCGATTAACATGCTGGCAGCTGCAGTTGTTAATGCTTTCGCGCTCTCACTGTTCAACAGCGAGAAGATTCAGATGCCTGCATCATTCGGCGGATACGTTATCAAGAATCCTGACATCTGCTCTGTTGCGCGTGTATTCGGCGACAAGGCTTACATATCTACATACATTATCGTTGGCCTGTTCATAATCCTGTCCATCTGGATTTATAAAACCAAGACAGGTATGCGCCTGCGTTCCTGCGGCGAGCATCCGCAGGCTGCAGCATCAGTCGGTATCAATGTATTCAAGATGCGTTATCTGGGAACCACTATTTCAGGCGCTCTGGCAGGACTCGGCGGATACGCTTACATCGCAACAGTAGCCAACGGCACATCCGAAGGAACTGTTGGCGGCATGGGCTTCCTGGCATTGGCCATCATGATCTTCGGTAACTGGAAACCGCTGGGCATCGCTATCGGCGCTGTGCTGTTCGGTCTCCTGAAATGTATCGGACCTATTTCCTCATCATTTGATTTCCTCAAGAATCTGGGAATGCCGATGTATTTCTACAATATCATTCCATACTTCGTAGTTCTCGTTGTTCTGGCCATCACCGCCAAACGTTCCGGATGTCCTAAGGCTGAAGGTATTCCATACGATAAAGGCATGCGGTAAGTGCTATGAGAATGTACGATATCATCCAGAAAAAGAAAGATGGGCTGGCATTAACTGAAGAAGAAATCCGTTTCTTTACGGAAGGATATACAAAGGGCGACATACCTGATTATCAGGCCGCCGCCCTTTGCATGGCTATTTATTTCAAGGGCATGAGTCCGGATGAGACTGCTGCCCTGACCTTTGCTATCCGCGATTCCGGCGACAGGCTGGATTTCTCCGATATCAAAGGCATCCGTGCTGACAAGCATTCCACGGGCGGCGTAGGCGACAAGACCAGCCTGATCGTTGCTCCTCTGGTTGCCAGCTGTGGAGTCACCGTGGCCAAGATCACCGGCCGCGCGTTGGGTCATACAGGCGGCACGGTAGACAAATTGGAATCTATTCCGGGCATGCGCACTTCTCTTTCCGAGCAGGAATTCGTCGAAATCGCGAATAAAGTCGGCGTGTGCATGATCGGACAGAGCCGCGAGATCGCACCTGCCGACAAGAAGCTGTACGCCCTCAGGGACGTTACGGCTACTGTCGACTGCATCCCCCTCATAGTATCGAGCATAATGGGCAAGAAGCTGGCAGCCGATGACGACTGCATAGTTCTCGATGTCAAAACAGGCAGCGGATCGTTTATGAAGACTCTTGAGGAGAGCCGCACTCTCGCCCGCATTATGGTGGACATCGGCAACAAAGCCGGCAAGAAGACAATGGCCCTCATTACTGACATGGACGTGCCTCTGGGATTTGCCATCGGCAACGCCCTGGAGGTCATGGAATCCATCCGCACGCTGAAGGGCGAAGGTCCTGAAGACCTTACTCAGCTGTGCATTATCCTGGCTTCCTCCATGCTCCATCTGGCTGACCGCGGCACGATAGAAGAATGCGTTGAACTGGTCAAGGATGCTCTTTACAGCGGCCGTGCCCTGGAGAAATTCCGCGAGATGATCTCCGCCCAGGGCGGCAATCCAAAGGTCATCGACCATTTCTCTGACTTCGGAGCGGTTCCTGAAAAGCATATCGTCAGGGCACCGCGCTCAGGCTACATTTATTCAGTCAACACCGCCCAGATAGGCGAAACCAGCCTGCTGCTGGGCGCGGGCAGAAACACTGTTGAGGACTCTATTGATCCAATGGCGGGCATCATTCTGCTCAAGAAGACCGGTGACCAGGTAACAGCCGGGGATCCGATTGCCGAGCTTTATACATGGAAAAAGAACATTCTGCCGCGTGCAGAAGAAATGTTCCTTGCTTCAACATTTATTTCAGACATACAACCCGAGGCAAAACCTCTGGTCTTTGACATTATCAAATAGAGGTCAATTATGGCTAAACTGTATTTCAAATATGGCGCTATGGGCTGTTCCAAGACGGCTCAGGCGCTGATCACCAAATTCAATTATGAAGAGCGCGGAATGACCGTTCTGCTGCTCAAACCTGCTGTTGACACCCGCGAAGCGGCCCCTGTCGTCAGGTCCAGAATAGGCCTCGAAGCCCCCGCGATCCTCGCGCCTTCGGACATGGACCTGTACCAGCTCTATGTAAATGAATACAAGGAGAAGGACGTCATCATTGTGGACGAGTGCCAGTTCCTCACACCTGAGCAGGTAGACCAGCTGGGCCAGATAGTCCTGGATTTCAATATCCCTGTGCTCTGCTTCGGCCTGCGTACTGATTTCCTGACGCATCTGTTCCCGGGCAGCCGCAGGCTCTTCGAGATAGCCGAATCCATTACCGAGATCAAATCCGTCTGCCGCTGCGGCAACAAAGCCACAGTCAACGCGCGTTTCGACGACGAAGGCAACGTATTATATAAAGGCGAGCAGATCTGCATCGGCGGCAACGACCGATATGAGGCCATGTGCCGCAAATGCTGGCAGAAGCGCCGCAAAGAACAGGAAGAAAAGGGCATTTTCTGATGAAACATCTTATTATCGGCATCTGCGGCGGCACGGGCAGCGGCAAGTCCACCCTGGCCGACCGCGTATATAAAGAGTTCAAAGATGAGGCTGTTTATATCCAGATGGACAGCTTTTATTCCAACCGCACTGACCTGACTTATGAAGAGCGTGTAACGCTTAATTATGACCATCCTGACGCCTTTGACATGGATCTCTTCGTAGACTCTGTCAAGGCTCTAAAGGAAGGCAGGACAGTAACCATTCCGCAGTATGACTTCACTACGCATCTGCGCAAAGACGAATGGACCACCGTCGAGAGTAAGTCTCTCATCATATTGGACGGCATATTGCTGTTCGCCGACCAGCGTCTGTTTGACCTGATCGATATCAAAATCTTCGTAGATACAGACGCGGACGAGCGCATCTTAAGGCGCGCCAAAAGAGATATGCGCGAGCGCGGCCGCACGCTGGAATCCGTTATCAGCCAGTATGTGAAGACCGCCAAGCCAATGCACGACCAGTTCGTGGCACCGTTCAGGAACAAGTCCGACGTGGTCATCCCCGGCGGCGGCAAGAACGAAATCGCTTTGGAAATGATCACCAGCCTTATCAGAAACAGATTAAAGGAGCAATAAAATGTATATTCAGGATATTCTCGCCAAGTGCGATCACACTTTGTTAAACGTCACCTCCACCTGGGAGGAGATCAAAGCCATCTGCGACGATGGCATTAAGTACAAAACTGCGTCTGTCTGCATACCGCCTGCATTCGTAAAACGCGCCAAAGACTACGCAGGGGATGCGCTTAAAGTCTGCACCGTTATAGGTTTTCCGAACGGCTATAACACTACCGAGGTTAAGCTGTGCGAGACCAGAGACGCCCTCGCAGGCGGCGCTGACGAGATCGACATGGTCATCAATATCGGCGAGCTGAAAGCTGGCAACACAGACTATGTTCTGAATGAGATCAGGGCACTGAAGGAAGCCTGCGGCGAGCATATCCTTAAAGTAATTGTTGAGACCTGCCTGCTGACAGAAGAGGAAAAGGTCACTGTATGCAGACTCGTTACTGAGGCCGGCGCTGATTACATCAAGACATCCACCGGTTTCTCAACAGGCGGTGCCACATTTGAAGACGTAGCGCTCTTTGCGGCCAATGTAGGACCAAATGTTAAGATCAAGGCTTCAGGCGGCATTTCCAGTCTGGAAGACGCTGAGAAGTTCATTGAGCTCGGAGCCAGCCGTCTCGGCACCAGCAGAATTGTTAAAATAGTAAAAGCACAGGAAAAATAAGGAGATACAGATATGAGTTCACCAGTACCAACAGCCCATATTAACGCAAAAATCGGAGATTTCGCGCAGACCGTGCTCATGCCGGGCGATCCGCTTCGTTCTAAATTCATAGCAGATACATTTCTGGAAAGAGCTGTCCTCGTAAACAACGTACGCGGCGTACAGGGCTATACCGGATATTATAAAGGAAAACGCGTGTCTGTAATGGCTTCAGGCATGGGCCAGCCGTCCATCGGCATCTATTCGCACGAGCTGTTTAACTTCTTTGGCGTTGACAAGATCATTCGCGTAGGCTCATGCGGAGGCTATAACAAGAACGTGCATGTCCGTGACATCATCCTCGCGCAGGGCGCATGCTCCAACAGCAATTTCACCCGTCAGTTCGATCTGCCGGGCACATTCTGCCCGATCGCGGACTTTGAAATGCTGACACACGCGGTTCAGGCCTGCGTTGAAAAGGGCCTCAAATACCATGTCGGAAACCTTCTCTCCTCAGATATTTTCTATGAGGAGGAGTCATCCTTCCCGAAATGGGCCAAGATGGGCGTGCTCGGAGTTGAGATGGAAACAGCTACCCTCTACACCACGGCTGCACGCGCGGGCAAAAAAGCCCTCACAATCTGTACAGTAAGCGATTCTCTCCTTTATCCTGAAGAAGATACCACAGCAGAGGAACGTCAGAACAGCTTCACGGATATGATGGAGATCGCATTGGAGATCGCATAAATGAATAAACGCGTATTTTTGATCGTCCTGGACAGCGTCGGCATCGGCGAGCTCCCGGACGCGCACCTCTGGCACGATGAGGGCAGCAACACCCTCGGTGCCATCAGAGATCATATTAACTTTTATTGCCCGGTCATGACGGATATGGGCCTGTTCAATATTGAAGGTGTAGGCGGAGGCGTTCAGTCCCCGTCTGCTTCATTTGCGAGACTGGCCGAAGTAAGCATGGGCAAGGATACAACCACAGGCCACTGGGAGATAGCGGGCCTCATTTCCGAGAACCCCTTCCCTGCTTATCCTGACGGCTTCCCTGCTGAGGTCATTGATGAATTTGAAAGGCGCACCGGCAGGAAAACCCTTTGCAACAAGCCTTATTCAGGCACTGACGTCATCCGTGACTATGGCGAAGAGCATATTAAGAGCGGCGCGCTCATAGTTTACACATCCGCTGACAGCGTTTTCCAGATAGCCGCGCATGAATCTGTCGTACCTGTTGAAGAACTCTACAGGTACTGCGAGATTGCCCGCGAGCTCCTGCAGGGGAAACACGCCGTAGGCAGAGTCATCGCCAGGCCTTTCACTGGTGAGTATCCTTTCGAGCGCACCTCGAACAGGCATGATTATTCACTCGTGCCTCCAAAGGATACTATGCTCGACCTGCTGAGCAGAGCCGGATATGAAACCATTTCTGTCGGCAAGATTAAAGACATTTTCGCCGGCAAGAGCATTTCCGAATCCACTCACATCACCAGCAACAATAATGGCTGCGAGGTCACGCTGGATATCATGGACAGGGATTTCAAAGGTCTCTGCTTTGTGAATCTGGTTGACTTCGACATGGTTTACGGCCACAGAAATGACGTGCCGGGATATGCCAGGGCCATGACTGACTTCGATAAATATCTGGGGAAAATGATCGCCAGACTCCGCGACGATGACCTGCTCATCATCACTGCAGATCACGGGTGCGACCCTGCCACTCCGTCCACTGACCACTCCAGAGAATATGTGCCAATGCTCCTGTACGGCAAGCATGTAAGGCGCGGCGTGGATCTGAAGACCAGAGACTCATTCTCTGACATTTCAGCCACTATTCTGGAGTATTTCGGCGTAGATCAGGGTGAGACCAGCGGACACAGCTTCCTCGCGGAATGCCTTTCAGATGCCGCATTTCTGCCCTCAGACGCGCCTTCTGACGAAGAGCTGGTGCAGATAGCGGCAGATATGCGTAATAAAGCTTATACGCCTTATTCCAACTACAAAGTCGGAGCCGCCCTGCTCTCAAAGAGCGGCCAGGTTTACACAGGCTGCAATATAGAAAGCGCCACATTTACACCGACCGTCTGCGCTGAGCGCACAGCCTTTTTCAAGGCGATCAGCGAAGGCGAGCATGAATTCGCCAAGATTGCCATCGTAGGCGGCCGCGACGGAGAGATTTCAGACTTCTGCGCGCCTTGTGGGGTCTGCCGCCAGGTAATGGCCGAATTCTGTGATGAGGACTTTATTGTCATACTCGGACGCCCGGGAGCCCACAAGGAATACAGGCTGTCGGAAGTCCTGCCATTTATTTTCACAAAAAAGGAACTGTAAACATGAAAACCGTCGTTATCGGAACAATATTCGTTGATATCAAAGGTTTCCCGTTAAGCACTTTTATTCCTACCGGCCGCAACGCAGGCAGGGTTGAGCAGAATCATGGAGGCGTGGGCAGGAACATTGCCGAAAGCCTTAATAATCTGGGTGCTGACGCTGTCCTGGTCACTCTGGCCGACCATTCCGGCATCAGCGCGGATGTGCTCGGACACCTCCGGGAAGCCGGTGTAAACTGTGATTATATAATGAAAACCGATGACGGCATGGGCACCTGGCTCGCTGTATTTGACGAGCATGGAGATGTATATGCCAGCATTTCCAAGAGGCCGGATCTGATGCCGATCCTCGATATTCTGAACCAATATGGCGACGAAATATTCGAAGGCGCGTCAGGCGTACTGCCTGAGCTGGATATGGAAGAGCCCCTGCTCGACAAGATATTTGAGCTGGCTGAGCGCCATCATGTCAAGGTCTACTCGGCCATCTCCAACATGACCATCGGCCAGGAGCGCATAGATTATTTCAGGCGTTCTGACTGCCTGGTCTGCAACCAGCTGGAGGCCGGCATATTATTCGATGAAGACACCGAAAAGCTTTCTTCTGACGAAATGCTGGAAATGCTGATCAGAGAGATCAAAAGGCTGGAGATTCCGGAAATGATCGTCACCATGGGAGAAAACGGCTGCATATATGCCTCAACAGATGGGGACTCCGGCTATTGTCCGGCCCAGAAAGTAAATGTCGTCGATACTACCGGCGCAGGCGATTCTTTCTTCGCGGGACTTTCATACGCGCTGCAGGAAGGCCGCAGCCTGAAAGAGGCCTGCACATACGCGTGCGGCGTATCGGCGCAGGTTATCCAGTCGCTGTCTAATGTTTATATCAAAAAATAAAAAACCGCCGGGCATTACGCCCGGCAATTTTTTGAAAAAAACATGAAAAAGTATAGGTTTACATATTTATAAATCTTGCCAGGAAATCCCTGGTCTCCTGTCTGGAAGGATTTCCGAATATTTCTTCAGGACTGCCCTCTTCCCAGATAACTCCATCCTGCATATAGACAACGTGGTTTGAAACATCACGCGCGAAAGCCATCTCATGCGTTACGATGATCATGGTCAGGCCTTCTGCCGCCAGAGTCTTCATAACTTCCAGAACTTCGCCTACCATCTGCGGATCCAGGGCTGATGTAGGCTCGTCGAAGAGCAGCACGTCAGGATGCATTGCCAGCGCCCTGGCAATTGCCACACGCTGCTGCTGTCCGCCTGAAAGCTGTCTCGGCTTTGCCTTAATATACGGGCTCATTCCGACCTTATCCAGGAAGAAGAGCGCGTCTTTCTCAGCCTCTTCGCGGGATTTCTTAAGTACTTTCATCGGACCTATCATGCAGTTCTTCAGCGCAGTCATATTGCTGAACAGGTTGAAACTCTGGAAGCACATTCCGACCTTGGCGCGGTATGCAGCGACGTTCTTGGTCTTGGTAATGTCCTCGCCTCTGAACAGGATTTCACCCGCGGTAGGTGTTTCCAGGAGGTTAATGCACCTGAGCATTGTGGATTTGCCTGAGCCTGACGCTCCGATAATACAGGTAACGTCTCCTTCTGATATGGAGAAGTTGATATCCTTCAGAACCTCGTTTTTGCCGAAGGTCTTGCCCAGATGATTTATTTCTATGATCTTATTTCCGTCCATCTGAAAGCCCCCTGTCGTCCACAAAATCCTTAACCGGTGCGGTCAGTGTACCGCTCGTATAAGCGAGCGTATCCGTTGTTGCCAGATCGTACTCTGCCGGGCCGTCCATTCTCTTCTCCACCACTCTGAGCAGCCAGCTGAAGAATACTGTCATGATCAGATACATGGCCATTGTGATCGTAAATGTCTCAAAGAACGCGTAATACGTGCCCGCTACGGACTTCGATGTGAAGAACAGCTCCACAACGCCGATACAGCTCAATACACACGTATCCTTGATATTGATTATCAGGTTATTGCCTATCTGAGGCATGATGTTCCTGAGTGCCTGCGGCAGAATGACGTTGACCATGGTTTGTGTATGCGTCATGCCGATGGCCTTGGCACCCTCAGTCTGGCTGAGCGGAACAGAGAATATACCGCCGCGGACAGTCTCCGCCATATAAGCTCCCGTATTGATGGAAACGATGAAAAACGCGGATGTCCACCAGCCAACATGCAGATTCAGCACCATCATGGCACCGTAATGCAGGAACATGGCCTGAACCATCATAGGCGTGCCTCTGAAAACTTCTACATAAATCTTCAGTATGGCCTTTACTATCCAGAGAATGACCTTTTTGACCACTGAATCATTCTGATTGACCGGAACAGTCTGGATCAGTCCCACGATAAAGCCGATCAGGCATCCGATCAACGTGCCTACAATCGCAATGGCCAATGTCGTGCCCGCGCCCCTCAGCAAAGAGGTGCCATACTTCTGGAGTATATATATTATTCTTTCGAAAAACCCCGTTGGAAGGGCCAGTAAAAAGTATGTCATAGCCTTAATTATTCTTCATTCATCGGCTGAACGGCGATAGCCTGATTCATCCAGTCTGCGAAATCATCAGTTGTTAATGTTGCGAGTACTCCATTGATGGCGTTGCAGAGGCCTGTGTTGCCTTTCTGCATAGAAATGCCGATGTTGATTTCTTCTTCTGATACTACGAAGTCTCCGTCTGTGCCGGTGAACTCCAGCATTACCATGTCAGGATATACAGCGCATGCGCCCATAGCTGTCGGCTGGTCGGTTACAACAATGTCAACTGCGCCTGCCTCAAGAGCTGTAAGCATCTGCGGAGCTGTCTCCTGAGCTGTCTCAATCTGAACGTCAGGAATCTGCGGCAGGCATACGTCATACCATACTGTATTAAGCTGTGATGTAGCCTTTGCGCCTGCGAAATCCGCTATAGATGCAGCGTTGGCATAAGGAGAATCTTTAAGTGTCAGGGTTACGATTGAAGCGTAGTAGTACGGCTCTGAGAAGTCGATGGTCTCAAGACGCTCAGCTGTAATGGACTGGCCTGCGATAACGCAGTCAACAGCGCCGCTCTGTACTGCCATTGGCAGTGAATCCCAGTCTAATTTGTAGATTTCAAGCTCCATGCCGAGCTGTTCAGCAATGTATTTAGCCATCATTACGTCATAGCCGTATGCGTAATCAGATGAGCCTACGATCGGAACTGCGCCGTTTGCGTCGCTTTCCTGTGTCCAGTTGTAAGGAGCGTAGCCGCATTCCATTGCAACTCTGAGGACTGAGCCTGTGCCGTCATTGACGCCGCCTGCTGCCTCCGTTGTCTGGTCCTGGCCGCCTTCGCCGCCTGTAGCGGACTCACCGCCACCCTGCTGGCCGCCGCCGGAATTGCCGCATGCACACGCAAAAACAATTACCATAACCAGCGCAAAAACAACACATAATACTCTTCTTAAATTCTTCATTTTCTTTACCTCTTTCTTAGTATTTTGTTGCAGCTCTGGTGAAGGCTCTGCTGTGGGTTTAAAAAATAAGTGATGTTTTACAAAATATGCAAAACATCACATAGATTAACCACTAATGTCAGAAAGCGCTCCACTAATGTGACAGTCCGTTACATATTCTGCAACGGCCCAACCCCGGTTTATCAGGTCCCCGGGATTTCGGCGGTCTTCCCTTTCAGTAGTGCAGGCATCCTGATGCCTAACTGCAAAACCTACTCTTAAAGGCCGCGCCTCATTCTGCATAACAATATTATGTTGTGGGCATTATATGCCTATCTAGTTATTATTGTCAATTATTTATTTGGCCTTTTGTGCACTTTTTCTATACTTCAGGATTTTTCGCCTGGGTCTCGCAGTAAATGCACCTGTAGACCTGTTTCTCTTTATTGGTCAGCTTGAAGATATGCGGCAGCTCCTGCTCAGTCTGGGTAATGCACCTCGGGTTGTAGCACTTCAGTACATTTACCAGTCTCTCAGGCATGTCAATATTGAGCTTCTCGATCAGCTTCTCATTCTTGATGATATTTACTGTGGCGCCCGGATCAACATAGCCGATGATGTTCAGGTCGACAGGAATGTCGGCATCGATCTTGATAATGTCCTTCTTGCCCATCTTTCTGCTGATAACGTTCTGGATGATAGCCACCGGAACGTCCAGTGATCCCAGGTTCAGCAGTTCATACAGCTGCATTCCCTTGCCTGCTGTAATATGGTCGATAACCACGCCGGTTTTGATTGAATCTACATTCATATTGTTCCCGCCTCCTTCAAGAGTTTCAGAATCAGAGCCATTCTCATATACTTGCCGTTCAGCACCTGCTTGAAATAGCATGCCCTCGGATCGTCATCTACCGCTACGCTGATCTCATTAACACGCGGCAGCGGATGCATGATGCACAGGTCGTCCTTGGCGCGGGCGAGCTTCTTCATATCCAGCACGTAGGTATCCTTCAGTCTTAAATAATCCTCTTCGTTGAAGAATCTTTCTCTCTGAACTCTGGTCATGTACAGGACGTCGAGGTCAGGCATTACTTCCTCCAGGGATGTGGTCTGAACATATGGAATGCCGCGTTCTTTGAGCACGTCCTTCTTGACGTAGCTCGGCAGCTTCAGTTCATTCGGTGAAATGAGCACGAATTTGTTGCCTGTGTATCTGCACATTGCGTTGATCAGGGAATGTACGGTACGGCCGAACTTCAGGTCGCCGCACAGACCAATGGTCAGATTCTCGAATGTGCCTTTCTCTCTGTAGATTGTGAGCAGGTCCGCGAATGTCTGTGTCGGATGGCAGTGTCCACCGTCGCCTGCGTTGATTACAGGGATTGTTGCGTTATTAGCCGCTACCAGAGCCGCGCCTTCCTTAGGATGGCGCATCGCGATAATGTCTGCATAGCAACTGACAACCTTTACGGTATCTGCTACGCTCTCGCCCTTGGCTGCTGAGGAGCTGTTTGCGGAAGAAACTGAAATTACATTTCCTCCCAGTTCATACATAGCCGCCTCAAAGCTGAGTCTGGTACGTGTGGACGGCTCGAAGAACAGCGTTGCCAGCTTCTTTCTGTCACAGGCATGGGCGTATTTGTCCGGATTGTCGATGATATCCAGGGCAACGCCTATCATGTCCTCAATTTCCTGTGTGGAGAAATCCACAATGTCAATGGCACTTCTCATATTATTTTGCTCCTCCGATCCAGCTCTCATCTGACGGATTGTCCCTGAAAGCCAGCAATCTCTTAATATCTGCTTCTTTAATGTATCCGCATTCAGCGGCCACCTGGGCAATGGTGTCGAAGTTTGTCAGGGAATGATTCTCGGTGCCTGCTGCCGCGATGCGCTCTAAGCCCTTCTTCATTCCATATGTAAAGATTGAAACGATTCCCAGCACCTCTGCGCCTGCTTCTCTTAATACATTAACTGTATCGATCGCGCTGCCGCCGGTGGAGATCAGGTCCTCTACTACAACAACCTTGCTGCCCGGATCCAGTCTGCCCTCAATCTGGTTGTTCCTGCCGTGGTCCTTGGCGCCTGAGCGTACATAACCCATCGGCAGACCCATCAGATGCGCGGTAATGGCAGCGTGCGCAATGCCTGCAGTCGATGTGCCCATAAGCACTTCGCACTCAGGATAATAAGTCTCTATCAGTGTCTTCAGTCCGTTTTCCACGTCATTTCTGACCTCCGGCGCGGTCAGGGTCAGGCGGTTATCGCAATAAACCGGGCTCTTGATGCCGCTGGCCCATGTAAATGGCTCTTCCGGGCGGAAAAATACAGCTTTGATCTTCAGCAGATCTTCAGCAATTACTCTCTCGATGTCCATTAGTCTTCTCCTTTTCTATCAATCAACGAATTCACGTATGCATCTCTCATATGCAGCCACAGGGTCTTCTGCCTGGGTGACCGGTCTGCCGACTACAATGTAATCACAACCCTCAGCCTTGGCCTTTTCAGGGCTCATTATCCTCTTCTGGTCGTCGCCGGCGCTCTCCGGGAAGCGGATGCCCGGTGTCACAGTGAGGAAAGCATCTCCGCATCTGTCATGTACCAGTCTGGCCTCCAACGGTGAGCAGACAATTCCGTCCAGCCCTGCGTCCCTCGCGTTTTCGGCGTAGTGCATAACTACTTCGCCAATAGGCTCCTTGATCAGCAGGTCTTCCTCCATCGCTTTCTGGTCGGTAGATGTCAGCATTGTGACGGCGATCAGGAGCGGCCTCGTGCCGTCTGCTCTGGTCAGTCCTTCCAATGCGGCCTTCATCATTTCCTTAGTGCCCGCAGCGTGGACGTTTACAATGTCCACATCCAGGTCTGACAGTACCTTCATAGCCTTCTTGACTGTGTTAGGAATGTCATGCAGCTTGAGGTCCAGGAAAATCTTATGGCCTCTGGCTTTTATTTCTTTAACAATGTCATTTCCTGCAGCATAGTAGAGTTCCATGCCGATCTTGACGAACGGCTTGCGGCTGCCCTGGAACTTGTCCAGAAATCTCAGGGTATCTTCTTTGCTGCTGAAATCACATGCAACTATTACGTCCTTTCCCATTAATGAGCTCCTCCGATTATATCTGAAAGTTTATTGATTCCGTATTTGTCCATTGCTGCCGGCAGCGCCTCGATTATCTTTTTTGAGGCGAACGGATCAGTGAGGTTGGCCGCGCCGACTTCTACAGCAGTGGCTCCTGCCAGCATCATTTCGATGACGTCCTCAGCAGTGGTGATGCCGCCCATTCCCACAACAGGAATCTGTACAGCGTCATATACCTGGTAGACCATTCTGAGTGCCACAGGGAATACTCCCGGGCCTGAATAGCCGCCCATTTTATTTGCCACAACAGGCTTCTTGGCCTTCAGGTCAATGCGCATGCCCAGCAGAGTATTTATCAGGCTGATGCCGTCAGCTCCCGCGTCTTCGCAGGCCTTAGCTATGGAGACGATATCCGTAACGTTAGGCGTCAGCTTAATGATTACCGGCTTGGTCGTTACTGCCTTCACTGCCTTGACTATGGCTGCTGCCATCTCAGGGTCTGTGCCCAGCGCCATGCCGCCTCCGTGCACGTTCGGACAGCTGATATTGACCTCGATCCAGCCGATCTGGTCTTCTTTGTCTATTTTCTCGCAGTTGCTTACGTATTCCTCTATCGAGAAGCCGCCTATATTGGCCATTATCGACTTATTAAAGCACTTGCGGGCCTTCGGCAGTTCCTCTGAAATAACCCTGTCTATGCCCGGATTCTGCAGTCCAACGGAGTTGATCATGCCTGCCTGACACTCGGCGATCCTCGGTGTAGGATTGCCGAAACGCGCTTCCCCGGTGGTTCCCTTGAAGGAGAAACTGCCCAGGATATTGATGTCATAAAGTTCCGCGAATTCGTATCCGTAACCGAATGTACCTGAGGCAGGGATTATCGGATTGTCCAGCGTTATGCCGCACAGGCTTACCTGCGTTCTGTCCATAATATCTCCTCCTTTTCAAGCACCGGTCCGTCCTTGCAGATCCTCTTGTATCCTGTTACTGTCCTGCAGCTGCAGCCCATGCACGCGCCGAATCCGCAGCCCATACGCTCCTCGAAGCTGAACTGACCGGATGTCTCCGTCCGCGCGTAAACAGCCCTCAGCATCGGCTCAGGACCGCAGGTGTAGAAATATGTATATCCCGGCTTCAGAGCATCTGTCACGAAGCCCTTTACGCCCACGCTGCCGTCAGCGGTTGCGACAGTAACGCGGCAGCCTAAGGCCTCAAATTCATTAACATAGAAGATTTCTTCCTTAGTGTTAAAGCCCAGGATGACGCTGACATCCTTTCCCTCACTGATAAGGGTTCTGGCCAGGAAATACATTGGCGGAATGCCCGCGCCGCCGCCTATGAGCACAGGTCTCTCTCCGGACTTCGCTGTGTCATAGCCATTTCCAAGAGCGACCAGGGTATCCATGCCCTGGCCCGGCTGCATTTCGGACATCTGCTCTGTGCCCTGTCCGACAGCCTTGTAAATGACAGTCAGCTCATCTCCATTTACGTCACAGATGGAAATCGGGCGTCTTAAATATTTACCCTCCAACGCGAAATTTACGAACTGTCCGGGTCCCTTTACATCCGAGAGGTCGCCCCTCAGCTTCATCTCGAAAGTGTTTAAGGCTATTTTTTTATTTGAAATAATAGTCAGTCTGGTATCTTTCATATTACGCGTCAATTGTTGAAATGGTTAATGTGGTTTCTTCAAGTACATCCAGGAGCACCCTGAGAGTATCCAGAGAAGTGAACATTGTGGTGTTGTTCTCTGTTGCGAGGAGCCTGATCTTGGCGCCGTCACTCTCTGTTGAGTCGTTCGCGATCTCCCTGGTGTTGATCACATATGCAATGTGACCCTGGCGGATAGCGTCCGGAATATCCTGGCTGCCGTCGCTGATCTTATTCAGGACGTGTGTTCTGATGCCGTTGGCTTTCAGGAATTCAGCCGTTCCCTTGGTTGCCTGGATATTGAAGCCCAGGTTGTAGAATCTCTGGATGAGAGGCAGTGCCTCGTCTTTATCTTTGTCAGCGATTGTTACGAATACCGTGCCGTAATTCTTGAGGCTGGTACCTGAAGCCTGCAGGGCTTTGTAAAGAGCTCTGTTCAGCTTGTCGTCGTAGCCGATGGCTTCGCCTGTGGACTTCATTTCCGGTGACAGGTAAGCATCCAGACCCTTGATCTTGTTGAATGAGAATACAGGTACCTTGACATAGTAGCGCTTCTTCTCTTCCGGATAGAGGTCGAAGATTCCCTGCTCCTTAAGGCTTCTGCCAAGGATGACCTCGGTAGCAATATCGGCCAGTGAATAGCCGGTAGCCTTGGACAGGAACGGAACCGTTCTGGATGATCTCGGGTTAACTTCGATTACATAAACGTCGTCCTTGCTGTCTACGATGAACTGGATGTTGAACAGGCCTTTAATGCCAATGCCCAGGCCCAGTTTCTTGGTGTACTGAAGGATGGTTCCCTTAACTTTATCCGAGATGCTGAATGACGGATATACGCTGATTGAGTCGCCTGAATGGATACCGGTTCGCTCTACCAGCTCCATGATGCCTGCTACGAATACGTCCCTGCCGTCGCAGATGGCATCGACCTCGACCTCCTTGCCCTGAATATATCTGTCAACCAGTACCGGTCTGTCTTTGTCGATTTCAACAGCGTTCTTGAGGTAGTGCCTGAGCTGTTCCTCGTTGGCTACGATCTGCATCGCGCGGCCGCCCAGTACAAATGAAGGACGGACGAGTACAGGATAGCCGATCTCGTTGGCTGCAGCCACACCCTCTTCGATATGGGTAACTGCCTGGCCTTTCGGCTGAGGTATATTCAGCTCGGTCAGCACCTTCTCAAAGCTGTCTCTGTTCTCTGCTTTGTCGATAGCGTCACAGTCCGTACCGATAATCTTAACGCCCCTTTTCATGAGCGGCTCTGCCAGGTTGATTGCAGTCTGGCCGCCAAGGGATGCGATGACTCCGTCAGGCTTCTCGAAATCTAAGATGGCCATAACGTCCTCCGTGGTCAGCGGCTCGAAGTAGAGCTTGTCCGCGGTGGTGTAGTCAGTGGAAACAGTCTCCGGGTTGTTATTTATGATAATGGCTTCATAGCCTTCTCTCTTGATACTCTGCACAGCGTGAACTGTGGAATAGTCGAATTCAACGCCCTGGCCGATACGGATCGGACCTGCGCCGAGAACAACGATTTTCTTCTTATCTGTCAGTCTGGACTCGTTCTCGCCGGTGTATGAGGAATAGAGGTATGCGATGTATTTGCCTGTATGAAGGGTGTCAACCATCCTGAATACAGGAGTGATGCCGTTCCTCTTTCTCTTTTCGTAAACATCGGTCTCTTCCAGATTCCAGAATCTGGCGATGGCCCTGTCTGAGAAGCCCATAACCTTGGCCTTCTTGAGAACTGCTGTCTTGTTGATATTCTTCTTGAGCTCCTGCTCCATATCGATGATGTTTTTGATAACCTCGAGGAATACAGGAGTGATCATCGTGATCTTGTAAAGTTCCTCAATGGATGTGCCTCTTCTGATCAGTTCAGCTACGGCGAAGATACCGTCATCCCTGAAGGATGAGAGGTATTTCTTCAGCTCTTCTGTTTCTACTTCGTCAAATTTGCTCAGGTGGAAATGATCTACGCCGGTCTCCAGTGAGCGGACTGATTTGAGGAAGCATTCCTCCAGGCTTGCGCCGATGCCCATTACCTCGCCTGTTGCCTTCATCTGTGTACCTAGAACGTTGCTGGCTGACGCGAACTTGTCGAACGGGAATCTCGGGAACTTGGCAATGAAATAATCCAGCGAAGGCTCGTTGGCTGCAGTGCCGCCTGCTACCGGGATTTCTTCCAGGCTCATGCCCAGAGCAATCTTGGCTGTAACTTTCGCGATAGGATATCCGCTGGCCTTGGAAGCCAGAGCAGATGAACGGGAGACTCTCGGGTTAACCTCGATCAGATAGTATTTGCTGGAATTCGGATCCAGCGCGAACTGTACATTGCAGCCGCCCTCGATCTTGAGCTCGCGGATGATCTTGATAGCTGAGTCGTTGAGCATCTTCATGTCTTCCGGTGACAGTGAAATGATCGGCGCTACAACGATGGAGTCGCCTGTATGTACGCCTACCGGGTCAACGTTCTCCATGCCGCAGATGGTAATGGCGGTGTCATTGGAGTCCCTCATTACCTCGAACTCGATCTCTTTATAACCTTTAACGCTCTTCTCGATCAGCACCTGATGTACCGGTGAGAGCTTGAATGCGTTTAATCCGACTTCGATCAGCTCTTCTTCATTATCAGCGAAGCCGCCGCCTGTGCCGCCCAGGGTGAATGCAGGCCTGAGAACGACCGGATAGCCGATACGCTCAGCTGCTGCCTTGGCCTCTTCCAGATTGTAAGTAATCTCTGAAGGAATGACCGGCTCGCCGATGGATTCGCACATTTCCTTGAAGAGTTCTCTGTCTTCAGCCCTCTCGATACTGGAGCTGGATGTGCCGAGCAGCTCAACTCCGCACTCCTTCAGAATTCCCTTTCTCTCCAGCTGCATGGCTATATTCAGACCGGTCTGGCCGCCGATACCGGGAACGATAGCGTCCGGTCTTTCGTATCTTAAGATCTTGGCAATATATTCCAGGGTGAGCGGCTCCATATATACCTTGTCCGCGATGGACGTATCTGTCATGATCGTTGCCGGGTTGGAGTTGCACAGGATAACCTCGTATCCTTCTTCCTTTAATGAAAGGCATGCCTGTGTGCCGGCATAGTCAAATTCAGCGGCCTGTCCGATAACAATCGGGCCTGAGCCGATGATCAGTACTTTCTTAACATCTGTTCTTTTACTCATTATTTTCCTCCCTGAAATATGCAGTATGTGAGCCGCAGACCGTCTTCATGCAGCGGGCTGCTGCCTCCCAGCCGTCAAACGGCGTTGAATGTCCCATTGATATAAACTTCGCGGAATCAATCTTTGTTCTTCCGCCTAATTCGAATACCGTGTAATCATCTGTAAACGGTATGTTAAATCTCTTCCTCGGATTGATGGCCATCAGCTCAGTCAGTCTGTCCAGGCTGATGATTCCTTCCTTAACCAGGTATGTGTAAAGCAGCGGGAAAGCTGTCTCTATGCCTGTTATGCCAAAGGCACTGCCTGCGAGCCCTCTGGACTTTTCCTCTGCGCTGTGAGGTGCGTGGTCCGTGGCGATCATGTCGATCGTGCCGTCCAGTAGTCCTGCCAGCAGAGCGTCTCTGTCGCTCTTGTCCCTGAGCGGCGGATTCATCTTGAATCTGCCCTCTTCCTGCAGGAACGAATCGTCCATCAGCAGGTAATGCGGTGCCGTCTCACAGGTAACATCCACACCTTCTGCCTTGGCCCTCCTGATGATGTCCACACTTTCCTTCGTGGAAATGTGGCAGACGTGATAGCCGCAGCCCGTTTCCCTGGCCAGCTCAACGTCCCTGGCGATCATTTCATACTCGCTGGCTGAGCAGATGCCTTTGTGACCATGAGCCTGGGCGTACGCTCCGTCGTGAATATATCCGCCTTTTAACAGGCTGTTGACCTCGCAGTGCGCTACGATCAGTTTACCCAGACGCTTGGCTTCTGTCATTGCCTGCCTCATCAGATCCGCGTCCTGAATGCCCTTGCCGTCATCAGAAAAGGCTATGCATTTATCCTTAAGCGCGGCCATGTCTGACAGCTCTGTGCCGTCCTGGTTAATGGTAATGGACGCATATGGATGGATATTGATAACGCTGTCCCTGTCAATAATCTCCTGCTGCAGGGCAATGTGCTCGGCCGAGTCCGGAACAGGCTTCAGATTAGGCATGGTGCACACATCTGTATAGCCTCCGGCTGCTGCCGCGCGACTGGCTGCGTAAATAGTCTCCTTATAAGAAAAACCCGGCTCCCTGAAATGCACATGCACGTCACAGAAACCGGGAAATAAAACGTATTCAAGAGCATCAGCCTTGCTCGCGCTAACTCGGATGCCCTCGGTCCTTGGGTCTATTTTCTTGTAGTTCAATGCAGAAGTTGTCACGTAACTCTCCTATAAAAAAACCTGCTTCATCAGCAGGAATGAGTCGCACAAACGATAAAGGAAAGCCTGGATCGCCATTCCCTTTTATGATTCAATCTTGCTGATATCTCTGTATCACCTTAAAGATTTTCCTTGCCTATATTACCATTGTATAAGGGCAAAGGTCAATAAGCCCACATGTAAAAAATAAGCTCAAAAAACTGTCTAAAACATATAAATTTACCAAAGATTGTGCATAGGATATGTTGACTTTACTGATTTAGCGTGCTAAACTATGAAATCAAATCAGTGAATTAATTTGGAGGTTTTATTATGCCGGGATATACAAGTGATCTGATCGTCCATCTCATGGAAGCCATTTCCTCGCTTAAGACACCCGAAGAGTGCCTTGCTTTCTTTGATGATCTGTGCACTATCAAGGAAATTCAGGACATGGCCCAGCGCTTTGAGACAGCCATTCAGCTGGCCGAGGGCAAGAACTACCGGGCCATCTCAGAAGACGTTGGCGTCAGCACAGCAACCATCAGCCGCGTCAGCCGCTGCCTGAATTACGGAAGCGGCGGATACAGGAAGGCTATTGAATCCATTAAGAAAACGGAGAACAAATAAATGATTATATCTGATTCTGTTATATCAGGAGGCGAACGGATCAATTTCACCCTCCGCACGCTCTTCTCTGAATACGGATATAAGCCGTACAGAATGAGTAAGTTCGAAGAATATGATCTGTATGCCCGCAATAAGGACTTCCTGGTTTCGGACAATGTCATTACATTTACCGACACCAGCGGCCAGCTAATGGCCCTGAAACCGGACGTCACGCTCTCAATAATCAAGAACAGCAAGGACCTGCCGGACATCTGCCAGAAGGTCTACTACAGCGAGAACGTTTATCGAGTCTCCAAGAGCACCGGCTCATTCAAGGAGATCATGCAGACCGGTCTGGAATGCTTTGGCTGCGTAGGCCCTGAAGAGATTGCTGAGGTAGTTTCCCTCGCTGGCAAAGGCCTGATGTCCATCGCTGACAAGGCAGTTCTGGATATTTCCACGCTGACGCTGATGGAACGCGTGATCGCCTCCCTCGGGCTCGGCGCGGATAAAGCAGCTGAGCTTTTCAGCGCCATCAGTGAGAAAAACACCAATTCTGTAAAAAGCATCTGCCAAGGCGCTGATGAAAAGCTCACGGCATTCCTGCTGCAGCTCATCCAGCTCCACGGACCGATCAAGGAAATCTCCGGCCGTTTGGAGGAACTGCTCTCAGCTTATAAAGATGAAGTCTTCTTCATTGAATTCATGGCTCTGCTGGAGAGGCTGAAAGGCACCGAGGCCGCAGACATCATTAACGTGGACTTTTCAGTTGTGGATGACGTCAACTACTACAACGGCATAGTCTTCAAGGGCTTCGTAAGCGGCGTGCCTAACGCGGTTCTGTCAGGAGGCCAGTACGACCGCCTGATGAAGAAAATGGGCCGCACTTCTTCCGCCATCGGTTTCGCATTCTATACAGATATGCTGGAGCAGGCTGACCTCTCATCAGATGATACGGATGAGGACGAGGGATACCTTAACGTGGCTCTGCCTAAGGGCCGCCTTGGTGAAAAGGTTTACGCCATGTTTGCGAATGCAGGCTATGAATGTCCATCCATCCTGGACCCTGGCAGGAAGCTGATCTTTGAAAACGCCGACAGAAAGGTCCGCTACTTCTGGGTCAAACCATCTGACGTCGCGGTTTACGTCGAAAGAGGCGCCGCCGATATCGGCGTGGTGGGCAAGGACATCCTGCTGGAGTCTGAGCCGGACATCTACGAGCTGCTGGACATGAAGACAGGCAAATGCCGCATGTGCGTAGCCGCTCCGAAGACATTTACGGATAATCCTTCCAGGACGCTCAAGGTCGCAACTAAGTTCGCTAACATCGCGAGGAAGTATTACCAGTCCGTAGGACGCGATATAGACATCGTCCACCTGAACGGCTCTATCGAAATTGCGCCGATCCTGGCCCTTACGGACGTTATTGTGGACATCGTCGAAACGGGCACTACTTTACGCGAAAACGACCTGGAGGTCATTGAGACTATTGTCCCGGACATCAGCGCACGTTTTATAGCCAATAAATCCTCATTCAAATTCAAATCAAAAAATATAGAAAACCTCGTGCAGGCGCTGGCCGGCATGATGGAGGAATAAGATGATCAAAACATACAAATACGGAGAAATACCTAACGAAGAAATATTTGCCAGAGAGAGTTCTGCTTCCGGTGTGGAAGGCATTGTGGCACAGATAATCGCGGACGTAATAAACCGCGGCGATGAGGCGCTCTTTGAATACTGCCGCAAGTTCGACAAGGCCGAACTGACCAGCCTGCAGGTCACTCCTGAGGAAATGGACGAAGCCTGCAGCGAAGTAGAGCCGGAATTCATAGAAATCCTCGAGAAGGCTGCCGCGAATATCCGTGCCTTTCATGAAAAGCAAAAGCGCGAAGGCTTCGTAATAGAAGATCAGGACGGAATCGTCCTGGGCCAGAAAATCATACCTATTGAGAAGGCCGGACTCTATGTGCCGGGCGGCACAGCCGCCTACCCTTCCACGGTCCTGATGGATGCAATACCGGCCAAGATTGCCGGCTGCTCCGAGATTGTAATAGTCTCTCCTCCGAACAGCGAAGGCAGGTTGAATCCGGCCATACTGGCAGCCGCCCGCGTGGCTGGCGTGGACCGCATATTCAAGGTGGGCGGCGCACAGGCCATAGCCGCTCTCGCTTACGGCACGGAAAGCATTCCAAAGGTTGACAAGATAGTCGGACCGGGCAATGCCTTCGTGGCAGAAGCCAAGAAGCAGGTCTTCGGCAAGGTCTCCATTGATATGATCGCCGGTCCGAGCGAAATCCTGGTCGTTGCAGACTGCCTCTCTGACGCGTCTATCGTGGCTGCAGACATGCTCTCACAGGCAGAACATGACAAAATGGCGAGCGCTGTCCTGGTCACGGATTCTGAAACGCTGGCCGCTGCTGTGAGTGCTGAGATTGAGCGGCAGATTCCTCTGCTTGATCGTGCAGAAATAGCACGCGCATCGATTGACACAAACGGCAAGATCATCATCGTTCACAACATCGATGAGGCTATAGATATCACCAACGAAATCGCGCCGGAGCATCTGGAGCTGAGCGTAGACAACGCATTTGAGCTCCTGAACGGCGTGAAAAATGCCGGATCGGTTTTCCTCGGCAGGAGCTGTCCGGAGGCACTCGGAGATTATTTCGCGGGTTCCAACCATACTCTGCCTACCAGCGGTACCGCCAGGTTCTCCAGTCCGCTGTCAGTAGACGACTTTATCAAAAAGTCTCAGTTCATTTATTATTCTGAAGACGCTCTGGATGCGGTGGCTGAGGACGTGGCCGCATTTGCCAGAAAGGAAGGCCTGACAGGCCACGCCAGGAGCGCACTTATCAGAGGGGAGGCGAAGAAATGAGCAGATTTTTCAGCAGCAAATACGCGGGGCTGACTCCATATACACCGGGCGAGCAGCCACAGGAGCGTGAGTATACCAAACTGAATACCAACGAGTCTCCGTTCCCGCCTTCACCTATAGCACAGAGGCTGGCCAGACAGGCCGCGGGCAATCTGCAGCTATACTCTGACCCTGAATGCAGGAAGCTCGTCCCAATCGCAGCAGAAACATTCGGCGTAAAGCCTGAACAGATCCTGTTCTCGAACGGCTCAGACGAAATGCTGAACTACGCATACATGGCATTCTGCGACGCGGATACTCCCGCAGTATTCCCGGAGATTTCCTATGGATTCTATCCGGTCTTCGCCGAGGTCAATAACGTCCCTTACAGGACTATTCCTCTGAACGACGACTTTTCAATCAATCCTGAGGATTATTACGGAGCTGGGGGCACTGTTATCATTGCGAACCCGAACGCTCCGACAGGCATAGCGCTCAGCGCTTCCCAGATAGAGGGCATCCTGAAAGCAAATCCTGACAACGTTGTAATTATCGATGAGGCTTATGTTGATTTCGGGTGCGAAAGCTGCATCGGTCTGATAGATGAATACCCTAACCTGCTGGTTGTTCAGACCTGCTCCAAATCCAGGTCATTGGCCGGCGGCAGGCTGGGATTCGCGTTAGGCAATGAAGCTCTCATCCGCGACCTGAATACTATTAAATATTCCACTAATCCTTATAATATAAATACTATGACAATGTGGGCTGGCATCGGTGCCTTCACTGACAAGGCTTATTTCGACTGGTGCTGTGCCAAAATTATAGAAAACCGCGCCTATACCAAGCAGGCTCTCGAGGGTCTGGGCTTTACCTGCACAGATTCCAAGAGCAATTTCCTTTTCGTAAAGCATCCGGGCATTGATGGAGAAAAGCTCTACCTGCAATGCAAGGAAAAGGGCGTGCTGATCCGTCATTTTACCATTCCAAAGATCAAGGATTACAACCGCATTACGGTCGGCACCAGGGAACAGACGGATATCCTGATCCGGACCATCCGTGAAATAATGGAGGAAGCCAAATGAGAATAACTAAAGTTGTGCGGAAAACCGCGGAAACAGATATCGTGTTAAAACTCAATCTGGACGGTGTGGGCAAAAGCAGCATTGATACCGGCTGCGGCTTCCTGAACCACATGCTCACCCTCTTCGCTTCACACGGGCGTTTCGACCTCGAGGTCAAATGCGTGGGCGACACGGACGTGGACTACCACCACAGCGTGGAGGATATCGGCATTGCGCTGGGCGAAGCCTTTAATGCTGCCCTCGGCGACAAGAAAGGCATTCACCGCTATGGAGATACCATCCTCCCTATGGACGAGGCTGTGATCCTCTCTGCAGTAGACTTTTCCGGCAGAGACTTCCTTGGCTACAGGCTGTCCATCCCGACTGAAAAGGTTGGAGACTTTGACACCGAGCTGGTCGAAGAATTCTGGTACGGATTCGTAAGGAAAGCCCAGTGTGCGCTGCATCTGGTTCAGCTCTCCGGCAGCAATTCGCACCACATTATAGAAGGCGCGTTCAAGTCAGCTGCCAGATCGTTCAGACAGGCTGTGACCATTGACCCGCAGTTTGCGAATGAAATCCCTTCCACCAAAGGAGTTTTATAAATGATAACAATCATTGATTACGGAGTCGGTAATCTGTTCTCCCTGACCTGCTCGTTTAAGGCTGTTGGCGCGGACGTGACGATCAGCTCCGACCCTGAAGATATTAAGAAAGCTGACAAGCTCATTCTCCCCGGAGTTGGCGCGTTCAGGGATGCGGCGCTTAAGCTCCGCACCTCAGGCCTGGACGAACTTATCAAAGAAGAAACCGCCAAAGGCAAGCTCCTCATGGGGGTGTGCCTCGGCATGCAGATGCTCTTTGACAGGAGCCTCGAATACGGTGAGCACGAAGGTCTGGGCCTTATTCCGGGTATTATCAGGCCGCTCTCCGGGCAGATTCCTGATAAGCTTAAAATCCCTCACATGGGCTGGAATGCCCTGGATATTAAAAAGCCTCATCCAATATTCAAATACCTGGGTGAGCGCGAGTATGTATATTTCGTACACTCCTTCAGCGCATGCGACTGCGATGAAAATATTATCGCCACCTCAGAATATGGTGCTCCGATCACAGCGGCCGTGGCTAAAGGAAACGTGTGCGGCTGCCAGTTCCACCCTGAGAAAAGCGGGGATACGGGGCTCAAGATCCTCAAGGCTTTCTGTGAGCTGAAAGAAGGTGACCTATGTTAATCTATCCTGCAATCGACCTGATCGGCGGACAGGCCGTCCGCCTGCTGAAAGGTGATTACGACCAGAAAACCGTTTATAACACCAATCCTCTGGCAGTTGCCGAAGACTTTAGAAACTGCGGCGCAGGCCAGATACATATAGTTGACCTGGACGGCGCCAAGAGCGGCGGCACCCCAAATCTTGAGACTATTCTCAGCATTAAAAACACCTTTGGTCTCTTCTGCGAAGTAGGCGGCGGCATCCGCAATATGGATGTCATCAGCAGATATCTGGAAAGCGGCGTGGACCGCGTCATTTTAGGAACTGCTGCCGTTACTGAAAAAGGCCTGGTTGAAGAAGCCGTGTCCAAATATGGAGAAAAGATAGCCGTAGGCATAGATATAAAGGACGGAAACGTCGCCATTAAAGGCTGGACCGAGACTGTCGCCCTCAGCGCGGAACAGTTCTGCGGCCAGATGCAGGATGCCGGTGTCTCCACGATCATTTGCACAGATATTTCCAGGGACGGAGCCATGAAAGGCACCAACAGAGAGCTCTACCGCGCGCTCTCAGAGCAGTTTGATTTCAATATTATCGCTTCCGGCGGCGTCTCCACGATGGACGATGTAAGGGCGCTGCGCGAGATGGACCTGTACGGCGCCATCATCGGCAAGGCATATTACACAGGCGCTATTTCACTTAAGGAGGCAATAGAGGTAGCCAGATGATAACCAAGAGAATCATCCCCTGTCTGGACGTAAAGGACGGGCAGGTAGTAAAAGGAATAAATTTTGAAGGCCTTCGCCGGATATCCTCTCCGGTGGAGCTGGCTGAGGAGTACAGCCGCAAAGGCGCTGACGAGCTGGTCTTCTATGATATCACCGCATCCGCCGAAGAGAGGCGTCTGTTCACGGACATCCTGAAGGAAACCGCGGCTAATGTCTTCATTCCCCTGACTGTAGGCGGCGGCATCAATACAGTGGCGGACTTTGACCGTGTGCTGAAAAGCGGTGCTGACAAGGTCAGCGTCAATTCAGGCGCTATCCGCAATCCTGCCCTGGTAGGCGAGGCAGCCAAACTTTACGGAGACCAATGCGTGGTTCTCTCCGTGGATATTAAGAGAGTCGACGGAGTGTTCCGCGTATTTGCCAAGGGCGGCCGCGAGAACACCGGTATGGAGGCCATCGAATGGATAAGGCGCTGCACGGGCGAGGGCGCAGGCGAAGTAGTCGTTAACTCGATCGACACTGACGGCGTGAAGCGAGGCTTTGACCTGGAAATGCTGAATGCGGTCTGCGAGGCAGTTACCGTCCCTGTCATCGCTTCCGGCGGTGCAGGCTGCATCGACGACTTTATAACACTGTTCAAAACCCTTCCAAAGGTGGACGCGGGGCTCGCAGCCTCCATCTTCCACTTCGGAGAGGTATCAATAAAGGATCTGAAAGAAGAAATGGTCCGGAATGGCATTCCGGCCCGCATATAAGGAGCTGTTATGGTTAATATTGATGAATTAAAATTTGACGAGAAAGGCCTCATTCCCGCCATTGTGGTGGACGCTGTCAGCAAGCGCGTGCTCACCCTGGCTTATATGAATAAGGAGAGTCTTCAGCTTTCCATGGAGAAGGAGCTGACATGCTTTTACAGCCGTTCCAGACAGGAACTCTGGCTAAAAGGAGAGACCAGCGGCAACTACCAGCACATTGTCTCTATCACGGCTGACTGTGACCGTGACGCACTGGTCGTAATGGTTGAAAAGGACGGCCCTGCATGCCACATGGGCACGGATTCATGCTTCGAATACCCTGTATTTGAGAGCGACGAGCGCCACGAATTCTCCTATGAGCAGCTGATGGATCTGCTGATCGGCCGCAAGGAAGAAAAGAAGGAAGGCTCATATACCACCTACCTCTTTGAAAAGGGCAAGGACAAGATCCTTAAGAAGGTCGGCGAGGAATGCACCGAGGTCATTATCGCGGCCAAGGACGACGACAAGCCAAATACAGTTTACGAGATTGCGGATCTGGCCTATCACGTAATGGTGCTCATGATAGAGATGGGCATTTCCCTGGAAGACATTTTCAAAGAGCTGGCTTCCAGACACGTTATTGATAAGAAAGTTAAACAGGAGAAAATGGTTTGATCAAGGCAGATTACCACATGCACACAACCTATAGCGACGGCGACAACAAACCCGAAGAGATGGTCCTTAAGGCCATCGATTTGGAGTTGGATGAGGTCGGCATTTCAGACCATTCATACGTCTCTTTCGACCCTGGTTACTGCCTGCAGCCCGATGCCGCAGACTCTTATAAGGCAGAGATTGACGCTCTCAGGGAAAAGTATGCAGACCGGATAAAGGTACTGTGCGGCATTGAGCAGGATTATTATTCTGACACGGACGCCGAAGGTTATGATTACGTCATCGGATCCGTGCATTATCTGTATCTGAACGGGCAATATGTCTCCATAGATGAATACCCGGAGGATGTGCCAGCAGCGGCTGAGAAATATTTCAGCGGAGACGTGCTGGCCCTGTGCGAAGAATATTATAAGACGATTATCGATGTGGTTAATAAAACCGGTGCTGACATTATCGGGCACTTCGATCTGATTTCCAAGTTTAATGAAGGCAATGCCCTGTTTGACCCGGCGGACGCGCGATATGTTAAGGCATGGCAGACTGCAGCAGATGCCCTGATCGAAACGGGCAGGCCTTTTGAAATTAATACAGGCGCCATGAGCAAAGGCCGCAGATCTGAGCCCTATCCTTCATATGCTCAGATTAAATATATTAAAGAGAAAGGCGGCCGCTTCGTTCTGAGCAGCGACGCCCATAATTCAGAGAATATTTGCTTTTTCTTTAAGGCAATTTATGATAAATTTGATATATAATAAACAATATGTTTTATAGGGGGATTGTGATATGAAATTAAAGAAAATTATCCTGGCAGTTTCACTTCTTCTCTGCACTGCTCTGATCCTGTGCAGCTGCTTCAAGCTGCCTGCCGGCGGCGGCAACAAACCGACCGACGAACCTGCGACCAAAGAAACCACACCTGAGCAGACTACTCCTGAACCGACCACTACTCCTGAGCAGGCTGCAGTTGGTGTATATGAGCTGTTTGCAATCAGCTATGAAGGCATTCTGGTCGAGCCGATGGCGTTTGACATGGATTCTACGATTGAACTGAAAGAGGATATGACCGGAGTAGTATCCTCCAATGTAGGCACAGGCAATGTTGATTGGTCGATCAACGGCAATATAATAACCTTAACTGACTCCGGCGAACCGATAGACTTAGAGCTTAACGGTAAAATTTTAACTCTCGATTATGGTGAAGGCTCCCTGGGATTCTTCGCAAGATCCGACGCTGACCTGTCAGGCTATACAGTTCTTACAGCTGAAGAGTTCTTTGACCTGTACTATTATGAAGAAAACTTTGAGGAATATGTCGATGTATCTCCGGAAGACACTATCGAAGAAGATGACGATTTCTATACTGTTCGTTTCGGATTCTCTCTGCTGACAGATAAAGACATCGAAGACGGCTGGTACTACTCATATTCAACCGGCACAGACGATGTCGTTCCTGAGTATCATTGGCCTATTGCTTCAGGCCGCTACACTGCAGGATCATTCGGCATTGTTGTTTACAATGACAGCGACAACATGACCGAAGACTTCAACAGCCGTTTCCAAGGAGTTGTAGTATTTAACGAGCCTTTCGAATTCGACCCTGATAAAGTTTTCGATGAATCATACATTTCTGATCTCATGAGCAAAAATGCTGATATGGATGTATTTGAAATGACTCCGTTATTCGCAAATCCGGGCCAGACCTTGGAAGGAAGCGGATCACAGGCATATTCAACTGATGCCCGTATAGTTGGCAAGGACGAAGGCGGATATCTGTCAGGTATGTTCGATATGAGCGAAGAAGCATACAAAGCTCTGATGGATCATGATTCCGACAAAGTAATGACTGTATACTTCACATTCGGCAATGGCAAACTGTATATTGCTGACGCTCACGAATTCTTCGATTACTTCTGTTCTGATTATGAATAATAATAAAGAGCCCTACGGGGCTCTTTTTATGTTTACTGTTTTGATGTGGAGAAAACCATTCGCGGTTAATTGAAAGTGAGGAAAAATGATTAAGGAACTGAAGGTTGATCAGGATAAATGCACGCACTGCAGAATGTGCACGCATTTCTGCCTGAACAATGTTATTGAATGGGATGAGGAGAAAGATGCTCCTGTTGCGCGCTACCGTGAGGACTGCGTGCTCTGCCTGATCTGCGCAATGTACTGCCCTGGCCAGGCCATCGAGCTGATACCGGATTACACCATGAAGCATAATCCGCCAGCTATCGCGAAGGGGGTGAAATAATGAACTATTCCGAATATTCCACCCAGCTGCTCATCGTCGGCGGAGCCCTCTCAGGCATCAGCGCCGCTCTGACAGCGAAAAAGATTTATAAAGACCTGGATATCCGGGTAGCCGATAAATGCGATGCCAGCTATGGTTACAGCGGCAAGAGCAGCCGTACCGCAGGTCTTCTCAGCTTCGTAACACACGAGGACGACCCTGAGGCATTCGTTGAATTCCACACCCGCGAGATCGGCACATACCTGAATGATCAGGACCTGCTGCGCGAATACGCTAATTCATCTGACACCGTCCTGCGTTCCCTGAAGGAATGGGGCGTTGAGATACTGGAGGATGAGAATGGATATCCTGATTATCTGAAATGGCCATTCCCTTGGGGCACCGCCAGCATCGATCCTGATGCCAGTGTCAGCATGGCCAATACAGCCAAGAAGATGGGCATCAGATATTTAGAGCGCGTAGTTATTTACCGCCTGCTGACCAGCTGCTGCGGAGTGGCCGGCGCTATCGGCTTCAGCCTCAACACTGGTGAGCTCGTTGTCATCCACGCAAATGCGGTTATTCTGGCATGCGGCTCACAGAACTATGACATTACAAAGGCATGGGCTGCCACAGGCAACGGCATTGCCATGGCCTTCAACGCAGGCGCCAAGATGCGCAACTGTGAATACGGCAATATGTGCGATTTCGCCCGCGTCGGCGAGGACGGCACCGTAGAATATGCTGCCGCTCATACCGCGCATGACCACCTCTATGTAGGTGACAAGAACATCAGTCAATATTACCGTCCGGGTATGCACTCTTCAATGGATCCTGTTGCTGCTTACGCATGGTACAAAGAAACCATGAAAGGCAATCTGGTAGAGGCCGATATCGGCGAATTCCAGCAGGCTGAAGGCAACAGCTTCTTCAAATTCCATCCGAAGGCTATGTTCCGCCGTGACTGGGAGCATACACCGCAGTTCCCGAAGGCTGACAGATTCCCGGTAATCCCCGGTTTCATCGGTGAGCTGAGCTGCGTATATACTGACCATAGAATGCAGACGTCCATTCCGGGACTCTTCGCGGTAGGCGATACATCCGGAGGCGGCACTGCCAGAGCAGGCGCGGTAGCCACACCTCCGGGCAAAATCCACGGCACAGGCATCTACAACGCAGTCTTTACAGGCATCGAAGGCGGCCGCGGCGCATCAGCTGTAGCTTCCAAGCTGCCTGTTCCGACTGTTGAATTCGATCCGAACACAATAGAACTGCTGGCCGCAAATATCTTCGCTCCGCTGAACAGAAAGGAAGGCATCCATGTCCGTGAGATGATCCACGAGATCCAGGACATCATTATGCCGACCGACTACAGCCTCGTTAAGAGCGGCGACCGCATCCAGGAAGCCCTGGACAAGATTAACGCCATGCTCATTAAGCTGCCTGAGGTTTATGTTAACAACTTGCACGAGCTGGCCAAATATGTGGACCTGCTCAGCATGATATTAGGCGCAAAGCTGTTCTACACAGCATCCCTTGAGCGTAAGGAAAGCCGCGGCTTCCACCTGCGTGAGGACTACCCGTACACAGACAACGAGAACTTCCTGAAATGGATCATCATTCAGAAGGGCGAGAACGGCAGATTTGACATCTCCTTCGAGGACATCCCTATGGACAGATATCTCTACAAACCGCGTGAGAAGCGCAGCCAGGTATTCGTTGACGTACCGATCAAATAAGCTATGGATTATTTCGATTTAACAAAGATCAGGGTTTCCACGAGGAAATTCACTGATGAGCAGATTACAGATTACCAGCTGGCCGCCATCCTGGAGGCCGGGGAACGCGCGCCCATAGGCTCCAGCCGCTACGCGAACCTTAAGTTGACAGTGGTCCAGAACAAGGATGTGCTCCATCAGCTCTCAGAAGCTGCGCGCATCAGGCACACGGACCTTGCCGAAATGGCTGAGATTATCGCGAACGTGTCCAACCGCGACGAGCTGCTGGACGCAGCGCGTGATTTCGATCCGTTCTACGGCGCTCCGACTGTCATTTTCGTATCGCACAGAAAACAGGATTTAGAGCCCGGCATTGAATTTGCCAACGTCAGCTGCGTGGTAAATTATATGCAGCTGGCCGCACTTAATCTGGGGCTCGGAAGCTGCTTCATGTGGTACGTTTTGGATTCCATGCGCAGGCTGCCCGAGTATGATCACACTGAGCTGCTGGATCTGCCTGAAGATTTCGAACCTCTCCTGGGTTTGGCGGTAGGCTATCCCCCGGAGCCGTTATCTGAGAGAGAAATCGATCCTGAACGCATCGGAATAAACTATATCAAATGAAAAAGGGGCCGCCTGATGGCGGCCCTGGTTTTATCTTAACTGTATCTCATTTAGTTTTATATTCGGATTGTGATATCTCCTGCGGCTCTGCGTCTGATCCGCGAACTGAACGCACTCAGCCGGACACCACTGGAAACATGCCATGCAGCTTTCGCAGTGTCCCTTCCAGACAGGATGTCCATCCTCCAGCGCTATGTTATCCGCAGGACATACGCTCACGCACGTGCCGCAGCCTATACATCCCTCATCAGCAAAGAATTCCTTCTCCCTCTTCTGCGGATCGAAGATCGGATTCGGTGCTATCTGCTCATCAGGAGGCGGTCCCGGAGGAAGTTTTAGGCCGAGTGCCTTGATAGCCTTCGGGCTGGGCGAAGTATTGCCGCATGTTACCGGCGTTTCCGCCATGACGGCATCGACTATCTCCTGCACCCTCGCAGGCAGACCTTCAAACCAGAGTCGTTGCTTTTCTTCCTGCTCAGCGTCAAAGATCACTATGCCGTTATGCGGGAGCCTCACCAGGAACGCTCCGTTTACCGGAGTGCCCTTGCGACGGAAAATGGATTCCAGGAACACATGTACTCTGCCCGGCATGCCGCCGTGCACGCAGACTGTGTAAATATAATTGTCCGGCGTGTCCTCCACCTGCAGTTCCTCCAGAAAATTCTTCAGCATTATCGGCATGTTATTGCTGTAAGTCGGATAAACTATGCCGATGCGGCCGGAGTACTTTTCTTTAGCTAAATGCAGCGTATCAGAGCACACTCTTATCAGATTAACGTCCTCGGGGAACCTCGCGGCCAGCTCTCTGGCCACCTGCAGGCAGTTTCCTGTTCCTGTGAAATAAAAGATTGTATGCATTTCTTTACCCTCCGTTTTTAATATATCCCAGCCTCTGCCTTTCGTCAAACTCCCATGATTGAAATCATCATTATATTCGTGTAAAATGATTTTGTTATGAAGGAGAAGAGGAAACGCATTTTCGAAGTAATACAGATAGGCAACCGCGGAGACGCAATCAGCCGCGGCTTCGACTATTTCATCGTGGCTGTGATCATCATCAACGTCGCAGTCCTGTTTATGGAGACCTTCCAGGTCTTCGCGCCTTACTATGACATTCTGCGGATCATCGAAGGCGTCACCATCGCCATCTTCATCGTTGAATACATTCTGAGACTCTGGACAGCAGACCTGCTCTATCCGAAATACAGCCGCGGGAAGGCTATCCTGCGCTTTATCTTCTCGTTTGACGGCATCGTTGACCTGCTGACTATCCTGCCGTTCTTCTTCCTGTCGGGCTTTGTCGCCCTCAGGATCCTGCGAGTTGTCAGGATATTCAGGATGTTCAAGATCAACTCCACGTACGATTCGTTCAGCGTTATTTCAACGGTTTTCCGCAAAAAGAAAAAACAGATTGCGTCATCTGTTTTCATTATTTTCCTGCTGATGCTGGTTGCGTCGCTCTGTATGTACAGCGCCGAGCATGACGCTCAACCCGATGTCTTTGTCAACGCATTCTCCGGCATTTGGTTCAGCATTTCCACAATTTTTACTGTAGGCTATGGTGATATCTACCCGATCACAGTTCTTGGAAAGGTAATGACCATCATCATCACCCTGCTGGGTGTCGGAGCAGTCGCAGTGCCTACAGGCATCATTTCCGCAGGCTTCGTTGAGCAGTACACCGAAATGGCTATCGCCAGACATAATAAAGAAGAACAGCGCCACGCTCTCATTGAAGCCGTCGGCTCCGGCAGTCCATATATCGGCATGACCATCAAAGAGATCGAGCGCAAATACAAATGCGACATCCTCGCCATCCAGCGAGCCGGCGAGCTGATAGTCCCCGGCAGCACCACACAGATAAGGAAAGACGATACGATAATCAGTCATAGATTTGAATAAGACTTGGCTGCTGTGACACAAAACGGCAGTTTTGTACAGTTTTTAGCACGATTGACACGATTCAGAGGTTTTGTACGTTTTCATGCGTACATAAATCCCAAATCGTGTCATTTTTCGCTTATTTCGAACAAAACTCAAAAAACGTGTCAAAGAAAACGTACATAACTCCGGTTCCGTGTCAAAACACTTAAAACCATTTCCACGAAGCGGCAAAAAGGTCCTGAACCACTTCATTCCGAAGCATTTCATGCTTTTTCATAATAACGTTTCTACTCCTCATGCCCAATGACATTCTGATCTGAGCAAAGGCCTCCTCTATTGAGTGAAAGTTCTTTATGTCATCCGCCGTCAAGTTTATTAATGTATAGCCCGACCCGGACAGGGCATTTGCTTTTTTCTTATCACGGATATTCTGCTTTTTATCAAGATGCGTCATGGTACTGTCATATTCAACTGTGACCCGCTCTTCTTTCCAGACCAGATCGCACATGCTGTAATTTCTGTCGAAATAATCATTATTCTTTTTTAAGAAGACTTTGATATTTAGTTCGGGTTTTAGAAGATTGTATCCCCCTTCTGCAAAAGGCAGCACACAAATAGATGCCAGTTTAGATTCCATAATCGAATTAGACCCGTCACATATATATTTGGACGCTCTGAGCGCTCTGGCATATCCTTTGTTATGATTAGCCTCTTTCAAATAATCCGCAATTTGATATGACGATGTAACAGGTTCCCTGAAGGCTTGCAAATAAGGGGCCTTCAAGTCATAAACATAATGAGCACACAGTTCACAGCCCAGGACTGCCAGTCTGGGAAAAGACAGTTTCGAAGCAAATGACAGAAAACAATGCTCCGGGCTGGCCACATAAATATCAAAGCCTTTTAAGGCCTCCGGCAATTGCGATGGTTTTAGTTTGATGAAGCTGTTGAGAGGCAGGTGCCTGTGCTCAGCATACATGTGATAATGTGCTGTACATGTTCTGTGCTGCAAAGCAGGTCTCATTATACACAAAGGCAGTTCGAGACCCAGCTCATGTGCGATCAGGCAGGCTTTGGCTTCGTTTAATTTTACATTGTAATCATCAGGCAAAGATGTCCTCTCACACAACTTATATGCGAAGCTTTCAGGGTTTTTGCGTTTTGAATAATCCAGCCAGAATTGAAGTGCAGAAGCGCCGATCAACGGCACAATTTGATTTGTCATTTAGATTTCCTCACAGATTGTTTTGGTTCCCGAAAGAAGAGGGAACGAATGTATTGAAATTTTATCACCCTGTAAGCATATACACAACAAAAAAGGCACGTTCCGCGAACGCGCCTTTTCGTCTGATTTTTTTATTCTTCCGGCTTGGTCGGTTTGTATCCGTAAATCGGATTCATTGAGATCGAGAAATGCAGGATCGGCCGCTCCAGGCTGATGATGGACAGCGGCAGGTGCTTCATTCCGCCGGGCATGAAGATCATCGAGCTCTTGGTCAGGCGGTGCAGCTCGCCGTTGATGCCTACTTCGATCACGCCGCCCAGGTCGTACGGATCATCCGGATTGGAGCCAATGAAGCCGATCAGCTCATCGAAATCATGTACATGCTCGTCATGCTTGTACAGAGGCCTCATGTCCGGTGCGTGATGATACCAGGTCATGTTCATCTGGAATGCGCCAGGAACTACGTTGCCGTCGATCCACAGGAGTCTCTCGCCCCACTGTTTGTAAATCTCTGCAAATCCCGGGCTGAAAGGCGGTGCCTTGAGCTCCTGGACTACATATTTGCCATATTCACCATCGGTGTTCATTACATAGTTCTCTTCCATAATTAACCCTCTCCTTATAATTAAAATTCACCCTGCTTCGAATTTATCACGATTTGAGATTTTTGTACAGAACAGAACTCGAGAAAAACCATAATGACACAAACTTTGAGTTTTGTTCGTTTCTATTGACATGATTTTTGAATTTTGTTCGAAAAAAGCCAAAATTGACACGATTTAGGATTTATGTACGCAACAGAACGAACAAAACCTCAAAATCGTGTCAAATTTGTAATAAGTCATACAAACCACCTCTTTATGTCAAAAGCAACTAATGGTGATTTTTTTAATGATATGCTACAATAAAAAAAATGTTTTTTATGGGAGGTCAGACATGTTCTACACAGAACCCGGCCGCATCTACATGGAGGATGAAAAGGGCCGGACCACAGCAGAAATCACATTTCCGGAAGGCCCAAAGGGCGTATTTACCATAGATCACACATTTGTAGACGACAGTCTGCGCGGCCAGGGCATCGCAGGCAAGCTAGTGCAGGCCGCGGTTGACGACATCAAAATGCGCGGCGGCCAGGTACAGGCCACCTGCTCATATGCCAAAAAATGGCTGGCAGAACATGAAGGATAGAGAGGGCGGAAGATGAAGAAGAAAATAATCAGATTTTTTGCAGTTGTGCTGGCTGCGCTGATGGTCCTTGCGGCAGTAAGTCCGCAAAAATCAAATGCCGCAATAATCTTCTCAGGCAGCTGCGGTGATCATGCAACCTGGCGCGTTTCCGGCTTCACTTTATATATTGAAGGCACCGGCGCGACAACGGATTATGTTCTCCCGGGTGTTGTTCCCTGGGGCATACAAGAATTCCAGGACAGCGTCACAAAAATTGTTGTTACAGAAGGAATTACTTCCATTGGAAGCTATTCATTCTGTAATTTCGACAGAGTAACAGAAGTCGTTCTGCCCGACAGTCTGACTGAACTCCGCGACAGAGTTTTCTGGTTCTGTTCGTCGATCAAAGAAATCGAAATCCCTGGAAATGTCAAAGCCTTTGGCACAGGCACCTTCCACGGCTGCACTGCTTTGGAGGATATCACTCTTCAGTCAGGTATTAACAGTGCCTGGTGGAATTGTTTTACAGATTGTTCATCCCTGAAATCAATCACCATCCCTCTCACAGTCACCAGTTTTGGCAATAATGCATTCAGCGGCTGCACAGGACTGACAAACGACGATGCCAACGTTTATTATGAAGGTTCCGAAGTTGACTGGGATAATATAACTGATTACGGCGGCAATGAAGATATTTATAACTGTCCGAATATTCATTTTAACAGTTACATAGATCCTTTAACCGGCAAGGGCAGGAAAGCTGATATGCTGAGTGTTATGGTATGGGAAAACCATAATGAAAGCCACCTTGTCACCAATGATTACTGTCTCAGTGAAGGCGCTGCTGTTGTAGGAAATATCAGTTCCGAAACAACTAACAGCGGAGGAAATGCTGTAATAAAATGGACTGACGGAAATGTTACTGTCTCCAAGCAGGGATATGTCAGCAGAACTTATGATAAAGGAAAACTTAAGAACTCCACAGATTTTTACCTTCAGAAAGTTTCTTCTGATCATCCGGTCATAAGCGGTTTGTGGATGTCCGATTTTGATATTCTTAATGAAGAATATCTCATGAAACCGGGGAACACCAAAAGTTACACTTTGACCACTGAGATTGATTGGGGAAACAGTTCTGAAAAATCCGTTATCCTGCAGCAAGGCAGCAAATCCTTTGAAATAAACAACGGTAGTATTACGTTTTCATTTTATAATGCTTTTGATATTTCAAAGCCGATTTATATTATCGCAACCGATGCAAATAATAACATCAGTAAAAAACTTCTCAAGGTAAGGCAGGCAGATTTAATGCCCGAAAAACTGTCGGGCTTATCTTTTGGTTTTGGTGATAAACTTTCTTTCACTTTTCCAGATGGCCAAGGAGTAATATTTGGCGGTGCAAAATTCAATGTCGGCTTTTATTCTCCGGTTAAAATGAATCTTACATTCCAGGATGACAAATTTGTTGCCACCTTTGGAGTACAATATGATGCCAGTATCGATGAAGACGGAAATGTTGAAAGGAAAAAAATCCAAAAAATATCTTCTTTCTTAAAAGATTCCATTGATGGTGCCAAAGAAGATTGGGCACATTATCAGCAGCTCTACTCCCGAATGAAGCAATGGGGCGTTAAAAATCTGGTTTGCGAATGGCAAACAGGTATAGATTATGGCGGCTCAATAGTTGGATATTTAGAGGGATATATCGAGCCAGGTGGTAATCCGATTTATACAGACAGCGGTTTAATATTGACTGGCGAGGGAGGCATTGACTGGACTTTGCCTTTTGAATTAGGACCTGTTCCTATGTTTTTTGAAACATCTCTCTCCGGAGAAATAAACGTTCCTCTTAAACTTCAGGTAGAAAATTCTAAAGTCTTGCCTAACGGAGGACTTAATACAGAAATTGCACTCTCCGGTGGTGTTGGCGTAGGCGTCAAAAAAGTCGTCTCCTTAAGCGGCGGATTAAAAGGCAAATTTAACATGGACTGGGACCTGAACTGGGGCGAAACAGACCTGTTCAAACTAAAAACTTCTTTATACTTTTATCTTAAACTCCAGGCTCTTTTCTGTGATGTCTATTCTAACGAATTTGGTCCAATTGCAGAAAAAGTCTGGTATGAATATCCTCCGGGAAGCTTTCCAGCTAAAAGTTCAGAGGTCCTGGCCGATATGGACATTTATAACGCGCAGGCCTATAAGCCGCAGGATCTCTCTGTGATCAACCGGGTTTCTGTTCCTGCTTCAATCACCGGCGGCAGCTTCTCAGAGAATTCATATTCAGATGCCTGCCCTCAGATTGTAAGTTTCTCTGACGGCACACGTCTGGCTGCATGGATAGGCAGAAATGAAAATATCGAAGGCTATGACGCGCTCTGCCTTTATACATCTTACTATGACGGCTCTCAGTGGCTTGATCCTGTAGCCGTTGACAATGATGGTCTGATGGACGGAATGCCTAACCTGACGCTCATCAACGACACCTCTTACCTGCTCTGGATGAATGCTTCATCTTCAGTTAATAATGTAACCACTCTGGATGACCTGACAGCGAAAATGGATGTTTCCCTGGCAGTCTTTGACAAAGATAATCAGACATTTGACATCACCAGGATCACAGACAGCAATCAGCGTCTGGACATTCAGCCGGTTGTGTGCGGCGATGAGAATACCCAGTACGTTGTATGGCTTACCAATACAGAAAATGATTGGTTCGGCATCAACACAAACAACGAAATCCATTGCCGTTCCTATTCAGATGGTCAGTGGGGTGAGGAAACCATTCTCTACTCCGATCTTAATATGATTGAGTCCATGGATGCGGATTATGACGGCTCAGAACTCAAAGTTGCATATACATTAGATGTTGACAATGACCCTTCAACATTGGAAGACATGGAGGTATATATAAACGGTGAACGCTTTACACACAATGACGTATGCGATTCTGGCCTGAACTATTTTGCACATGATCTTTACTATGTTCAGGACGGCTGGCTGATGCAGAACAGTACTAAATTAAGGGAAATCGGTTCTGACAGCTATGTGATGGTTGAAAACGATAATGATCTCCACGTCCTCTATACTGTTAACGATGGGTTGGCTTCTTCAGTTTACGCGCTGAGCCGCAATGCGGTATCAAATGAATTCGGCTGGCCAACACTTGTACTTGAAAGTGAAAAAGGCATCATGTCATTTGACGCGGCTATTGAAGGCGATAACATCCTCATATTTGCTAATGAGGCTGACATAGCAGCGGACGGAATATCTTATGCAGACAGCAGCCTTGTTCTTCATGAGGAAGACTCCCATTATGATATCTGCGTTGAAGACATTATTTATGATCCTTATGAAAACACACTTGGTGAAACTATGGATTTCACCGCTATTGTTAAAAACACCGGTTCAAAACGCATCGAATCATTCAGGGTCATTATGGAAGACAGCCAGGGCGAAGTCCTGATGGACAGCATTGTTGCCCAATATGATTACGTTAAATCACAGGAAGAAGCATTTGCCACCACATACAGCCTGCCTGGCGAGGAAGAATATATTTATTTCAAATATCCTGTTATAAATGAAATTCTGGATGACAATGTAACCGTCCGCATCCTGCCTGCAGATGCAGAAGATGCAAACCCTGAAGACAATGAAATGGTGCTTGATCTGGGCTACCAGAATCTGGGAATCCAGAACATTGGCTGGGGCAAGACGGCAGACGGCAATACAGTCATTTATGCTGATATTTATAATGACAGTTATCAGGCATCTGACTATGTGATGGTCGGATTGTACAAAGGATCTAAGGATGACGAGGCATACGGGTACAAGTTCCCTGGTTCAATAGAACCATTTGGAATTGAACACGTTTCATTCTATCCGGGCGATGTCCAGGACGGCGATGTGTACTATATTACCCTTGAGGAGATGCCTGAAGATACGGTCTCATCAGATAATTATGACTATGTTGTTATTAATTATCCGGATGCCGGATCAGATGAAGTAACCGGCATCTCGCTGAGTGAAACCGAAATCACCATTCCACCTGAATCCACATATGCTCTTACAGCCTTCATCGAGCCTGAAACCGCAGCTGACCAGAGTGTGATCTGGACCAGCAGCGATGAGTCTGTAGCTACTGTAGACGCGAATGGCGTAATAACCGCTCATCAGATCGGAACTGCTGTTATAACAGCTGAAACTACAGACGGAGGATATCAGGCGACCTGTACCGTATATGTCAAGCGGGTTGTTACCGGAATAGAATTAGACCGGGCAGGTGAAACCATAGAGATGGAAGTCGGGGATTCAATTTATCTCAATGCTTCTGCCCTCCCAAGCGATGCCACTAACCGAAATATTATCTGGACCAGCAGCGATGAGTCCATTGTATCTGTTACTGCCTATGGCGGTATAAGAGCGCGTAATGCCGGCACTGCAACTATTACCGCCACTACCGAAGAAGGCGGTTTCAGCGCTTCCTGTGAAGTAATAGTAAACGGAATCGCCGTTACCGGAATAGAGATGGATAAAGCTGGTCAGACCATCACTCTGGGACTCGGTAAAAACCTGTGGCTGAACGCAAATGTTATTCCGGAAGATGCCAGCAGCCAAAGCATTAAATGGAGCTCCAGTGACCCTTCTGTTGTGAGTGTAACAAATTACGGCTATATTGAAGGCAATGCCTTAGGAACAGTGGTTATCACTGCTACGACTGAAGCTGGCGGTTATCAGGCTTCATGTACGGTTAATGTGGTTGAATATGTACCGGTTGAAGAAGTTGTCATTGAAGAGCCTGATGAAGTCCTCGATCTCTGCATAGGCGATACCACACAATATCATGCCCATGTTCTCCCGGAAAACGCTACCTATCAGGATATCAGCTGGAGCAGCTGGGACGAAGATGGCGCAACTGTTGATGAAAATGGTTTCGTAACCGCAGGCAAAAAGACCGGCTGGGTTGGAATAGAAGCATCCTCCAGTGATACTTATGATTCTGACTATAGATTCATCAACGTCCTCTTCCGTGACGTCACCAACTCCGCCAAGTACTGGTACAAACCTGTCTACTGGGCGGCTGAAGCCGGCATTACCAACGGCTATGTAACAGCCTCGGACGTAGGTACTGCCAGATACGGCACCTTCGGCGCTGAAGAAAACTGCACGCGTGAGCAGATGATCACATTCCTGTGGCGCGCGGCCGGCAAGCCAAACCCGAAGAGTTCCACCAAGAATCCATTCTCTGACGTGGCTAAGGGCGCTTACTATTACAAGGCAGTACTCTGGGCTTATGAGAAAGGTATTACAAAGGGCTACTCTTCCGGACCGTACAAAGGCAAATTCGGCGTCGGTCTGACGGTTACACGAGAGGACACTGTTACTTTCCTTTACAGACTGGCTAAAATCGAGCTGGATGAGTGGGACACCAAGGTTACTGATTATGACAGAGAACTGTATGGTAATTTCACGGATCTCAAAGGCAAAGAAAAAAAGTATTACTATGATCCGATTGTCTGGGCGGCTATGTATGGAATCACGAAAGGCTATTCATCCGGTCCGAATGCAGGCAAGTTCGGTGTTGGATTCAACGTCCTGAGAAAAGATATTGTAACGTTCATTTACAGATACGATGATTGGTTTAAGTAAAATCGATTTAATTAAAAAAGATCCGTGCTGATGCGCGGATCTTTTTATTTTCAATATTTTTATCCCTGTCTCATCTTCAGCCTGCTCTTCTTCCATTTGCCCGTCAGCAGGAAGATGATGCAGACAATGCACGAGGCGACGGGCGCGAACGGATATGCCCACGCGATTCCGATGAAGCCCATGTGGAGGGCCTTGCTGAACAGCAGCGCCAGGCTGTAGCGGACGATGAACGCGCTGAATATCGCGCAGAGCATTGTGACATTCGTGTAGCCGGCGCCTGTGATCAGGCCGAACATACAGAACATTCCGGCCTCAATAATGAAGCTGATTGCCAGCACCTGCAGGTATGGAATGCCCCACTCTATAACCGTTGGATCCGTGGTAAATATGCCCAGCATCCATTCGGGCTTTATCAGTGAGAACAACATAAATATGATCGACAGCGGGAATGCATACGTCATGCCGATGAACATGCCCTTCTTGGCTCTGTCATGCTGGCCGGCGCCGATGTTCTGGCCTGCCATGGAAATGATCGCCGCCATTACGCCCTGGCTGAGCAGTGTAACGATCGAGCTGAGCCTGGTAACTGAAACAGCTGCGGCTGCGGCTTCGTTGCCGTAGAAGTTTACGAGGCCCTGGATGAGTGCGAATGATGCCTGTGTCAGTGTGAACTGGATGGACTGTGGCAGACCGATCTTGAATAGATTCTTGAAGACATACATGTCTATCTTCAGGAAGTCCTTTTTCAGCTGCAGCATCGGATACTTCCTCTTCGCCATTGGGAAGATGAGTATGGCGCTCACAATCTGTGCAATGACGGTCGCGATGGCCGCGCCTGTTGCGTTCATATTGAGCGCGCCAACAAACAAAAGGTCCAGCGCGATGTTCAGCACTGATGTGATCAGCACCAGCAGCATAGGTATCTGCGAGTTGCCGACGCCCCTCAGCATCGCCGCCATCATATTGTAGATATAAATGAATATTGTTCCTGCGGCACATATCCTCAGGTAGCTGACCGTCTGCTCGTAAGCCGGCTCAGGAGTATCCATGATATTGAGGATCGGATGGGTGAGCGCAATAACTGCAATCGTGAGGATGATGCCCAGCGCCATAAATGTCAGGAATACTGTGCCGATAACCTGCGGAATCTCCTCCTGCCTCTTGCGTCCTACCATCTGGGCGACCATTACTGCACCGCCGTTGGCCAGGCCGATGATAAAATTGAGAATGATCATCGTGATGGCTCCGCCATTTCCGACAGCCGTCAGTCCTGACGCGCCTGCGAAGTGTCCGACAATGATCATGTCGGCGATATTGTAGACTGCCTGCAGCAGATTTGTGATGATGAACGGGATGGTAAAGGCGAACATCGCTTTCCACAGATTTCCGCTCAGAAGTGTTGGTTTTTCCATTTGCTCTCCACCTTTGTTATTTCTGATATAAATTGTATATTTATAAATTCTTATTGTCAAACACCGCCCTATGACAAAAATAATTTTTCAACCAATAAATACTAGTATATAATGAACAAAAAGATAACCTCGCCCACAGTGAAAGGAGAAGGAAAAATGTACCGTATAGGCGGAGAAAACGGAAATGTGGAAAGAGATTATGAATACCTGATTTATTATTACACGAACGAAAATATTCTCGACAAGGAAACATATAATGAATGGAGTGCCCAGTTTGAGCCTTTGGACGCCGTTCCCGGTATCGGCACAACTCTCAGACTCTTCAGAGACCCTGACCAGCGGGACGGCCAGTATCCGGGATATAAATATTTATTGATAAGCGGTTTCTCAGGAGACCCTGCGCAGATGGAGACGGCCATCGCCGCGCTGAAACTCCGTCCTGGAAACACGGTGATCTTCTTCAAGGCTATCGCCCCATTCCACGAGAAGCAGCGCCAGGCTGACTACGACGAGCAGCACATTTTCATGGCTCTTACGAATGCGCGCGAGGGCAAAGAAGACGAATTCAATGACTGGTACAACAACCATCATGTTATCGATATCGTAAGGATCCGCTGCTATCAGTCCTGCAGGAGATACCTGAAGACTGCCGGCGCCGGCGATGCGTATGACTTTGATTATCTGGCGCTGTACCGTTTCGGCGGGCGCCCGGAAGACATGCGCAAAATCTTGAAAGATTATGCCCTCTCATGCAACATCTATATGCGCAAGCTCTACAAGCCTGCAGACGCGGCATGGGTCTACAGCGTAATAACAAACGAATCCGAGGTAAAAGAATTGATGGAGGTGAAGGAGGAAGTGAAAACAGTAGATTTCTATGAGGCGCTGAAAAACCGCAGGTCCATTTACGCGACCAGCGCGGCCAGCCCTATTCCGGATGAGAAAATCATTCAGATCATCAAAGATATCGCGGACGTCGCCCCGTCATCATTCAATTCCCAGTCTTCCAAGATAGTGGTGCTCTTCGGCAAAGAAAACGAAGACTTCTGGAAGATTACCCTGGAAGTCCTCCGCAAAGTCGCACCGAAAGAAGGCTTCAAGGCCACGGAGGACAAGATCGACATGTTCGCCAACAGCCATGGCACAATCCTATATTACGAAGACATGCACACCGTAGAAAACCTGCAGCTGTCCTTCCCGCTTTATAAGGACAATTTCCCGATCTGGGCGGAACACAGCAGTGCCATGCTCCAGCTCGCCATCTGGACCGCTCTCAGCGCCGAAGGCCTGGGTGCTACGCTGCAGCATTACAACCCGATCATTGACGAAGAAGTTGCACGTCGCTTCGACATCCCATCAAACTGGAAGCTGATCGCGCAAATGCCGTTCGGCGGCGTCGGTCGCAAGCCGGAGGAGGCCCATCACCTCCCGATCGAAGAAAAAGTCTTCATTCTGAAGAGCTGACAATGAATCCAGCAGCCTCCCCTGTGCGGGGAGGCTCTTTTTATGCCAAATCCGGCGTTTTTCAGGTGCCGGATTTCATTCACTAGGGCCGCAAATGCATTTTTAACAAAAGCGGCCCTACTTCTCCCAACAAATCTATAAAAAAGTAGGGCTGCAAATCATAAAGACAGAAATGCAGCCCTACAAACCGAAATCCCGCTCCCTCCTGGTTCGAATCCCACCATCTTCGCGAAAAAAAAAGCACGCTTGTACTTGGCTGACGTCAGGGTGGGATTCCCACCGGGGCCTCGGGCCCCTTTCAGGCCGCGTCGGCGTCGACGGTCCACCGGACCGTCTCCTTCCGCTCAGACTTCGTCTTCGCTCCCTCCTGGTTCGAATCCCCCGTCTCCGCGA
>JAFRYA010000044.1 GCA_017441295.1 Lachnospiraceae bacterium
AGCCGAGGTCGTTGACCTCGGCTTTTTCGCGGAGACGGTGGGATTCGAACCCACGCGCCGGTTACCCGACGACCGCATTTCGAGTGCGGCTCGTTATGACCACTTCGATACATCTCCTATTATTCTAGCTGTATTTCAGCTCAGCTACCGTTTTGTCACACTCTTCCGGAGGACTCTCGATGTAATCGATCAGCTCCGAAACCTCTGTCTCGTCGAAGACTTTGTACAGTTCCAGGCAGTCCTCGCGGAGGAACTTCTCCTTTGCGCCGTTATGCATCAGCGCCTGGATTGAATAATAATAACCATTGATGTTAAATAATGCAATCGGTTTATTGTTCTGTCTCAGCTGCTTGAGCGTGAGCACCTGGAAGAACTCATCGAATGTGCCGATGCCTCCCGGGGTTACAATGAACGCGTCCGCGTTCTCTTCCATTATCTGCTTGCGGGCACCCATGTCACGGGTGTAAATAACGTTGTCTGAATCTTTATCAAGCGCCTCTATCTTCTGCTCCTTAAAGAACAGCGGGACTACTCCGCAGACCCTGCCGCCGCCTGCGCGGAAGCCTCTGGCTGCTGCACCCATCAGGCCGTTGCCGCCTGCGCCGAAAATGAGCGTATGGCCTCTCATGCCCAGTTCTTTGCATAATTTCTCAACTACATCGATGTAAAACTGATCTATCTCGCTGCTTGCTGCGCCATATACACAAATATTCATAAAACACCTCCTATATCTCTTCCCCTAAATACCGTTCTATTTTAACACCCCAGGGACAGTATTTACAATAATGATTTCCTTTAGTCACCTTTTCCGGCCAGTGCCCTCCACGCTGTAGCCAAACTTGCCCAGCTTTCTGCCCAGGGTGAAATATTCGCCGTGGCTGTACGCGGTCAGTCCCAGATCATTCAAATGGAATTTGCCTTTGGCATCCATATATTAATCTTCCACCGACACCGCTGTAACTTCCGCCACGAACATGTCGTGGCTGCCAAGCCTTAAGATCTGTTTCACCCTGCACTCTATGCTGACCGGGCACTCCTCTATGGACGGCGCGGATACTGTTTTGGAAGGAATTGCGGTCAGATGACATTCCTTGAATTTATCGATATCGCGGCCGCTCTTAACTCCGCAAAAGTCCATAGCGCGGGTAGTCTTCTCATCAATCAGATTGACCACGAACTCGCCTGTTTCTTCAATGATATCGTGCGAATAGCGGCTCGGCCGCACTGAAATGGACAGCATGGCGGGGTCTGAGCAGACTGTGCCCGCCCATGCTACTGTTACAATATTCGGTTTCTCTCCGGGGCGCTGGCAGCTCACCATGACCGCCGGCAGCGGATAGAGCATATTGCCCGGTTTCCAGTATTCTCTGGCCATAATCTATTTTCTCCTGTAAAAAGCTTCCCTCGGCGTGCCGTTGTCCACGTAGATCACGCCGCACCTGACAAATCCCGTCTTCTCCAGCAAATGAAGCATCGGCTTATTATCTATATGCGTGTCAATCCGCAGAATGTCCGTCTGCGTATCACAGAATTCCAGACATTTTTCGAACACTCCCTTATGAGTGCCGTCCCCTGCAATCCTGTGGATGGTGCTGTATGGATCGTTATCCGGCCATGCTCCGTCCTCGATGTGGGCATATGTCGGATCGTCGCCCATAACCAGTGCGAATGTACCGAAAATCCGGCCATCTTCCTCCATCACATAGCCCTGGCCCTTTTCTACGTCTTCATATACAAGCCCGGGATCCGGGCGGTTATCCTGCCACTGGTTGGGATTACCGCTCGCGCGCATAAAGTCCCTGGCGTACGCCAGTATCTCCAGAACGCGCGGGATGTCTTCAGCTGTGGTCTTTCTAATCGTTATCATGTGTTATATTAACTCACATAATCCGCAAATATTCAACCTTTACAAAAATCAAATTCCATATTACAATGGGCAGACGTACGGAAGGTGTCTCCTTGATCAACCACCTTCTCAAATATTAAAACAAGGAAGTGTCAGAATGAATCGACTTAAGAGCCTCTTTAAGGAGGCCGTGTTTCTGGAGAGAAGCATCCCGGGCGTTGTTTCCGCCCTTTTCATTTTATCAATTGTTGCAATGAACCTGCTGGCCAACAAGAGCATTAATCTGCCTTTTGACTGGATGGCCCTCGACTGCGGAATCATCTTTTCTTGGCTGGTTTTCCTGCTTATGGACATGGTCACCAAGCATTTCGGCCCACGCGCCGCGACTATGCTGTCCGTGATCGCGCTGATCGTGAACCTGTTCATGGCGCTGATGCTCTTCATCGGCAGTATTATACCGGGAATGTGGGGTGAGTCCTTCGTTGAAAGCGGCGGAGAAATCATTAATAACGCCCTGGACCACACATTCCGCGGCACCTGGTACGTGCTGCTGGGATCATCAGTTGCGTTCATTGTATCTTCAGTAGTTAACAACGAGGTGAACTGGCTCATCGGCAAGGCCACAAAGAAGAATCCGAACTTCGGAGCATTTGCGCTGCGCTCATATGTCTCCACATTTATCGCCCAGTTCGTGGACAATATGGTCTTCGCGCTGATTGTTTCGCATAACTTCTTCGGCTGGACCATGACCCAGTGCGTTGTCTGCGCTCTGACCGGCGCGGTTTTGGAACTCGTGTGCGAGGTTATCTTCTCGCCGATCGGCTACCGTGTAGCAAAGAGATGGCAGAAGAACAGCGTTGGACAAACATATATTGATTTTATTAAAGAGAAAGGCGGCCGTGTATGAGAATCCTGGTTACAGGCGCTTCAGGCGGAATAGGCGCTGCAATCTGCAGCAAGTTTTTAGATAATGGACATGAAGTCTTCGGCATGGACATAGCTCCTGCCGCCGTCACACATGAGCATTATACTCACATCGTGCACGATATCTGCTGCGAGCCATATCCTGAAATAGAAGGTGTCGAAGTGCTGATAAACAGCGCCGGAGTTCAGCGTCAGAGTGCTGATGATATCGCTGTAAACCTGACTGCTGTTATTGCTGTTACCGAGCATTACGCTTTTCAGGACCGAATCCGCTCTGTAGTTCAGATTGCTTCCGCATCAGGTCTCACCGGATCTGAATTCCCGCACTATGCCGCGTCCAAAGGCGGACTGGTCGCTTATACCAAAAATATAGCGCTGCGCCTCGCAAAGTACGGCGCATGCGCTAACAGTCTCTGCCCGGGAGGCGTTATTACGGACTTAAATAAGCACATCCTGGAAGATGAAAAATTATACCAGGCGGTTCTGGATGAATCCCTACTGCACCGCTGGGCCGAGCCCTGCGAAATCGCTGAATGGGCTTATTTTCTGGCCTGCGTGAACCGCTCAATGACAGGTGAGAACCTCCTCATCGACAACGGCGAGGCCCTGAAAGCCAACTTTATCTGGTGATCAGTGATAAGAATAGGTTTTTATAAGAGTTTCGGCCACTTCCCGCCTTGAAACGCAGCGGTCCATTGCCTGCTTTTCAATATAACGGTGTGCCTGTGGCTCGTCCATCTTGAGTTCTTTAATCAGTATCCACTTGGCACGGTTGATCAGGCGGATCTCGTTCATTTTTTCTTCCAAAGACTGTGTTTTGAGTTCTGTTTTCCTGAGTCTTTCCTTGACCACCTGCATCCATCTAAGAGACGAATCTACGATTTGAGAGGACAGCGGCTTAGCGAGCGTGAATACGCCCCTGCCAGCGACCTTATCAAAAATCTCATCCTGAATGTCACTTCGTACGATAAGCAGGACAACCGTACTGCCATCGCCGCCGGCATCAATAGCAAAGTTGATGCCCGTATCATCCGGCAGCGGCGAATCAATTATAACAAAATCGTAGCTGCGCGCGGAAAAGCTCCGTCCAGCAGCTGCGATACTTTTTACTTTATGGACCGGATAGTATTCAGAGGAAGGCAGGAGCGCACTAAAAGAAGCCGTCAGCGAAGGGGCGGATGATACGAACAGAACGCTGTAGACTTTTTGCTCCAGACTCAAATGGCTCTCCTTTCCGGTTTTTCTATAAAATCTTACAGATAAATATCTATTATTTCCTTCGGAATATGCTCCTTAATGAAAGCACTGTTTCTTGCCAGATCTCTGGCCTCTTCGATTGTCTCCGGAAGCCTGGCAAATTGTTTCAGGGTCTCCTCTTCTGCATTAAAGAGATTAAAATCTGCTGCCTCTGGCGGAGCCATCTTGTTTCTGATGCCCTCCAGTGCGGCGTAGATCATGAGTGTATATGCCAGATACGGGTTGGAAGTCGGGTCCGGTGAGCGGAGTTCGCATCGCCTAAACTCTCCGACTGCTGCCGGAATCCTGATCAGCTGAGAGCGGTTCTCGTGTGACCAGGAAACATATTTCGGAGCCTTTCGCTTTCCGAACCGCTGATATGAACCTTCGGTCGGATTCAGAAAAAGCGTCATCTCGCGGCTCTTGTTCAGGATTCCCGCGACCATGCATAAAAGATCTTCAGGTGATTCACTGTTATTAACGGACATATTAATGTGGAATCCATTGCCCGGCATATCCTCCAGTGGTTTCGCGGAGAAGTCTGCAATCAGGCCACTTCTCTTGGCCACGGTCTTTACAACATTCTGGAAAGTCATAACATTATCCGCGGCAGTCAGAGCCTCTGCGTATCGGAAGTCAATCTCGTTTTGGCCAGGGCCCTCCTCATGATGCGAGCTCTCAGGATGTATGCCCATCTGCTCCAGCGTCAGACAGATTTCACGGCGCACATTTTCACCACTGTCATCCGGAGCTATATCCATATAGGAAGCTCTGTCGAACGGAATCTTTGTCGGTTCTCCGTCCTCATCAAGTTTGAACAGATAGAACTCCTGCTCTGCGCCGAAAGAGAACTGATATCCTGCGTCTTCTGCTTCCCGGATGGCCTTTTTAAGAAGAGAACGTGTATCACAAGGGAACGGACGTCCGTCCGGATATGTGATTGATGAATACATCAGCACTACCTTGCCATGTTCCGGTCTCCATGGAAGCTGCATGAGCGTGCCCGGATCCGGATGGAGCAGCAGATCCGAATGCGTTTCGTCGCCGAAGCCTCTGATCGCTGAGCCGTCAATTGCGATGCCATAATCAAAGGCCCGCTGCAGCTCATCCGGCATTATTGAAATATTCTTCTGTTTGCCGAAAACGTCGCAGAATGCGAGCCTGATAAACTTTACATCATCTTCCATGATATACTGGATAACTTCTTCTTTTATATAATTCATAAAGACCTCTCCCGCTGCATTGCAGCGCTCTTAGTTTGCCACATACATCTGTTTGAATGGATTATTGCTGTCAGGAGTTATGACTGTGAAAGGGGAATCCATAATTTCTTTTACATCATATCCGAAGAGCTTGCAATAGGTATTTACATATTCTTTAATTTCTTTTTTGTCCTCGTCGGTCGCAAAGCGGGCTGTAACCTGTGGAGGAAATAGCACATCTTTACACTCTCCCCTCAGAAACATCTTGCCGCAATGCATACCTGTACAAGGGAAATTGCCGACAATCCGCCTGCCATTCGCTTCGAGGCCCAGCACGACAATAACTCCTCCTGCCTGGTATTCACCCAGAAAACTGCCCGTAACTCCACCGATGACCAGTACAGGGACTTTGTCTTTATATGCTTTCATATGTATGCCTGCGCGGTATCCGGCATTGCCCTTTACATAGATGCTGCCTCCACGCATCGCGTAGCCTGCCGCATCCCCGATATTGCCATGGACCACAATCCTGCCGTCATTCATCGTATCACCCACCGCGTCCTGCGCGTTCGCGTTTACTGTGATATCCGCGCCATTCAGATAAGCACCAAGTGCATTCCCGGGCACTCCATTTATTGTTATGTGTTTATTCGACATGCCAGCGGCAATAAACCTTTCGCCGCAGCAGCCTTCTATCACGCAGCTTCTTCCTGCCTTTCTTAAACGCGCATTGATTTCTGAAAAGCCCAGTCCCTGTGCATTGATTGTTTTGATCATAATAAACCTCCCATGCCCTTCTATACGGGTCTGCTGAATTTCTGCCGGCGCGACTCCTGCGAGAATGCCGCCGAAGATGCAATCTTCTTCAGCATCTCGAAGTCTACCTGATCAAGCGGTGTCTGCTCCCTGATGAGGGATGTGTAAATGCCAGCCCGCTCGGTGATGCCGATCAGGATGAATCCTGTGAGCTTCCCATCCCTTACAAAGAGCCTCTTAAGAGTGTTTTTAGTGCGTTCCTCAAAACATTCGCCGCCATCCTCTTCGCCGTAATAACTGCCTGCCGTCATGGCATGCATTCCAAAGAAGCCGATAGAGTTCATTGGGATGCCTTTATTACAGATTTCTTCGCCTCCGGCCATGTTAACACCTGCCGCATGGCCCTGCAGATATGCGTTTGGAAATATCGCCAGCACTCTTCTGCCGCCCAGGGTTATATCTTCGCCCTCTGTGCAGTCACCGGCCACATAAATATTTGGAACCGACGTTTCCATCTTCTCATTTACAACAATTCCGCGGCCTACTTCCCCGCCCAGATCTTTCAGCAGGTAGGTGTTCGCACGGACACCTACCGCCAGCACGAGGATGTCGAAATCCACTGTTTTACCACTGTTCATATGGGCTTTATTTTCTTCAAAACGTGCGACGCTGTCGCCCAGCATAAATTCTATGCCTGCATCTTCCATGGCCGTCTGCATCATCCCGGCGCATTCCGTGTCGAGTATGCTTGAAAGCACCCTTTCCGCCAGATCGCAGACTGTAATATGTCCTGCCCTGCCGTGGATTCCCTCCGCACATTTCAAGCCGATCAGACCGGCTCCAACAATCAGCACTTTCGCGTCTTTATGCAGGGCTTGTCCCAATGCCTCCGCATCATCCGATGTCATAAATGAATACTGTTCTTTAACATTTTCCAGTCCTTCGAACCGGGGTACAAAGGGAGAGGAACCGCATGCCAGACATACAGAGGAATATTGGATCCCTTCTCCGCTTTCAAGCACCACTGTTTTTGAACGTTTATTTATGGATACTGCCCTTTCTCCGTAAAGGACAGTGCATTTCATCTTTTCATAAAAGTCCGGGGCGCGGTAGCTCATCCGCTCCGGATCGGTCTTTCCCTCCAGATAATAAGAGATCAAAGGCCTGCAATAGACCGGGTGGTTTTCTTCCGAGATGACGGTGATCGGAGTCTTCACATCAATGCTCCTTATGCCCTCAATGCAGGCTGCAGCCGCCACACCGTTTCCAATGATCACATACGGTTTCATTTAAATCACCTCCCGCTCTTCATATACAATGGCTTTATTCGGACAGCCTGCGACGCAGGCAGGCTCTCCGGCAGAATTCTTCAGACAGAGCTCGCATTTCTGCATGATGCCATCCTCGTTCGGCGCGAGCGCTCCGTACGGACAGACCAGTACGCAGGTCAGACAGCCTACGCATTTGTTCTGGTCTACCTCTATGATGCCTTCCTTTCTGGAAAGCGCACCGGCGATGCAGCTTTTCACGCAGAGCGGATCCAGGCAATGCCTGCAGGAGACCGCATAAGAAATCTTTTCATCTCCCTCCACATGAATGCGTGGATAGAGCTTTTTGCCTTTCAGTGCCAGCACCATGTCCGAATGGCCTGAATTTGCGAACGCGCAGTTATACTCACACAAATGGCAGGCCAGACACCACTCCTCATTTACGTAAACTCGTTTCATAACTATTCTCCTGCATGGGAAATACCCAGTATTTCCAGTTCTTTTTCTGTCAGGCCGACGCCTCTCAGCATAAGCCTGTTGCCCTTCAGCGCCTCAATGGAGTTGATGCCCATGCCACCGATGATTTCTTTGATCTCGTGCTGCCATGCGGTCATCAGATTGACCAGACGGGCGCTGCCAATGTCCGGATTCAGACGCTTGGTCAAATCAGGCCTTTGTGTAGCGATGCCCCAGTTGCATTTGCCGCTCTGGCATGTCCTGCACAAATGGCAGCCCAGTGCCAGCAGCGCAGCAGTAGCTATGTAGCAGGCATCTGCTCCCAAAGCGATGGCCTTGATCACATCCGTAGCGCTCCTGATGCTGCCTCCGGCCACGATTGAAACGTTATTTCTGATGCCCTCGTCACGGAGCCTCTGGTCGACTGCTGCCAAAGCCAGCTCAATAGGGATACCTACATTATCGCGGATTCTGGTCGGTGCAGCACCTGTGCCTCCGCGGAAGCCGTCAATGGCGATAATGTCCGCACCGCTCCTGGCTATACCGCTCGCTATGAGCGCAACATTATGCACCGCAGCAATCTTTACAATGACCGGTTTTTTATACTCCGTGGCTTCCTTCAGTGAATATACCAGCTGCCTCAGATCCTCTATCGAATAAATATCATGATGCGGCGCAGGTGAAATCGCGTCGGTGCCTTCCGGAATCATCCTCGTTCTGGAAACATCTCCCACAATTTTTTCTCCCGGCAGATGTCCGCCGATACCCGGCTTTGCTCCCTGGCCCATCTTGATCTCAATAGCCGCGCCGGCCATCAGATAATCTTCATGCACGCCGAACCTGCCCGACGCCACTTGCACAATAGTATTCGGTCCATATGCATAGAAGTCTTCATGCAGACCGCCCTCGCCTGTATTGTATGCGATTCCCAATTCCGTGGCGGCCCTGGCCAGGGACCAGTGAGCGTTATAGCTGATCGATCCGTAGCTCATAGCTGAGAACATTACCGGCATGGACAGTTCTATCTGTGGTGGAAGTTTGCAGACCAGATTGCCCTTCTTGTCACGCTCGATTTTCTCGGGTTTCTTTCCCAGAAAGACTCTGGTCTCCATCGGCTCGCGCAATGGGTCGATAGGCGGGTTCGTTACCTGGGATGCATTGATCAGTATCTTATCCCAGTAAACCGGAAATGGTTTTGGATTGCCCATGGATGACAACAGTACTCCGCCGCTGTTCGCCTGTTTATAGATTTCTTTAATAGTGTCATTCTGCCAATTCGTGTTTTCTCTGTATGTGCAGGGGCTTTTAGCAATCTTCAGGGCATGTGTCGGACATAGTGAAACGCAGCGCTGACAATCAACGCACTTGGTTTCGTCCGCCAGCATTATTCCCAGCTCGGGACTGTATGAATGCACTTCATTTGCGCACTGTCTTTCACAGACCCTGCAGGTGATACAACGGTTTTCATTTCTTATAACTTCAAATTCAGGATAAATATATTCAACGCCCATCAGATTGCCCCCTCCCTGACTCTTACGATAACGGGTTCGCCTCCGGCCGGCGCCCAGATATTCTCTGCATCCGGCTCCATTACCCTTATCGCTGCCTCTTCACTGGCAATGAAAACCTTGTCATCCTTTTCACCAACCACCATGGACCTTAGTTTCAGCCTGTCATTGAGTGCCATCAGGCCTCCTGTGAAACCCAGAACTATTGAAAACGGGCCCGTAACCAAAAGGCTCGGGAACATAGAACGGAGAAAATATAGTTTTTCTTTCTCCGCAGGATCCGTCTTCCTCTCGATGGTGCTCCAGAAAGGCGCCGCGACCACACTGGCTGCTTCAGCCAGGGTCAGGCCCTGTCTGCGTATCAGATAATCCATAATATATGTAATAACTTCCGTGTCTGTCTGTAATGTACACTTGTAACCGAACATCTCAATAAACCGCCGGTTGGCGTCATATGAGGAGATTTCTCCGTTATGGACGACCGAATAATCCAATAGTGTGAAAGGATGCGCGCCGCCCCACCAGCCAGGTGTGTTGGTAGGATAACGGCCATGGCCTGTCCAGGAATAACCCTCATATTCATCCAGCTTATAGAAAACTCCTATGTCTTCCGGAAAGCCTACTGCCTTGAAGGCTCCCATGTTCTTGCCGCTGGAAAACACATAGGCCCCCTTTAGCTCTGTGTTTATCTTCATAACCGTACGGGCAACGAACTCCTTTTCGTCCACCTGCATTAATGTGACAACTGAAGACAGCGGCGCAACGAAATAGCGCCAGATAATCGGCTCGTCCGTAATTGCAGGAATCTGGCGGGTTGGAATATGCTCAGATTTCACGATTTCAAAACGTTCCTTCAGAAACGCTTCGCAGTCCTTTCTCACCGTCCTATTGTCAAAAAACAAATGGAGCGCGTAGAAATCCTTGTACTCCGGGTAAATGCCGTAGCCTGCAAATCCGCCGCCCAGACCGTTGGAACGATCGTGCATAGGCATCATTGCGTTCACAACCACCTCACCGCTCATTCTCCGGCCTTCTTTCGATATCACGGCTGCAATGGCGCAGCCGGACGGTATTCTGATTTGACCTTCTTTTTTCATGACTATTGTTTCCTTTTTTGAAAAATAAAAAAACGCCCATTTGAAACGAAGGGATTTTCCTTCTTTTCAAATGAACGCCTTTGCTCATTAAAGATAAATTACAACCATAAGAATGAATTGTCAATAAAACATTGACAGAAATCCTCCGCAGGTGTAAATTTCAGCCATAAAGGCAAAGACGTCTTTGAGTTATAACTCGCGGACTTCTTTGCCTTTTTGTTTCGAAAGGAGGCACAGCATGGCTGCTTTTGAAAGAATAAAATCCGGCATTCCCGAGATGGACAAGGCGCTGGATAATATACGTTTGGGCGACAATGTCGTGTTCAGGGTGTCCAATCTGGACGAGTTCCGTCTCTTCGTGGACCCTTACGTTGAGCAGGCGAAAAAGGATGCGCGCAATCTGATCTACTTCCGCTTCGCCAGCCACGATCCCTTAGTTGAGGACTGCCCTGAAGTCAAGAAATATGTGATTCCGCTCTCGCACCAGTTCGAGACATTTACAGTGGAAATCCACAATATAATTGAAAAGGAAGGTTATGATGCCTTCTATGTGTTTGACTGCCTTTCCGAGCTTCAGACCGCATGGGCAACCGATCTCATGATGGGCAATTTCTTCCGTGTCACCTGCCCTTTCCTTTTTAGTTTGGACACCGTTGCATTCTTCCCTGTCCTTAGGGGCAGGCACTCCGTGGCCGCGATCAACAAGATCAGCAACACTACGCAGCTGTTCCTGGATATTTATTCTGATAAAAACAATGTCTATATGCGGCCTATGAAAGTCTGGAACCGCGATTCAGCTACCATGTTCCTGCCTCATCTGTACAGCCCTGAGACAGGCTCATTCCGTCCGGTCCTGGACGGAGTGCATTCCAGCCGTTTCTATCAGATTCTCGGCAAATACCAAAGGCCAGGCGAGGAGCAGTACATTGATTCATGGGACCGTTTCTTTAATACCGCAAAGACTCTCCACGAGGCAGGGATGCCTATAGAAGACTACTGCAGCGAGATGTGCAATATTATGATGACCAGGGATGAAAAACTCCGCGAGCTGGTCAAGAAGCATTTAACTCCTGAAGATTATTTCCTGGTCCGCAGCCATATGATCGGCACAGGAATGATCGGCGGCAAGGCCTGCGGCATGCTGCTTTCCAGAGCCATCATCCGTAACCTGGAACCTGATATTGATACTGTTCTGGAGCCTCACGATTCGTTCTTCATAGGTTCCGACATGTATTACACCTATATAGTTGATAATAATTTCTGGGATCTCAGGATAAAGCAGCGCACCGATGAGGGATACTATGAACTCGCTCCCGAATTTGCAGAGAAGCTTCGCACGAGCAGTTTCTCTGAGGAGATGCGGACGAATTTCCGCAATATTCTGGAGTACTACGGACAGGATCCCTTTATCGTCAGGTCCAGCAGTATTCTTGAGGACGGCTTTGGAAATGCCTTTGCGGGCAAATATGAATCAGTCTTCTGCGCGAACCGCGGAACCATAGAGGAGCGGCTTGAAGAGTTCGAGGCTGCTATCAAAACAGTCTACTCCAGTACAATGAGCATGTCAGCGCTGGATTACAGAAGGCGCCGGGGGCTGGACAAGAAAGATGAGCAGATGGCCCTGCTGGTGCAGCGCGTGTCCGGCTCGTATTACGGTTCCTTCTACATGCCATGCGCGGCAGGAGTGGGCTATTCATTCAGCCCATATAAATTTATGGAAAACATTGACCCAAAGGCCGGTATGCTCAGACTGGTCATGGGTTTGGGGACTTCCGCCGTTGACAGGACGGAAGGCTCATACCCAAGGCTCGTCAGCCTCGACAAGCCTGAGGCTACCACATACACGACGGTTGCAGAGATGCACCAGTATTCGCAGAGACAGGCCGAGGTCATTGACACAGCCGACCATAAACTGAAGAAGCTGCGTTTGAAAGAGATCGAGCCCAAGCTGCCCGACTACCTGCTGACCAATCTTCTGGACAGGGATTATGAAGCCGAACAGCGCCTCAGGGAAATGGGCCGCCGCGAGCCTGTGCGCTTTATCTCCTGCCCGGGCCTGGTCAAAAACAAACAGCTGATGGCTCAGATCCGCCAGCTGATGCAATGCATCCAGGGTGAATACGGACAACCGGTTGACATTGAGTACACAATGAATCTCTCGGACAGCGGAGAATATACGATCAACCTGCTCCAGTGCCGTCCGCTTCAGGTCTTCAAGGACACCGGCAAGGTGCAGATTCCTGAGAACATTTCTGAGAGTGAGATCGTGCTTGAGAGTTTCGGCGCGTCCATGGGACTTTCCAGATGCGTGGACCTGGACATGCTGGTATATGTAGATCCTGTAGCATATTACAATCTGCCTTATGTGTCCAAGCCTGCAGTCGCCAAGCAGATTGGCGAGATCAACTGGAAATACAGGAACCAGGGCCTGCACATGATGCTGATGGTTCCGGGGCGCATCGGCACCAGCTCGCCTGAGCTGGGCGTGCCCACAAGCTTTGCAGACATCAGCGGCTTCGAGGCCATATGTGAAATGGAAGAAAAGAAGGCCGGCTATAATCCAGAACTGTCTTACGGAAGCCATATTTTCCAGGACCTCGTGGAAGCTGAGATATTATATACGGCAGTTTTTGAGAATAAAAAGACCGTTCACTTCAGCCCTGCCCTGCTGGAGGAGGCAGATAAATACACTACAGGTGATGTGATCACTGTATATGATTTCAGGCACTGCGGCTGCAGGCTGTATTACGATTTGGAGAGCGAGCGTCTGGTATTGGCTCTTTCGAAAAAAACAGATTAATGCTGTTGACAAAAAAACAGCATAGGTGTAAATTCACTTCATAAAGGCAAAGGCGTCTTTGAACTATGTGTTCAGAGACGCCTTTTTCTTTTTGTTTTTTAATTAAACAGGAGGATCGGATATGGGAAGCATTTCAGAATATTTTGGATGTAATGTTTTTAATGACAGAGTCATGAAGGCAAATCTTTCAGCAGAGGTCTATCAGTCCCTGCGGAAGACGATGGATGAAGGCGCTCAGCTGGACCCGGGCGTTGCAAATGCGGTCGCAACAGCGATGAAAGATTGGGCGGTATCAAAAGGCGCCACTCATTTTACGCATTGGTTCCAGCCACTTACAGGCATTACCGCCGAGAAACACGACAGCTTCATATCGCCGTCGCCTGACGGAGGCGTCATTATGGAGTTCTCCGGCAAGGAGCTGATAAAGGGCGAGCCGGATGCTTCATCATTCCCAAGCGGCGGTCTGAGAGCCACATTCGAAGCCAGGGGCTATACCGCATGGGATCCAACTTCATATGCGTTCATTAAAGGAAAGACTCTGTGCATTCCGACAGCCTTCTGCTCATACGGCGGAGAGGCATTGGATAAGAAAACCCCTCTGCTTAGATCCATGGAGGCACTGAATAAGCAGGCTTTAAGGATTCTGCGGCTGTTTGGAAACACCACTGCGAAATGCGTCAGACCGGCTGTTGGTCCTGAACAGGAGTATTTCCTGATCACCCGTGAAATGTACGACCAGAGACCTGACCTCAGATTCACCGGCAGGACTCTCTTTGGCGCAAAACCTCCTAAAGGTCAGCAGATGGAAGACCATTATTTCGGCGTTATCAAGCCTCGTGTACAGGCCTACATGGATGACCTGAATGAAGAGCTCTGGAAACAGGGTATTCTGGCCAAGACTGAGCATAACGAAGTCGCTCCGGCACAGCATGAGCTTGCGCCTATCTATACTACCACGAACATCGCGACTGACCACAACCAGCTGACCATGGAAATCATGCAGAAAGTTGCAGAGAAGCACGGACTGGTCTGCCTGCTGCATGAGAAGCCTTTCGCGGGCGTTAACGGCAGCGGCAAACACAACAACTGGTCTATCGCCACCGACACCGGTGTAAACCTCCTCTCACCCGGCGATACGCCACACGAAAACGCACAGTTTCTGTTGATACTCTGTGCAGTTATCAAAGCTGTGGATGACTACCAGGATCTGCTGAGGATCACCGTAGCCACCGCAGGCAACGACCACCGATTAGGCGCAAACGAGGCTCCCCCTGCAGTTGTTTCAATCTTCCTGGGTGACGAACTGAACGGCATCCTTGAAGCTATAGAAAATGACACTCCTTATGAAGGCAAAGAGAAAACCCAGCTGAAACTGGGAGTTGATGTACTGCCAAAGTTTAATCGAGATACTACGGACAGAAACCGTACCTCGCCATTCGCATTTACGGGCAATAAATTTGAGTTCCGTATGCTGGGCTCAGCGAACAGCATTGCCTGCACAAATATCATGCTGAATACAGCAGTTGCGGAATCACTGAAGATTTACGCAGACACGCTGGAAGGTGCTGAAGACTTCGAGACCACTCTTCACGAGATGATCCAGAAGACTATCCGCGATCACAAGCGCATCATCTTCAACGGAAACGGATATGACGATGCATGGATCAAAGAAGCTACTGAAGTCAGAGGTCTGCTGAATTACAGGACCACTCCGGATGCACTGCCTCATCTGCTGGATAAAAAGAATGTGGACATGCTGGTGTCGCACAAGGTTTACACTGAAACCGAGCTCAAAAGCCGCTGCGAGATAACACTGGACAACTATTGCAAAACAGTAGTAATAGAAGCAAACACCATGGAAGATATCTCGAAGATGCAGATTCTTCCGGCGGTTGAGAAATATGTCATGGACGTCTCAAAAGCTGCGCTGGCGAAGAAAGAGCTGGATCCTTCTCTGGAATGCGCATATGAGATGGGAATCATCCGCAGACTGTCTGCCCTGACGGACAGCATTGCGCTCCGGGCCGAAGATCTGGAGAAGGCACTGATACGTCTGGACAATGTCGGAGACGTGCAGAAAGAAGCAGAAATGATCCGTGACGAAATCCTGCCGCGAATGAATGAACTGCGTCTGGCATGTGATGAAGCGGAAACATTAACTGCCAAGGATTATTGGCCATTCCCGAAGTATGGTGATCTTCTGTTCGGAGTACACTAGATTGCTTCTGTAAAGGTGGTAACAGATATGACTGTAGAATTCTGGTTTTTGATAGGTGCCGCTCTGGTGTTCTGGATGCAGGCAGGTTTCGCCATGGTGGAGACCGGCTTTACCCGCGCGAAGAACGCTGGCAATATTATCATGAAAAATCTCATGGACTTCTGTATAGGTACAGTGGTCTTCTCGCTGCTCGGCTACGCGCTGATGATGGGCGAAGATACGTTTTTCGGACTGATAGGAGTACCTAATCTGGACCTGTTCACTCATTTTAAGGAGTTTATTGCTTCACCTGCTGATGGTTTTACCGACGCGAGCACTTTTGTGTTTAATCTCGTGTTCTGCGCGACAACAGCCACGATAGTATCAGGTTCTATGGCCGAGCGCACGAAGTTCTCTGCGTACTGTGTATATTCTGCTGTTATCAGCCTTGTGATATATCCTATAGAAGCGCACTGGATCTGGGGAGGCGGCTGGCTGGCCAGACTTGGATTCCATGATTATGCGGGCTCCTGCGCGATTCATATGGTGGGCGGCATAGCTGCCCTGATCGGCGCAGCCGTTCTCGGTCCCCGTATTGGAAAATATGTTAAAAACAGGAGCGGTAAGATTGTAAAGGTTAACGCAATCCCCGGGCATTCGATCCCTCTGGGAGCTTTGGGCGTATTTATTCTCTGGCTCGGCTGGTATGGTTTTAACGGTGCTGCAGCAACCTCTCCGACTGAGCTCTCCTCCATCTTCCTGACAACAACCATCGCTCCTTCCGTAGCGACCTGCACTACATTGGTTTTAACGTGGATTAAAAACGGCAAGCCCGACGTATCCATGTGTCTGAACGCGTCGCTTGCCGGTCTTGTCGCCGTGACTGCGGGCTGTGATGCTTTTGACGCCATCGGCGCTGCCGCCGTGGGCCTTGTCGCCGGAATCCTTGTTGTAATAGTTGTTGAAACACTCGACCTCAAGCTTCATATAGACGATCCGGTCGGCGCTGTGGGCGTGCATTGTGCCAATGGTATTTGGGGTACGATCGCCGTGGGATTGCTAGCAAATCCGGATGCGCCTGCAGGGCTGAACGGCCTTTTCTATACCGGAAATTTTACCCAACTGGGAATTCAGTTTCTGGGCTTTGTATCTGTCGGTGCATGGGCAGCGGCCACGATGCTCGGCTTCTTCATGCTTCTTAAGAAAGTTAATTTCCTTCGCGTCGTTCCGGCGGACGAACTATCCGGCCTGGATGTGAGCGAACACGGACTTCCCAGCGCTTACGCAGACTTTATGCCGGCGGTTGACAAATATGCTGAATTCGGAACAGGTGAACAGGTCGTCGCAGTTACCGGCACAACACCGCCTGCAGAGGCCATTCCTGTAAAGCGGGAGCCAGCTTTCAGAAGCGATGGTCATAAGTTCACAAAGGTAGAAATTGTCTTCAAAGAGGAGAAACTCTATGCTCTTAAAGATGCCATGTCCAAGCTAGGCATCACGGGCATGACAGTATCACACGTCATGGGCTATGGCATGCAGAAAGGGCATACGGAATTCTACCGAGGCGTCGCCGTTGAGACAGACCTCAGGCCTAAGGTCCAGGTAGATATCGTCGTCTCCGCCATTCCTGTGCGGGATGTGATCGAAACTGCGAAGAAAGTGCTCTACACAGGCCACATTGGCGACGGTAAGATATTCGTTTACGATGTGGAGAACGTTATAAAGGTCCGCACCGGGGAAGAGGGCTATGACGCGCTCCAAGACGTTGAGTAAAACAGCTAAGAGCGGAATATAATTATCTTCTACTCCCACTCCACCGTTCCAGGCGGTTTGGATGTGATATCATATACTACCCGCGATATTCCTTTCACTTCGTTTGTAATCCTTCTGCTGATCTCGGCTAGGCTTTCAAAAGGAAGCCTGGTCCATTCGGCAGTCATGAAATCGTCTGTATCTACTGCTCTGAGCGCTACGGTGTAGCCGTAAGTGCGGGCATCGCCCATAACACCAACCGCGCGTGAATTTGTGAGCACTGCAAAGTACTGGTTTGGGGCTTTTTCAAAACCCAGCTGATCTATTTCCTCACGGAAGACCGCGTCCGCTTCTTTCAGCAGATTCAGTTTCTCCTCTGTAATCTCTCCTATGATCCTTACTGCCAGGCCCGGGCCCGGGAATGGCTGCCTGTATACCAATTTTGCGGGGATTCCCAGCTTAACGCCCACTTCCCTGACCTCATCCTTAAAAAGGTCTCTAAGGGGTTCACAGATGGCCTCAAAGGCCATTACATCGGGCAGCCCGCCCACATTATGGTGCGATTTGATAGTAGAGGAATCATCCTTGCCGCTCTCTATTACGTCAGGGTAAATAGTGCCCTGCGCCAGCACCTGGATATTGCCAAGACTGCGGGCTTCTCTTTCAAACACCCTGATAAATTCTTCTCCTATTATTTTCCTCTTGGTTTCCGGTTCGGTTACTCCTGCCAGTTTCGACAAAAACTCAGACTGCGCGTTAACTCTTACCATGTTTAGTCCGAATTTACCCTTGAATGTGTTCTCGACGAAATCGCCCTCATCTTTTCTGAGCAGGCCATGGTCAACGAAAACGCATTTCAGGCGGTCTCCGATAGCCCGGTGAAGCAGGACTGCCGTGACGGATGAATCCACTCCGCCCGACAATGCCAGCAGTACGTTTTTGCCTGTCAGCTCAGCACGATACTTTTCAACCGAGCGCTCAATGAAGTCATCCATTGTCCAGTCTGCCTCACAGCCGCAGACTTTGAAAACAAAATTCGCAAACATCTGCTTTCCGAACTCGGTATGCGTGACCTCCGGATGGAACTGGACCGCATAAATCTTTCTGTCTGTACAGCTCATGGCCGCGCATGGACATTTATCTGTATATGCAGTTCTTTCGAACCCTGCCGGCAATTCACTGATGTAATCGGTATGTGACATCCAGCATACACTATTCTCCGGAACGCCTTCAAACAGCACATCCTTTTCCACATACACGTCAGTCTTGCCGTATTCACTGGAATTTTTCGCGCTTTCTACCTTTCCGCCGGATAGATGCGCGATCAGCTGCGCGCCGTAACAGATTCCGAGAACCGGGATGCCCAGTTCCAGCACTTTTTTGTCAAAGGTCGGCGATGCCGGATCATAAACGCTGTTCGGCCCGCCTGTGAAAATGATGCCTTTATAGCCGATGTTTTTGATTTCCTCTATAGTTATCCTCTTGCACGATCTGATTTCTGCATACACATGCTGTTCTCTGACGCGCCTGGCGATCAGCTGATTATACTGTCCGCCGAAATCCAATACCAAGATTTTGTCCATATTCTTCCCTCTTTATTCCACAGTGACTGACTTCGCCAGATTCCTTGGCTTGTCTACGTCGCAGCCTCTCTCAACAGCCGCATAATATGCCAGAAGCTGGAATACTATGGCGGATGTGATGCAGCTCAGTTCTGGATGTATCTGCGGCAGCCTTATGATATACGAAAAGCCATCTGCTTTCGTATCCTTATCGGTTATCAGAATGACCCTGGCTCCTCTGGCCACGGTTTCTTTAATATTCGAAATGGTCTTGGCCGATACTTCAGGCTGGGTGGCAAATGCCACGACGATCTTCTGGTACTGTATCAGCGCGATCGGTCCATGCTTCAGCTCTCCGGCGTAGTACGCGTCGGCATGGATGTATGATATTTCCTTTAATTTCAGGGCTCCCTCCATGGCACTGACATAATCGAGCTGTCTGCCTATAAAGTAGACGTCTCTCTCGTCCTTCATCATTTGCGCATATTCCTTCACGACAGGTTTGCAGCACTCCAGAAACTGCTGCGTCATATTGCTCAGCTGTCTGAGGTTCGTGATTATCTCCTGATGCTCACTGATGGAATAGCCCATTATCTCGGATAATTTTGATGCCAGCATATACAGGAGCACCAGCTGAGCCGTATAAGCCTTCGTACTGGCTACAGCAATTTCAAGGCCGGCACATGTATATATTGTCGTGTCTGCCAGCCTGGTCAGAGATGAGCCCAGCACATTCGCCACGGCTATTGTCAATGCGCCTCGTTCTTTCGCCATCTTGATGGCTGCCAGTGTGTCTGCGGTTTCACCAGATTGCGAAACAAAAATGCACAGCGTATTTCTGTCAACATGATAATTGCCATACCTGAACTCACTGGCAGGCACCGCTATCGAATTGATCGGTACATGTTTATTCAGGATCATCTGCCCATAAACACATGCGTGATAAGCCGTGCCGCAGGCGATCCAAATGACGCTGTTTATGTTTTTCAAATTATCCCTGATGTCGTCCAGCTCAGGCAGTACAATCTTCCTGCCCGAAAGCCTGCCCCTAAGAGTCTCTTTGATAGTCTGAGGCTGCTCATGGATTTCCTTCTCCATGAAGGTATCGTATCCGCCCTTCTGTGCTGACTGCATATCATACGGGGAGTCCATCCATTCAATCGGTTTTTCTTTGCCTTCAGCGTCAAAGACGGTTATTTTATCCGGCTCCAGGATGGCTGTGTCCCCATCATTCAGGGATATCAGCTGTCTGGTGTATTCCAGCAGAGCCGGCACGTCTGATGCGCAGAATGACCCTTCCTTGCCTATGCCTAGTATCATCGGACTCTCTTTCCTGGCCACAAAAATCTTGTTCGGGGAATGTCTGGATACCACGCAGATACCATAACTTCCTTCCAGGTCGCCTACCGCCTTCTTAAATGCAGTTTCCATGTCAAGACACTGCCTGTAATAAAAGTCTATCAGATGGACTATTACCTCGCTGTCGGTCTCCGACTTGAAATCATAGTCAAAGTTTTCCAGCATCTGCTTCAGCGACATATAATTCTCAATAATGCCGTTGTGCACAAGTGAAATGGTATTTCTTTTATTAGTATGAGGGTGGGCATTCAGGTTGTTCGGCACACCATGCGTTGCCCATCTGGTATGTCCTATACCTGTCATCTGCAGCAGCTCGCTCTCATCCAGAATGCTGCGCAGCTCACTGAGTCTTCCCTTTGCCTTCAGCGTGACCAGACCGATATCATCAGCCAGAGTAACGCCCGCAGAGTCATAGCCGCGATATTCAAGTTTTTCAAGCCCCTGCATCAGTATAGGCAGGGCCAGCGTGTATCCTGTAAATCCTGTTATTCCGCACATATTATGCTCCTGTTAATTTAAGTTTTCTTTTCTTGCCAGCGAATAGTCGATCAATCCCACAAACAGCGGGTGCGGCCTGTTAGGTCTGGATTTAAATTCCGGATGGAACTGCACGCCGACGAAGTAATCATTATTGGTCTCTATCGTTTCAACGATGTAATCATCCGGTGAGGTACCGCTAAGGATGAGGCCACCATCTGCGAGGCGCTGCCTGAACTCATTATTAAACTCATAGCGGTGTCTGTGCCGTTCGCTGATCTGATCGCATTTATACTGCTCTTTTATCTTCGTACCATCTTTCAATACGCAGTCGTAGCGGCCCAGCCTCAATGTGCCGCCCTTGGCCTTTTCATCGTTCTGATCCGGCAGGAAATCAATTACTTTGAAAGGTGAATCCGGATCGAATTCCCTGGAGTTTGCTCCTGTCATGCCGCATGCGTTTCTGGCATATTCTATAACGGCCACCTGCATTCCCAGACAGATTCCTAAATATGGAACGTTATTCTCCCTGCAGTATCTGGCGGTGGAGATCATTCCTTCTATGCCCCTGTCACCGAAACCTCCCGGCACAATGATGCCGTCGCAGTCTGCCAGCTTCTTCGCGGCGTTGCTGTCCGTGATGGTCTCGCTGTCTATCCATTTAATCTTTACCTTAGCAGCGCTGTGATATCCGGCATGCGCCAGTGCTTCAGCCACCGACAGATATGCGTCGTGGAGCTTAACATACTTTCCGACCAGTCCGATGGTCACGGTTCTGTGCATGTGCTTGATCTTGTGGATCAGGTCCTTCCACTCCTGTAAATCCGGCTTGGCCGCGTCCAGACCCAGCTCCCTGCAGACTATGTCGCCGAAATGCTGCTTTTCGAGCATCAGCGGAGCCTCATAAAGAATAGGAATGTTCTTATTTTCGATGATGCAGTCTCTCTTGATATTGCAGAAGAGCGAGAGCTTGTCAAAGATGTCCGAATCCAGCGCTTTATTGCATCTCAGAACGAGGATGTCCGGATTGATGCCCAGACCCTGCAGAGTCTTGACGGAATGCTGCGTTGGTTTGCTCTTGTGTTCCTTGCTGCACTCCAAATATGGGATCAGCGTCACGTGGAGATACAGGGCATTGCCTTTGCCCCTTTCCAGTCCGACCTGCCTGATTGCCTCCAGGAAAGGCTGGCTCTCGATATCGCCTACCGTGCCGCCGACTTCGCATATTAAAACATCCGGCTTCGTATGTCTCTCAGCCCGATAGATAAATTCTTTGATTTCGTTTGTGATATGAGGAATGACCTGAACGGTCTTGCCGAGATATTCGCCTTTGCGCTCTTTGTTCAGAACGCTCCAATAGACCTTGCCCGTCGTCAGATTTGAGAACCTGTTCAGGTCCTCATCGATGAATCTTTCATAATGTCCCAGATCCAGATCAGTCTCTGCTCCGTCTTCAGTAACATAGACTTCGCCATGCTGATACGGGGACATTGTGCCAGGGTCGACATTGATGTATGGATCGAGCTTCATGGATGCCACCTTGAGACCTCTGGCCTTCAGGAGCCTGCCCAGTGAAGCTGCCGTTATACCTTTTCCCAGACCTGATACTACACCGCCTGTTACAAAAACAAATTTACACATACCAACCTCCACAAAATAAAAAAGACATCCGTAGATGCTTGCCTGTCAGAAGGGGTTTTGAACCCTTCCACGTCTTATTTCTAATTACGCGGATTTTAATTGTGTACGGCCGTACATTTAAATTTACTGGAGTATTATAAATCTTTATATTCCGGATTGTCAACGGTGAGTTGAATATTATTAGCAAATTGACTGACAATATCTGCCTTGCTATAATTACTTTTAAGGAGGCGATTTTTATGGGCAAATATGAATTTTGGTTTATCGTCGGAAGTCAGGATCTGTATGGAGAAGAAGTTCTTAAGACTGTAGATCAGCGTGCCAGGGAAATGGCTGAAAAGCTGAACGCGGTTCTGCCCTTCCCGCTCGTATACAAGGTCACGGCCAAGTCAAACCGTGAGATTACCGAAGTAATCCGCGAGGCCAATTACCGTGAGGAGTGCTCCGGCATTATCACATGGTGCCACACCTTCTCTCCCAGCAAGATGTGGATCAACGGCCTGGCCGCTCTTCAAAAGCCATACTGTCATCTGGCTACTCAATATAATAAAGAAATCCCTAATGAAGAAATAGACATGGACTTTATGAACCTGAATCAGGCCGCTCACGGAGACCGCGAGCACGGTTTCTTAGGTGCGCGTCTGCGCGTTCCAAGGAAGGTCATCGCCGGCTACTGGGAGGATGAAAAGGTTCAGAAGCGTCTGGCAGACTGGATGAAGGCCGCCGTTGGCGCTGCTTTCTCTCGTACTCTTTCAGTAATGCGCTTCGGCGACAATATGAGAGAAGTCGCAGTTACAGAAGGCGACAAAGTCGAAGCCCAGATCAAGCTCGGCTGGCAGGTAAATACCCATGCCACAGGCGATCTGGTACAGGAAATGTCTCAGGTTACTGAGGCCGAAATCGATGCTCTGATGGAAGAGTACCTGCGCCTTTATGACCTGAACACCGACAGGCTCGACCTGGTCCGCTATCAGGCCAAAGAAGAGATTGCCATCAGGAAAATGCTGGACCGCGAAGGCTGCAGGGCATTCGCCAATACCTTCCAGGACCTCTACGGTATGGAGCAGCTCCCGGGTCTGGCAGCACAGCACCTGATGTCCTTAGGCTATGGTTTCGGTGCCGAAGGCGACTGGAAAGTCAGCGCTATGACCGCGATCATGAAAGCTATGGGCGAGGGCGGTAATGGTGCCTCCGGATTCATGGAAGATTATACCTATCATCTCGTTCCGGGCAGCAAATACAGCCTGGGCGCCCACATGCTGGAGGTCTGCCCTTCACTGGCCGCTGACAAGCCAAGGATTGAGACGCATTTCTTAGGAATCGGCATGAACGAGAAAGACCCGGCCCGCCTCGTATTTGAAGGCAAGGAAGGCCCGGCCATCGTGGTCAGCCTGATCGATATGGGCGGCAGGATGCGCATGATCGTGCAGGACATTGAGGCGGTCAAACCTATTATGCCAATGCCGAATCTGCCTGTAGCACGCGTTATGTGGCAGGCTCTGCCGGACCTGGAGACAGGCCTCGAGTGCTGGATCATCGCAGGCGGCGCACATCACACAGTTCTCTCCTACGATGTCAGCGCTGAACAGATGCGTGACTTTGCTCGGATGATGGACATCGAATTCGTCCACATCACCAAAGACACAACCCCTGAGAAACTTGAAGACGAATTAATGATCAAAGACCTGATCTGGAAACTGAAATGATTGATTTAAGTAAAACCGTTCTCGGAATCGAGCTGGGATCCACCAGGATCAAAGCCGTTCTGATCGACGAAAAACATATACCTGTGGCAGCCGGAGTACATGAATGGAGTGACCATCTGGAAAACGGCATCTGGACCTATTTTGACGAGGAAATCCGTCTGGGTCTTCAGAGCTGCGTTCGCGATCTGAAAAGAGACCTGAAAGAAACTCACGGTCTCACCCTTGAAACTACCGGTGCTATCGGCATTTCCGCAATGATGCACGGATATCTGCCGTTTGATAAAGACGGCCGCCAGCTGTGCTCTTTCCGCACCTGGAAGAATACGATCACCGGTGATGCCGCTGCCAGGCTGACAGACCTCTTTGGATTCAATATCCCGCAGAGATGGAGCATTGCCCATCTTTATCAGGCTATCCTGAACGGCGAAGACCACGTTAAGGACATTGCGTTCCTGACCACTCTAGCCGGATACATCCACTGGCAGCTGACCGGTGAGAAAGTCATCGGTATTGGAGACGCCAGCGGCATGTTCCCAATTGACAGTGCCCGCCTGGATTACCGCGAGGATATGCTGGCGCAGTTTAAGGAACTGACTGGTATCGATCTGACGCAGATCCTTCCGAAAGTACTTCCTGCAGGCGCAAATGCCGGCCGTCTGACTGAGGCAGGTGCACTGCTGCTTGACCCCGAAGGAGACTTACGGACAGGCATTCCGTTCGCTCCATGCGAGGGCGATGCCGGCACAGGCATGACCGCCACCAATTCAGTCAAAGTTTATACCGGCAATGTTTCCGCAGGTACAAGCGATTTCGCTATGCTGGTCGTTGACCGTGAACCCGGTGTCCACCGCGAAATCGATATGGTTACAACACCTTCAGGCGACCCTGTCGCAATGGTTCACTGCAACAACTGTACTTCCGACCTGAACGCATGGGTAGACCTTCTGCATGAGGCAGCGTCTCTGGCCGGAGCGTCTGTTGAAAAGAATGACATGTATCCTCTGCTCTTTAAGAAAGCCCTGGAAGGCGATGCGGACTGCGGAGGACTGCTTGATTATAATTATATTGCCGGTGAGGGAGTTACCGACCTGAACGAAGGGCGCCCTTTGTTTACGAGGCGTCCTGACGCAGCCTTTAATCTGGCGAATTTCATGCGCGCGCAGCTCCTGTCCGCTCTGGCTACACTGAAAATAGGACTGGATATCCTGACTCAGACAGAGCATCTGGAGATACGCAAACTATGCGGCCACGGAGGTTTCTTCAAGACTCCCGGCGTTGGTGCCAGACTGCTGTCTGCTGCCGCAGGCGCGCCTGTCCAGACCATGGAAACAGCAGGCGAAGGCGGACCATACGGCATGGCTCTGCTTGGAGCATTCATGCTCTGGCGCAAAGACAGTGAAAGCCTGCCAGATTATCTGGAGCGGTGCGTTTTCTCTGATGCTCAGGTAACAGAAATAATGGCTGACAAAGAAGACATCGAAGGCTTCGCGGCCTTCCTGGAAAGATATAAGAAAGGACTGGCGATCGAGGAGGCCGCCATCCGCAATCTGTAAGGAGAGCTTATGTTAGAAGAATTAAAGCAGCAGGTCCTTAAAGCTAATCTGATGCTGCCCGAATACAATCTGGTAACCTTCACCTGGGGCAACGCCTCAGGGATCGACCGCGAGCGCGGGCTGGTCGTTATCAAACCCTCCGGAGTTCCTTATCCGGAGATGACCGCTGACGATCTGGTTGTTGTAGATCTGGACGGAAATATCGTGGAGGGAGATAAAAATCCTTCCAGCGACACACCTACACATCTGGAGCTGTACCGCGCCTTCCCTGAATGCGGCGGAATAGTCCACACCCATTCCAGATGGGCCACGATTTTTGCCCAGGCAGGCAGGGCTTTAGACCCAATGGGCACCACACATGCCGATTATTTCTATGGAGCAGTGCCATGCACCCGTCCGCTGACAGATGCTGAAACAGGCGGCGAATATGAGAAGAACACAGGATCAGTCATCGCTGAAACCTTCAAAGATATAAACCCTGCCGCCATTCCGGGAGTGCTGGTAAACGGCCATGGCCCGTTCACATGGGGCCCGAATGCTGTCAAGGCTGCCGAGAATGCGGCAGTCCTGGAAGAGATTGCTTTCATGAACTGGCACACTCTGATGCTCGAGCCTGAGAAAGGCCCGGTGCCAAAGGCTCTGCTGGATAAACATTACCTGCGTAAGCACGGCGCTAATGCCTATTACGGACAGATCAAGAAATAAAAAGAGGGGCTGCTCTGGCAGCCCCTTTTGATTATAACGGATATTTCTCTAACAATGCTTTCTGCACTATCTGAGTGATCTCTGCCGGCGGATTGACTTCACACTCCGAACCGGTATCTTTGAACCATGTTACCTCAGGGTCAGCGGTTGTGAACGGTTTCCACTCCGGCATCGGTGTGCCGTCAGCGTCTTCGCCGTTCGGATTGCCGGTCTTAACGAAGTTTGTCATATAGTTGCACATATGGCGCGCGAGGTCGTAGTGGAATCCTTTGAAAGGTCTCCAGCATTTCGCGAGCGTCTCAAACCAGAACCAGAGGTCTGACGAATGGAACGTCTTCGGATCGTCCCAGCCCGGGATGGACGGGTCAAAAACGCCGTAATATACAGGATCATCAATGCCCAGCTCTTCTTTTCTCTGCTGCACTGCGCGTACACCCAGATCAATGCCTGACAGCGTAGATGCCGCATTGGCCTTGTCCAGGTCGTCTGTGCCGCACAGAGCCAGCATCTCGTCCGCGTATGAGCCGAACCAGGCCTTTACGTTCTCTTTGAACTGCTCCATGGATTCGGCCTTCATGCCGCCCATGAATTCAGTGGACGTGCGGCTGAAAAGTATCGGCATATGCCAGTATTTGCCCTTCGTGAGCATTTCCTCGTGGCTGCCTACAGAGAACTGTCCGTCGATGCTGGTGCCAAAGAATACCCTGTTCTCCTCCAGCTTATCACGGATATAGAACGCATCCAGTGCCCTGGCCTCTTCCAGCGTCTTAACGCCCAGTCTCTCAAAGAAAGCCTCGCCCACCTTCTCATTCTCCGCAATTGTCTTGCCGCCGAAAATGGACGGATAAACGCCGAACATAATGCCTGAAATGACTGCCGCTTTCTGGAACAAGCCTTCATTCTGCGGGCTGATGAGCTGTGACAGTACGCTGCCGCCGCCTGCTGACTGGCCGCCGATTGTAATATTGTCCGGGTCACCGCCGAACGCTGCAATGTTTCTCTTGACCCAGCGTGTGCCGGCCTGCTGATCCAGATGACCGAAGTTTGTCGGCGCGTCAGGCTGCTCTCTGGTCAGCTGCGGATGCGCCAGGAAACCGAATACATTCAGCCTGTAATTAACTGTAACAACAACAATGCCCCTGCGTGCCAGGCGTTCTCCATCGAACTCCATCTCAGCAGGATTGCCCTCCTGCAGACCGCCGCCGAAATACCAGACAAATACAGGCAGCTTCTCCTCAGCCGTCTTCGCCGGTGTCCAGACATTCAGATACAGGCAGTCTTCGCTCATTTCGATGGTCGGATCGACATTCCACTCTCTGGTGTAAATGTTGTTCTGATCCAGCCCCGGGATATGCTGCATGGAAATGGGCTTAAATACGAAGCATTCCTTCTCGCCTTCCCATGGAATGACAGGCTGCGGCGCGCGCCAGCGGTTCTCGCCGATCGGCGGCGCAGCGAAAGGAATGCCCTTAAAACTGATGATACGCGGGTCTGCAGCCGGTGCTCCGACTACGATGCCGCCTTCAACTGCTGCTTTCTTGATCATAAAAACCTCCTTTACAAGTACCCCATAATTCTGGTTTTATGATACTCCAAATCCGCCGAAAAACAAAATACATTATCACAATGAGTTCATTCAGCCGCTAGTCCAGGATCCGTCCGTCTCTGGAGATTGTGACCACCTGCCATGGGATGAATTTGCCGCTTGCCTGAAGCGCGTTCTGCATGGCTCTTTGCAGCCCGCCGCAGCACGGAACCTCCATTCGTACCAGCGTCACGCTCCTGACGTCATTGTCGCGGATGATTGCGGTGAGCTTGTCTGTATAGTCAACGTCATCCAGCTTTGGACAGCCGATCAGCGTAATCCTGCCTTTCATGAATTCTTCGTGCATATTCGCGTATGCGTAAGCAGTGCAATCCGCCGCGATCAAGAGCTTTGCGCCGTCAAAGAATGGCGCCTTCGTCGGAAGGAGCTTGATCTGACAAGGCCACTGACCCAATCTGGATACAGGCTTAAACGCTGTCTGCTGTTCCGGCTCTTCCGATGCGTTTCCTCCGAGCTGCATGAATCTGGAGCCTGGGCAGCCTCCCTGAGGCATTTCCTTCATTATTTTATTCATCTTAACGGCAGCCTCGTCATATGCAGGAGCTTCTCTTTCCTCAAAGCTGATGGCGCCTGTCGGGCAGTTTGGCAGGCAGTCGCCGAAGCCATCACAGAAGTTCTCCCTGACCAGCTTAGCCTTGCCGTTTACCATATCTATCGCGCCTTCGTGGCAGGCTTTAGCGCACATGCCGCAGCCATTACACTTTTCTTCATCTATCTTGATTATCTTTCTGAGCATTATTTCGCCCTCCTTGTCTTTATGACGTCAGTATAGTATACTTTTTTCAAAGAGTATGTGGTTATAACCACATTTTGTAATTTTTTTGGAGACAATTATGGATACATCACAGCTAACAGAGACTGCCCTTTTCAAAGGGATGTCGCCTGTCGAGATCGATGCCTGCCTGAAAAATCTGAATGCGCAGGCAAAAAAATATAAAAGAGGCAGTATCATCCTTCACGCCGGTGACCACACAAGCCGTATGGGTCTGGTCATATCAGGCAGTGTCACCATTGAAAGCAATGACATTTGGGGAAACCTGACGGTCCTCAGTCACGCCGGCGCAGGGCAGTTCTTCGCCGAAACATATGCTATGCTGCCGGACGAGGTAATGCTTGTCGATGTCCGCGCCAACGAAGACTGTGAAATCCTGTTTCTGAGCATTTCAGGCATGCTGGAGAATCCTGTGCTGACTCGGCGGCTTCTCATGATCACCGCCCGCAAAAATCTCCTCCTGTCCGGACGCAGCTTCCACACCGCTCCCAAGAGCGCGCGCAGCCGCATTCTGGCATACCTGCACACTGTTTCTCTCCAGAAAGGCTCGGCCGCATTCGATATACCCTTCAGCCGTCAGCAGATGGCGGACTACCTGAACTTAGAGCGCACCGCCCTGTCCAAAGAGCTCGGCCGCATGCGCAGGGACGGCATCATAGAGTGCAGGAAGAATCATTTTGTGTTATTATAAAAAAAAGTTTAATCAAAGGAAGGATTGCCATGGCAGAGATTAAATGTCCGAACTGCGGACAGGTATTTCAAGTAGATGAGAGCGGCTATGCCGCCATAGTTCAGCAGATCAGAGATCACGAATTCAGTGAAGCTCTCGAAGAACGCATCCAGCAGCTGCGCGAGTCTCAGGAGAATGCTGTCAAACTCGCCGTTATGGAGAAAGAAAATCAGCAGAAAGACGCGCTGGAAGCTGTTAATCAAAGGATAGCAGACAAGGAAGCTGAGATTGCGAGGCTGACAGAGAAACTGGCAGCGGCTCAGACTGCACAGGAGCTGGCCATAGCTAATGCCCTGGCTGATAAAGACAAAGAAATTTCTGAGCTTGACAAGAAGATTGTCGAGCTGAACGGCGCGATCAGGACCTCTGAAAGTGAGAAGAGTCTGAACGAAAAATCATTAAAAGAACGTTATGAAACCCTCCTGAAAGGCAAAGACGAAGAGATTGCCTTCTACAAGGATCTCAAAGCCAAACAGTCCACCAAGATGATCGGCGAAGACCTGGAGCGCCACTGTGAAAACGAATTCAACAGACTGCGCGCCACTGGCTTCCAGAGGGCTTATTTTGAGAAGGACAATGATGCCCGTACCGGCAGCAAGGGTGACTATATTTTCAGGGATTACACAGACGCTGACGTGGAATATATCTCCATTATGTTCGAAATGAAGAACGAAATGGACGGGACCACGACCAAGAAAAAAAATGCGGATTTCTTCAAAGAACTGGATAAGGACCGCAATGAGAAAAACTGCGAATACGCCGTGCTGGTTTCTATGCTCGAGTCTGACTCAGACCTCTATAACGAAGGCATTGTGGATGTTTCATATTCATCAGGATACCCGAAGATGTACGTTATCAGGCCGCAGTTTTTCATTCCGATGATCACTCTGCTCAGGAATGCCGCTCAGAATGCAGCCCAGTACAGGAACGAGCTGGAAGTCGTCAGAAACCAAAATGTTGATATCACCAATTTTGAAAACGATCTGAATGATTTCAAAGATAAGTTCGGCAAAAACGTCGAACTGGCCGGAAGAAAATTCCAGGATGCCATCAAAGAAATTGATAATTCTATAGATCGTCTTCAGAAAGTCAAAGAAGCTCTGCTTGGTTCCGAACGCAACCTCGAGCTGGCCGATAAGAAACTCGAGGATCTGACAGTCAAGAAGCTGACAAAAAACAATCCGACTATGAAAGCCAAGTTTGATGAACTGAATAATTAGTGTAGAGCTTGCCGGACACAATCTGCAGGCCGTGGGCGTTTTTAAGATTGCTAGGACATGTTTTGCAGACTATGGGCGTAAAACCAACAAAACTGGACACGTTTTGCAACTTGAGGGCATTTATTCGCCCATAAACTGCAAATCGTGTCCATACTTTTTTACAAAACTCTAACAGATATCTTAAGCCGTCTTCCTGCGTCTCACCGCCAGATATATCAGGCTGAGCAGCGCATAGACTGCTGCGCCTGCTATCAGAATGGCAGCGAAGTCGCGGACCAGGAAGTAGCTGCTGGATGAAACGCCTTTAACCAGCAGGTGTCCTACTATGTAGCCGATCGGTGCGAAGCAGATCTGTCTGAATATGCCGCCGGCTTTCTTTTTCCTGAAAATGATCCAGAGCACCGCGAAGAGTATCGCGCCTATCACTGCCATTACCAGATAAAATGTCAGTGCCAGACGCGGCAGGACCTGGATACCGCCGTTCATCGGCTCGCCCCAGAGCAGTACCTGGTCCGGTCCAAATCCATAGATTACACGCACTGTGCCCTCTTTGAGAAGCAGCGTTTCTTCATGGCTTATGGAGCCGTTAATGCCGTTCTCCCAGCACTGCAGCAGCGCAGTGATTTCTCCGGTATCCGGGTCTTCTGAATAATCCACTTCCAGCGTGCCGGCGTCTTCTGCCTTGATGACAAATACACCTTGGGCGTATTCCGGTTTATATAATTCTGTCCAGCCGTACGGATAAACTCCGTCAACCTGCAGCATTCCTTCTCTGTACGCCACCGGCTTGCGGTCCGTCACATGGACCAGCACAGTAAACAAAACGATAAATACAGCCAGCGCGGCTATTCCGACTGCCAGCAGGCGGCGGCGTCTGATTTCCTTCTTAAGGTTCTTAATGGGAGCCGTGCTTTCAGGCTCGGTGGCCTCCGGCTGCTTCAATGCCTCCAGTCTGGCGCGGCAGTCCGCGCATTCGGCCAGATGCTCTTCTATCAGTTTACTGGTATCTTCGCTCGTTAGATTCTCTGCGTAGAGCGGTAGCAGATCGTTTATTACAGAACATGGTAAATTCAATTATTTGTCCTCCTTTTTCAGCCTTTCTTTGGCGCGGTGGAATACGACGCAGGCCCAATTCTCGTTCTTGCCGAACAGCTGCGCTATTTCCTTAAAGCTCAGTTCGGCGAAGACCCTCAGCGTGAAGACTTCCTTGTACGGCTCGGGCAGTTCATGGAGCCTCCGGTACAGGCTTTCGGCCTGCGTATGGGCAATCACAGTATCCTCGGGGCCGGCTGACTCATCTGAGCGCTCAGGTATTTCATCGATCAGCTCGGGTTTCTTCTTTCTCTGCTCGGAAAAATAAATATTCTTCGCAATGGTACAGAGCCACGTATTAATGCTGCTTTCGCCGCGGAAGCTGTCAATCTTCCGGAGCGCCTTGAAAAAGGTCTCCTGTGTGATCTCTTCGCTCCGGTGCTCGTCTCCCTGGGTCAGGAAAAGGGCATAGTGATAGACCCGTTCAAAATATGTCTTATATATCTGTTCGAAGTCTAAGCCGTTCATTATCCCTCCGCTTTCTGTCCGTTAGACGCGCGAAAACAAATAATCTTACAAAGAAAAAGGCATGAATTTTCATGCCTTCGTCTGATCAGTCTGAAATATCCACATCAGGTGCGATAACCACCTCATAATCCGGGAAGGCTTCCTTGACTTCCTTATAAAGTGTCTGAAGTCCTTCCTGCTGCTCCACGTCGAAACTCATTACCACGTCGAAGCGCATGGTCTTAGCCTCTGCGTCCGCATAGAAACCATGCATCTGCAGCGCCCATTCGTGGTCCATTACAATCTCCTGCACTTTATTTCTGACACGGGCCGCCTCGTCGTCCTGAGTGTTGTATGAATATACTCCTACTCCTGTCAGGATGACGCCTGTTTCTGTAAAAACCTTTCTCTGCAGCCTTCTGGTGAGTACGTCCACCTGATCTACCGTCATGGTATCTGACAGCTCAATATGCACCGAAGCCACGTTCTTATCCGGGCCATAGTTGTTGATCAGCAGGTCATATGCTCCGCGGACCTCAGGCTCCTCGGTGATCAGTGTCTTGATCTGTTTGCTCAGTTCAGCGTCTGCGCGCTTGCCCAGAATATCATTCAGGGTCTCTATCATCATCTCAATGCCTGCCTTAATGATAAATCCCGAAATGACTACGCCTACGTACGCCTCCAGTGACAGGCCTGTGATTATATAAACTATTGCGGATGCCAGTACGGATGCTGACAGGATCGCGTCAAACAGCGCGTCTGAACCGGATGCCGTCAATGCTCCTGAGCTGACCTTTTTACCCTGCTTTCTGACATAGAGGCCCAGTAAAATCTTCACGGCTATAGCCACCGCGATGATTATCAGCGAAACGGTGCTGTACTCAGCCGCTTCCGGATGGATGATCTTTTTAATTGATTCAACCGCGGACGTGATGCCGGCGTACAAAACGATGGCCGCCACGATCATGGCACTCAGGTACTCTATCCTGCCATATCCTAGCGGATGTTTTTTGTCCGGGCTTTTAGCCGCCAGTTTGGTTCCAACGATAGTGATGACTGACGACAGCGCGTCTGACAGATTGTTTACCGCGTCCAGCGTAACCGCGATGGAATGTGAGATCAGGCCGACCGCAGCCTTGAATGCCGCCAGGAAGACGTTTGCGATAATACCTATAATACTGGTTCTGACAATAACCTTATCTCTGTTCATATTCATAAATCCTTAATTAATATTTGCTTTAGTTTACCCTATTTAATAAGCAAATACAAGAAAGGGGGCCTTATAAGGCCCCCCGATAAACTTATAGGTTTTCGTTTTTAAGCGTTTCTACCACATTGTCCTTTCTGATCTTGGCTGCTGTGTACCACATTGCCGCGAATATGACCACGAACACGCTGCCCACTGCGATCACCAGGCTGTGCCACGGAATATAGAATCCGGATTCGTATACTCCGTTCGTTACCCTATGGATCAGGAACGTCACTAATATGGAGATCGGCAGGCCCCACAGCAGACCCTTGAGTCCGTAAATGATGCATTCTAAATTCATCATCTTGGAGAATCCCTTGTTGGACAGTCCTATGGACTTCAGCATCGCTATCTCCCTGCGTCTCAGGTTCAGGTTGGTCGAAATAGTGTTGAATATATTCGCCACCGCGATCAGGGAAATGATAATGATGAATCCATAAGAGAATACGTCAATTATTAGTATAATGGCGCGTACGCTCTCATTCTGCTGCGCCAGATCATATACGCTGTAACCGACGCTTTTTGTTTTCATCATTTCTTCCAGGTCTAAGACCGCGTTAACATGATCATGGGCCTTGAGCATAAATGTCGCCCAGCGCAGATCCATGGCAATCATATCTTTTTCACCGACCACACTGCTTAACATTGATTCAGGATAGATCAGGGCAATGCTATTCCTATTGATATAAACGCCTAATTCCTTTATCTCACCACCCAGTTTCAGCTGTTTATGTGCTATTGCTTCAGGCATATCAATGGCATGCTCAATGTCTCGGTCTTCCTCTTTTGTATAGTAGGCATGGATATTTCCGTTTTCGTCAAATTCCCTGTACTCATACGCATATCCATCCACCAGCTGAGACGTGTAAAAATCAACCGTGAACGGTGCCTTGCTCATGTCAAAGATATCAAAGCTGGAATATTTATAGCTGCCGTTTTCTTCGTAATAATAGTAAGCGGTGTTATAAACCAGTGCCATCGGGTCAGCTGAGTTGAAATATTGTGCCGGATCAATGTTGTTTTCCCGGCAGAGATTCCTGAATGTTTCGTCATCTATAAAGGTAAGATAACAGTATACTTCGTTTAATCCGTTGACATCCTGCCCAAAGAACTGCTCATTTCCAGGCAGCAGATAGTCAATATCTGCGTAAACAGATGTCCCCGTCATCCTGCCATATGCGCCGTCTTCAACGTACTGGCTGCCCTTAAACTCTCTCAGATAAGCGTCATAATCAATTCTTTCTCCCTCTGCTGCGGCGAGTTCTACAGCCACTTCAAAGTTGTTTCTCGATGAAGTCATGCCGTCCGCTGAATCTTTCAGATATGTGCAGAAAGATGACGCGGCGATGAACAGCAGTACGCTCAGGAAGATGGAAATAATAACGCTTCTCGCGCGCTTCTTGTTGCGCTTGAAATTCTTGGATGCCATCGTGCCTTCGATACCGAAGAGCTTCTGGGTCAGCTTGGATGTCCTGACCTTCTTTGGATTTACTTTAACGTCATTACTCTGACGGATCGCGTCGATCGGTGTGATCCTCATCGCCCTGCTGGCAGGAATCAGCGCTGAAATCATTACTACGATCAGGCAGATGACAGCAGCGATAATGAGCGCTACCGGATTAACGACCAGCTTCATCTCAACATTCGTGCCTGTTGCAGAACCGATCAGACCGGTGAATTTATCCCTCAGGCAGTAGAGCGTGATGCCAATACCCGCGCATCCAAGTACGCAGCCCAGCACTATACCGATACCTGCCAACAGGATTGCCTCATAGAACACGGATGCCCTGATCTGCTTGCCTGTGGCACCGATGCTCTTCAGTATGCCGAACTGTCTGGTTCTCTCGCTGACAGAAATTGAAAATGAATTATATATCAACGTTACCGATCCAAACGCTATCAGCAGCACCAGTATCACTGTCAGACCGAACAGCACTCCCATCAGGTTGTTGTTCTTGCTCACCATTGAGTAGTACAGCAGGTCTGTGTGAGCGGCCCATTGATCTGAATAGCTCTGGCTGCTCATATAATTATAAAAGCCTGACAGATTATGGACTGTGAAAAATACTGTATACGGCCCGTTCGCTTCGCCTTTTGTGATCGCTGTATAGCCCGGGCAGGAATATGATTCTATTTCATTGGCAAATCTCTGATAAAAGCCTACGACTTCATATGTCCTGACAGCGGTGTCCTCTAATGTCTCGCCCGACATAAAAGGAGTTGACTCAGGCACAGCCTCACCGTTCAATGAGCGGCTGCCGACAGCCAGCTCCAGGCGGTCGCCGAGCTGATAGATTACTCCTCCATTCTCCTTTAGATGATCCGGGAGCAGAATCTCATTATCTTTCTCCGGCATACGGCCGTTAGTAATATTTATTTTTATAAAATCATCGACATTCTCTCCTGCGGACCAGATCAGCAGATACGGCTTGTACTCGTTTCCGGACTTAATGTCAGCCCAGCCGACAGTGCGGCAGTACGCGCTTTCTTTAACTTCTTTATCTGCGTTAAACTCCTCATATTTCTCTTCATCGAGTTCTTTGATCGTGCCTTCCCACCGACCGTATGATTCGACTTCAGAGCGCACCATGAACTGCAGGCCGCTGTACGCGCCTTCTATAACCGCGGTAATCAGCGCCATTGAAAGCATGATGCCTATAATGGTGACGATAGTCCTGGTGCGGTTTTCCCTGAGGGATTTCCTGGTGAATTTCAGGAGAATGTTTCCCTTTGACTTCTTTTCCATAGGTTATGCCCTCCTGATACGCTCGTCTCTTACGATGCGGCCGTCCTCTATGGCGATAATTCTGTCTGCCTGGAGCGCGATCGACTCGTCATGAGTGATGACGATGAGCGTCTGACCGTATTTCTGGTTTGAAACCTTCAGCAGTTCAATGATCTCCTGGCTGTTCTTGGTATCCAGGTTGCCGGTAGGCTCATCTGCCAGTACGACTGCCGGCGCGTTCATGAGCGCGCGTCCTATAGAAACTCTCTGCTGCTGTCCGCCTGAAAGCTGGTTCGGCAGATTCTGCTGGCGGTCCGTAAGGTTCAGCGTGGTAAGCAGCTCAGAGAGCCTTTCCTGATTGACCTCCCTGCCGTCCAGCAGGACAGGAAGTGTTATATTTTCAACTACATTAAGCACTGGGATCAGATTGTAGAACTGATAGATCAGACCCACCTGACGGCGGCGGAAGATAGCCAGCTGATCCTCGTTCTGTGCATATACGTCCTGACCGTTCATCCATACCTTGCCGCTGGTCGGAGTATCAACACCTCCTAAAATATGCAGCAATGTGGATTTACCGGAACCTGACGGTCCGATAATTGCCAGGAATTCACCTTTCTCAACAGTAAAAGAAACATCGTCCAGGGCCTTTACAATGTTCTCCCCTGAACCGTAGATTTTAGTCAAATTTTCAACTTTAAGGATTTCCATGTTTATCCTCCTTCCCTTTTACAGTTTCATTATGAAGGAGTAAAGTGACACGAAAGTGACATATTAAAAAAAATTCAGCGGCCTTTTCAGGCCGCCTTTTTCAGACTATGCTTTTATAAAATTTGATCCGGAATCTCGCTCCGCCTTCCCTGCTGTTCTCTGCCGTGATCGTTCCGTTCTGGGCGGTAATGATCATCCGCGAGAAAGCCAGGCCAATGCCTATGCTGCCCGGAGATGAATTGCTGCCCTTGTAGAATCTTTCGAATACATATGGCAGGTCGGCTTCCGAAAATCCTTCTCCGCTGTCCTCAATAGTAATATTGGTGCTCAGCGCAGTATCCTCGCAGCTGACTTTAATGCGCCCGCCTGCCGGCGTATGTTCCATGCAGTTTTTGATCAGATTGGCCAGGGCCTCCCCTATCCAGCTTCTGTCACATTCCAGATACCCTTCTCCGGCACTGAGTTCCAGATCCACGCCTTTCAGCTCCAGAGTGATCAGAAACGGCTCCGTTGCTTCCTTAAGCAATTCCTTAAGCGGTACCTGTTCTTTGCGGAACAGGGCCGTGCCCGCGTCGATCTTAGACATCTTAAGCAATGTCTCTACCAGCCACTGGATCCTCTCCAGCTGACGCTTCAGCTCGTGAGTAAGCTGGAGGCGCCTTTCATAGGTAAGGCTCTCATCGGTCAGCAGTGAAACCACGAGGTTCATGGATGTCAGCGGGGTCCTGAGCTGATGAAAGATATCTTCAATCGCCTCCGTCAGCCTGATCTTGTCAGATGTGAGCAGGTCAGTCTGCTCTTTGAGGCGGACAGTCATCTTGTGGATCTCGCTGTTCAGGATAGAGAGCTCTCCCTCATTATTTTCGCTGATAAGAACGTCCTGCTGCCCATGCAGTATACTGTCGATGCTGGCACTGAGCTCAGCAATCTTTTTGTAACGCTTTCTGGCGAAGATATAATGCAGGACAGTCAGCGCCGCGCCGATCACGCAGACAGCTATAGTGCACCTGTAATCGACGAACAGCAGCGCCGCGCCGATCACAACCGTCACGATTATATAAATGATCAATTCTTTCCGGTATTCCGGGTTCCTGGCCTGTTTCATTTTAATCCATTCTGTAGCCGAGCCCGCGGATAGTTTTAATGATCACAGGATTCTGAGGATCATCCTCGATCTTTTCGCGCAATCTCTTTATATAAACTGTTAATGTATTGTCATTTACGAAATCTCCGGCAATATCCCAGATGTCCTCAAGCAGCTGGTTTCTGGACAGGAGTCTGCCTCGGTTGGATACGAAAACCATCAGGAGCCTGTATTCCAGGGCAGAGAGTGCGATTTCCCTGCCGTCCCTGCTGACAGTGCCCTTCTCTGTATCAATAGTTATATTTCCTACGGAAACTACGGACGAGCTGCCCTCATATCTTCTCAGGACGCTTTTGATCCTGGATACCAGCTCTCTGGGCCTGAAAGGCTTGGAAATATAATCATCCGCGCCCATGTCCAGACCGCGCACGATACTGTTCTCATCGCCTGAGGCTGTAAGGAAAATAACCGGCAGCTTCAGTTCTTTGGCTTTGGCGCACAGACTAAATCCGGAACCATTCGCGATTGTAACATCCAGCAGGAAGAGGTCGAATTTCTTCTGCCTGATCAGTTCCTCTGCTTCGCGCTGTCCCGGTGCAGATGTTATCTCAAACCCTTCACCGGTAAGGTATTCTTTTAATGATTTAACGATGGCATTATCATCTTCCACCAGTAATAGTCTGGCCATGGTCAGTCCTTTCATTTGCCAATTGTCTTTTGTTGTGATATCATACCCAAAAATCGCAGATATGAAAAGGAGGAATTTATGGAAACAACAAGAAAGTCCCCTAAGAAAATAATAATCGGTATTATCGTAGCCGTTATCATCATTATTATCGGTGCCAACTGCTTCACCGTTGTAGATGCCGGCCACACCGGCGTTGTTGTAACACTTGGTAAGGTTAAGGAGGGCACCCTGCTCGAAGGTCTTCACCTCAAAGCGCCTTTCATTCAGAAGATTGTTGAGATCGACAACCGTATCGTTAAGCTCGAGGTTCAGACAGAAGCTTTCTCCAAGGACCTTCAGACAGTCAATACGACCCTCGCGATCAACTACCGTGTTGACAGCTCTATGTCGTACAGCCTGTACAAGAACGTCGGCGCCAATTACGAGGACGTCCTGATCACTCCTGCTGTTAACGAGGTTCTGAAATCAATCACAGCCCAGTACACTGCTGAGCAGAGCGTTACCAACCGTGACCTCATTTCAGACGGTCTGGTAACAGGTCTTAATACCAAGCTGAACGCGGCAGGTCTGTACGTAACAGACGTTAATATCATTAACTTCGATTTCTCTGAGGCATTCATTACCGCTATCGAAGAGAAGCAGGTTGCACAGCAGCAGCTCCTCAAGGCTGAAACAGACAAGCAGACAGCCATCACCAACGCACAGGCTGAAGCTGAGTCCATCAAGATCAAGGCACAGGCTGAGGCTGAAGCTAACAGCATCATCTCAGCATCACTTACACCGGAGATCATTGAATATCTCAAGGTCGACAAGTGGAACGGCGTTCTGCCACAGGTTACCGGCAACAGCGGCACCTTTGTAACACTTGACTGATTATTCTCTTAAATAAAAAGAGCCTGCACAGATTTGTGCAGGCTTTTTGTTTTAGTTTGATTTTTTCCTTTTGGCTCGCGGTATCTTTTTGATCAGATCATAATCTGACGCTCTAAGTTCAGAAGGATTCTTAAACCAATTCATGATCACGGCCTTGACTTCTTCTTTATCTTTTGGCCATTCTCCGTTGTTTCTGAGAATTACCTCTCGGGCTATTTCTATCTGCCCGTCTGTCGTTATCCTGTCTGACAGGAATCCGGCAGTCTGCTCAAGAATGCTATCCATATCCGGCGGTGTCCGCTTGCCGTTACGGATCCTGCTGATGTACGACGCGTCATACTTCAGCTCTTCAGCCAGTTCAGCGCCTGCCGCCCTGGCCAGTTTAATAATAAAATCAAATTTCTGGGCAACCATTACAATCTCTCCTATAACCTTCTATATCCCTTCACCATCAAACACAGGAATGAAGCTATCCTTTGCTGTGCCTTCCTCCTGGATCATTGCCTGGGTAACCCCCAGGTCGATGGCGAAGTTAACAACTTTCTCATATTCCCTGCGCGTTGTCTTCCTGTTCAGTTTATCATATGGCTGCGCTGTAACCGGAGTATATTGATTCATTATGGAAATCCATATCCGATTTTTGTATGTACCATAAAGATAAGAAATAACGTTTTTGCTGTCTGCCGACGCACCCGGCATAACCAGATGCCTTACATTCACCCCGCTGACCATTAAGTCTCCCTCAAACACCGGCTCAGGTGATACTGTGACCATATAGTCCAGCGCCTTTTTAGCTGCTTCAGGATAATCCGGGGCATTGTAATACTTCTTGGCCAGCCCCTCATCCAGCGTCTTGAAATCAGGCAGCCAGATGTCTACCAGCCCTTCCAGCATCCTGAGCGTCTCCACTTCCTCATATGCGCTGCTGTTCCATAAAACGGGGATTTGGAGGCCCCCGGCTTTGGCCTTTCTCAGCGCCTCGGCAATGGATGGAGTGAAATGCGTACCTGTTACCAGATTAATATTCAGGGCTCCTCTGCTTTGCTGCTCCAGGAAAATCTCACTGAGGCGGTCCGTGCTTATCTCCTTGCCGAAACCGTCCCTGGAAATCTGCCAGTTCTGGCAGAAGACACATTTCAGCGAGCATCCGCTGAAAAAGACTGTGCCGCTGCCGCTCTCTCCGGAAATATATGGTTCTTCATAAAAATGCAATCCGGCTCTGGCTGCGAGCAGCTGGTCACCCATGCCGCAGTAACCCTTGGCTTCCCTGCGGTTTACACCGCATCTGCGCGGGCAGAGCGTACAATTATCGTAGTAATTCATATCGGGCAGATACTTTCTCACTTTAAAGTATTGTCTCAATTATTATACAGCCTAAATATAGGATAGTTTTTCACAAAAATTTTACACTGTTGGTTTATAAAATAGTATAATTTCCATAAAGGAGGTTGGCATATGAAGAAAACCCTACTGACAATCATCGCGGGAATGCTTGCTTTGGCGCTTATTATCGGCAGTACAGCGTGCATTCACATCCGCATAATCGACCACAACACTGAAGAGACACCATCCAACATTCCATACACGGAACCGACAGAACCGACGCTGCCTACACCGCCGCCTGAGACTCCGCCCCAGGTAATAAATACGATTGACTATCCTCTGACTGTCAATCCTGAGCTTGTGCCGGTATATGAAGAGCATGACCTCACGTACTTTAACACATTGTGCGCTGATCTGACGAGCTTAGCCAAGGGCAACGACTTTGATGCCATTAAAAATACTTACGACGCACTGTGTGACGAGACACTGGCGATCAGCGACAATGCCAGCGCAGCTTACCTGAACTGGTGCCAGGATGGCGGAAACGATACCCTGTCCAAGATTTACCAGGATGCAGACGATACAGCCCTGGAATGCTTCGACCAGGCTTACATAGCCATCCGCGCGGTCTGCGAAGGCCCATGCAGCAGCCAGTTTAAGGAATATGTCGGTGAGTATGCCTTTAATGAATATTCTGAATATGAAGATATGACCGAAGAGGATCTGGCGCGCAACACCAAGATCAATGAGCTCGTTGCAGATTACTTCGCTGCTACCGAGCGCTACGATGCCGGTGAAATAGATATGTACGAATTGAATGATATCGTAGGTCCTATCTATTTAGAGCTGATTCAGCTCCGCACCCAGCAGGCTCAGGCTGCAGGTTATGACAACTATGCTGAATACGCCGATGCCGAGGTCTTCTGCAGGAGCTATTCAACCGAGGAAGCCGAGAAGCTCCACGCCGCAGCCAAGAAGATCGCTCCGGACGTTTACGAAATCCTTTACTATTCCGATATTTATTATATGCCGGACCTGGCGCCGTATTATGACGAAGCTGAGATGCTGACTCTCCTTAAGGAATATGCTGCAATTATCGATCCTGATGTGCTGAGCAGCGCTGACTTTATGATTAACAATGGTCTGATCGATATCGCGCAGGATACGAAACGCCAGAACGTCAGCTTCACGCTGACCTTCGACAGAACCCGCACTCCATATATCTTTATCAATGAGTCAGGCAATGAAGACTTCTCAACCTTAAATCACGAGTTTGGACATTTTACAGCCGCTTACCTCTATCCGGTAGAAAACCCTATGGTTCAGGGTTCCGGCGACTTTGACGTCCTGGAGATACACTCCACTGGTCTGGAAGTACTTTATTCAAATTACTACGGTGATATTTACGGAACAGAAGTAGCTCCATATATGGAGGCATACGAACTGATCAACCTGCTCTTCTGCGTGGTTGACGGCGCAATGTATGATGAATTCCAGAGGGAAATCTACACTCATCCGGATATGACATTGGACGAGATCAATCAGCTGTATTACGATCTGTGCGTGGAATACGGCGATCCATATGCTAACTATTATTGGTGGCAGCAGGTGCCGCACAACTTCGAAAGTCCTATGTATTACATCAGCTATGGTGCCAGCGCGCTGGCTTCTGTCCAGTTGTGGGATCTTAGCAAGAAAGATTACGGCAGCGCAGTCAGCGCATGGAAGAACCTGCTGAGCTACAACGGCCATGACAGCTGCTATATGGAGGCCCTGACCACCAGCGGCCTGGCCACATTCGATAACCAACAGGCAATATTAAATGCTCTGTGGGACGCAGTTGACTATACAAATAAATACAGTGTATATTCGGGTTCAAATTATTAAAGAAATAAAAAAGGGCCGCCCTTGAGGGCGGCCTTAATTTTTTATTATTGGACCATCCTGTAAAGGAATGTTACAATATCTTTTCTCTTGCAGTTAAGCATGCAGCCGAACTGTCCTGCATAAGGACTGCTGCCTGAATATCCATTCGTGATTCCGGTAGTGTATCCCCATGCGATAGCATTATATGTATCTGTACCCGGCTCATATGTGCCAATGACATCCGTAAAGGTGAATCCTGACTTCGGGCGTTCTGCTGTGAAATACCAGTATGGCTTGCCGGCGTAACGGTAGAGCATTATCATTATGTCCTTTCTGTTGATCGGATCATTCGGTTTGAAGTAGCGCTTGCCGCTTATCGTCCAGCCCTTTGTTATGCCCTGTTCATATCCCCACATAATCGCATTGTAGTAAGTGTTGCCAAGTTTAGCCTTGTCCACATCTACAAACGGATTTGTAACGCTTGAAACATCAGGCTTGCCGGCCAGTCTCCACAGGAAGACCATGACCTGTCCTCTCGTGCAGTCCTCTTCCGGACCAAAGTAAACATTGTCATATCCTTTTGTAATATTATTGTCCGCTGCCCAGTAAACAGGTTTGAACCAATACTTACTGCTGCTGGCAACATCGTAGTATCTGGTCTGTACGAACCACTCCTCAACTATTGCAGGATTGCTCTTAAGAGTCGCACGGACAATGGTATATCCATATGTCAGGGCAGAAACCTTGCCCGACTTATTAACTGTCGCGACTGATGTATCCGAACTGCTCCATGTGCATTCTGAAGCGCTGCCGATGCTTGGCGTAAGAGTCTTGGTACTTTCGGTCTTAAGCTCAAAGTAATGTTTGGAATCTAAAGTGTAAACCAGTGTATTAAAGCTCGGGGTTTTCTCTGTATACGCAGAGTTGTACCATACTTTCCTGCCGTACATTGCCCAATCGGCAAATACTGTATCCGTGCCTCCCGCGAAAATGATCGGCCCGTTACTTCCGTCCAAAATAATCGGCATTGCACTGGTAAGTGCTGCTTCTTCCACAGCCGCTCCGCTGATTGAAGCACTAAGGAGGCCCTTGCCCAATACTATAGTCGTTCCATAATCGTTCCTGATACCAATGTTGATCGCGTCGTAATAACCCTTAATCTTGCTGATGACACTTAAGTTAGCAGTATCAGAATCCGACATTCCGACCATCAGAAGGCCTTTGGTGCGTACACCCGTAACTATATTAAACTCTTTGAGGCTGCAGTTCTGGTTAACTTTTACCGAGCTGCCGTTTAAGATGAATATGTCTCCATTGCCGGCAATTCCGCCTCTGTTGCTTTCTTCAAGAGTATTAGAATTCGTGTTCTTGACCGTTATATCAGTGGCTTCGCCTGCTGCCACAATGCTTCCGCCTGCGTAAATACCATAGTTGGCCTGAGTATTGTTAACTGTCAGCTTGCCTGTTCCACTTATCCTGAGCGCGCCTCCGCCAACATAAATGTTGCTGACAGTGTTTGATGAATTCGAAGCAAGCTCAAGGTTAAGCAACGGTCCCGATGCCCAGATCGTTCCTCCTGAATAATCTATCAGGAGAAGCTTTCTTTGGTTTGCATCCCAGTACCATCCCGAACCCGAAATGTTGCTGGTCAGGTCATATGAGTAATAGTCTTCGCCGTCTATCTGCAGTGCATACAATTCTCCTATACCATGCTCATAATAACGAGTGGTATCTGCTTTTGCCTGATTTGGACGGTATCCCGCGTTAGCGAATTCTCCGTCGAATGCCTTCGTGCTTCCATACACCTTGATAAGTCCGGTAGTACCTGTGAACTGATGTCTGCAGCTCGTTGCCTGGGATCTCATGCCATAGCCTCCGCCAGAGCCGAAGTTATACGCATTTACCGATAACGACGAACCGCCTTTAACTGTTATGCCCTTTGTATTTCCCAGCAGCAGTCCCATTACATCATATGTGGTATCGCCTATTACAGTTATTCCAAGGCTTGAAAGGTCATAGTCATCAATACCGAGTTTTATGGTTTCGCAGCCTATTCCCACGCTTTCATTGCTGGTATCATCAGCATGAATATTAACTCTTACATTTGTATCATTGCAGATGATCACGTCCGCCGCGTATAATCCGCTGGAAGTATAGCTGGAATCGTTCCATCCTTCGATGCTGAGCGTTTCGGCAGGCATATTGATATACAGATCTCCGGTGCGTGCGGCATAAGCGTAATCGCTGCTTATAACAAACTCTCCGCCTCCGATTATTGCCACATCGCATGAGCAGTCCAGTGCGGGATATCCTCTGCCATAAACCATGTTCTCAGACCCATAGGCAAGTTCTATTACAAACATGGCTCCGTTTGGGCCGCTGGCATATATAGACGTGCCATAGTATTCATCAAGGGTCAGAATATGCGTATTTGCATCCCAGGAATATCCCCAATCCGAGAATGAAGTGTCAAGATCGGAATCTTCATACGTCACTCCATTTACAACCAGATAGTCGATCCTGCCTGTCAGGAACGCCACGCTCTTGGAATTCAAAGCTCCCCTCTGATAGTATGCATACTGATTATCGCCTTTGACGGCAGTGCTGTAGCTGCCGTAATAGAAAGCGCTGGTGCTGCCTTCAATGTAATGGCTGCCATCACCATTTAAGTAAAAGCTGTTATATGTTTCACTCTGGTTGATGCCGTATCCACCACCGGAACCGATGTTATCAGTTACGACATTTAATCTGGTACTTCCGTTCAGCGTTACATCTCTGCGAACGTAAATGCCGTTAGTTTCATAGGTATCCGAGCTGCCATTTGCCTGCACAGAAAGATTCAGCAAGTCAGAGCTGTTAATCTTACCGATAACTACTTCATTTGCTACTATACCGTTTGTAACATGTGATGTTGACGAAGACGAAATCTTGACATTGATAAAACCGTCTCCCTGCAGATAAGCAGAGCCGTCCTGCGCCCTGACTGCTGCGCTCCAATAATCTCCTGTGGTCTGCGCAGCTATTGTACATAATCTGCCAAAGTCAACATCGATCGTGACATCTCCGTATTCTGCCCAGACAGGAACGCCGTTGGTTGAATAAATTTCCGTGTCTCCGTGGCAGCGGATAGTCAGATCTCCATTGGCATGAATTGCGTTATAGTCATAAGTATCATTGGATCTTACATTAGTGTATCCGTATGACTCTACAATAAGGTCTCCATCATAGAAAATCCTGCCCAGATTATAATCTGTAAGTGTCAGTGTTTTCGTACTGGCTTTCCATGACCAACCAGAGCCGCTCTTATCGCTCGATGCCTGAGAAGCAGTATATGCATTACTTCCGACAATAAGTGCATAGGTGGCCGCCTGCGCCCTGCCCGGCGAGAATGCCAGAGAAGCCAGCACCATCAGCAATATTAAAGCCGCTGCAGTTATTTTTTTTAATCTTTTCATAGTTGTCTCCTTGTGATAAAAACACATTCGGCCGCCCCCGAAGGGCGGCCTTTTGAAATGGTTTTAATATGACTGGAATGGCTGGTTATACATTCTGTAAAGGAATGTCACAATATCCTGTCTATTGCAGTTGAGCAGGGCACCAAACTGGCCCGCATACGGGCTGTCTCCCGAATAGCCGTTGGTAATCTTGTTTACATATGCCCAAGCGATTGCATTATATGTGTCGCTGCTCTGGTCATATACACCTACTACGTCAGGGAAGGTGAATCCGCTCTCCGGACGCTCATCCCAGAACCACCATGCCGGCTTATCCACATAACGGTAGAGCATGATCATGATGTCCTTCCTTAAGATGGAATCGTTTGGCTTGAAGTATTTCTTACCGCTGATCGTGTATCCTTTGGTGATACCTTCGCTGTAGCCCCAAAGGATTGCCTTGTAATAGGTGGAACCAAGTTCGGATTCCTTGACGTCTTTGAACGGATTGGTAACATCCGAAACGTCAGGTTTGCCGGCCATTCTCCACAGGAATACCATCAGCTGTCCGCGTGTGCAGTCCTCGTCTACGCCAAAGTACACACCGTCATATCCTTTGGTGATGCCGCCGTCCGCTGCCCAGTAAACAGGCTTGAAGTAATACTTAGAGGACTTAGTAACATCATAGAATCTGGTCTGGATGGTCCACTCCTCATATATTGCAGGGTTGCTCTTGAGAGCAGCTCTGATTATTACTCGGCCATATGTTAATGCAGAAACCTTTCCTGTGCTGCTTACGGTTGCGACCTTGGTGTTTGAGCTCGTCCATTTTACCTGAGATGCTGTTCCAATGGTCGGCGTCAAGGTCTTGGTCTTCTTGGTAGCCAGCTCGAAATATCTGCCGGAAAGGGCATACTCCCAATAGGTCCAGTCGCTGCTCGTATACTGCGTATAGTTATCATTGTATAATACTCTGACTCCGTGTTTATTATAGCCTGCGGTTACTCCATCTGATGCTCCCTGGAAATAAATCGGGCCGCCGATTCCATCCAGGATAACCGGAGACTGGCTGTAGATGCCTACAGAAAAGCCTGCTGCCCTCTCCCTGGCAGTGATAACACCTTCCTCCATTACCACTACCGCACCGTCCTCATTATCGATTCCTATCCTGATATTGTAAGGCAGGTCCTGAGTCTTGAGGTTGCTGTCAACTGACAGTCTGCCTGTTACCAGCAGAAGGCCGTGATTTGTAACTCCGCAGATCGGACTGTTGTCATATTCTTCCTGTGAGCCGCTCTGGTTGACCAGCACTTTCTGACCCAGCACAAAGATATCTCCGCCGCTCCTGATTCCATCCAATACGTATGCCTGCGCATTCAGCTGATTAACGGTGACTGTACCTGTACCCTTGAATATAATGTCACGTTTCGCCTCAACAGCCGAAAAGTCCATAGTTGTGCCATTTACTGTCAGATTGCCCCCGCCTTGTATTACGAGGCTTCCGTTGGTGAAGAGGAATTCATCTATTACATTGTCTGTATTATTCGCCAGTCTGATATTGAAACAATCACCCTGCGCTAAAATGGAGCCTCCATTATATCCATTCAGGGTCAGAGTCTGATCACCCGGATTCCAGGACCATCCTGCGCCTGACTGCGAATCGCTCATGTCTGCTGCCGGGATCCAGTCTCCTTCAATAAAGAGCAGGTCTGTTTTTCCGTATAGTTTTTCAATGTATCTGCCGTCCATCTGAGGCTCTCCGGTTCCGATTATTTCATCTGCCAGATCGCCAGTAGCGGCGGCAGTGCCGCCGAAGAGCTTAACTGTGCCATCGGAGCAGCTGAAATCAATATTGTTACCAGATTCTGCATCAATCGCATAAGCGACTGAATATTCTCCTTTTGAGAAGTTATATGCGTTTATATCCAGGCTGGCATGGCCATATGTTTTTGCCACACTATTATTCCAAAGCCTTAATCCATAATTCACATCTTCATTCTCACCTGTTATGGTAATGCCCATTCTGACGGAATCTTCTTTTGAGATTCCGACCTGAAGTCTGCTGCAGTTCACTGCGTCGGAATAGTCATTATCGTTGTCTGTATATGCTGTTATACTGATGTTTCCGTCGCCGCTGGCTATTATTTCATTAGCAGTAACTCCGTCAAAATAACCATACTCGCCGGAATTGACGTTTATGCTTAGCTGAGTATCAGTCCACAGATATAATCTGTTCATTGTGCTAATAACGTTTGAATATTCGCTCGAGATATTTATCTCTGCCTCTCCGAATATAGCCAAGCCTCCGTTACTAAATATGGCCGACTCATCTTCCGCACTGATATAATATGATGCATACGGCGTCTCTTCCGACTCATAAGCCCCTATGACAAGCATATTACCGTCTGCTTCTATGGCAGGTACAGTTTTGCCCCACTTCAGAACAAGCTCCTGTTTTTCTGTATCCCAGTAATACGAGTCGCCTTCAAAGCCGTATTCAAAGTCAGTACCGTAATATTCTTCCTCTCCTATGGAAAGTGTATTCAGACTGCTGGTGAACAGGTACATTTCCGGATCATCTTCGCTGCCCATAACGTGATACGATTTCGGAGCAATAATCTCGTGATCAGGCCAGCAGTCGATAGCTCGAGAACTGCCTCTGAAGCATTGCTGTCCTGTACCACGCAAAGCGATTGCTGCGTCTTGTGCTCCCTGCGCGATTGCGTACCCTTCACCGTAATTCGTGTGACGCGCATCGATTGTAACTGATGCATTTTGATCTATTACAATATCGCCTTCAGGAAGATTTATTCCTGCAACAAAGCTGCCGCATCCTTCAACGTCAATATTTACATATGTGTCATCGCCTTCAGTCCAGCCGATTAATGCGTTTCTTGCTTTAATGCCGTTTGTGTATCCGTCAGCATATCCTCTGCCTTCTATTTTGATGATTCCGTTATTGAGGAGATAGACATCTCCTCCAGCTTCGACAACCGAAAGATTCGTGCCCCAGTCATCAGACTGGTCACCATGTATCTGAACTATATTGCCTCCATTGGCGCCGATAACGATATCTGCATCAGCTATTACTGATGCTGATGTGTCAAAAGCGTTGATTGTAAGGTCGGCTTCACCTTCAATAAACAGATCTCCATATGCCCTGACTGCAGAAGTGCCCTCTGCAGTGACGGTACTGGTACTTGTTGCTCTCAAAGTAAAATCGCCATAATAGTAGATTCTGCCTCCATTATAGCCATCCAGATTGATAACCTTGGCAGCTGCGTTCCAGCTCCATCCGGTTCCGGACAGATTGCCTGCAGCTTGAGTTGCTGTAAATGACTGCCCGTCAATGCCCAGCACATAGTCATCTGCCTTTGCCTGTCCAGGAGTGAACATTATCGAACACAGCACGAGCATCAGCATCAGAACTGCTGCCAGTATCTTTTTAGCCACCTTCATAAGTATCTCCCCCAATTCTAAATGCACGTTAACAAGTTACTTTAAAGATACTATAAATAAACGGAATTTGCCATATTAATAATTGCCATATTCTTGCCTTTGCACGTTATATGTCATAAAAAAGGCCGCCCCTGAGGGCGGCCCGATTGCTTGATTATTTAATTAACCAGGCTTTCCATTCTGTAGAGGAAGGTTACGATGTCTTCTCTCTTGCAGTTCAGCTTGGCTCCGAACTGGCCTGCATATGGACTGTCTGCAGGATAGCCATTCGTAATACCATTTGTATAGCCCCAGGCAATAGCATTATATGTATCTGTACCCGGTTCATATACTCCGATAACATCGGTAAATGTGAATCCGCTGGCCGGTCTGTCCTCTGTGAAATACCAGTATGGTTTGTCTTTGAAGCGGTAAAGCATGATCATGATATCTTTCCTCAGGATCGTGCCATTCGGACGGAATGTACCGTCAGAATAGCCCTTGGTGATACCCTGGTCTACGCCCCAAAGTATTGCCTTGTAATATGTGGAGCCTAGTTCGGATTCCTTGACATCCGAGAATGGATTCTCAACACCTGTAACGTCCGGCTTGCCTGCCAGTCTCCACAGGAATACCATAACTGCTCCACGAGTGCAGTTCTCACCTACGCCGAAGTAAACATTGTCATAGCCCTTGGTAATGCCTTGGTCAGCCGCCCAGTATACCGGCTTGAAGTAGTATTTCTTGGAGCTTGTTACGTCATAATATCTGGTCTGGATGATCCATTCCTCATATTTTGTCGGATCACTCTTGAGAGTTGCTCTGATGATTACAGGATCTCCATATATTTTGGCAGTTACTACGCCCTTGCTGCTGACGCTTGCAACCTTGCTGTTGCTGCTGGTCCATGTGCAGGAGGTTGCCGCTCCGATGGACGGTTTCAGTGTCTTGGTCGCTTTGGTTGCCAGTTCATAATAATTGCCTGAAGTAGTGTAGATTACCAGCTGGTCATATTCACCGTATTTGCGTTCTGTATATGCGCTGTTATAAAGTACGGACACGTCACGGATATTTGAGCCTACGCCTACGCCCTGTGCATCTCCCTGGAAAATGATCGGGCCTGCAGAACCGTCCAGTATGAGCGGAGTATCACTCGAAACGCCTACTGAAAATCCTGCTGCCTTCTCCCTGCTGTTTATAGTTCCTTTATCAAGGACCACTACCGAGCCGTCTTCATTATATATACCGAGTCTGATATTATATGGTAATTCCTGAGTCACGAGATTGCTGTCAACAGTCAGCTTGCCTGTTACCAGCAGCATTCCGTGATTATGCAATCCGGCAATCGGAGAATCATAGTAGTACTCATTATTACCGCTCTGTTTAACCTCAACGGTCTGGTCAAAGATAAATACATCTCCTCCGCTCAGAATGCCGTCTTTAACATCAGCACTCATATTCTCCTGCTTAATGGTAATCTTGCCTGTACCCTTGAAAATAATGCTGCCAGATGCCTCAAGCGGCGAGAACCCTTCGTTGTCATCGATGATCGTCAGATTGCCTCCTCCTCGGAAACGGAGCGCTGCGTCGATATAAACGTATCCGGTGATGGTGTTATTCGAGCCGTCTGCCAGAATGATGTCGAATGCTCCGCCGTTGGCATAGATCGACGGACCATTATATCCGTTAAGCGTTATAGAGCGCGTATAAGGATCATAGGACCATCCGCTGCCTGAAGCATTCTCGTAAATAGCGTCCCCTTCAATCCATTGGTCATCAATAAAGAGGATCCATGCGTCGGGATCGAACTTCTCAATATATCTGTCGTCATATTGTGCATACGGAAGCCCGATCACATAATCCCAAACTGAATCAGCTACAGCGGCCGTGCTGCCGAACAGTTTGACTTCACCCATGGACCAGCTGAAGTCAGCGGCTTTTATACTGTTGGCATAGGTGTTTATAGCATATCCATTTGAGTACTCCTCTTTGGAATAGTTATAAGCGTTTACATCCAGATTTGCATGGCCGCGGGTAATGATTTCGGCGTTATCGTAGTTTAATAGAATACCATTATTATGATCTAAATTTTCTCCCGTTATAGTTACTCCCAATTTGGTATAATCGTTCTCACTTACGCCCACTAAAAGCCTTCTCGTGCTAATTCCTTCAGAATAATCATCGCCCTCGTCTATATATGCGCTTATATTAATGTGGCCTCCGCCAAAAGCCACAACCTCATCAGCTACAACTGCATCAATGTATCCGAGTTCTCCTGCTCTGGTGTGTATTGTAAGAGGTTCATGCGCGCAGAGGAACAGAGAATCCGCAACGTCTATTGTGCTGTAAGAATTATCTGAATAAATATAAGTTTGCCTGTCCGAGATGATCGCCAGACCGCCCTCACTGGAGAAGAACGAGCCTCCGGTGGATCTGACGAAAAACGGCTCATCTCCAGACTTGGCCTTTATGATCAGCATCTTGCCAACTACATATACACGCTCATACAAAGTATTTGGATCTTCCATTATAAGCATGCCTGTTTCCGCATCCCAGTAGTATCCGTTATATGAGAATGAAGTGTCAAAATCCGAACCGGAGAAAACTTTGTCTCCAATTTTAATCTGCTCTGCATTGCTGGTGATCAGATACAGGTCTTTATCTGTTTTCTCACCTATCTGATAGTACTTTGCCGACATCGTGATATTATGGCCCGGGCTGCAGGCTATCGCCTGGGTGTTGCCTGCAATATGATGCTGTCCGGTGGAACTGTTCACATAAATCCTGGCATTTTCAGCATACTGCATAATGCCGTATCCCTGTTTGTCTGTTGTGTTCTTCGCTCTGATATTCAGGCAGTCTTCAGCCACCAGATAAATATTTCCTGTGTTTATGAAAATACCTGTAACAGAAGCTCCGCCATAAGTTGAATCAGCATTTCCTTCAACATCAATATTTATTTCTACTTTTGAATCTGGCCAGTTGCCGGTTGAAACGCTCTTTGCATCAATACCTACCAGCCAGTCTCCGCTTTCCGATCTGCCTGTCAGATTGAGTGAACCCTGACCACCCACGTATACTGTAGCTGGAGTCTGGACCAGTCTGAGAGCTTGCCCCTCGCCTGCGTAACCATTAATGAAGATATTCGCACTATCTATGTGGAAATCTATATCTCCTCCGGCCAATATTGTATTAACCGAAGCAAAACTGTTAACCGTCAGCTGTCCAGTACTGTAAAGCGTCAGTTTGCCGTCTACTTTTATCGCAGGATCGGCAGTGTTTGAAGAAATCAGCTGCGTATTATAAGTATAAATAGTACAACTTCCGGCGTAATATATCCTGCCGCCGTTATAACCGGTAGTAATCTGCAGCTCACGGGTTTCTCCGTTCCAGTTCCAGCCTGTACCACTCAGGCTCGCGGAAGCAGCCTGGCTGCTGTTAAAGGACTGGCCTCCAACTATCAGCGCATACTCATCCGCTTTCGCCTGTCCAGGAGTGAACATTATCGAGCCCAGCACGAGCATCAGCATTAGAACTGCTGCCAGTATCTTTTTAGTCACCTTCATAAGTATCTCCCCCAATTCAAAAACACGTTTACAAGCTACATTAAACCAAATTAATAATTACCATACTTAGCCAGAGTCTCGAACATTGCGTCCAGATTTTCTTCTTTGGCATTCTCTAAGCTGCCGTCAAAGTCAAATATATATCCTCCTCCCGGAGCACAGATGTCCAGGAGTTCCCTGACATCGTGGATAATGCTTTCCTTCGTACTGAATTCCATCTTGGAAACAGACAGATTGCCCATGATGCAGGATGTTTTGCCTACAATTTCTTTGATCTTCTTCAGATCTGCCGTCTCGAATCCGTAAAGGACCTTGCCCTTAGGAACATCAGCCAGATATTCAAGTCTGGTGTTATATGGTCCTTCCGTATATACATAAGGTGTAACATCAATATCAATGAGCGCCAGAATGATCTTCTTAAGCGGCTCCCAGTACAGTTTTTCGTACTGCTTGTCACTCATGAATCCGTCCATGCCCTTATGCAGAGCGAAGAAACATGTCCTGAGAGGCAGCGGAATGTGCTTCATTCCCTGGATCTTCTTTATCTGCATTTCCGTAAACATCTCGATCGCTTCTTCCACATAAGGCAGCACATCCTCGTCTACGATATCCTCAAAGATACCCATAGTGCCGCGGAAATAGTCGCCTATAATATCATATGGAACTGATGCCGCGCCGGTGATCATTCCCGGATAGCCCATCTCAGCAGCCTTCTTCGTAAGTGCGAACGAAGCAGCTCCTGCCTTGGCATTCTCTTCAGCGATACGTTCCAGCAGTTTGACGCTTTCCAGAAACTCAGGCGATGTCAGCGGCGCCAGAAATCTGGTATCCATTCCGGGTGCCATGAAGTTCACGCCTGCGAATCCCTTGAGATTAGGGAATGCCCTCGGAATAAATTTATTCAGCATAAATCCGGTATAGTCCTTAAGGAGCTCCGGATATTCATCCTGCTCCATAAACACATTTTCAATTATCTGCTGTGTGGAATATTTATCGACTCTGCCGCCGGGTCTGCCCGGCCAATCCATTGATACCGTACCTGCGATTTCATTAGCCAGTCCGCTGCTCATCATCGGCAGGACCATTGCGTCACAGTTCGGATATTTTTTAACAAAATTAATAGCCGCCTCGCTGGCCTTTTCAAAATTGTAATACTGGTCAGCGTAGCTCGAACCCATCAGGCGCGTAGCAACACCATCAAAAAAAGGCGCAACCGGTACCCTGTCCGGCTGTCCCAGTGCTATAGCCGTCTTGATTCGGTTCACCCTTTCCGCATATAATTTAGAATTGTCTTCTCCCATAAATGCCCCTCCAATGCTTGTCTTACTTTATTATAATAAAGTATTTTATAATTTATCTCAATTTAAGTATCGAATATGTGCTAAAATAATCTTGCCAATACACTAAAAAGAGGACAAAAAATGAAAGACCTGATCACTGATTTCTTTAAGACACTTAATATTGAAACTGCGGACTCCTTCGACGAGATCCTCGATAACGTCAGCGATGCCTTCGGCGAGGAGGCTGTTGTTAATATTGAATCCATTGTTTACAGCCAGCCGCACGAAGGGCAGGACGCCGAGCTCTTTGAATATATCAACACCGACCCGGCTCTGTCCGTCATGGTTTTCGGCGGCGTGGACGGCGGCTTCTACAGGAAGCTGTTCAGAAACATCCAGAAGAACCGTCAGTTCCTTGGGAAGGACATTCTGGTCCTGGATGGGAGCTGTCCTATTGCGGGATGCTTCCTTGGCAAAATGCTGCCTGAATCTCACATAACATGTGCCTGCTCAGCTGAGAGCTTTACCTCTGTCGGCGAGGCGCTGGCAGAGCAGCTGGGCCTTTCAAATATTGAATTCACTGCCACAGACATCCGTAAACTGACCGGTAAATATGACACCGTTTTATGCTCCAGGGTTTCCGAGCAGTTTGTCGGCCACGGCAGGGAAGATATCGACTTCGACGGCAGCAACCATCAGATTGCGGGCCAGTACGAGCGTCTCTACACAGAGTACGCACGCAGGATTAAGTCATTGCTGAATGACGGTGGCTCAGTGATCTCGGTTGATACCATTCCGTATACAATGGGCATTTATGGGCTGTACAGCGCATTTGCCCGCATGAATATAGCGCCTGATCTGGGCACCTATCTGCGCCTCATTTACATCTCACTCGGAGAGCGTGAGGCCATACCTTTCGTTTGCTGCCGTATGGGCACCACGAACATGACTTTAATGGAGCAGTTTTTCGACGAAGTATTTATCAGAGAGACAGAGCAGGACGACAGCTATTACGACAACAAGATGTCAAGATAGAAAGGGAGTATAATATGCCTGCACCTCCGGGACACGGATCGAGGATGGGACCCCGAGGGTTCCTCACTGATGAAGAGAAAGCTAACGTCCCTAAACTGACCAAGGGACTCTTAAAGCGTATCGTTTCGTATATGAAGCCGTATACGCTTCAGTTCATTCTGGTCTTCGTGACCATTTTGGTATCTGCGGTGGTCGGCCTGCTGCCATCCATCATTACAGGAAAGATCGTGGATGAAGCGCTGATCGGCCGCGATATGGCGCTGCTCATTAAGCTGCTCATTCTGGCTCTCCTCTGCCTCACGGCCAGCCAGGCCATCGGCGTGCTCGAGAGCTATATCAATTCCTGGATTTCCCAAAGGATCATTTTCGATATGAAAAACCAGATGTACAAGCATCTGGAATATATGCCGCACTCCTTCTTCACTACTGAGAAGCAAGGCGATATCATCACGCGCATGAATACTGACATCAGCGGCGTCAGCTCTGTCATCAGCGGCACGCTCTCGTCCATTGTCAGCAATATCGCCACAACCGTTACCACGCTGGTAGCTCTCTTCACCATGAGCTGGCAGCTGGCCATCGTCGGCATTATCATAATCCCGCTCCTGATCATTCCTACGAGGAGCGCGGGCCGCAAACGTTATTCCATCCTGACCGAGAGCCAGGCCAAGCAGGACGAGATGAACCAGGTTATCAATGAAACCCTCTCCGTCAGCGGCTCTCTGCTGGTCAAGCTTTTCACCCGGGAAAAGAAAGAATACGACAAATTCGTCAAAGTCAACGAAGAAGCCACACAGCTGGCCCTCAAGGAGAGCCGGAGCGGCAAATGGTTCCACGTCGTCATGGGCATCTTCATGCAGCTGGGGCCTCTGCTGATCTATTTCGCGGGCGGCTGGTTTATTATCAGACAGCTTGACCCGACGCTCACCGTCGGTGTCATCACCGCTACCGTAGCCCTCGTAAACAGGCTATACAGACCGGTCGAATCACTCCTCAACATAGGCGTGGATTTCACCAGATCGCTGGCGCTCTTCACACGTATTTTCGATTATCTGGACAGGGAAAACACCATCACTTCGCCTGAGAACGGACAGAAGCCCGAGGTTTCCAATAAAGATATTTCCTACAATCATGTGCGTTTCGGATATGACCCTGAGAGCACCATTCTGACTGATGTAAACTTCACCGTTCCGGGAGGAAAAATGTACGCCATTGTAGGTCCTTCAGGCTCAGGTAAGTCCACTATCGTAAACCTTCTGCCAAGACTCTATGACGTGCTGGACGGTTCGGTTACTGTCGCGGGCGTGGACGTGCGTGACTTCGACCTGGAGTACCTGCGCCAGAATATCGGCATGGTCTCCCAGGAGGCATATATGTTCAACGGCAGCATTCTGGAGAACCTCAAATACGCCAGGGACGATGCCACCATGGAAGAGGTTGAAGAGGCGTGCAGGATAGCTAATATCCATAACTTTATTGTCTCCCAGCCCGAAGGCTATAACAGCCCCGTCGGAAACCGAGGCCTCAAGCTCTCCGGCGGTGAGAAGCAAAGGCTCTCTCTGGCGAGAGTCATCCTGAAGGACCCTAAGATCCTCATTCTGGATGAGGCCACTTCAGCGCTGGATTCCATTTCAGAGAACTCCATCCAGGACGCTTTGGAGAAAATGATGGTCGGACGCACCAGCATCGTCATCGCACACAGGCTTTCGACCATATTAAAGGCGGACCAGATACTGGTTGTAGACGATGGAGTGATCAAGGAACAGGGCAGTCACGAAGAACTGCTGGCGAAAGGCGGCATTTATAAGGACCTCTACGAGACCCAGTTCCGCCCTGCTCTGGATTATGAACTGTCTCAGGAAAAAAAGGGTCTGGATATCAACACATTGTCCTCAGATTACACAGTACGCAAGATAACGGAAGCAGATATTTCCGAAGTATATAATCTCTGCAGAGCCAACCGCAGATATTACCGCTATATGCACACCAAGCCTACCCTGCGCAATCTGACTGAAGTCATCACAGACCTGCCCAAAGGCACCGGCCCTGAGAACAAACATTTCGTGGGCTTTTATGATGAGGAAGACCGCCTCATTGCCATCCTGGATCTGATCACGGGTTATCCTGAATCCGACGATGCCTTTATCGGATGGTTCATGGTGGACGCAGGCATGCAGAGACAAGGCATTGGCTCACAGATTTTCGCTGATATCCGCGCGGCCATGAAAGCTCAGGGGTATGACCACCTGGAGCTGGGCTGCATTAAGGAAAACACCGAAGCCGCAGCCTTCTGGCAGAGCCAGGGCTTCGCGTTCAGCGGCAGAGAAGTTGAACAAAACGAGAATATAATTCTTGTTATGGAAAGAGATATTTAATTGTGCTACACTAACAGCATAATAAGAAGGAGGTATTATTATGTCATTTCTTGAAAGCTTATTCGGTAGTTTCACCGACAGTGACGATAGCTCGAGCGCGTCAGTGCAGCATCCGTGCAGCAATTGCCCCAGCAACTGCGCAGTTTATCCGGAAGCCTGCCCTGTGTGCCAGCCATATAAAGAAAAAATGATCGATGCTCTCTATAATGTAGAGCACAAAGACGAGATCCTGGCGAAATATGAAGTAGTCGGAACCAGCGACGCTGCAGCCACCGGCTTCATCACCTGCCCATATTGCGGCGGCCAGTCAGCCAATCCATATGTTTGTGAATACTGCGATTCCAAGCTTCAGGATGGCAGTGCCAAGATCAAGGTATCCAGCGCGCGCGATCTGCCGAATCCGGTACTGGATGCGCAGGATATCATATTCGAGCGTTATGAGGCGGTCAGCAGCTTCGTTGACGACAATGAAGACGGTCTGCTGGACGGCATCTTCGGCACCAGCTCAGGCCAGCGTTCAGGCAGCTTCTTAGGTTCTATTTTCAGCCTCTTCACCGGCACCGATGAAGAAGTCGATAATATGGGCTGCAAGATGACCGAAACTGAGATCGAACAGATGGCAGACACATATGGTGTATCAGTCAGCTCATACCTCGCAGGTCTGGATAATGGTATTTATTCTACTCTTTCAGCTAAGAAGAGAGAGGATGAGCTCAAGGCGCAGTATCAGAACCAGTCCACCATGGCAGACGGCATGGGCGGCGGTTTAGGAATGGGCCTCGGCGCAGCCGGCCTCGCAGCTCTGCTCGGCAGCAGCTTCACAGGCATGGGCTCTCAATCCTCAGGATATGGTGACCTGTTCGGAGGCAGCGGATACGACACCCTGTTCGGCGAGCCGCAGAGCACGACTTACAGATCTGCAACCAGATCTCCTGGCAACTACCCGCCTCCACCACCACAGCAGACACGTAAGACTGTCCAGACTCAGCCGGTTAAGACTCAGCCTGCAAAGCCACAGACTACACATAACAATCCTGCCAACGCGAAGGTGCGCGATGCTAATTTCGTCCGCACCCAGAAGCAGGCCACACCTGTATTTACCACTAAGACAGCAGCCGCTCCGGTTCAGAAGGCAGCTCCTCAGAGAGCAGCCACCCCGCAGAGGACTATTCCTCCACAGAGAACCGCAGCTGAGACGAGAGGCACTACTGCTCCGCGTCCAACTTCAGCCAACAGAACAGCTCCTGTCGGCACGGCAAAGAAGGTTTTACAGCAGCCGACTCCTCAGAAGACCGCTCCAAGAGCTCCTCAGAGGACAGCTCCGGCCCCTAACAAAGCACGTCCGGCCAGCCCGATCAAGCCTGGCCCACGCGGAGGCAGCGGCAGATCATTATAATTGATGAAACGAATTGACGACAATCTGATCGAACAGCTTTATAACGAGTTTGAAACTCCCGAGCATGTTAAGAATCATTGCAAGGGTGTAACAGATTGCGCCATGAAGATTGCCACAGCCCTGAACGGCTGCGGCTACAGTTTAGATCTGGAGCTTATTTATGGTGCGGGCATGGTGCATGACATGGCCCGCACCTATGAGCGTCACGACCTGGTCGGCGCTGAAAAGCTTTTCCAGTTAGGATTCTATGATGAGTCCGATATCGTACGCGTGCATATGCGTTACGGCGACTACCATCCGGTAGAAACATTAACAGAATGCGACCTGATAGTAATCTCTGACCGACTGGTCATCGAAGGCGATTTCGTAGGTGTTGACAAGCGCTACGATTATATCGAAGAAAAAGCGCGCCGCTTGGGATTCCTCGATGAGAATGGCAAGGCGCGCCTTAGGAGAGACCGTCAGAAGCTCAAAGACCTGATCTCAGATATCGAGAGCGTGATCGGACGCTCTATTGATGAGCTCTAGGCCAGTTCTCCCATAAATATAGAAATAGCAGGATTCAGATTATTCTTTAACCAGGCGATACAGGAAGACGCTTCCCTATCGTCTATTTTTATTTCCGTCAGCAGGCGGATGGAAGAATTCATGACCAGACTGGACTTGTGGTTAATGATTCCCACGCCCTGCCCTGCCTCAATCCACATCATCGCGGTCGCGAGGTTCGGGGCGTACTTGATGCCTGCAAATGATAATCCCAGTTTCTTAAATGTTTTCTTGGAGAGTTCTTCTCCCGCCCTGCTGTCTTCCGGAGAAATCGCTATAAAGACTTCTCCTGCCAGATCCGCAGGTTCAATATGTTCTTTCTTGCCGGCAGCGCATTGCTTTGAAATGGCCAGTATGGCCTCATCCTCGTCAATGCTTTCGTACACCAGCCCCGGAATGTCCGCAATATCGAATCTAAGTGTCAGAATAATATCCACTTCACCATTTATCAGCCACTCCCGGAGTTCTTTGAAGGATCCCTGCCTGAAGACCAGATCAATGTTTTGGTGCCCCTTCATGAAGCTGATGCAGCTGTTGGTGAGCGATTCGCCCAGCCACTGCCCTTCCAGCACACCGATGGTCAGCGTGCCCGAGAAACCCTTGCCGATAGTCCTGACTTTCTCGATTATCTCTGTCAGGTTGTTTTGCAGCGGGGCCAGCTCGGCAGCAAGCATCGCGCCTGCCGGTGTCAGCCGCACCTTCTGCTTGTCACGGATAAAGAGGAGCGTGTTCAGCTCCCGCTCAAGCGAGACGATCTGCTTGCTTAAGCCCGGCTGCGAAATGAACAGCTGCGCAGCAGCCTTAGTGAAATTCAGCGTCTCCGTAACAGCCAGAAAACATTTGATCTGAGTAGTATTCATAACACGCCCTCCTTTTTATCTATAATAACATATAGTTATCTAGTCAAATAGCCTAAAGTAATCAATATTTATCAATAGTTCAGCGTGCATGCCTTTAGCTATTAATAAACAATAAGCCGAAGATTCTTAACGAAGACTCATGCAGATAACCCCTTCCGAGGACTGTCTGAGGCCGATTTCATCAAAGAGCATTTCAAAGAAATCGGCCGAGTTCCACAGGAAGGGGTTTGTATATCTGTATGGAGTCTGAGTTTAGAATTCTTCGAGCCGTTTATAAATAGCTAAAGGCAAGCACTCTAAACTATTGTTATATATTTAATTATTTAGGAAGTCTGCCAAGAGAATCCATAAACGCTTTGAGGTTCTCTTCCTTACAGTTCAGCGGAACTTCGCAGCCTGATGACAGCATGAAGCCGCCGCCCATACCCATCTGGATCAGGTCTTCGCAGTAATTGTACACTTCGTCAG
>JAFRYA010000045.1 GCA_017441295.1 Lachnospiraceae bacterium
ATACCATACGTGACATCGAGGTTTATACACTGACACAAACCGGCTTTGAAGCCAAAGGGTTTGCTGATGGTATATCTATGCTCGAAGCACTCAAAACCGAAAAGCCGGAGCTTATTGTACTTGACATTATGCTGCCCGGTAAGGACGGCGTTGAGATCTTGAAAGAAATCAGAAGTAATCCCGAAACTCGTAAAATTCCGGTGATTATGGCGACCGCCAAAGGCACCGAAATGGATAAAATTCAGGGACTTGATACTGGTGCTGACGATTACCTTGTAAAGCCTTTCGGTGTGATGGAAATGGTATCTCGTATTAAAGCGGTACTGCGCCGCTGTGAGCCTGACGAGAAAGAAGAAGTGCTTTCCATCTGGGAAATCACCCTCAGCGACAAGGAACATCTTGTGACCGTTAATGGTGAAAAGGTGGTACTTACCTTTAAGGAATTTGAGATTCTGAAGCTCTTTATGAGCAATCCCGGCATCGTGTTCTCCCGTGATAAACTCCTGTCGGAAGTGTGGGGGATTGATTATCTCGGCGAGTCGAGAACGGTGGATATGCATATTAAAACCCTTCGTCAGAAATTGGGCGATGCAGGTGCTCTTATTGAAACGGTGATCGGCGTCGGTTATAAAATGGAGGGCAAGAAATGACCAAGAAAATCTTTCGCTCCATCATTTCGGTTGCGATGGTCGTTCTCTTAGCAAGCCTTTTCATCGCAAGTAGCTTTTTGTACGATTATTTTAACAAATCACAGGTATCGCAACTTAAAGAAGAGCTTTCTCTTGTTGCTACTAACGTGGATGAGGCAGGGGCAGAGTATTTCGACAATTATGATTCCTCAATGTTTCGCTTTACCTTGGTGTCCGCTGACGGCACGGTAATATATGATTCTCAGGAAAAAGCCGAAGAAATGGAAAATCACCTTGACCGTGAGGAAATAACTGAAGCTATTGAAAATGGTAACGGTAGCAGTGCAAGATATTCCTCTACATTGACAGAGCGTACTTTTTATGAGGCAACTCGTCTTCAAAATGGCAATGTGCTTCGCATCTCGGCAAGTCAGGTAACGGTAGGTGCATTGATCCTTGGTATGCTTCCTGCTATATGTGCCATTGTTTTGATTTCCATCATAGTCGCACTTGTTCTGTCTGACAAAATGGCAAAGAGTATAGTAAAACCGCTGAACGAGCTTGACCTTGAAAACCCTGCGGAAAATGAGACTTACGAAGAACTGACCCCTGTTCTTACCAAAATCAATAAGCAGCATAAGCAGATCACACGACAGATGCGTGAACTGAAGCAAAAGTCCGATGAGTTTGAGCAGATTACCGCTTCTATGAACGAAGGACTTGTTCTGCTTGATAAAAAAGGTATAGTACTCAGTATCAATGCTGCCGCAAAAAAGCTGTTTTCGGCTGATGAAACGGCGGTTGGTCGTGATTTTCTTACCCTTGACCGCAGTACCGATATGAGTCGTGCCATTGAAAAGGCGCTTGCCGGCAAGAGAGCCGAGTTCCGTGAGGAAAGAAACGGCAGCGAATACCAGTTTGTTATTAACCGTACCGAGTCAGACGGCAAGACGGCAGGCATTGTTATTCTTTGCTTTGACGTTACCGAAACGGCGTTTGCAGAGCGTAATCGCAAGGAGTTTACCGCCAACGTTTCCCACGAACTGAAAACACCACTTCAGTCTATTATCGGTAGTGCAGAACTTCTCGAAAACGGTCTTGTAAAGCCGGAGGATACCAAACGTTTTGTCGGTAACATCAAGAACGAAGCCACTAGACTTGTTTCGCTTATTAACGATACTATCCGTCTTTCTCAGCTCGATGAGGACAGTGAGCCTGCAACCGAGTCCGTGGATCTCTATGATGTGGCAAATGAAGTTATCGAGGTGATGTCTGTTTCGGCAGCGAAGAAACAAGTGGAACTTCACTTGAACGGTGAGTCCTGCGTGATGAACGGTATTCGTAGATACCTTTACGAGATCATCTACAACCTTTGTGATAATGCTATTCGCTATAACAAGGACGGGGGCAAGGTGACGATCGACCTCAAAAACACAAATGGCAATATTGTTCTTTCTGTCAGCGATACCGGTATAGGTATTCCTACCGAGCATCAAAGTCGTATCTTTGAACGCTTCTATCGTGTAGATAAAAGCCATTCCAAAGAAACCGGCGGCACTGGTCTTGGACTATCTATCGTGAAACACGCCGTAGCCTATCACGGTGGCACAATCAAACTTGACAGTAAAGTTGGAGAAGGCACAACGATTACAGTTGAATTTTAATTGCAAAGGCATCGCTTCGGCGGTGCCCTTGCTTATGCTCAAACCTAATAGTATTTGTGACAAGCTAAAGAGATAATTGAAAATATCAAGAAATGACTGACATTTTTAATAAAAAAGATACTGAATTCTCAGTATCTTTTTGCTTTCGGTTTGTCCTTTTTGCAATTTTTCGTAAATTTTTCGTAAAAACGCTAAAATCGACAATTTTTTGATCCTTGGCTCAAGGAAAACCTCAATTTTCTGATTCTCGGTTTTCCTTGATTTTAAAGGATTTCTTAGAACGGAGAAGCAGGGATTTGAACCCTGGCGCCGCTATTAACGACCTACTCCCTTTCCAGGGGAGCCCCTTCGGCCAGCTTGGGTACTTCTCCGAATTACGAACAGACAGTAGTTTACATGATTGTTTTCGTAAAAGCAAGGGTTTTCGCACTAATTGTCTATTTCTTTCCTATCAGCAGCGCGGACCCTGAAAGTTCCATCCACGCTGCTTCACTTTTTGACATGAACATGCCGTTGGTGGTATCGATCAGCTCTGCGCTTTCAAACCCCATATCGTATAGTTTCTGTACAAAAGCCTGCATGTCGCCATACTTATGTTTAGAAAAAATATCATGGATGGCAAATGTGCCTCCTTTTTTCAGCACACGCAAAGTTTCCAGAATAATCTTCTGCCTGTCTCCGGGGATGTTGTGGTAAACATAGTTGCTCATTACCGCGTCAAAGGTTTCATCAGGGAATTCCAGTTTTGTGGCATCACCGCGCTGAAAGCTGACATTGCTAACGCCCTCTGCCTCGGCATTCTTCTCGCACAGCGGCTTATTATATGATGCATATTCCTTGCCCCAGCGGTCAATGCCGATGAAAGAGGCTGATGGATTGCGCTTAGCACACGCGATTATAAGCGCGCCACTTCCACAGCCTACATCCAGCCCCTTACCGCCCTCGGGCAGTTTCACATAGTCAGCAACTCCTTCTATGATCTGCTTTGACATCTTTCTGCTGCCATTATAAGAGAACATCCGGTACATAAAAATCAGCCATATTGAAAGGCACAGGCTGAGCACTGTACCAACCAGAAATACTATAAACAGTACTTTCTTAGGTGTGCCTGAAACGATTCCGGTCAGCCCAAAAACTATAAACAGAATCAGGAAAACAGCAAACACAGCCAGTCCGGAAAAAACCATTCCTTTTGGCATCCAGTTTTTGTAATTAGGTTTCATTTTTTTCTCTCCTCATATTTGTTTATCCCAACGCCACGTCCAGCGCCATCATCAGGCTGAAGCCAACGGCAAAGAATACAACGCCGATATTGGAATGCCTGCCTGCAGACATTTCAGGAATCAGTTCCTCCACGACCACATACAGCATTGCTCCGGCCGCAAATGTCAGGAGATAAGGCATTGCAGGGACGACCATACTTGCAATCAGTACAGTCAGTCCTCCAAACACCGGCTCAACCGCGCCGGAGAGAACGCCCAAACCAAATGATTTCGGCTTGCTCTTCCCTTCCGCAAAGAGCGGCATGGAAATGATTGCGCCTTCCGGGAAGTTCTGGATCGCAATACCCAGCGCAAGGGCCAATGCTCCGCCCGCTGTAATATTGGCCGAGCCGGAAAGCAGTCCCGCATAGACTACGCCTACTGCCATGCCTTCAGGAATATTATGCAGCGTCACGGCAAGGACCATCATGACAGTACGGCTCAGATGGTTCCTGGGGCCTTCTGCCTGGTCAGTATGTTCAATGCTCCTGTGCAGATGGGGAATTACCTTGTCCAAAAGGAGAAGGAACAATATACCCAGCTAGAATCCGATAAATGCCGGCAGGAATGCCCACCTGCCCTTTGCCGCCGATTGCTCAATAGCCGGGACTATCAGACTCCATATGGATGCTGCCACCATCACACCTGCAGCAAAGCCGGTAAGAGCACGCTGCACTCCTGCTTTTAATTCTTTTTTCAAAAGAAAGACGCAGGCAGCCCCTGCCGCAGTTCCAACAAATGGGATTAACAGTCCGATGATAACTGTCCTCATTTCCGTCCGAACAGTCCTTTCTTTTCATAAGGTTCGGATACCACGCCCAGGCAAGTATATCCTGTCGCGCTGATTGCAGATTTAATAAGTTCTGCGTTGACCGGTTCATCGGTCAGAAAAGTGGCCTCTTCTTTTTTCCGTGAAGCCTCAACCTTTTTGGCGGACGGTACAGCCTGACGAATGGTATCGCAGATATGTGCTTCACACATTCCGCACATCATTCCTTCTATTTTCAAAGTTGTTTTAATCATCGTTTGCTCCTTTATATCTTTTTAGTTAGCCTTGGCTAACCACATGCATTATAATACCTTTTCTCCATCAATGCAATAAAAAAAGAGGCTGCCTAAACAGCCTCTTCTATGTGTAAATTATTTAGGTGGTTGGATCGGATAAGTTTCGATCGGAACATCTTCGGTATGAAGTGTCATCTTACCGTCAACGTTCTTAACGATGATCCATTTCAGCCAGTTCTCATTGTCCATGTCAGGATAATCCTCACGCAGGAACCATCCACGGGACTCCTTCCTCATGGAAGCAGCCTCAAGATGCATGTTGCAGGACAGTACTGTTGCCTCTGCTTCATGGCAGGTCAGAAGCTCATGCATATTGTTTGCTTTCAAGTGAGGCAGCTTAGCTTTAACCTTCTCGAGTTTTCTCTTGCAGATGTCGAGACGGTACTGAGCCATATATACACTGTTCTCGCATGGGCACATAATCTTCTGAACATCATCGATTATCTCCATCGGGTTGATGCCTTCTTCTCTCTCAAGAGGAGCATATGCAGCCTCTTTGAATTTAGCTACCTGCTCTTCGCAGATCTTGCCCTGAACAGCGTCCTTGACATAATCAGCCTGGCTGTCGCCCGCAACCATACCTGCGAATACAGCGTTCAGGATGCCCGAACCTCTGTTTCTGGCAGGAGGTGCCGGTACTGCGCCGCAAGCGCCTGAACCGCAGTAGCTGACATCGCCTGCTGCATAAAGGCCCTCAATGGTGGTCTTCATATCGTTATCAACCCTGACCGGTGACTGCTCTCCAACCAGACCAGGAACAACTTCTGCATTGGTCTCTGGATCAAGTCCTTCAGCATTTGCATGGTTTGCATCCCAGAATGGAATACCGTATTTGCGGTTAGGCATCATCTTGCCGAATCCCGGCATAATAGGAGTTCTCAGCTTAATAGGTCCTTTGCCCTGTGACATCTGCTCATACCACTCACGGATAGCAGTTGATGAAATATCAGCCTCTATGAAACGACGGAAATTCTTGGTAACATTCTGGTCGTTTTTGTTGTACATGTAGTTCTCACCACGAACAACCTCTTCCTGTGCATGGATCTTGTAGAACTGTGAGAAGTTGCCGAACTCTGCGTTACGCATTTCAGCTCCTGCTCTGTAAGCTGCGGCAATACCGTCGCCACGGCCGTTTGACCACATGGAAGCTACACGATAGTTCTGGCTGCCTGTTGCCAGCAGAACGCTCTTTGCCTCAAATACATAGAAGGTTCCGTCTTCAATGTTATATCCAACAGCTCCGGCGATCTTCTCACCATCCTTAAGCAGGTCAGACATTGTAACTTTATCGATAATACGAACGCCCAGCTTCTCAGCTTTCTGGCGTACCTTTAATGTTACATCCAGGTCAACTCCTACAACGTATGTCATAGGTCCGGTAGGTCTCATAACTCTGTCAACGGTTACTCCCCACTCTTCCAGACGGTTGATCATGTCATTGTTCATGGCAACATATTTTGCCATAATGTTCTGGTCTCCCAGGTATGCTCCGACTGTAGGAACATGATATGCCAGGAAGTCCTCAGGAACTATACGGTCCAGCGCAAACCACTGGAGAACGCCGCCGCCTTTATTAGCTTTGCCTGAATAGCCGGCTGTCTGTTTCTCAATGATCAGGATTGATGCATCCGGATTCTTTTCCTTTGCAGCAACTGCTGCAGTCAGGCCCGCAATACCACCGCCAACGATCAGGATATCACAAGACTCTCTTTTTTCTTCGAATTGTTTCATGATTTCACCTCCCCTTAGCGATTGTATACGTCAAAGCTCTGACGGAAACTCTGACTGTCGAAGTCAGGACAAACTTTAATGCAACCCTTCTTGCAGACTATCTGACAGTAGCAGCAATGCTCACAGTCCTCTACATAGCTGAAAACAGGTTTCTTATTCTCTGCATCCCAGGTAATTACGCCAACGAAGCACGCTTTGTAGCAGAGCTTGCAGCCAACGCAGTTCTCAGGATTGTATTCTATCTTATGTCTGGTATTGATCATCTTACTTCACCCCCTTAAAAGTTGTCCTTTTCCTCAGCGTAGAGCTGCGGAAGAATAGGAGCTAATCTGGCCCAGCTTTCAGCATTCTGGATAAGCAGAGCTTTTGTTTCCAGCGGCTGCATTCTGAAGTCAGCAAGTGAACGATAATCTTTACCATATCTCATTACCCAGCCATGCCAGATCTTGGTGCGGACCTCTACTCCGCCGTCCTTCTCAACCAGCTGATGGCAGATGAAATAGTCAGGGCCTGCTACAGGCGGCTCACCATCATCATAATGGCAGATGCATATCAGAGACTTGCAGATATCTGTTCCGATCAGATCCATGTCAAATCCGCACAGTCCGGGATATTTGAAGTTAAGATAAGTTGTCTTAGGAGCCATCGGGGTAGCCTTCAGAACTGTCTGGGTGCTGTCCCACAGACGCTCCTGAATAGTCAGGTCCTCATCCAATGCCTTCTGTGTCTGCATAGTATGACCGCCAACGTTGTTGGCTGGATCAGCTATGGTGAAACGTAATGGGTCAAGGCCTCTCCAGAGATAATACCAATCAACCATTTCAGCTGTTGCGCCGGGCAGGAAGTTAATATCAGCAACATAGCCTGTTCCGTCAGGCATTACGCAGAAGCCGATCTCATCTCCCTGAAACTCAGGTTTGAGGATATTAGCCTTCTCACCGAATGGAATGCCTTTAGCAGGATCCATTGCAGGGCCGAAAACCTTTCCTCTCTTCTCCGGTGCGATGCCTGGCAGTTCACGCTCGTAAAACTTGAAGTAGCTCTTCTGCTGGTCGGCCTCAGACACCGGCACTTTTTTAATCATATCCATATACCTTTCTCCTTCCTAATATGATACCTTTATAATATCACAATCCGTTCCAAAGAACGAATTGAAATATCGTGCCAATTCCCTAATAAACATACGTCTCATCATCTGTCCGATATGCGCCGCAGTAGACGCAGCGATAATAATTCGTAATATACGCTCTGTCACCCACGCTTTCTTTTCGGGATTCGTCAAACTCAAACTGGTGAGTGCCATACTTCTCACAATATTTCTTACGCTTTTCTGTATCTGTGATCCTGTAAACAGCACTCATCCGCAGATCCTTAGGATTATCCATATCCTCCGCGAAAGCATCCAACACTTCATTATCATCTACGAAACCCAGTAACTCTCTGCGCTTTTCTTCCTTAAGCGATGCATCCGTTATAAGAACTGCAGGATTGATCCAGCCGCCATCAATAAGCTTCCTGATATAATATTTAGATGCACTCTTATATGGCGTATTTACAAAAAGATTAAAATATAAACCCTCATTTGTAATCCTATCCAGGATCAGGCTGACGCATTCTTCTTTGCAGTCCATCTCGATAAAGGCGCCTGCAAAATGCGCGTTAAAACGTGTTTCATCATAAAGAGCGTCACCCAGAAAGAAATTGATAGTACCTGATACGATACTGACCAAGGTCTGTTGGTCAGTTATCTTCTTAAAAGACTCCCTATGACAATAACGAGCCATCTCTCTGAAAACATCCGGATCTGTCACCTGGCTGACTACCTGCATGGCCTCCTCATACGATACCGGCCGGCCCTGTCCCCGTCCATACATAATCATTGAAAGGAGCACCCTGGCCTTCATATCATAGTCAGCTCTCTCATCGGTGAAAATCTTCTTAAGCCAATAAATGTCCGTAACCTTCCTGAGCGCTGCCACCCTGACCTCCTTCTCAGTCGCGACAGCTACAGTGTCGATCAATATGCCTTCATTTGGCTTCCGGGCTGAAACCCAGCTAAGAGATTTCCTGATGTCTTTATTGTTATAAGGCCTCTTCCAGCTCATGTCAGAACCCCCTTATTATTGTTAAAATAATTATATCATAATAATCATCATTCAGTTGAAAAAACTGTTATTATCCAAACCTCCTTTCATAATAATGCGCCCTGTCCTGCCTGCCCCGGACCTGTGCCAGGTGTGCCTCGGCGGATTCTTTTGACAAAAACAATCTGTTTCTCCCTATCTGAATGCCTCTGCCTGCTCCAAAGGCAACCAGGCACAACTGACCCGAGACCTTCTTGATCATTACTTCCCTCACTGCCCTGTTGCTCTCGATAATGAAGGCATGGGCGCCGACTCTAAGTCCATCAGACATAGTAACCCCCTCGCTGCAATCAGATAGGGAAGTTCAGATCGTGTCCGAATTATAAAACCGAACATATGTTCGTGTCAATATCATAAAAAGTGAAATAATGCACAAAAAATCTTGGCTATCGTGTACAATGAAAATATGAAATACGAGATCAATAAAACTAACTATCATTCATTTGAAATAATTGAAGAAAACAAGCTGCCTGCGCGCAGTTACTTTATTCCATATCCTGACAGGGCCTCTGCTGATTCGGTATCTCTCAAAGAGAAAAGATACCGTTCTGACAAGGTAGTCTGCCTGAACGGCACATGGGATTTCAGGTTCTATCCTGAGCCTGCTCTGCTGCCTGATGTTTTTGACTCTGACGCAGTGGATTATGATAAGATTCCGGTGCCTTCATGCTGGCAGTTTCAGGGATATGACAGGCCTTTCTATCTTAATGTCCGTTATCAGTTCCCTTTCAGGCCTCCGGAGATTCCTGCTGAAAAACCGGTGGGTAAGGTGTTTGACTGGATAGGAGGCGATCACGGTGTAGGCCTTAGATGGAAGCGTCCTGATAACGAATATAATTTCGTCGGTGTCTACCGCAGACATATAAGTATCTCTGATTCTAATAAACATTTCGTGATTTCTTTTCTGGGCGTGGCCAGCTGCCTGGACCTCTACTGCAACGGCACATATATTGGCTACTCGGAAGGTTCTCACAATACTGCGGAATTCGACCTTACAGGCATACTCCATGAGGGCAGAAATGAGCTGCTCTGCGTGGTTCACCGCTGGTGCAACGGCTCCTACCTGGAATGTCAGGATATGTTCCGCAGCAACGGCATTTTCCGTGATGTGCTGCTGCGGATCGATGAGCCCGCAGACATCTTCGATATAAATGCGCATACTGAAAAGCATGGTGGCTTTTATGATCTGACACTCTCAGCTGTCACTCTCAGCGAAACAGATGTCACCTTCACACTGGAAGGCCACGGTATTTCACGCACAGCGACTGTCAGTACAGAAAACCTTCATGCTGAAATATCCTTCAAAGACCTGTCTGTCAGAGAATGGAACGCTGAAGAACCGTCTCTTTATTCAGTTTATTATCAGACCGAAGGCAGCTGCGTGAAAGAGTTTATTGGTTTCAGAACTGTTGAAATAAAGGGCGACGTTTTCCTGCTGAACGGGCACAAACTCAAGCTCCACGGAGTCAATCACCATGACACCAGCCCGACAGGCGGCTATGCCATGACACCCGATGAAATCGAACGCGACATGCTGCTGTGCAAGGAATTCAATATTGATACCGTCCGCACTTCGCATTATCCTCCTGATCCGCTCCTCATCGAGCTGGCAGATCATCTGGGCATATATATTATTGACGAAAACGATCTGGAAACTCATGGTGTCTGGGCTCACCGCCTGCCTCCGTCTTATGACCGCATCTCACACAATACGAAGTGGCAGCGCCATTATATTGACCGCATTTCAAGGCTCTATGGCCGTGACAAGATGCATGCGAACACCTCTATAATCATGTGGTCCCTGGGCAATGAAGCCGGCGGCTTCGCAAATACAGATGCCATGTATGATTATCTGAAAGAACGCTCTTCTCTGCCTGTTCACTATGAATCTGTCATCCATGATAAGCGTGTCTGCTATGACGTGGGCAGCGAGATGTACCCTCCGGTCAAGGCTGTTCATGATGTCGGCGAGCATTGCCGCAAGCAAAGCCAGTTAAATGACAGGCCGTATTTCCTCTGTGAATATGCGCACGCCATGGGTGTAGGCCCCGGCAACACTGAGGCATACTGGCAGGAGATTTATAAATATGACAACCTGATGGGCGGCTGCGTTTGGGAAATGAACGATCACGCCGTGCTGCACTCAGATGGCCGCTATACCTACGGCGGTGATCACGGAGAATGGGCTCATGACGGCAATTTCTGTGTGGACGGCCTGTTCTACCCAGACCGCACACCGTCAACAGGCGCGCGGATCATTAAATTCGTTTACAGACCGATACGTGTAAGACATATCGAAGGAGATACCTTCGAAGTCTTTAATACAACAGCCTTTACAAACGCTCAGAATTATGAGCTGTGTTTTGAATGGAATGACGGGACGGCTCACCACTGCTCGCCTGACATCGCTCCTCTTGAAAAAGCACTCATACATATTCCGGTTGGAAAGCAGACCGATGAAGGCAGGAGTGCTGTCGTTACGGTTACAGACCTTCGCACACACAATAAGGTCTCTGAAGAACAGGTTATTTGGGAGCCTGCTTTTGAAATGCCTTCTGTTTCAGCCCTGCCGGAAGGCTTTTCAATTGAGGGCGGCCGGCTGCAATGGACTTTGCCTTGCGGCCATATCCTGACCGCATCTGATCCCGCGACAATACTCTTCCGCGCAGGCACAGATAACGATACTCACATTTATCACGACACCATGGCCCCATTCTATGATCAGACGGAGCAGCTAATATCATGCAAGCGTACTGACAGCGGCTATGAGGTCGTTACAATAATAAAAAACAAAAAATTATCATTCACAGTTACTGATAGTTATTCCGGTATGGCTGGCGGCGTGCTCGTCACGAGCCGTCTGCACTGCGAGCGCGGACATGGTGATATCCCACGTTTCGGCAAGGCGTTCCATCTGGACGAGTGCTTTGACAGCGTGGAATATACAGGACGCACAGGCGAAAGTTACATTGACATGAAGGATCAATTCCCTATCCGCAATGTGTCCTGCAGGGTATCCGATATGACAGAGCCTAATATCCGTCCGCAGGAAAGCGGCAACCGCACAGACTGCACAGACGCAGTTATCAGTGACGGACATACACATATTGAATTCAAAGCAATTAACAATCCTTTTGAACTGGCTGTTAAACCTTACACAGACAAGGCGCTGATCGGCATGCACCACCGGGAAGATGAGATCCGCACCGGTACATATGTCACCATACAGGCATTCCAGCAGGGAATCGGCACAGCCTCCTGCGGTCCGGGCATTGCTCCTGAGTACCGCTATCCGGCTGATAAAGACTACGAGCTGCAATTCGTGATCAGCATAAAATAAAAATTCTAAAATTCTTTCATTTCCCTATTGCATTTTGACAAATGTATGTTAATATATAGTTAGCCGTGGCTAACTAATAAAAAATAGATAATTCTCCTTCGGTCACGGCTGCATGCCTTAAATGTCCATAAAAAACATATTGGAATGGGTCAGGAATTGTTGAATTGTATGTTTTTCATCCTTTCTATACTTTCTCACAAACCCTCCCTATCTGGTCCGTTCCAACAAAAAACCGAGGTGGTTAGCCTCGGTTTCTTTCTGTTTATTTATTTAATAATTATTCAAATGGGAATACATAAGGAAGCTTGAACTCATCTCTGAGCGCGATCATTTCCTTCTGTACTGCATCTCCTACAGGAACGCCTTTGTCCTTGCGTTCAAGCCATACCAGGTGTTCTTTCTCCCCTGCTGTGTAGATGCGGTCATATCCAGGTGCTTTCTTGCTGGCGCGAAGTGCTCTGACAATATCGCCTGCTGTCTTCTTGAATACTTCTCTGCCCATGAATGCGTCAGGATCAACAACGAAGAAGAAGTGGCCGAGATGATACATCTGCGGTCTGCCGTCAGGGCCTACGCCTGAAAGAGCCTTCATGAAGTTGCCTCCGCTGAGTGCGGCTGAAAGGATCTCAACTACTGCAGCATATCCATATCCCTTGTAGCCTGCCATCTCATCTCCAGGGCCGCCGCCTAAAGGAGCGAGAGCTGCTGTGCCGTCAACGAGCATCTTCAGGATTTCAGCTGAATCTGTAACGGTCTCGCCTGTATGAGTTACAACCATTCCTGCAGGTGTTTCCTTGCCTGAACGTGCGTAGAACTCAATCTTGCCTCTCTGTACGATACTGGTTGCGCAGTCGATGGTGAACGGGAATTCCTCATCTGTAGGCAGTGAGAATGTCAGCGGGTTGGTTCCCAGCATGTTCTCTACACCGAATGTAGGCGCGATAGATGGACGCGCATTGGTACCGGTAAGGCCGATCATGCCCTCCTTTGCAGCCATATCTGACCAGTAACCGGCGATGCCGTAATGTGTGGAATTCTTGATAGCGCCGCCTGCCATGCCACACTGTTTAGCCTTCTCGATCAGCATCTCCATCATCTTATGGCTGGCTACCATGCCCATGCCGTCATGAGCGTCCATAACAACAGTAGTCGGGGTTTCTTTAACAATCTCGATCTCAGTCTTCGGCAGCAGTGTGCCCTTGACGATACGATCAATGTATATCGGTTTGAAACGGTTACAGCCGTGGCTTTCAATGCCTCTGCGGTCTGATTCGAGCAGAACGTCAGCGCAGATCTTGGCATCTTCTTCAGGCACTCCGTATGCCTTGAAAATATCAATCATAAAGGAATTCATAAGTTCCCATGATACATAAGGACGAGTCTCCATAAAAACGATCTCCTTCAATTATTATAAAAATCCGGCCTTAACGGCCGGATATATTGTAGTACGGACTGCTTATAAAAGTCAATATTTCAGGCTCTCGGAGAGACCTCAAAAAATATGGCAAAACCCAGTTTATTAAAAGGAATCAGCGTTTTATCCGCCTTCCACCCGTCAGCGATCACCAGGGACGGAACACCCCTGTCCATAACGCCTCCATAGCACAGCACATGATGATTCTTGTATTTCGGATGAAAATGCAGTGAAACCAGCAAGATGCTGCCCCTGCTGAAGGCTGCCTTTACCTTGCGCGGGCTCACTAATCCGCGGAATCTGACCTGCCAGTCATACAGGCCGAACTCATTCAGGCACATACGGATAAAGGCTCCCGTGAGGAAGTCAGATGTGCCTCCAAATCTGTGAAACAGATCCATATTCCAGTATATCATGTGCCTGCTGCCAATGCGCACCACATGACGGAATACGTCCTCAGCATTCAGCTCAGGACGCAGGGTGAGGATCAGGTTCGTAATGGCAGTAGGACCGCAATGCCTCTTGTAGCCGCGCCTGATCTTTTCAAATTGTCCTGTTGTTCTGTATGAATAAGTCTTTTCCATTTTATACACCTGTTCATGTTCTACTGATTATATTTTATCCCCCAATCAATCCCGGGGTCAACTTACTTTTAGCAGGGCATCCACTCATACGTCTGAGAAAAAATAATTAAGCTGCCGGAGGCTCTTTTTTTTGTCACATTGGGGAGCATTGCTGACTATTCGAATTCCGCCCCAGTTTTTTTACTCAACAAAGCTGAAACATTGGGGCAAATCCAATAAATTGTGATTTTCAGCCCAACAAAATACAGCTAAAGGTCGCTAAACACTGGGGATAAAAACCAATAGTTGGAATAAATCCCCAATCCAATGCTGTCAAAAAGGCCTCCGAGCCAGAGAATATCTCTGACCGGAGGCCTTATTTTAACTAATCGTTTTTCAAAGATTTACTGGAACCTTCTATGTCTCCAATTGTTGATAGCTGCCTGTGCTGCTGCCAGTCTGGCGATAGGAACACGGAATGGACTGCATGATACATAGTCCAGGCCGATGTTGTGGCAGAACTCTACGGATGTAGGATCGCCGCCGTGCTCGCCGCAGATACCGATGTGCATACGCGGATTAACAGGTTTGCCCAGCCTGATGGTCATTTCCATAAGCTTGCCAACGCCTGTCTGGTCCAGTCTTGCGAACGGATCGCTCTCGAGAATCTTGGCATCATAGTATGCTCCGAGGAACTTGCCTGCGTCATCACGGCTGAAGCCGTATGTCATCTGTGTCAGGTCGTTTGTACCGAAGCAGAAGAAGTCTGCCTCTGCTGCGATCTCGTCAGCTGTCAGACATGCACGAGGAATCTCGATCATTGTACCTACCTGGTAGAACAGTGAAACGCCTGACTTAGCGATTTCTTCTTCAGCGGTCTCAACTACGACCTTCTTAACATTCTGGAGTTCCTTTACATCGCATGTCAGAGGGATCATGATTTCAGGAACCATCTTCCACTCCGGATGCTCTCTCTGAACTTCGAGGGCTGCGCGGATAACTGCTCTGGTCTGCATCTTGGCAATCTCAGGGAATGTTACGCACAGACGGCATCCACGGTGACCCATCATCGGGTTGAACTCATGCAGGCTGTTGATCTTGTCTTTGATCTCCTGAACTGACTTGCCCATGGTGTTTGCCAGCTGCTCGATGTCAGCTTCCTCTGTAGGAACGAACTCATGCAGTGGAGGATCCAGGAAACGGATGGTTACAGGATAGTCTTCCATAGCCTCGAAGAGCTCCTTGAAGTCGTTCTGCTGATATGGAAGAATCTTGTTAAGAGCTGCCTCGCGCTCCTCTGCTGTATCTGAGCAGATCATCTCACGGAACGCTGCGATACGCTCAGGATCAAAGAACATATGCTCTGTACGGCAAAGTCCGATGCCTTCTGCGCCTAAAGCCTTAGCCTGGCGTGCTGCTTCCGGTGTATCAACGTTTGTACGAACTTTTAACTGGCGGAACTTGTCAGCCCATGCCATGATACGGCCGAACTCGCCTGCGATAGTGGCGTCAACTGTAGGAATAATGCCGTCGTAGATATTACCTGTTGCGCCGTCGATGGAGATGTAGTCACCCTCGTGGTACTCTTTGCCTGCCAGAGTGAATCTCTTATTCTCTTCATCCATGACGATGTCGCCGCAGCCTGATACGCAGCACTTGCCCATACCACGTGCTACAACTGCTGCATGGCTGGTCATACCACCGCGGACTGTTAAGATACCTTCTGAACTCTTCATACCTGTAATGTCTTCAGGTGAAGTCTCAAGACGAACGAGAACAACCTTCTCACCGCGTGCCTTCCAAGCCTCTGCGTCCTCTGCTGAGAAAACGATCTTGCCGCATGCTGCGCCAGGAGATGCTCCCAGGCCTTTGCCGATCGGCTTGCTGTCTCTAAGTACCTTCTGGTCGAACTGTGGATGAAGGAGTGTGTCAAGGTTACGCGGATCGATCATTGCAACTGCTTCTTCTTCTGTACGCATGCCTTCATCTACCAGATCACATGCGATCTTGAGAGCTGCCTGAGCGGTACGCTTGCCGTTACGTGTCTGCAGCATGTACAGCTTGCCGTGCTCTACGGTAAACTCCATGTCCTGCATGTCGTGATATCTGTTCTCGAGTGCCTTGCATACGTCTACGAACTGTGCGAAAGCCTCCGGGAATTTCTCTTCCATTTCAGTGATGTGCATAGGTGTACGAACGCCTGCCACAACATCTTCACCCTGTGCGTTGATCAGGAACTCACCGAAGAGACCCTTCTCGCCTGTTGCCGGGTCACGTGTGAATGCAACACCAGTGCCGCAGTCATCGCCCATGTTACCAAATGCCATGGACTGAACGTTTACTGCAGTACCCCAGCTGTAAGGGATATCGTTGTCACGGCGGTATACGTTAGCACGCGGGTTGTCCCAGCTGCGGAATACAGCCTTGATAGCTCCGTAGAGCTGCTCCTTAGGATCTGTCGGGAAGTCTGTTCCAACTTTTAATTTGTATTCATACTTGAACTGATTTGCAAGTTCTTTCAGATCATCAGCTGTCAGGTCGATGTCCTGAGTGATGCCCTTGCCTGCTTTCATTTTGTCGATAAGCTCTTCGAAATACTTCTTGCCTACCTCCATTACAACGTCAGAATACATCTGGATGAAACGACGGTAGCAGTCCCAAGCCCAGCGTGGGTTGCCTGATTTCTCAGCAAGAGTCTCAACAACGTCTTCATTAAGTCCCAGGTTCAGGATGGTATCCATCATACCCGGCATGGAAGCACGTGCGCCTGAACGGACTGAAACCAGCAGAGGATTCTCTCTGTCTCCGAACTTCTTGCCTGTGATCTCTTCAACCTTTGTAATGTACTCCTCTATCTGAGCTTTGATCTCATCATTGATCTCTCCGCCATCTTTGTAGTACTGGGTGCAGGCTTCTGTTGTGATGGTAAAGCCCTGGGGAACCGGCAGACCGATGTTGGTCATTTCTGCCAGGTTAGCACCCTTTCCACCTAAAAGCTCTCTCATGTTTGAGTTGCCTTCAGTAAAAAGATAAACCCATTTTCTGCTCATATATAAAACCTCCTAAAACAAATGAGTATAATAGCAAATGTAACAAGTGTGCTCAATTTTTGCCATTGTATTTATAACACGGAATCTGTCAAATTTCCACCCTGAAATAAACACTTTAATAGTATAAAAAAAAGACAAGGCCCCCTCGCCTTGTCTTTTAATCTCTGTTTGCACCGGATTACTTCCATTCAGCTGATCCTATAATATCCTCCCAGGTCTTGCTGCTATCCAAAGCAAAAGCACGTCTGGTGTAATATATGAAAGCCGTGCGCTGGCTTTTCTGATGCATTTCTCCATATTCTTTTCCAGATCATTTTCATTCAGGAGCTGCTTCAGGTGTTGACTCAGTTTCCGCTGTAGCATCCGTATTTTCTTCCGGGGCTTTCTGTGAGCAGCCCGCCAGGATTAACGCCAGCAGCATAAATAATGATATGAATTTGATTATTTTTTCATTTTATTTCCTCTGATCACTTAAGCTCACGGGTTATTTGACGTTTGTTTCTCCGCTTTTTCGCATCAGGGCTTTCTTTTGGATTATACGCTTTGTAGTTTTCATACAGCTGAGGTGTATCATAATGCACATGATATTTCAGCGGATGGACCAGCCTGCGTACCGAACGTTTAAGGTTTGTACCCAGATCGACGCGGCGTATCATCATGAATCCGCGGAATGGCGGCAGATATGAGATGATGTCATTGATATCTGCAAAGTTTGCGCAGTCTGTGTACAGAGTTGTGAAATATTTGCGCATCCTTCTCTTATTAAGCGGAGTGCTCTTAAACGGCCGAACGCTTCCAAAGGTATACAGATACGGCTTAACTCCGAAATTGTAATTCAGATCCTGACAGCACAGAGATGCAATGCCTGAGCCCATGGACCATCCCAGGATTTCCGTCGCTGCATCCGGATGCTCATTGTGGAGTTTCTCCCACTCTTCTCTCACTATTCTCTTGACCGCAATATACATGTTGCCCCAGCCGTGATGCACACGGAGTTGGAGAGGTTCACCCTCAAAATCGATGGCTGTATAGTATCGGCTGGCAAATTCAAACACGTTCGCAATCCAGTCAATTGTGCCGCACGTGCGCTGGAAATGCATCTGGATAACATCGCGCTCCGGCTCATAGTGGATTTCGTAGTTCACCTCATGTGAAAGCCCGAGCATCTCGCCCAGCCTGGTCGTGTTATATTTCAGCGCAACATATTTGACCGGATAGGTGACCTGTCCGGTATGCGTGAAATCCTCGCTCGTATTTATAAAATATTCTTCAAAAGGGAGCCGCCGATAAACCATGATTCGTCCTCCTTTTTTGATTTTATTATTTTACAACAGAATCCGTAAGCTGTGGAAAAAAGTTAGTTTAGGTGTCATTTTAATGCCTTTGCAACTGCTTGGCGCAGATTCTCAGGCCTCCCCCATCTGTTCAGCGCAGATTCTCTATGTAAAGCGGTTGGATTCTGCGCCTTTTTGACCTCCTAAAAGCGTTTCATACATATATAATCCAGGTTTTCATTCATAATCTGCGCCTAAGCAGTCCAAAAAGAGTGAAAAAGGCGCAGATAATCAATAAATCATCAGAAAATCTCTGCCAGACCATATTCGCATGCCGCAGCTCCTCCCTCCTGGTTCGAATCCCATCCCCTAACCAAGTGAAACAAAAAAAGAGGTACCACTGGTACCTCTTTTTTGTTTCGCGGAGAGGATGGGATTCGAACCCA
>JAFRYA010000046.1 GCA_017441295.1 Lachnospiraceae bacterium
AAAATGCTCAACAGAATTAACAGGCTCGAGACATCCCGTCAGGAATTTGTTTCCAACGTATCCCACGAGCTCAAGACTCCGCTGACCTCCATGAAGGTTCTGTGCGACTCACTGCTGATGCAGGAGGATGTGCCTGCTGAGATGTACAGAGAGTTCATGGGCGACCTTTCAAATGAGATTGACAGAGAAAACGCTATCATTTCCGACCTGCTCACATTGGTTAAACTGGATGACGATTCTGCGCAGCCGCTGAACATCACTTCAGTAAACATCAACAATCTGGTTGAATCCACCATGAAGCTGGTCAGGCCGCTGGCTGAAAAGAAGAACATTGAAATGATCATGGAGACTTTCAGACCGATCGTGGCTGAAGTAGATGAGGTCAGACTGTCAATGGCGCTGCTCAATCTTATTGAGAATGCTGTTAAGTACAACAACGTTGAGGGCTGGGTTCATGTTTCACTGAACGCGGACCAGACATATTTCTATATAACAATAGAGGATAACGGCTTCGGTATTCCGAAGGCTGCCCAGGAGCATATCTTTGACAGGTTCTACAGGGTAGACAAGGCCAGAGACAGGGCTACAGGAGGCACAGGCCTTGGACTGGCGATCACCAAGAGGATCGTCCTCTCACATAACGGCATCATTACTGTTGAAGGAGATGAGGGTATCGGCACCAAGTTTGTTGTCAAGATACCTCTGACACATATTAAGAAGGCATGAGAAAAGGCAGGAAAATCATTAGTTTAATACTGGTTACACTAATGGCATTTATGATGCTTTTCCTTGGCGCGTGCAGAAACGGCAGCTCCGGCAAGGCTTATCTGGTTTATTACTCCAATGCCGATGCTGATGACATCATTTACCGCGAATACGTTGACACATCTACCACAAAAGACATGTACTCACTGGTTGTTGATCTGCTTTATCAGATGTTTGACGCGGAAATTGATGATAACAGCTATTACTCAGCCAAACCTGAAAATGTCAAAGTAAATGATTTCGTCGTTAATTCTGACGGCATTCTGTCAATGGATTTCAGCCGCGAGTATCTGGATATGACCAACGTTCAGGAAATCATCTTGAGGGCATCAGTAGTTCTGACTGTAATCCAGGTCAACGGCATCAATGGCGTCGTCTTCACAGTTGAAGGCGAACAGATCGCGGATACCAACGGCAAGGTCATTGGCGTTATGACCGCGGATTCGTTTGTAAACGTACTCTTAACGGAAGAGGGCATGCTGAAGCAGGAGACAGACCTGACTCTGTATTTTGCTGACGAGACCGGCACGGCCCTTGTTCCTGCAACATATCATTTCGCAATCAGCAAAAACAATTCCTCAATGGAGGAATACATCGTCCGCCAGATCATTGAAGGGCCTTCAGACCCGACCATGCTCAGGACGCTTTCAAAAGATCTCGAACTGATCAGCATTGTCACAACCGACTATGTCTGCTATGTAAATTTTGACAGCAGATTTCTGGAGCAGCCGCAGGTGGTCAGTGACGAGCTGATGATTTATTCCGTTGTAAATTCTCTTTGCAGGCTTCCATATGTATCATCTGTCCAGTTCATGGTAGATGGTGCTTCTGATATTATGCTTCATTCCGTAATGGATCTCAGCAAGCCTCTCTCTCATAATATCAATCTGGAGAAGAAAGACTGATATAGAATAATCACTTAATATGTTCAAAAGACCTCTGTTTGCAGCGGCGCTTTTTCTGGCGTTTACTGCATATCTTTTGGTTACCCTGTGGCCGGGTATCTTCATCCCACGCATCAGCGCGGGATATGGCAGCACTGTGATCGTTAAGGGCAGGGTATACAAAATCGAAGACAAAGAAAAACACAGATACTTATTTCTTAAGGATGCCCTGATAGACGGCAGCCCTTGCGGCAACACGCTTTTGGTACTGAAAAGGTCCGCGGGGGCAGAGATGATCAATACGGGCAATATTATCCAGGCTTCGGGCAAGCTGGATGAATATGAGACAGCCAGAAATTTCGGCAACTACGATGAGAAGAAATACTATTATTCGCTGGGCATATTTTACATGGTGCAGGGAATTCACTCGCAGGTGACTGACGCATCGATAAATATACCCGGACATTTGATGTATCTGCTCAGAAGCAGACTGACCGGGGTTTTTGAGGAGGCAGCCGGAGATGGTGAAGGGGTGTTTGGTACCGGCAGCCTGGCAGGAATCTTTTCGTCAATTTCAGTCGGGGACAGAAGCGGGCTTTCAGACACAATCGGAAATATATACAGGAGCGGCGGAATAATCCATATTCTGGCCATTTCCGGGCTTCATATATCTATTCTGGGCATGGGTCTGTTCAGACTGATAAGGAGATTCACTACATTTCTGCCCTCTGCGCTTGTGTCTTCAGCTTGTATGATTCTTTACTGTATAATGTGCGGATTCGGAGTTTCCGTCCTGAGGGCGGTCATAATGTTTTTGTTCAGTATCTGCGGCATCGGCCTGGGGAAGACTGTGGATATGCTGAACTCGGCATCTATCGCAGCAATCATTATTCTGTCAGCTAATCCGTTCTTTATTACCAATACAGGATTTGTTATGTCGTTTACAGCAGTTTTGTCGATAGCAGTTACCGGCAGGGTGTTTTCACGTTTTACAGGCGGAGGCGCGTTTATCAGAGCCGCAGCATCGGGAATGGCTGTGACGGTCAGCCTGCTTCCGGTTACGGCATCTAACTATTATGAAATACCGACGTACTCATTATTGTTGAATATTATCGTCATTCCTTTGATGAAATACATTCTGGTCAGTGTGCTGTCGGGCGGACTGGCTGGATTTTTGAGTATTGTCATCAGCCGGTTCATCCTGGGAACAGGAGCGTTTCTGCTGCGATTCGCTGAGATGCTCTGCATTCTGGGTTCGAATCTGCCATTCAGTACATTTGTGACAGGTAAACCGGAGGTGTGGCGCATCATACTATTCTATGCTGCGCTGATAGCTGCGCTGGCAGTTATTAAGAAATATAAAAAATTATTCGGAAAATATAAAAGACCCATTGTCAGAGCAGCGGCAATCCTGGGCCTTTGCATGTCTCTGTCGCTGATACTGCTGGTCCGCACACGGCCGGATTCGCTTAAAATCATGTTCCTGGACGTGGGGCAGGGAGACTGCATAGTGATCAAGTCGCCTTCAGGCAGCATATATATGATCGACGGAGGCTCTACAGATGTTGACAGCCTGGCCAAATACCGTCTGGTATCTGCGCTGAAATACGAGGGCATTTCACGGATCGACTGCTCGATCATAACACACCCGGACACAGATCACATGTCAGGTGTTATGGACATTCTGAAGAGTCCTTCATGTGGAGTAGATATTAAAAAGGTTCTGATCCCATTTGTTCCGGAAGACGAAAAATACCGTGAGCTGTTATCAGTCTGCGCAGATTCAAATATAGAGATGGGGGACGCATATTCAGGAGTGGCGCTGGATGACGGGACAATTAAAATCGATTTTTTATATCCAGGCAAAGGGTTTTATTCAAATGAGACCAATGATTACTCAGCTGTTGCGAAGGTGAGCTTTGGCTCGTTCAGCGCCTTGTTCACCGGCGATCTGCCTGCTGAAAAGGAATACCTGGTCAAATGGCCGGACCTATATGAATATGACCTGCTTAAGGTTGCGCACCACGGTTCCAGAAATGCCACGTCGGAAGCTTTTCTTAATATCGTCAGCCCTGAAATCGCAGTTATTTCCGCAGGAGTAAATAATCAGTACGGACATCCCCATTCAGAGATATTGCAGAGGCTGGAGCAGGCAGGTGCAGATATTTACTGCACAGCAGAGAATGGAGAAATCATTGTCATTGTGAATATGGATGGAGAAATCAGATTGGAGACCAAACTGTGATAAAAGAAGCTTTAGTGATCATCAGCCTGGGTTTGGCAGCAGATTATGATATTAAGGACAGAGCAATACCGGCATGGGTAATACTTATTTTTTGGGCAGGAATGTTTATTATTCCGGAAAAGTTTTATATCGTTGAAGCCGTGATTACTTTCATTGCTTTGTCAGTTATCAGGGCGGCAGCCGGCAGGATATTCAAAGAAGAAACGTTGGGTGAAGGCGATATGTACCTGTTTTCACTGATAGCTGCGGGATTTGGTACGGAAATGTTCCTGAAAGCGGTTTTTTTAGCGCTGATTATGGCTTTATTTCCGCTTTTTATGTTCAGACGTGTTCCTCTTGCACCGTGCATGCTGACGGGCGCTGTTGGCGCTTTGGCAAGTTATATAATTATTCCAAATTAGCGCAAACTGTGTTAGTATTAAACAGAAAGAAGAGCATAGGAGGTAATACATGTTGGGAACTAATGATTTTGGAGTACGTGAATGCATGGTATATGGTGAGAACCTCCCTGAGGCATATCACAAGGCACTTTTAGAGCTGGCAGCTGACGGACATATTTATCCTTGTGATGACTGGAACACGACTCAGAAGGAAGTATCAATGACCATGGTCGTGCTGAACCCGCTTTCTGAGCCTATGATCAGCAAGCTGTTTATCGGCGGGCCGCGTGAACTCGAGCAGTACCGTCAGGAGATGTTATACGGCATCCTTGATTTTGAGGTCGAGAGAGGCAACTGGGCATATACATATCACCAGAGAATGGAAGAGCAGATCCCATTCGTGATCAAAGAACTGAAGAGAAACCCATCCAGCCGCAGGGCTGTCATATTAGTCAGGGACTGGAGAATAGACTCGGAGTCTGATGACCCGGCATGTCTCCAGCATATCCAGTATTTCATCCGCGAAGGCAGGCTGCACAGCAAAGTACTGTTCCGTTCGAATGACGCATGCAAGGCCACATTTATGAACGCTTTCGCGCTGATCCTTCAGCAGAAGATGATCGCGGACGAACTGGGCGTTGAGGTAGGCACATATTCCCACAGAGCCAACAGCTTCCATTGCTATGCGAAGGATTTCGACATGCTGGACGGCTATGTAAAGCGAATCCAGAACGCAGAGGATTCAGATGACATATGCTTCGAGTATGAGGATGACTGGAAGGAACTCATGGAAATGTACCAGCCTGAGATAGCTAAGACTGTTGAGGAACTTAGGAACAGATAATACAGATGAACGACATCGCGCAGGTTTATCTTTACTACGGTGAGGAAAACTACAAGAAGAGAATTTATAAAGATAAACTAAAAAACGCTGTTGTAGGCGGTAACGAGATCAATTACGCGTACTTTGAGGGTGCAGGCATTGATTTTGGCGCTGTTTATGACAGCGTTGTTACAATGCCTTTTTTCGCTGACAAGCGTCTTGTGGTCGTAGAGAATTCCGGCGTATTCAAGTCAAGGAGAAAGAAAAAGGACCAAGAGTCTGACGAGGCAGAGACGGCCGAGGCAGCAGATATTTCAGATTCATCTTCAGACGCTGCCATCCAGAAGATACTGGATAGCCTGCCTGAGACCACATGTCTGGCTTTCTTTGAAGATACGGTAGACAAAAAGAAAAAGATTTATAAAGACATTGCATCCATGGGCAAGGTCGTTGAGTGCGGCAAGGACGACGAAGACACCGTAATCAGATGGCTGGAGAAAGGATTTGAGAAGGAAGGCAAGAAAGCCGAACGTTCAGCGCTCAGAATGCTGGTAGAGCAGGTAGGCACAGACTATGACAAACTCAGGCAGGAATACGAAAAGCTGCTCGCTTATGCAGGCGACAGTGAAGTTATCAGGATAGCTGATGTTGAAGCCATATCCAGCGAAGAGACCGAGTCCAAGATATTTGATATGCTTAATGCCATGAGCTCCCGCAACACAAAGGGCGTTCTGGCTAAATACTATGACTTGCTTGAGAACAAGGAACACCCGCTGTACATTCTGGCAATGATCCGAGGTCAGTTCCGGACCATGCTTCAGACTGCGGAACTGAGGAATAAAGGGCTGAATACCCAGGAGACCGCACAGGCGCTGGGAAAGAATAAATTCGTGATTGAAAGGGCAGAAGGATTCCTGCGCTCCGGATTCAGGATGAAGGAAGTTGAGGAGATCCTTGAATATATCGCTGACACGGATATGAAGATTAAATCCGGCCTGATCAGCGACCAGCTCGGTGTAGAACTCATGCTGGTTAAGTTTTCATCGAAAAGATAATGGATAAGAAAGAAATCAGAAAGTATATAAAAGAACAGAAGCAGCAGATGAGTGCTCAGGAAATAGAAGAGAGGTCTGCTGTTTTATGTGACAAATTCTTAAAATTGAAAGAATATAAGGAAAGCGACGTTATATTGTGTTATATTTCCTATAATCAGGAAGTCAGGACAGACGCGATAATCCGTAGGGCCTGGGCCGATGGCAAAAGGATAGCTGCAGCCAAGGTCATCGATAAAGAGAGGATGGAATTTGTTTATATAGATTCCTTTGACAATCTGGAGAGCGGAGTCATGGGCATTCCTGAACCTAAATGCAGCCTGTTGGAGGCCGGCCCGGACAGAATAGCGAATGAAAAGAGAATGTTGGTTCTTATGCCGGGCCTGGCCTTTGACTATAAATTAAACCGTGTAGGATACGGCGGAGGTTATTATGACCGTTATTTCGCATCGCATCCAGATACGGAATTCATCAAAGTGGCACTGTGTTATGACTTTCAGCTGCTTGATGAGGTGCCGCATACAGACCTTGATATGAAGACAGATATTCTTATCACTGATAAATAAAGAAAAGTGTTGACATATCAGGCAACTGATGTTAAAGTACCACTGTTGTAAAGAAAGAAGAGTATCCACTCTCACCTCGTCGCAGGGGCGCACGCAGGTTAATATTTCTAAGATGTGTTATCTGATCTTGGATTTTGTGGACAGCTCTTTCAGCTGTCTTTCTTTTTTGGGAGACAGTATCACTGGCAGGGATGCCGAACCGGGAGGTGAAAAAGTATCAACAATTTAATTAATGAACAGATCAAGGAGAAAGAGGTCAGACTGATCGGTGAAGAAGGTCAGCAGATCGGTGTTGTAAGCATCGAGGAAGCCAGGAGACTGGCAGCTGAAGCTGAACTGGATCTGGTATTGATCGCTCCTAAGGCCGCTCCGCCTGTCTGCAAGATCATTGATTTCGGCAAGTTCCGTTATGAGCAGGCAAGGAAAGAGAAAGAAGCCAAGAAGAAACAGAAGGTTATCGAAGTTAAGGAAATCCGTTTGTCTCCGAATATCGATCTCAACGATATCAAGACAAAGGCGAACATGGCAAGAAAGTTCATTGAACATGGCGACAAGGTCAAGGTTGCCCTGAGATTCAGGGGCAGGGAAATGGCACACATGCAGGACAGCAAGCACATCCTTGATGATTTTGCTGCGCTGATGGAGGACATCGCCGTTGTTGATAAGGCACCGAAGGTTGAAGGAAGGAACATGGTTATGTTCCTTGTCCAGAAAAGATAGTAAATAATATTAGGAGGAATAGACATGCCAAAGGTAAAAACTAAAAGAGCTGCAGCAAAACGTTTCAAAAAGACTGCAACCGGAAATCTTAAGAGAAACAAGGCTTACAAGAGCCATATTTTAACAAAGAAGACCACAAAGAGAAAACGTAACTTACGTAAGGCAACTATGACTGATGCCACAAATGTAAAGAACATGAAGAAGCTTTTACCATACCTGTAAGAGCGTGATTGGAGGAATAAACAATGGCAAGAATTAAAGGCGGCTTAAATGCCAAGAAAAAGCATAATAGAACATTAAAGCTGGCTAAAGGTTATAGAGGAGCCAGATCAAAACAGTATAGAATCGCTAAGCAGTCAGTTATGAGAGCACTCACCAGCGCATACGCTGGCAGAAAGCAGAGAAAGCGCCAGTTCAGACAGCTCTGGATCGCACGTATCAATGCAGCAGCTCGTATTAACGGATTATCATACAGCAAGATGATGCACGGCCTTAAGGTCGCAGGCGTAGAAATGAACAGAAAGATGCTCGCTGAGCTCGCTGTTAACGACGCACCTGCATTCGCAGCACTCGCAGAGACTGCAAAGGCAGCATTACAGTAATTATCAGAAAATAACGGGCGCGAGTTTAATTACCGCGCCCTGTTTTTTATTAAGGACACATATGGAAGAGAAAACAACAGTTTCAAAAAACTTTATAGAGATAGAGATTGACAAAGACCTTGAAAACGGCAGATTCGACCATGTGGCAACCAGATTCCCGCCTGAACCGAACGGATATCTGCACATCGGCCATGCCAAGTCGATACTTCTTAACTATGGTCTTGCCCAGAAATACAACGGCACTTTCAATCTGCGTTTCGACGATACCAATCCTACAAAGGAAGATGTGGAATTCGTTGAATCCATTACCGCGGATGTAAAGTGGCTGGGTGCTGATTTTGAGGACAGACTGTACTTCGCTTCTGACTATTTCGGAGTAATGTACGAATCAGCAGTTAAGCTCATCAAGGAAGGCAAGGCATATGTATGCGATCTGTCAGCTGATGAGATAAAGGAATACAGAGGTTCATACGAGCAGCCTGGTAAGGACAGCCCTTACAGGAACAGGAGCGTTGAGGAGAACCTCGCACTCTTTGAAGAGATGAAGTCCGGCAGCGTGCCTGACGGAGCACGTGTTCTGAGGGCCAAGATTGATATGGCTTCTCCAAACATGAATATGAGAGACCCTGTCATCTACCGCGTTGCCCATGTTTCACACCATAGAACAGGCGACCAGTGGTGCATCTATCCGATGTACGACTTTGCTCATCCGATCGAGGACGCTGTTGAGGGCGTAACTCATTCCATCTGCACCATGGAGTTCGAAGATCACAGACCACTGTACGACTGGGTTGTACAGAATGTAGGCTTTGAAATGCCTCCGCGCCAGATCGAGTTTGCCAAGATGTACCTGACCGGCGTTATCACCGGCAAAAGATATATCAAGCAGCTGGTTGCAGAAGGCGTCGTAGACGGCTGGGATGATCCGAGACTGGTTACCATAGCAGCTTTACGCCGCAGAGGCTTCGCACCGGAATCCATCCGCATGTTTATCGAACTGTCAGGCGTTGCCAAGGCACAGAGTTCATCAGACTATGCTATGCTTGAGTACTGCCTGAGAGAAGACCTCAAGCCAAAGGCACCTCGTTATATGGCTGTTTTAGACCCGATTAAGGTTGTAATCGACAATTATCCTGAGGATCAGGTTGAATGGTTTGATGCAGTAAACAATCCTGAGAATGAGGAGATGGGAAGCCGTAAAGTGCCATTCTGCAGAGAACTCTACATTGACAGAGAAGACTTCATGGAGGAGCCTCCAAAGAAATACTTCCGTCTGTTCCCTGGAAATGAAGTCAGACTTATGAATGCATACTTTGTTAAATATGCAAGCCATGTAAAGGATGCAGATGGTAAAGTTACAGAGGTTCATGTGACATATGATCCTGAAACCAGAAGCGGAAGCGGTTTCGAAGGCCGTAAGGTTAAAGGAACCATTCACTGGGTAAGTGCCCGCCATGCAACTAAGGTTACTGCAAGACTTTACGAGCAGTTAGTTGATGAAGAGAGAAATATCAATCCAAACTCTCTTACAGTGATGGACAGCTGCTATGTTGAGCCTGCGCTGGCTGAAGCCAAACCGGGCGACAATTTCCAGTTCGTCCGCCAGGGCTACTTCGCAGTGGATCCTAAAGATTCCACTCCGGAACATCTGGTATTCAACAGGATTGTATCTCTCAAGAGTTCATTCAAATTACCAACAGCTTAATAAATTTGAGCCCGCTGATGCGGGCTCTTTTTTATATTATTTTTGGCGTTTGCTGAGACGGAAAAAAGAATAATTAATTAGAGTTTTTGATACTGCTTTCTATATTCTCCTGGAGCCACATTGTATTTCTTTGTAAATGCTTCTGTAAAATTTCTTACATTATTATATCCGACCTTTTCACTGATTTCGTAGAGACGAAGGTCAGAGGAAAGCAGCAGCTCAACCGCCGCATTCATTCTCACATCAGTCAGGAAGGCTTTGTAACTTTGGCCGGTAACATTTTTGAACATATGGCTGAAATAGCCAGGGCTTACACAGGCTATGGCAGCCAGATCTTCTGCTGAGATATCTTCCATGTAATTCTCACGGATATAGGTTTTAACCTGCTCGACCATGGTCTTGCGGCCAGTGCGGCTTCGGCTGTTTATATCTGCCAGAAGAGAGCGATAGTAGGCCATAATGGTTTCCCTGAGTTCAGGGAAGGTCACTGAAACCAGCACTTTTTCCTGAAGTTTATCCTGCATTTTATAGAAGTCAGCGCCAAGCAGATTATATCTGTGGAGTCTGGACGCAAGCTCACCGGTGAAATTCATTGCGCGCATTATTACGGCCTGCTTGTTGCCATAATGTATGTCACGTATGAGATCCAGACATCTTCCGATTTTATCAAGTGTATCAGGCTGTTTGGCCAGAATGGCCTTAAAGGCTTCTTCTGAACGGCTTTCATATTCATCAAACGAAATGGAATATGGCCTCTTGATCTTTTGATATTCGAAGAAACGCCCTTCCTCAAAGAAATACATATCGCAGGCCTCACTTGATGTCTGTAGTGATTCCTCAATATGCAGTCTGTTCGCAGCAATCAGGCCGATACCATATATGCATTTATAACTTAAATCACGCTCTATTTTAAGCAAGGTTGGCTTAATATACAGATCAGGAAATGAATCCCTGTCCACAAGATTAAAAGAGCATAAAATGCGGATTTCGTCAGCATTTCGGTCAAACTCATTACCAATACCTGCAGCACTGAAACATTCAGCAATCCAGCCAAAAAGCTCAATACATTCAGGCATGGAAACGACTGCAGCGGGTTCATAACGAACGCAGACACCCACCGCGAAACGGCTTGAAAAATCTATATCTGTTTTTGGCACATTCTCATCATTCATAAAAACATTTTAGCATTAAAATAAAAATATAAAAAGAGCCGCTACGGTAATTATTCCGTAGCGGCTGAGTTTTAATGATTATCTGACCGTAACAGTGATGCTCATTTCTTTTACCCCTTCAGAAGGAGCAAGGACTTTCTCATAGATTTCCATTTCACCTCCTGCAGTATTATCTGCAATCTCACCACCTTCAGAAACCATGGATACAATCTCATAACCTTCGCAAGGAGTCAGAGTGAAGTAGAGCTTGCCGTCCACGTAATTCTGGCGCTTAACCTTGACTGACTCTGAATCAAAACGGCCGTCTTCGCCAACTGCTGTTATTGTATATACAACGTTTCCATAGGTCTGACCTGCATCAACAACACCATTATCCGGAATCTCGACTTCAGTTGTATCAACAGAGATAGTGACGCTGCCTGTCTGGTAATCACCGCTCTCATAAGCCTTGCCTTCAACAGCGAAGGCCTTTGTATAAACGGTTACAGGGCTATCAGCGGTCAGATCAGTCATTGCATCAATGGAAAGCGAATTGATATAACCATCCGCTGTAACATTCCACTTGGAATTAACCAGAGTTACGTTGATCAGATTGTTCAGCATTGGTGATGCAGTGTGCCTGAAGCGTCCTATTATCTTAGCATCGCCGTTCATACCGCCTTTTTCTGCTGCATAATTGCAGTGATCGTATTCCTTTGAGCCCATAAATGCGTTCAGGACTGTGCCATTCGGAACCATCTGGCCTTCCAGGTCAACATGAACCGCTGTTGTTGAGGAAATCTTTCCTGTAAAAGCAGAATTTTCGAATGTGACATTCAGAGCCTGACGGTAGTTATAAATGCTGTTGTATATGTTGCCCTTGTATGTGCCGTTCTTAAATGTGGCTGAGGAATCTGATACAGAGCTCTTGGTCAGGACAGCCTCTTCCGGTGTGTCATTGATGGTATAGGTGGTGATACCCGGGTTGCCTGCATCATCGGATTCGATGAGTTCTGCCAGGATGCCGTCATCATCCCTGGTTGAAGTTCCGCTGAAATTAATCTCACAGTTGTCAACAACTATATTGCTGAAGCCTGTATTGGCTGCGCCGGACTTCATCTGGATCAATGCGTCAACGGTATCAAGTTTAGTATTTGTAAGTTCAAATGTGCCGCCGCCTGTCTGCTGAGTCATAAAAGCTGTGTGACCTGAAAGCAGATAAGAATCAATATAAGTTGATCCGGAACGGCCTGAACCCATTACCTGGATATAGTCAGGAGAGTAGAACTCCACATTTTTGAACATATTGTGGATGCCGGAGTCTGCATAAGTAACATAGCCGGATCCGCCGACTGTGAAGCCGTACTTAACGCCGTTAACTTCCTTAACTGCCGTATAATCTTTGCCATCCTGAGCTACTTCAAGAGTACCGATGCCTCCGAGTGTATCTTCAGCCTCAAGCGCATAGGTTCCGCATATGTCATATGCTGTGCCGGAGTCTGTTGAAAGAGCGCCCCATCCTGTTGAGACAACGATGCAGTCTTTGAACTTGCCCTGGCCGTCAGCCATGACATTGAGTGAACGGATGGTGCCTTCCATACCCAGCGCGAAAGGAACACGTTTCATCATGCCTGGTGTGAGGTTGGCAAATCCATCATATGTATCAGGGGTTTCTTTTGTATAGATAACTGTATCTTTAACTTTTGCGATGGAGGTATTGTCTACATAGAGAGCGCAGCGGATAGCTCCTGCATTCTCAATATAAGAATTGGAAATCTCCAGTTCAGACTTGTTATCAGCCATAACTGTGGCGCCCCAGCCTGCGAGGTCATCGCCGCCGTCACCATATGCATAGAGTTTGGAATCACTGATTTTGAAAGAAGAACCGTTGTCGATCAGAATACCGTTGAAATGTGTTCCGAGAGCCTTAACGGTTACACCTTCAGCACTTTTTTCATCATAGCTGCCATCAGCGATTATATCTGTTACGGATGCATTATCAACAATCTTTCCTCCGTCAACAAGGAGTCCCTGGCGGAAGTAATATGTCGCCTTTTCTTCTTCTTTTGCTCCGATCCATGGGGCTGCGCTCGGGCCGCCGATACGGGTGACTGCTACAGGAACGATCTCATAACTGTCTTCCACATCGTAGCATGATCCCGGAATCAGATCTCTCTGAGCTTTATCAACAACGAGAACAAGTACCTTCCCTTCAGGAGCAGAGATGCTTTCCTTTGCACCGTCGTATGCATATTCTGCTGATATTACGGTTGAAGCAACAGCAGTAGTGGTGTAGTCATTGATAACTTGTGTGCTGAGTATTTCCAGTTTCTTCATTTTTATACCTCCATAAAAAAATGTGTGGCCATTGGTTTATTGCTGAAACCGATTATGCCACACATAAATATCAGATTCTATGATGAAAAATGATAAAAACAGGATAAAAACTGACAAATTATGAATAATATTTTATTAAATGATCGGAAAACTCCTTTATCAGCCGGTTTTCATTTCTCTTATACCATACACAGCACACCCATGTTTCAGTGTTGAGCGGAGTATGAAAAATGGATTCATCAATTGGGTAGCCGAAATTCAGATCTGATACTGCGTAAGCGGGTATGTATTTCAGACTGGCAACTACAGAGCGGAAGTTTGGAAGTTCATAAAACGATTTCGGGTCATAGTTTTGTGAATTGCTCATATGAGATGAGACCTCAGCCCATTCCTTACTGGTCCATACCCCATAGCTGGTATTAAGCTGGGGCAGTGTGTCACAGAGTCTATTCAGCTCCTTGCTGCCTATTACTATTTTATCTTTGTTTTTATCATCAATTTCGGCATTGATGAACATATGGAGATTCTCTTTAGCAAATGGAGCAACCTCAAAGTCACCACCTGAGACAATCTGGCTGTCTGGGATGATGGCAATATCCAGGTCACCGGATTCAATACTGCTTAAGAGATCGCTGCTTTTGTAATGGTTGCCTTTTATAACAATATTATTATGAGAATCAGTAAAGCTGAGAAGAGGGGCTGCAATCTCACCCATATAATCAATATATTCTGAAATACCGATATTAAGCGAAGATGCCATGTCATGGTATGTCTCTTCAATATTTCTGCGTGTGTCAGAATAGAGAACTGAACAATCTGCAGCCAGGTTGAAAAAATCCTGACCATATTTAGTTAAAGAGACGCCATTTTTGGTTCGTATGAAAAGGGTGTTGCCAAGCTCCGCCTCCAGACGCTGGATATGTTGGCTTACAACCTGTGTGGACAGGAATAAACTCTTGGCAGCAGTCGATATGGAGCCATTTAATGCAGCAGCAATAAAGCAGTCTAACTGTATCTGGTTCATTGTCCTGCCTCCTTTAACTGCCTGTGCGGGAGTTTGACTATCTGCTTCTTTACATATTCCTTAAACAAAACCACATTAGGCTTAAGAGGATAGAAAGGGCTGCACATAATATAGTCTGAATAAACTCCTGTATTAGTAAGTACAAAACTGCTTGAAACATCCGCTCTCATATTTCCTGTTCCAAAGGAAAGACCGTCATTGGCGATCACATTCAGATAAGCTGATCCGAGGTCGTCGCATACAGTTACCTGACGAGGAACGAAACCCATTTTTTCGCAGGTGGATTTGGCACGGTCAATAATTGTCTGTCTGCTGGTCTCTCCTGCAGGCACGGCAAAGAACGGGTATTTATCAAGTTCACTTTCATCATATTCAATTCGTTTGCTGCGTATCAGACAGATTTCCTGAGTGCAGAGGAATGAGTGCTCCCAGGAAGTAGACATATACTCAGCAGAATATTGAGAAGTAAAAAGAATGTCTATCTTCTTTTCTTTTAGAGCGATTCTGGCCTTTTCAGCAGATAAATCAGCAATAAGGAAAGGTTTGTCAGGGTATTCTTCTCTGAAACCTTTCAGAATACTATCCGGTATTTCAGGGCAGCCAGCCCACTGGGTCCAGGCGATAACAAACGGTTCGTCGGGATCTTCTGATTTATGCTCTTTGAAAAAATCTGATTCAAGCTGGTCGCGTTTGATAAAGTATTCCAGCATTAGCTCGCCCGCCTTTGTTAAAACTGCGGACTGACCATACCTGAAGAAAAGCTTATAGCCGACTTCTTCTTCCAGTGTCTTTATGTGATTGCTGACCGCCTGCTGGGAAATCATAAGTTCTCTGGCAGTAATAGAAAAACTCTTGGTCCTGGCGATCGATGTAAAACAATAAATATCTAGCTGATTCATTTTGCTTATGTTAATACGTTTTTATATGTTTCCATTTGGATTTTACCAAATAAAATGACAAAAATCAAAATTTTAGTTGTGAGCTCACAATTTTATTCGTGTTTTTCACTTGACCAGGGCTCTGATAGAATGCAGACATCAGAATAGATTGAAAGGAGAAACAATGAAAACTATTTACGCACAGGCACATCCTGGCAAGGTTGTTCTGGCTGAAAAAGAGCTGGGCCATCCGGGAGCAGGCGAGGTAATGATCAAAGCAGAGTACAGCGCCATGAGTCCGGGTACGGAATGCGGACTTCTTCATGAAGCTATCGTTCCGCTCCCAACCAATATCGGATATGCCATGGCAGGTGAAGTAATAGAAGTAGGCGAAGGCGTTACTGAATTCAAAGTTGGCGACAAGGTTGTATCCACCGTTGAGCATGCTCAGTACATCATTACTTCCGAGTTGAACTGCACGCTCTGCCCAAAGAATATTGATATGAAACAGGCTGCCTTCTGGAACCTTTCAATGACAGGCATGTATGCCATTCGACAGGCAGGACTGGTTATGGGCGAGCCGTGTGTTGTTATGGGTGAGGGCTTTGTTGGATCTGTCACTGCTCAGCTGGCTAAGCTGGCAGGTGCTTGCCCTGTTATCATCACAGGTCATCACGATGAAAAACTTGCTGCTTCCAAGGAGATGGGCGTTGACTATGTTGTTAATACCAAGACTGATCCTGAAGGACTTGAAAAGCTTATCGCTGAACTCGGAATTGAAGTTCCGGTTATATTCGAAGCAACAGGCAACAGAAACGCTCTTATGCAGGCAGCAGAGCTGATTGCGGAAAGAGGCCGTCTGGTAATGATTTCACAGGTTCATGGAGAAGCAATGCCTCCTATTGATGACCCTATTATGCAGAAAGGTGTAAGCCTAATCGGTACTTATGTAAATTCAAGACCATATAAGACCAAGAGAGCAGATCTGGAAATCATTGGAGTATGGCCGCCTGTAATGAACAGGAACCTTAAGCCTTACAGAAACAAAGACACATGGACCAGTGATGACGATATCAAAGTCTACCTCAACATGGTCAGCCACGGACGTCTGAACATTACACCGCTCATCAGCCACAATTTTACTTATGAGCAGATTCCTGAGGCTTATGCTCAGCACGTATTTCCGAAGCCAAGCTCAGAAATTACAGGTGGACTGATCAGCTGGTAGGAGCGTTTATTAATGGGAAACTTTTTCAAAAACAACGATTTCAGAACAGATTATAAGAAACGTCCTAATGATGCATACAAGCATCTGTACAATCAGTTGGACGATGAAACCAAGAAAAAATTTGCCCGTCAGAGATCCTTCATTCTGGTAGGCGTAGTTATACTTGTGTTTATTTTAGTCATTGTTCTGGCTGTGACCGGCATCGGAACCAATAAGGCCCAGAGCATAGCAAATATTCTGGGCGGCACAGATACGGTTAAGATCAGCGGACTTGGAGACAATACATCATATCTCCAAAGCCTTGAGGAATCGTTGGAAAGCAGGCTTTCCATACAAGTTGAAACATTGTCTTTTAGAGATGCGGAAGGAAAAGCAACCAATACTTCCTACAAGGGGTTCAGTGAAAAGGGAGACATAGTGATCATCATGTATACTCTCGAAAACTACCTGGAAGATGAAGAGGCGGAAGGCATTCTGGAAGCAAATATAGACGGATTGAGTAATCAAGGGTGTCTGGTTTATCTGGTCAATTACCCGACAGCATCATTTGCGGAAAAGTCAGCATATACAGCTGCGGCAAACGGCTTCATAAACAGGGCAGCCAAGAATAAAAACATTCTTCTTATGGATGCGGCAACGTATTTCAAAAACATTACAGGCCAAAGTTACACAGAAGATGAGCTCTTTGATCAGGACGGAATTCACTTAAGCGAAGAAGGCTGCAGACTGCTTGGACAGTTTATTGCCGATGGTCTGATCAAAGAAGCGGGCCTGGATTAAGCGGAAAGGAGGTAACTTGAAAGGCAACTTAACAAAAGCTTTGCACACAAGCATAAGCACATACAACATTGACGAGTCAATAGAGTGGTATAAAAAACATTTGGGATTTGAACTCATCGAAGGACCTTTCTATTCACCGCCTTTGAGGACAAAACTGGCATACATTGAACTGAATGGATATCAGATTGAGTTGTTTGAATATAACGAACCTAAAAAAATCCCTGAAGAAAGGCTCCTGCCGTTTATAGACCTGCAGACAGTAGGAACCAAATATGTATGTTTCGCGATCGACAGTCTTGCGGATATCAGAAACAGGTTTATGGAAGAGGATGTCGAAATCGTGCAGGAGGCAGTTATGGGTGACGACCAGGTAATGTACATTCATGACTGCAATGGAGTTCTGATCGAACTGGTTCAGAAGCAAAATATAGTTTAATAAAG
>JAFRYA010000003.1 GCA_017441295.1 Lachnospiraceae bacterium
ACCTGACAGAGCGATGTTTTCACGCCCGGTCAGCTCATTGTTAAAGCCAACACCGATGCTCATCAGGGAAATGGAATGTCCGTGCAGATCCACAGAGCCGCTGTCCGGCGCAAAGATGCCTGCGATTGATTTGAGCATGGTGGATTTACCGGAACCGTTCTTTCCAACTATTCCTAATATCTTGCCCTTTTCAAGCGCGAAAGAAACACCCTTGACTGCCTCAATGCGGTTCTTTTCGCTGCCCTTCAGATGCAGAAGATTCTTCTTGACAGAATATGTCTTCATGCTGTTGTAGGTAATATATAAGTCTTTTACTTCAAGTGCAATTTCGCCCATATTCTCTCCGACTAAATAGATTTAACGTAACTGTTTTCGTTCTTATAGACCAGAACAATGCCGCATATTGCCAGTATCAGTGAAATGGCAAACCAGATGAGCATCATCCACAGGTTTGGTGTTTCCCGGTACAGCATCACCTTTCTCATGGCATCCGCTATATAAGCTATTGGGTTGCAGTATGTCAGATACTTGCCCCATGGTTCAGGCACACGTCTGGTCAGGCTGTAGAACACACCTGTTATATAAAAGATCATTCTCAGGCCTATGTCTACGATATTTTCCAGGTCTGCCACATATACTCCGAAATGCATCAGGAAGCATCCGAACGCAAAGTTAAACAGCATGAGGATGATAATTATTGGTATGACAAACACCAGCCGCCACGATACTGTGACACCGGTGATTATCATAGCTACAACCGCAATCATAAAGGATATGAGCATCTTAAATCCATTTACGCCCATCCTGACCAGTATCAGAATGAATTTCGGCAGGTACACTTTGGAAATAATGGATTTATTGGATCTGATGATCCTGACACTGTTCTTCATCATGCCATTGAAGAAATCCCATACAGCGACACCGATAACGATAAACGGTATAAAGTGCTCTTCTCTGGTATGGAAGATTGCTCCAAATACAAAAGCATATATGAAAGTAAAGCATATAGGCTGAAGCACCCACCATATCCAGTTAAGATATGAGTTGGCTACCTCCGACATGAGCGCTGCCTTCGCAGCCTCTACTGTGTATTTAAAATATTTACTGAAGTCTCTGAAAAATCTGCTAAGCATTTCCTAATATTTTCTTGATCTCTTCTACTACACGCTCGCTGGCCCTGCCGTCTTCAACGCAGCCTTTGCCTTCGAGGAATTCTTTATTTTTCTGCGCATACGCGTCCATATCAAAGTTCTTGATCGCCTCGATCAGCTCATCGTTGTTGGTGCAGACCGGGAACGGTGTGTCATAAAGAGAATAATAGAAGCCTCTCTCATTCATGTAATCAGCTATATCAGTGGCAAATATGAATCCAGGCAGTCCTGTCAGCATGAAGTCATAAATCCAGCTGGAATAGTCTGTAATAGCTATATCTGTCGCGGCAATGAGCTCCTGCATGTCATTGTACCTGGTACCCTTGACCATGATCTCCGGATCATAAGGCACCTTGCCCTCTGCATACTTACGTACGGTCGGATGGAATCTGAGAAGCACCTTCCATCTGCCGCCGAATTTGGCCTCAAGAGCCGCTACCAATCTGTAATAGTCTATATCATAAATGTCAAAACTGTGTGAATCCCTGAAAGTTGGAGCATACATACAGATTCTGACGTCATCTTCTATCTCGTAATGCTCATAAATCTTGCGTTTGATCTCTGCCCTCTTCTCCGGGTCAACGATGATATCATTACGCGGATGTCCGAATCTCCATATCTTTTGTGTCGGCCAGAAGCTGCCTCTGTATACGTCGTCTTCGAAATCGCTGTTAGAGATCAGGTAATCGCATACTTTAGTAGTATATTTAGCTGCCCTGACCCAGCCTTTGCCGCTGTTGGCAGAAGCATCGAAGCGCTTGATTCCGAGCGAGCCGTGCCAGGTCTCGATGAATACCTGATCTTTTTTCTTATAGGTCGGCTGCTTTAAGAATTCGACAGAATTGGCAATCCAGATTTTAGCAGACGCCAGTTCTCTGTAAAAGTCAGCAGAGGTATTCTTGACAATGGTAATATCCAGATTGGACTCCGCAGGCTGACCGTATTCTATTACTTGTTTAGCCAGCTCGTCGTCTTCAGGCTCTTCCATCTTGTATCCGCTCAGGGAAGAAGCTTTTCTGGACATCCAGACAATATTGCAGTCCACTTTCTGCCTTTTTAATTCCTCACAGATATACTTGGGATTGCAGGTATAATCACCCTGGAAAGCTATGAACATAACCTTCTTCGGGTCTGTAGGGGTCTTCTTGGCTATATGCTTCCTGTAGGCGGTGCCTAGCCATCTGTCAGGAGCGTCCAGTATCTTCTGGGCGGTCTTCCTGAGAAGTCTGCCTTCAGTCAGCTTATTGATTATTTTTTCTTTAGTTATTGCCATCTGTCTTTATCCTTTTCTTGTACTTCTTTCCGACCAGGAATGGCAGGAACTTGTTAATAAACATACTCATTGGGATCATTATTGCTATAACTATAATGGCCATTACATATGGGAATTTGTCCAGCAGCATACTGCCCCATGAGAACTTCATGAATACAGTCATAATTACACACTGCGCAGCCATGAAGAATATCGTATTCTTGCCAATAAACTTGAATATCCACAAAGGCTTAAGCCACATGGCGAAATATGTTACCGGTCCTGCCAGGCAGAAAAACGCCAATATAAACAGGACAATTGATTTATATACTCCGCTTGGGACTGACACCTTGCCGTTCTTAAGAGCCAACAGCACACCTGCTGCGAAAACAATTATCAGGCACAGCGCTCTTAGCCATTTATTATTGAAAATGCCCTCAAACGCGCCTACAACCCTTTCCCTGTTCTCCATGAACCAATAGCCCATTGCCATGAAAAAGACTGCCATTGGAGCTGCCTGAAAATGCCACGGGTAAAGAATCTTGATACCTGTCAGTGATTCTCCATAGCTTAAGAATCCCATAGCAATACCAGCTAAAAGAATCTTGCCGCTGTCCCTCTTAAATACTCTCTCCAGCAGATCAAATAATATTTCTGCAAGGAACAATGTCAGCAGGAACCATGTGGCATCTGTCGGTGCCTTCATCCTGTCCTGATTAGAATAAACCATTCCAAACAGCAGATTGAACAGGCTCACATGCTTGCCCCTGAGAACAGCAAAATTAAAGTAATATGCCGGTATAAAAGCAATATTTAACAGGAAGTAAGGTATTACCAGCTGCCTGATTTTGGTCCAGATAACCTTAGGTATGCTCTCTGTTTCAGGATGTCTGTTTCTGTGTACCCTGGCAGTCATTCCCGAGATCATAAAGAACAGAGGAATATGGAAGGCATAGCAAATAATGACATGGGGCGGCGACTTAGTCAATGTTGCGTGCCCCAGCACTATGAATACCATTGCTATTCCTTTAAGCTGGTCCAGCCAGTCGTATCTCTGGTTTGTCATAATTAATAATCTGTATCGTAATTTTTCTGACGAGTCCAGTTGGCAGGGTCAAAAATGCTGTCGTGCACTGACCACCATCTGCCCTTGCCGCCCGGAAACTGGGTCGCAGTGTTCAGTTTGGTTCTTGGATCCGGATATGTTCTGGTTGTAACATACATGTCTGTATGCTTGATTTCTTCACCATTCAGCGGATTGCCCGTGAACGGGTTGACAGGATCATCTACAAAGCCTTCCAATACCAGATATGGTACGTCAGCATTAGTCATAAACTTATCGCTGACAGTAATGCCTGTGCCCGAGCTGTTGAAATCCTTAACCATCAGGAATGAATTATATCTGGTGCAGTTAAATGAATCGGTAACCTGCATCCAGTCAGCCTTGAACTCGTTATATGTTCCATGGTCACTGACCAGAATTATCCTGGTGTTGTCATAGAGATCATTTGCCCTTAAATAATCAAGCCATTCAGCTACTGCCATTAAAGCGGCAACGTCAGCATTGTAATGAGTAATGGTCAGTTCATTATCGAAGTTCATCGTATGTCCATCGATTGTTACAGAGGCTGCTCTGTCACCCAGCATGTTGTTTACGCTGACGAAAGCAGGCTCATATGTCTTCGGATCCAGCACCGTAGGTGAGTGTGAAGCGTCATTCTCCAGATACATATAATATCTGCCTGTATCTTCAACTACTTCTGTGAAATAAGGCAGGCCCTTAAGTTCCGCTACTGTCTGCAGGAATACTTCTGTGGTGCCCTCTTTATTTTCAGTCGTATAGTAACGTCCTTCATCATAAATGGTGTTCTGAGCCAGCAGCGGCACAGACTTCATGACGCTGTAGAAGAACATATTGTAATTCTGTCTGTTCTTTGAAAAGTCTGTAAATGCTGAAGGATAATTGATCTTGTAATCGCCGACAATATTGATTGCATTAACGTTTTCAATATCATCAAATATATATGTATCCCTTGGTGACGTGCCCTTTGACTTATCAGCAAAGTATCCGCCTGAATATCCAGGATTGATGATCGTTGATTCGAATCCATTCTCTGAAAGAATGGTTGGAAGCACCTTAAGAGCCTCACAATGCTTATCTATCAGCAGCTCATCAGATCTGGCATTAACATTGTATGGCATATAATCATAGCCTCCTACAAGTGCAGGAAGAGCTTCATATGTAACACCGCCGAACGTCAGGTTGTCCGGATAATAAACGAATCCGTCCAGCTTTTCAGCCAGCTGCGGCTGTTCCTGAAGAATATATGGCAGGAATACGCTGATGAATCTGTCCATCATGAGCACGACAACGTTCTGTCCATTCTTACTCAGTTTAAACAAAGGCTCGGCCTCCTCTATCGGCGTAGCGGTATCCAGTTTGATGTCTGCGTCCTTAATGACTTTGGAAGTTGTTGTTCCATTTGTGATGATCAGACCAACGGCTCCCATTACCATGACTATCATGACGTAAGGCATTATCTTGTACAGATATTTGCAAATGAAGTACAGGGCCACCACGATAGCTACGCACAGCAACAGATTCAGGATTTTGGCTGTACCGCTGAATGTCGGCTGTGAATCATATACCAGATATTCTGAAATGAATCCCAGCCCCTTCGCAAAGAACAGGAAGTTCACTGTCGCCACAAATGAGAATGCTACATAAGCAAAAGCAAAGAAATCCCTGCCTCCGCTCGAAGACAGATAATAGAACACTGAAATCCAGACAAGGAAGAATCCGGCCGCTGTAGAAACATTATTAATGATCAGGCTGATCGGGGTGTTAAAGTTGGTAACAAATTCAACAGGTGATGACGCTATCACCGAAAGCGGAATAACAGCACCAATAAGCAGCGTCAGGAATAATCCTCCAACCAGATAAACCTTAAGGCCATTCTTACCAAAGAATCTCTTACCGTCTGATTCTTTCTTTTTCTTAAGCAGTGCCATCAGCAGAGGAATCTGCGCTGCCAGCACAATAACAATCACGAAGACCCATCTCTTTGGGCTGTTTACGTAACCCTTGAAAATAAATATAAGCGCAACAATTATTCCCGCCAGAGAAACGCATATGCCCAGCACCTTTCTGTTCGGCACCAGCTTCATGAATACATTCTTGAGCAGCGAGAAAATCTGGTTGCAGGTCCAGTAAAATACCAAGCCTGACGGACTGTTGTACAGCAGAACCAGGAAGATAACTGCCAAACCGTATGTCTGTATCTTCTGGCTGATAGTAGCGCCTCTCAGATAAACAACAGCCGAGCAGACGTTAATAAGTGTCATGATAATCGGCAGGATATTAATATAGAACGAGCCGATCTGGAACATATGATCCGGCGCTCCCAGGTTATGAAGGAACCAGAAAGATGCTCCTTTCAGCAGATCCAGATGTGTCAGGAATCTGAATGCTGCAATAAAGAACGGGATCTGAAGAAGTAATGAAATTGAGCTCTTGAGCACGCTGAGCTGCTTATAATTCTGCTGCCTGTAATAAGTAGTCAGAATCATGTATCTTTCATCGCCCTTAAAAGTCTTCTTAATATGTTCGACCCATCTCTTCATGGAGTCCTGTTTGATGCGCTCTTCTTCCTGGATAGCGTCTGCTCTCCTGTACAGAGGCAGGCAAAGAAGATTGACAACGATACTGAGCGCTATCAATGAGAATAATGGGCTGCCGCCGCCGAACTTATACATAAATGAGAAAATAAACTCAAATATAAGCGTAAGCGGCCTTATGGTTAAATTATATAAAATGGTCAATATCATGATTATTCTGCCTTCTTCTCCTGTCCGGTCAATTGATAATATTTGTTGATCAGATAGTCTGTACTTCTGACTGCGGATTCGCCCTGATAATGCCATGCTGTCGCCTTGGCAGTCCTGCGTCCTTCACTGTAAATATCAGAAGCAATCGTTTCATCGATCAGCGACTTAATATTATCAAAGTCTTTTTCCTCAAGTTTGGCTCCTATACTCGGGAGTACCTTGAGCATCCACATAGGCTCGTCGATCCATGCCGCGTCGTATGGGGATGTGTCATAATTTACGTCCGTGTAAATGATCGGCTTGTCAAAAATGAAAGCATAATCAAATATTACACCAGAGAAATCAGAAATCATGATGTCCGCGGAATTGAGCACGTTGAAGTTGTCGTTGTCAAAATTCCAATGGAACTTCTCTGTCTCCGGAAATTCATTCATTAAGCTGTCGAGCAGTTCTTTTTCAGCAGTCATAGTCTGCGGATGCGGACGCACAATAATGTTATATCCTGTATTGATCAGGCTCTTGATGAGCTTTGCGCCAAATTTACTGAGCGTACCACTGTCGCCCCATGAGGGTGCCAGCAGAACCGTGGTCTCTTCGTTGTGGACCTTTTCCAGCTTAGCTGCCTTCTCCATCATGGTGTCCATATAAGCTGAACCGACCAGGCAGATTTCCTTGGCAGGAGTGCCTCTTAATTCCTCAAGTTTTCTGACAGCGTCTCTCTGGAGATTGTTGGCTGAAATGATTGCGTCATAATAATCCAGACCGAACATTCTGTATCCGAGGCAGTCTCCGACTGTATGGTAAACATGAACATAATAGTCTGTATTCTTTGAACGTTTCCACTGCAGTACATCCAGCCCCGGTGTGGTTGAAAGGCAGATATTCGCGTTCATGAGATTCAGTCTCGCGAATCCTTTATTGCCTTCTCCGATGAAGACGGTCTTGACATATTTATAGTCCTCGCTGAGTGCCGGATCGTCCTCGGACTGAGTCCAGTACTGCATTTCAAACTCACGTTTCTCGCACTCATCACAGATAGGCTTGAAAATATTCCAATATCTCTTGTGGTCACTGTATATGACCAGCGGGATCTTATTCTTATTGGCTTCTTTCATATCTCCGTTGTGCACAGCAACCTTGAACTTGATCATGATTCCGCGCACAACAAATATAGCTGTGGTGAGCACACCCAGAATAACCGTCAGGAGCATGCCGCCCGTTCCGGGATCTATATATAACAATAAATGCTGTAAGTTAATCATTATCTTTTCCTGTAAGTTTTATTTATTCCTGTCTAATAATTTGAGCGTTTCCCGAGCGTAATAATTCATCTTGTCATACCATGGGATCAAATAAGGAGCAACTTCATCACCGTTCTGGCTGGCGTATACGCCCCATACATACCAATAGTAATAAATAACAGCAGCGCATCCCATCATATGGATCTTTTCTTCTTCTGTAGTCGGTCTGCCAAAGTAATATTTAACCCACTCGTCGATTTCGTTGAAAGGAGTCATTGTTACGCAGAAAAGCTTGCAGATGTCATATCCGATGTCTGAATCTCCGGCAAACTCCCAGTCAATAAGCTCTAAATTGTCACCGCACACCAGCAGGTTTGGCTCATAAAGATCGTTGTGACATAAAGTCTTCTGCCATACGTCATCATCCAGCCAGTTGAAGATCGGAGTCATCATATCCCTGAGGTCTGTCAGCTTGCGGTAGGAAATGCTGTCGAAGTACTTTTTCTTGTCAATGAGCTTGTCAGCTTCTGTTCTGTAGTTAAATGTATAACCAACTTTTTTCTTGGAATCGTGAAGCACCTTGAGTTCTTTGGCGAGCATCTCAATATGCTTTTTGTTTGCGAAGTCAAATGTCTCTGTTACATCCACAAACTTAGAAATCTTCCAGCCCTCTTCTTCGTCAATGTAGATCAGCGTGTCATCGATCTTAAGCTGTTTAGCTGCTCTTAATGCGATGGCTTCTTTATGTCTGTCGATGACATTTTCAGCATTGGCGCCAGGGTGACGGTAAATATAACATGTACCATTGACCGTAAATTCAAATGATTTATTGTTTAAGCCTTTCTTGATCGGCTGAATGTCTTTGATCTCAGACAAATGGCAGTTGAGGATCTTGCAGATATTATCAAATATCTTTATCTGATTGTGTGTAACGAATTCAGGATCGAACTTCTTGAGTTCTTCCATGCTGTCGAACTCCAGAATATCCTCATCCGTACATTTAAGAGCCCACATTTTCAGTTCGTCCAGATTCTCTGAATAAATGGTCTCCCAGTACATATAGTCAATGTCGGGACGGCCATAATAGCTTTCAAGAATAGGTTTGAACTTGTCTGTGAATTCCTGGCTGTAATAAGCATGTCCATACATGATCCACTGGTCTACTGACGGTTTATTTGTATCAATTACCAGATTGTCGTTGTCCAATACGAATCCGCGCTCAACATAGCTCTTGCCAGGCAGATAGATTGAGCAATAAAATGCCCTGTATTCGTATGAATGGAACATGTTCTTTGGATAATAATTGTCTGAGCAGACAATATAGGTATTTGCCAGATAGTCCCTGGCCGCATAGATACTGCTGTGGGTGTTCTTAGTTGCGTATTCATTGTTAACAACCAGTTTGACGCCAAATTTCTCTCTGAGATAGAAAAACTTGTCCATCATATATCCTACAACCATTACGATTTCATTAATGCCTGCTTCCTGGAGCTGTCTGATAAGTCTCTCGACCATCTTCTCATTTTTGACAGCGATCAGACCCTTAGGCATTTCATAAGAAACCGGAGCGAATCTGGTGCTCATGCCGGCTGCGAGGATAATCGCATTCTTTACTTTGTATGGTTCAAGAACGTTAAGGCCTTCCTGAGTCAGTTCATAGTTATCAGTAATATAGCCCTTCTTTTTAAGTTCAACAATAGAGCTGTTAACTGTTCCGAGTGAACAATTAATAGTATCTGCTATAAGTCTCTGTGTAATCGGTGTTCTGGTCTCAGCAATAAATCTCAGGACCAAAAAGTCTTTTTCTTTCATAAAAAAATATCCTTAGTTGTATTAGGCACATAAAAACCCAATGTATTTTACCACAAACTAAGGATATTTTCTATTATTAATTTTTATTCAATTATTTAAGTCCGTTCAGATAAGGAATTACCCAAAGAACCAACATTACAACTGTAACGACTACGCCTAAAGGAATTGAGATTGCGATCATGATCTTGGTCTTCTTGATCTCCTTTGGATTCTTCTCGCTTTCAGGCATAATGAACAGTTTAGCTCTCTGCTCTTTCTCTGCCGGAGTAACCTTGGTTACAGCTGAGCCGATGATCAGAGCGATGATGCCTGCTGCCATACCGATGAAGAACGGGTCAAAGTAAATTGGCAGTGTAATGTGGTTTACACCTGTATAAATCTTCATTACAGCGCTGACCACGAAACCAACCAGCATTCCGGCGAAAGCACCGGCCTTGGTAACTCTCTTGCTCCATACGCTGGCGATAGCTACAGGCAGCCATGAACATGCAACAACTGTCGCGCCGAGGTATGTGATCCAGAATATCTGCGGTGGGTAGAATACGCATAACAGGCAGATGATAACACCTACTCCCAGTACAACAAGTCTGCCGTATAAGAGGTTTGCCTTGCCGTCCTTTTTCTTAAGAGGCGCAATATCATTTGTGATATTTGAGCTGATAAGTGACAGGAATGTGGTAGCTGATGAAATACCTGATGCCAGAACACCTGAAAGTACGATAATACCCAGGATAGCCGGCATAATATTGATTGCTGCCCAGATAAGTGCCTGAGGCGGGTTTTCCATGCCCGGGTTCAGCTTGTTGGTGAATACACCTGCCATGCACATCAGGAACTCAATAAAGAATACGCTGACTGAAGCAACAACGCTGGATCTGATAACAGCATGCTCATTCTTAGCCATCAGGTAACGGCTGGATTGCCACGGAGCAACCATCAGTACTGACATCCATGCAATACCATATCCGCATGCCCAGATCATGTTTTCTGTGCCTGTTGGGTAGAAATAGTTCAGGTTTCCGCTTCCTGCGAGGATATCCGGGATAACCTGGTATGTAGCCATTTCAGTTACTGTGTTGGTCCATCCGCCTGCTGCATTGGCAATAACTGCTACACCAACGATGGTTGCAACTGAGAATACTGCAAACATAATGGTATCTGTGATCAGAACGCCCTTAGCTCCTGAGAAGACAGTGATGAGCGTGAACGCTACAACCGCCATTACAATACACCAGTTATATGCGATTCCGGTAACAACAGTCATGAGTGTTGCAATACCCTGTACACATGAAAGGCTGTAGATCAGCATGATGATCGTTCCTGTGATCATTGCTAATTTCTGCATTGCTTTGGAATCAAATCTCTGTCCGAAGTACTGAGGAATGGTAACCGCCTCACTTCTTCTAAGGTATCTTCCAAAGAATACTGAACCTACAACATAACCTACTGACAGCACGCCTACAGCGACCATAATAGGCGCAAAGAATCCGCTGTATGCCTCTCCAACGTCGCCCATGAACAGGCCAACGCCAATGAAAGAAGCTACCAGGGATCCGGTAATAAGATATGCAGGTGCATTTCTTCCTGCTACATAAAAGTCATTTGTGTTTTTAACTCTACGGCTGATTAATGCTCCAATAACAACATAGAGGACCATGGTAATAGCCATTCCAATAAGATAAATATTCATGCCAATTCCTCCTGTTGATTATTTCTGCTTAAAGCTTTTGAACACGGCAATAGTTGAAACGGTGCCCGTAACTAAAAACCAAAGTCCAATTCCAATTGCAATTCCGATTTCCATAATAAAACTCCTTGTTCAGTCAAATAAAAAATCTCGGCATTTTTGAACAAAGCCATCTTAACTGTTTGTTTTTAAAATGTCAACAGGACATATCAAAAATATGTCCTGTTTTGATGATTTATTTGATTATTTTAATGATTTTGTCAGCTTTCTTCTATCGGATTGCCTTCAACAAACACTTCCTTAATGTTCAATTCATCATCGCAAACTACATAATCTGCAATCTTGCCTACCCTGATCGAGCCTAACTGATCATCCATTCCGATCTGTCTGGCAGGATTTATCGTCGCTGCTGTGATGGCATATTTCTCCGGAATGCCGAATTTGATGGCATTTCTCATCATCTGGAACAGATTGCTGACTGAGCCGGCTATGGTGCCGTTCTCCAGGGTTGCACGCGGCCCGTTAATAAAGACTTTCTGGCCGCCCAGGTCGTATTCGCCGTCACCCATGCCGCAGCCCGCCAGGGAATCTGAAATCAGTATGATCCTGCCCGGGAACATTTTGAACGCCATCCTGATTACAGAAGGATGAACATGTATGCCGTCACAGATCAGTTCAGCATATACCTGCTTCTTCTCTGCTCCCGCCGCGATCGGACCCGGATTTCTGTGATGGAGCGATGGCATGCCGTTAAACAGATGCGTCAGCTGTGTAGCACCTTTGACGATGGCTTCTCTGGCTATATCATAAGTGCACTCAGTGTGTGCAATTGAAACGGTGCAAAGATCTTTAGCCTTCTCAATGAAATCCATAGCGCCTTCCAGTTCAGGAGCTACGCAGGCAATTTTAATCAGACCCTCACAACCGTCATACAGACGCTTAAACTCTTCAAAATCAGGCTTCTTAAGATAATCCGGGTGTTGTGCACCTCTCTTGCCATATGAGAAATATGGGCCTTCCATATTAATGCCGGCTACCCTGGCGCCGTCACGTTCCTTATGCAAAGCCAACGCATTGGAATATGCCCTCTCGAGAACTTCTATGGGCATCGTCATAGAGGCCGGGGTCACGGTAGTAACACCATTTGCCGCCAGATATCTGGTCATGACCTTAAGCCCCTCAAGATCACAGGTTGAGAAATCATAGCCTGAATTGCCGTGGCCATGCACGTCAATCAGTCCGGGGATCACCTTGCTTCCTTCCAGGTCTATGCCTTCCATTTCGCAGAAACCCTGCCCTATATGTTCGAACAGGCCTTCCTTAACGGAAAACCATCCGTGCACAAATGTTCCATCTTCAGTAAAAATATAAGCGTTTTTATATATCATTTTTTCATCCCTTTGCTTTAACTGCTTTTAAGATCATGAATAATATTGTAGTAATCAGTGCTGCTGCAGCAGGTAAGAACATTCCGGCAGTCATTGAAACTTCGGTTTTAACCAAAGCCACAAGAATCGGCGCAACCACTCTGCCTATGCCAAACGCAAACTGCATGACTGAAGTTGTGAGCGTAGTGCTGCCATGATAGCCTTCGGAAGCAATTATCAGAGAAACCGGTACGCAGTGTCCGCTCGCGAATCCGGCGAGGCCGGTCATGACACACATAAATATAGGGTCATGTACAATGTTTCCTGCCAGAACAGCTGCGCAGAACAATATGCATCCAACTATCAGCAGTATATGCTTATCAATCTTTATATGCGGCATAATGAAGCGGTTAACTGTAATGCAGACCCAGTAAATCGTTATACATAATGTGCCCAGGCTCTGCGCGTCATGCTCTAATGTCATGTAACGGACGATCCAGCTTATGAAACCGGCCTGCGCCATGGTAAGCATTATTCCTGACAATATCATAAGAACGTTTCTTTTCTCTTTAAGATAATGTCCCAGGTCTTTTAGGCTTAACTTCTTCTCTTCTGTTTCCTGGAGTCCGCCGTTCTTATCAATCTTCTTCTTAACAATAAAGAAGATGACCATTACGATCAGCATGATTGCCGCAACCAAATAATAGTTGGCCCGCCAGATAAACACAAACAGCAGCGCCTGTATAATAACAGGCATCAAGAGTGATCCTACTCCATAAAAGCCATGGAATAAACCCATAGGGCCGGAATTATCATCCGGATACAGATCTATTATAGATGAATTGGCATATGTATCAAAAAGTCCCCATCCTATGCCCAGCACAACGCTGGCAATTCCGAACAGGACGGCCTTACCTGCCATGCCGCTTACGGCCATAGCCACGGTCATGATTATGCCTGATACGAAGATCATCGTGAGTTTCTTGATCCTGCCCTGGATCAGCGGGCACACAACGATGGCCAGCATCATGCCTACACTAAGAAGGCTTGTCATCAAACCTTCGTTGGCGCCGGTCAGGTGATACTCGTCAATTATCTGATTCAGCAGCGTATTGATCAGTGCGCCGGAGAATGCGTAAACCACTCCTCCAACTATGATCAAAGCCGTTATTGTTCTTATTGTTTTCTTTCTGTTATCCATTCTTATCTTAAAACTGCTGCGCAGTTGGAACCCGCGCAGCAGCTAATGGTGTTTGATATTTAATTGTTACTGTCTTACTGATTTGCTTCTGTTGTAAAGCATCAGCAGAAGGATCAGAATGACCGCGTTCAGGATGTTTCTCATTGGAGACGGCAGATTAAATGATGTCAGCAGGTTGGACAGAAGGATCATAACCAGTGAACCTGCGATACTGCCTGCATATGAACCGGTACCACCTGCAAACGTTGTACCACCGATGATAACAGCAATCAGTGAATCATAAGCATATCCGTCGAATATCTGGCAGCGGGCCGTAGCCATATATGCTGCTCCGAGGATACCGGCAAATGCTGCCAGCACGCCTGAGAATACGTAGGAGATGATTCTTATCTTATCGACCTTAACGCCTGTCAGTCCTGCAGCTGTAGGATTGTTTCCTACCATGTAGAGCTGCTTGCCGTAACGTGACTTGTTAAGGATAAAGAACGTTATCGGCCAGATGATCGCCGCGTACATTACAATAGCCGGTATTACTCCGAATATCCTGTATGAAACTGTAGCTGCCAGTGCAGGTGAAGCAGATCCGGAAAGAACACCGTCTGTCAGTATGTACTGCATTCGCGTTACGATATTCGCGATAGCCATAGTAACGATCATGGCAGGCAATCCGATCTTGACAGAACATATACCATTGATCAGACCTACAACCGCGCCGATCGCAATAGCTATAAAGAATACCTGCAGGAAATGTCCGTTCTGGCCTCTCATTGTATATGTCGTCAGGATGGCCGTCGCGCTCATGACAGCACCTACACCGAAGTCCATTCCTCCGCCGATCAAAACCATTGTCTGGCCTGCGGCTGGAATACTCAGGATGATGGTCAGCAGGATAATGTTTCCGAAGAATACTTTGTTAAGACTGCTCGGGCTGACTATAAATGTGGCTATCAGCAGAATGATCGCGATAAAAACTGCCATCAAAGCCGTATGCGTCTGTATAAATAAATTTAATCTGGAGAAGAAGTCTCTGTTAATGCTTTTATCTGACATTTTTCTCTCCTCTCTTGAACTGTGCCTTAAGGCCTTGCTGCAAGGTCTTACGCTGTTCTTTTGCTGTAACAATGGTCATCAGCAGTCCGCCAAAGATAATAAGGTCGGATACGAAGTTGTGCCAGTAAGATGAAACCGTAAATCCGGCAACCAGCTTCGACAGCAATGTGAAGAAGTAGTAAACCGTATTCTGGATGAGTACCAGGAATCCGCCGCCGAACACACCGCAGGAGATGGAGCCCCAGCCGCCCCAGCCCATACCACCGATGATGGCTGCTGACAGGGACTTGATGCCGTACTCTTCACACTGCAGCGGGTTGCCTGATGCTGACATAAGTGTCAGACAGATGCCTGCAACACCTACGAAGAAACCTTTGATCAGGAAGGCCTTCATCTGTGTTGATACCGGGTTGATACCAACTGCGAAAGCGTTCCTTGGGTTGGTTCCTACAGCGTAAATGTGCTTTCCAAATGGTCTCCTGGAGAAGAAATGCCAGATCAGCAGAACTACTATCAGCACTAATGCAGCAACAGGTATATAATCCAGGAACTTAAGGAATGCAGGCGGATTATTAAACAATTTATAAACTGATGACTGATATGGTTTCCAATAAGCCATTGGAACGGTTCCCTGAGGAACGTTCATGATCAGTACGTTGATACCCTGGATAAGGAACGTCAGGGCATAACCTACCAGCAAGGCCGGCAGCCTCAGTACCGAACAGCAGAAACCGCATACCGCTGAAATCGCGAATGCAGCAGCAAAACCAACCAGCCAGCCGCACCATACAGGACATCCTGTAGTCTGCGGGACCATGATACATACTACGTTAACCAGCGCAATCTGTACGCCGATTGAAATATCCATCTGTCCGACAATAAGCAGAAGTGCCTGTCCAATCGTGATCAGGATAAACGGCAGATTGGACATAAATATTGAAGTAAGTGCTGACGGCTTAAAGAATGCGAAAATGTTTTCAGCCGTTACACCTCCGGACATACATGTTGACCAGCCCTGAACAACAATATTGAGTATAAGGACAATAATGAACAGCATGCAGCCAGTGAAAGCCGGTTTTCTGCGGAAGCGTCTTAATGATTCTCTAATAGCCATCTTATTCTACCTCCTTTTCACTGGACTTGATTCCCATCATAGCGGATACCAGATGCTCAGGAGTCTTGTTCTCTCCTGCCAGCATCGCGGCAACTTCGCCTTCGTAGAATACGTAGATCCTCTCGGAGATATCCATCAACTCTTCTGTGTCACTGGCAGAAATGATTACTGTCATGCCATTTGCGGCGCAGTCTCTGATGATATCATGGATTTCCTGACGGGAATGAATATCAACGCCCTTGGTAGGGTCATCAAGCAGCAGCAGATTTGGCTTCATGGCAATCCATCTGGCGACAACGAGCTTCTGCTGGTTACCGCCTGACAGTGAGCTGGCCGGATCTTTCAGCTTGCCGATCTTGATATTATATGTGTCAACAGCATCCTGGGAGAATTTCTTAACTTCTTTGGAGGTTAAGAACTTGAAGAGCTTGCCCTTTGCGGAGTTACCTGCAAAGATATTCTCACTGATGGTTCTGATTGGGAACATGGCCTCGTTGTTTCTTTCACCTGAAACAAATCCTATGCCGGCCTTAACGCCGTCAGCAGGAGCTTTGTACTTGGTAGGTTTGCCCAGATAACTGATGCTGCCACCGTCTTTCTTGACAGCGCCCAGGATAGCTCTGATAACCTCTGACTGGCCCTGGCCTTCCAAACCGCCGATACCGACGATCTCGCCTCTGTATGCCTTCATAGAGATATCCTTAACCTTAGGAGCAATAGAAAGATTCTGAATGTCAACAACAAGTTCACGGTCAGTATAATCTTCAGCTGATACTTCTCCGGTGCCTTCATGATGTTTCGGTTTGGCGCCGGTCATGTAATAAACAATATCATCCAGCGTGAAGTCTGAAACCTGACCGCTGGTGATGGTCTCCGAGCTCCTCATAATGGTTATTGTGTCACAGATCTGGAAAATCTCATTCATTCTGTGAGTAACGTAAACCATTGAAACGCCTTCAGCCTTGAGTTCCCTCATTATACCGAACAGAGTCTCGATCTCATCATAATGCAAAGACGCTGTAACCTCATCCAGAAGCAGGAATTTAGGCTTTCTAAAAACAGCCTTGGCAACTTCCAGCATACTCTGGGTAGATGGCATCAGCGTCTGAACATAGTCATCAGGGTCGCAGTCAATATGGAATCTGTCGAGCAGTTCCTGGACCACTTTCCTAGATTCTTTTTCATCTACAAAACCGCCTTTGGTTTTGAGCTCGCATCCAAGAAGGATATTGTCCTTAACCGACATAGTCGGAATAAGGCTAAGATCCTGAAAAGCAGTAGCAAATCCTTCCTTAACGGAATCCGTTCCGGATTTGATCTCTACTTTCTTCCCATCAATGAATATTTCTCCTCCATTAGGTGCAACCAGGCCGGCCAGTACCTTAACCATAGTGGACTTGCCGGATCCGTTTGAGCCTGCCAATGCAGCTATCTCACCTTCTTTTACTGTGAGCGAAGCGTTCTTAAGCGCTACAACAGCACCGAAACGCTTGTCAATTCCGCGCATTTCAAGCAAGCATATCACCTCCCCCATAAAACAAATCTCTGAATAATTTATATATTTCACCTTGATCAGGTGTAATAATCGAATTTAATGTTTTTTTATTTTAATATGGCCGGCGGCATTTAAACCGCCGGCCAATGTGACTTTGAGAATTTTAGTCTGATCTAGGATTAGTTAAAGTATGTATCCTTAACTTCCTGGAATGTCAGCCAGAATGTAATAGAGTCTCCAGCCTCGAAGCTGTTAGCGTACTCTTCAATTGACTTGCCTTCAACCTGTGTGCCAGCAACCTGATCTTTGTCAGTGTAGCATACTCTTGACTTGATCCAGATCTGATGTGTATCTTCATAACCTGGCTGGAATACACCGTCTTTAAGTGTATTGCCTGCAAGCTCGTTGAGTGCGAAGTTAAGAGCTGTAGCACCAACTCCTGGAGGGTTGGAAAGAACGATGTAAGGTGTTACGATCTCGTCCTTGTTGATTTCAAGCATCTTCTGCATGTAAGCGCCTGTGTCACCAAATCCGATGAATCCCGGATATGCAACGCCAGCTGCGTCATAAGCTGCTAAAGCATTCTCTGCGCACTGTGAAATCAGAACGCCGTCCATCTCTGTGCCCTGGTTAAGGATCTCAGCCATGATCTGCTGTGCCTTAGTAGGATCCCAGTCATGGTTACCTGTAGCAACTACTACCAGACCCTGCTCTTCGATAGCTTTTTCGAAGCCACGCTGACGATCTGTGTTAGCCTGGTTTCCTTCCCAAGCTGCGATCATAGCAACCTTAGCGCCTGAGCCAAGAACTTCACCAGCGTATGTACCTGTCTTGTATCCAAGGTACTCCTGGTCGGTTACAACGTTAAGAATGTTAACGTCTGTTGACATGTAAGCGCAGTCAGCATTGATGTAAATGATGCCTGCTTCCTGAGCCTGCAGGATGATTGGATCAAGTCCTGTGGTAGCTACAGGGTTGTTCATGATAATGTTGTAACCTTCATTGATGGAGTTCTGTAACTGCTGCTGCTCTGTGCTGGCATCCTGGTTGGATACGAATGAGCTGTAGCTTACATTGTAGCCATAGTTGATAGCGTCAGCTGCTGCTTCCTGGATATCCTTCTCGTAACGAACACGGTATGGGTTTCCTTCTACAACTGCGTTGTGTGAAGCAAGCTTAACATCAACTACTGCGCCGCCCTGCTCTCCGCCACCTTGCTCTTCGCCGCCGCCTTCTGCAGGTGTGGTCTCCTGACCTTCTCCGCCGCCCTGGCCTTCACCGCCGCCTTGCTGTCCGCCGCCGTTACCGGAGCAAGCAACAAGTGCGAGTACCATGAGCAGTCCAAGAAGAATCGCGATAAATTTCTTCATTTTTCTCCTCCTTATAAACATTACAGGGTAATTCCCCAAAGTTACACAAATGCATTATATCATTATGCCCAATTTCAATCAAGATATGACACAAAAATTTGGCAATAATTTATCTTTATTTTATAATTTCTGACAACTCAACTTCCCGGCCTTCTTCCGCTGACTTATAGAAGGCTTCAATGATAGCGGTGATCTGGAGAGTCTGTTCAGGCTTGATCAAAAGATCCTCTCCTTTTTGAATATGTGCCATCGCATTTTCAAGCAGCTGATAGTGTCCCGGGAACGGCTCTGAAGCGAAAGGCGCCTCAGCAGGGAATGTCCTGGGCTCTATATCTGCCTGGTAGCGTCCCATTGTGCCCAGGAGCTTCATTTCAGGCAGCAGAATGCCTGCCTTGGTGCCTGCCAGACGCATGCTGTACTCAGGCGGCAGGTTAACTGCCCAGGAAGTCTTGAAATTCATGGATCCGCCATTCTCAAAACGCAGACAGCCTGAAGCGAATTCCTCCACCTCAAACTCCTCCGGCTTATAAACCTGGCGGGTGAAAACGCCTGCAGGAGCTCCGCTTTCAGCTAGGCTCATTACGATATCTTTCTCATTACGAGCCAGATATGAGGAAGTCATGCCAGAAACACTTTTTACTTTAGGACTGCCCATTACCCAGATGCCCGCGTCGATCATGTGAACGCCCAGGTCACAGAGTGCTCCGCCTCCTGAAGCAGACTTCTTATGGAACGCTCCCCACTTAGGAACTCCCCTTCTCCTTATCAGAGAAAACTCGGAATAATAAACGTCTCCCAGCACGCCTGTATCGTACATTTCTCTGGCAAACATATACTCAGGATTGTATCTGAGCACCTGACATGCCAGCAGAGTCTTTCCCAGCCTGTCAGCCTCGTCAAACATCTCCCTGGCATCATTATAATTCAGCGCAATAGGCTTCTCGCATGCTACGTGGCAGCCGTATGAAAAGGCCAGCATAGTCATCTGCTTATGCAGTCCGTTCGGCACGCAGACCGATACCAGGTCAGGTCTTTCCTTGGCGAGCATTTCCTCGGTATCGGTGTACCAGTGCGGAATATCCCATCTCTTGGCTGTCTGCTCCGCAGCATCTTTATTAAGGTCGCATACAGCTACTACCTCGCATAGGTCTGAGTAATGCTTGTATGATGGAATATGAGCTTTGTTCGCGATCATGCCACAGCTGATGACCGCAACCTTTAATTTCTCCATAAAAACACCTTCCCTTCTACCAGTTTTCTTCTATTGGCTCTCCTGCCAGAATATTCTGAATGGCATTTATCATTGCGTCAACAAATGAGGCTTTCATGTCGAATTCGGTCACCCCATTGACCTCAACATTAACCCTGCGGACGCTGCCGCTGTACAGATTCATTACGTCAGGAGCTTTACTTTTATCCAGATAATTATATGTAATGGTCATGAGCGGACTGCCTTCATTGACCGTATCCTCCAGATACAGTCCGTCAGATGCCGCGCTGGTCACCAGTCTGTAAAAGCTGAAGAACAGGTCTTTTGAGATTTCATTGCCGTTTACATAGGCTTTGATATCTCCATTTTCTGTGTCTTCAGATGTGAAAACGTATCTGCTGCCGCCGTATTCTACGGTAACATTCTCCAGATCCTTTCGCAGCGGCGCCAGGAACCATCTCATGCACAGCTTGGTATAGTCAACCGTGACAAATGCCGGCGGATTGATAACAAATACTATGCCTGAACCCTTCATTGTCGCCAGGAAGAACTCGCCATATGGAATAAGTTTCAGCTGGTAATCAGCGATGGTCTCAGCATCTTTTTTCATCGAAAAATCCACCTGCATGTAAGGCTCGTCAAAGCCCAGTTTCGTCAGGTCATTGTCAGACATATTGTATCCGATCACATCCACAGCCTGTATGTCCAGAACGGATCCCAGTATCTCTATGCCATAGGTCTGGTCCAGTTCGTATACGCCCTTCATCTGAACGATGTGCGTAGCGGGTCCGAATGATTTAGCCAGCAGCTGTGTCTCCGGATCAGAATCCAGAACGGCCTTAACCGTGATCGGTTTCTCCAGTGCCGCACCTGAGAAAGTTATGTCCCTTATGGCGCTCAAAGGACTGGTGGCTGAAGACGCAGGTGTAACCTGAGTTGAAATATATGTCTGCTTCCCCACGAGGAAATACAGCATATCTTCTTCGGCAAAAAGATAGACATTCGGGTCATCATTTACCATTCCATAATAATTGCCCGTTACCGTCTCTTCCGCGCCTATCCTGAGCTTAAATGTCTCTCCGTCATTGAAGGTTACTACTACAATGGACCTGGGGGCATCCATTCCATACAGAGCCAGGTCATCGGCATTTTCCTTGACCACTCTCAGTGCGCCAAAAGCGCAGCTGTGGTTCATCAGTTCGAAGAAACCCTCTTCATCTACAATATTTGCAGGCATGTCATCAAAGACATATCCGTCATCTTCATAATAAACTTCGTAATTACCATATCCGTTGGCAACTTTCAGTGATCTGATCTCGCCAGGCTGCCTGTCAATAAATACCTTGACACTGGAGTCGGTTTTGTTTGTGATATTGCCGACAACTATGACAGCAGCCGTCAGTACAGCACAGACAGCAAGCCCGATTATGATCAGTCTGAGTAATTTCTTCTCCACTATCTGTACCTCCGTCTAAGGAATACGATTATGCCCGCTGCCAGAATGCCGACCGGAACTATAATGCAGAGAATAATTCCCCACATGGAAGCTGATGCAGTATTAATAGCCAGCACGTTGCCCGCGAGCGACTTGGCCTCAATAGATATAGCGTCATCACGCTCTGTCAGTTTGTTCAGCACGCATGTCAGGTATTCCGCGTTCGAAATGGATGTATTGCCCATGCAGCTGGAGCCAAAGTATTGAACAGATGCTGAGACTATTACATTGCTTGGCTTAGCTGTACCCACAACCATGGTGGACATCAGCATTGCAGGCATAGGTCCCCTGCGTGTAGCCTGATCAGGTGTAAAGTTCTCGCCCGCATTGGATGGTCTGACACCTGATGTGGCTGAAAATGCCAGCAGCTCGGTAACAGTCCTGTTATCCCTGAAATCGAATACAACGCTCAGCGGACGTGACAGCGGCATAAGCGCCTTGGTGGAGCTGTCCTTGAGCATCTTCATGAACGTCTCGTCAGAATAGTCCACAATCGGATAATACGGCTGGTAGCCATAAGCCGCTGTTTCGCTGGTTTCAAATACAGCTCCGTCATCTACGGAAATGCCCCACTCCCTGAGGAAAGCATCCAGATTCGGCATCTCGCCCTGGCTGACGTCTGCAGCGTAGATCAGAGTCCTGCCGTATTGGCCGTTGTTGTACAGGAATGCGTCCAGCTTGCTGAGCACATCCTCTGACAGATCCTGCATCGGCGCGAGCAGCAGCAATACTTCCATATTATCGAAGCTGTCAGTTACCATATTCAGTTCGCTGTAAACGAAGTTGTTATTCTCAAGGATTATTTTAAGCGTCGAGCGGTCATTGCTGACACCGTTGCCGGTTAATACACCGACATTGATAGGGTCGACCGTTATGGCGCTGACAATTCCTGATGTAATGGCTTCCTCTGCCCTGGAGGAAGTGACAGTCAGATTTCCTGCTGCGTCATATGTATAATTAAACATATTGGCGAGCGGCAGCTGCTTGACCATCTGCGGTCCAACAATGATCACGTCACCGCTGGAAAGGTCCAGATCAGGATATTTAGCGGCAAACGTCGGGTCTGAAGTGTAATCAATATAATCCAGCTTAACGTGTGGGCTGTGCTTCGGATACTGCTCCAGGATCTTGCGCACCTGAACCAGATATGAGTTTCCTGAGAAGCTGCCCTTTGTAGCCATTACATAAATATTGATGTCATCAGTCAGTGACTCCAGTACCGCCTTGCTGTCATCGCCGATATCGTAATTGGAATTAGCCGTCAGGTCCGCACTGAGAGGATAATGCTCAGACAGATTGCGGCCGATCATATTCAGCAGGAATACGATGCCGATGACGATAATTATCAGCACTGCCAGCAGGATATTCAGTTTTTTTGTTTCGTTTATCAACTTTTTCTTCATGGCCCACCTCAATTCCAGCGTTTACGCTCAAGCTGCGCAGTCGTGATCACACAGAACAGGGCGGCTATGCTTATAAAGAAAATGACATTCTGCAGTTCCACCACTCCCAGAGTGAATGGGTTGTAACGCTCCTTGAATGAAATGTATTCAAAGAACGCTCTGAAGAATGCGCTTTTAACTACGAGTGAAATCGCGTCAACCAGCATCAGGAACAGGCTCACTGCAAAGCCCAGCACTGCAGCTATTACCTGGCTTTCTGTGATTGAAGAAAGGAAGAGGCAGATAGCTATGAGTGCCAGTCCCAAAAGGACCAGCCCCAGGAAATTGCCTATAACGCACGGCCAGTCTACCGCTCCGTAAAATGAAGTGATCACAGCGTCAATAAGCGTTCCTGAAATGGCTATCAGGAATACGCAGACAGCTGAGAAATACTTGCCCAAAACTATACCCACTCTGGATACAGGGGCTGTGAGAAGCAGCTGGTCTGTCTTGGAGCGCTTCTCCTCGCTCATCAGTCTCATTGTGAGCACAGGAACCAAGAACAGAACTACCGGGAACAGCAGTCCGTAGAGATTCGTGAAGTCTGTAGTCGCTCCGTATAAATTGTATGTGAAGAAATAGTAGCCAGTGAAAAAGTAAGCTACCGCAATGATTACATATCCCAGTGGGGTATGGAAATATGCTCTGAATTCTCTCTTGAAAATCGATGCCATTACTTATCCCCCGCTTTCTCGTTTTTGCCTGTAAGGCGGAGGAAAATATTCTCCAGTGATGCTTCCTTGCCGTAAATCTGAAGCAGTGGAATGCCCGCCTGGGCAAATCCCCTGAAGAGTTTCTCCCTGACATCTACACCGTCTTTGCCGACAATGATATAGTCCTCGCATCCGTCTTCCTGAGGCTGGAGTCTGGAATATCTCCTGACAGCTCCGGTTGCACGGATCACCCTGTCAATATCGGCATGAGCGCCTCTGACACGGATGTTAACTTCGTTGGCATTGCCCAGAGCCTCCTCGAGGTGTTTAGGCGAGCCATCGGCCGCGATGTGTCCGTCATGAATAACAATGACCCTGTCGCATATCGTCTGGATTTCAGACAGAATATGAGATGACACTATGACAGTGCTCTCCTTGCCCGAATCCCTGATCAGCTGCCTGATCTCGATGATCTGCGATGGGTCAAGACCTACAGTCGGCTCATCCAGAATCAGCACCTTGGGGTGACCGATCAGAGCCTGGGCGAATCCGACTCTCTGCTTATAACCTTTGGAAAGATTTCTGATCATCCTTCCTCTCAGTTCATATATGCCGACCTGCCTGCATATCTCCTCAATGTGTTCCTTCCTGGCCTGTTTATTCTTGGTATAGCCTTTCAGGTCACAAATGAAATCAAGATACTCAACAACGCGCATGTCGGGATAAAACGAAAAGACCTCCGGCAGATAACCGATGACCTTCTTGGCCTTGTCCGGGTCCTTGAGGAGGTCATTTCCGTCAATAATAATGCTTCCTGAAGTGGGGGCGATATAGCCTGTCAGGCAGTTCATCGTCGTACTCTTGCCGGCGCCGTTCAGACCCAGCAGACCTACGATCTCCCCGCTCTTAATACTGAAGCTTATTCCGTCAATTGCTGTCTTGTCACCATATTTCTTGACAAGATCTTTTACTACTATCAACTGCTTGTGCCTCTTTTCAAAAGATTAATAGTTACATCTGGTCTGAGTATGCCGCTCCGATAATTCCGGCATCATTTCCCAGGGTGGCTCTTTCAATTGCAGGATATCCTACAACGTCATAAGCGAATGTGTATTTCGGCATCTGCGCATGGATTTTGTTCATCAGGAAGTCTCCTGAATTGGAAATGCCGCCGCCGATCAGAACTATCTCTGGACGGAAAACATTAACCAGGCTGCCGATTCCATTTGCTATATATGAAACATATGTGTCAACCACTTCGTTGGCAACCGGATCGCCTGCCATGGCGCAGTCAAAAGCGCATCTGCCGCTGACCTTGCCATTCTCCTCGACCCATTTGTTCATTGCTGATTCAGGATGAGCAGCCATGGCTTCCTTAGTCTGGCGGATAAGAGCTGTAGCTGAAGCGTATGCCTCGAGGCAGCCCGGAATGCCGCATGTGCAAGGATAGCCGTCATGGAAAAGTACAGTATGTCCCAGTTCAGCGCCTACTCCGTCACCGCCAGCAAACAGCTTGCCATTGATAATAATGCCGCCGCCTACGCCTGTTCCAAGGGTCAGCATGATAACGTGTTTGCGGCCTTTGGCTGCACCCGCAACGGCCTCTCCCATAACTGCACAGTTCGCGTCGTTATTGATAAATACCGGAACAGGGAAATACTTTCTGAGCTCTTCTGCCATTGGAACATCTTTCCAGTTTGTATTGTTTGAGAAAACCAGCCTGCCTGTCTCAGATGAAATCGAACCCGGTGTGCCTATGCCGACACATGGGAAGTCCTCGATCTTAAGGCCCAGTTCGCCGATTGTTGCGTAAACAGCATCTGCAAGGGCTTTCATAGATTTCTCAAATGTATCCGGTGTGTCAACAGCACATCTCTTTACAATGTTATTGTTCTCATCCACAACACCGACCTTGATGGTAGTGCCGCCAATATCAACACCAACTCTGTATTTCATCATACACCTGCTTTCTTAAGTACTCCGTCAACAAACTTCTTAGCTCTGATGATATCATCCTCAGAATCAACATGTTCTATGATAAGAGGAATATTCGGATGAAGCTCTGCAAGTCTCTTTACATAAAGGTCGTAGTTAAGGCATCCAAGGCCTGCTGACGGCAGCTCAATGCTGCCCGCGCCACGGAAGGTATGTGATTCATCAGCATCGATGTCTACATGCTTCTCGCCGGTATCTACAGCCTTCTTAATATCCTTTGCATGAGCAAACTTAAAATATGGTCCGAGCTTGTCGAAAATCTCGTTAATGGTTCCATCGATATCAGCAAAATGCGCGTCATCGAAATAGTTGGTAGGATCGCACAGAAGTCCTAAGCCTTCATGTCCTACTTCATCGAACATTATCTGGATTTTCTCAACGCTTCCTACTGTATTGTTGACATAGTTTTCAACACAGAATGTAGCGCCCCAGTCGCGAGCATAAGCAGCGATATCTTTGATAACAGCGATAGCCTCATCAAAGACCTTCTGAGTGCCGTTCCTGTCGTCCCATACCCAGTCGCTCTCTTCATTGTATGTGCCTGTCTCGCTGGCTACATACGGGCAGCCCAGGTCACGGGCATATCTGATCATCATCTTCAGATAATCGATGTTTGCCTGTCTCTTTACCGGGTCCGGATGGATGAAATTCGTATATGCGGAAACAGCGATGATCGGCAGGTTGGCATCACGGAAAGCGTCTCTGATCCAATGTGCCTTCTCCTTGGTCATCGGCTCCTTGGTGGAATCAAAGTCCTTGAAAGATACGTCCAGCTGAACGCAGCTGAAGTCCTGTGCTTTGATCCTCTTGATAGTTTCCTCTAAAGTATATGGATAATATCCTGTGAAAATACCTGTACTGATCATGATAACATCTCCTTAAACTCTACAGTTCTCTTCTCTGCTATTGACTTATAGCAGGCCTCTACGCAGGCAATTGTCTTAATATTGTCCTTAGCTGAAATCTCAGGCTCCGCGTCATTATTAATAGCAATCATCAGCTGAGCCATCGTGCCTTCGAAAGCATCCGGGAACCATACCTTATCCCACTTCGGCTCGATCCACTGATTTGGATAATTCTTTGATGTGAATCTAAGTGTGCTTGGAACAGGATCAGGATAGTAAGGCCATCCGATTGTGCCTTCAGCCATGCCTTCAGTACCCTCAACTCTCCACTTGATGTAGATATCCTTCTCACATGGATCCTCAGGCCATGCCCATACGTCATCCAGGCTGGTTGCCAGCGGTCCGTTATCATAGTGGAATGTATACTGAGTGATGCCGTCAACATGCGGGAACTTGCTCCTCGGATCCGTCCTGCATACGCAGGTGACAGCATCAGGGTCTCCGAACAGATATCTGAATGAATCTACATGATGGATGCCCATTCCGAAGATTTCCAGCTTGTCATACTCTACCAGGAATGTCTGCCAGTGAGGAATAGCGCGCATTTCAATAGTCGCAATAACGATGTCGCCCAGTTCCTTCATATCAAGCAGTTTCTTAAGAGCTCGCATTGACTGGTCGTAGCGCATGTTGGAGTTGACAGCTATCTTCTTGCCATATTTTTCGCCCAGCTCTGCAATCTCCCTGGCTCCTGCCAGATCCATTGCGATAGGCTTCTGGCATAAGATGCCTTTGATATTAGGATTCTTAACTGCCTCGCGTACGATTTCCGGCTGCTGATCAGGCGGATAGGCAATGTCCAGGATCTCAATATGCGGATCTTTAACTAATTCCTGCCAGGTATCAAATACAATTGGAATAGAATGCATCTGCGCAACTTCCTCGGCATGTGCCTTGGTCCTGGATGCGATGGCAACAGGATTGAAGCCGGCATTACGGTAAGATACCAGATGGCAGTCTCTCATTATAAAGCCTGAGCCGACACATCCGATCCTGTAATCGTTTTTCACAGGTTTAGGAGGCAGAGTCGCCTCTTCAAGAATTTTTTTGATTGTTTCTACACTTTCCATAATCCTTCTCCTAAAAAACCCCAATTATTTTTCAGTTTCGAATTTTGTATCTTCAGTGATCTCAGGAAGAACCAGTGTGCCTTCCTTCTCTCTCTTGATGGCTTCTTCCATGATGGTTCTGGTTCTGGTGCAGCCGAATCTGGAGCCGCCGACAGCCTTAACGATAAGTGCTGCGTCCAGTGTTCTGACTCCGCCTGCTGCCTTGACCTGCATACGCTCAGGAGTATTTGCTCTCATGAGCTTAAGGTCATGGACTGTAGCTCCGCTCGGAGCATATCCGGTAGCTGTCTTGGTAAAATCAGCGCCTACTCTGGTGCAGATCTCGCAGAGCTTGATCTTCTGCTCATCATTCAGGTAAGCATTCTCGAAAATAACTTTAACCTTGGCGCCCTTTGCATGAGCTGCATCAACAACTGCCTTAAGGTCAGCCTCAACCAGGTCATACTGTCCGGACAGTGTCCAGCCAATATTCTGTACAACGTCAACCTCTACGCAGCCCTGTTCTATAGCCTTTAATGTCTCATAAACCTTGGTCTCTGTCAGGTGGTCTCCATGAGGGAATCCGATGACAGTAGTAACCAGGGTGTCAGTTCCGTCAAGAATAGATTTTGCCAGTTCTACGTCACATGGACGTACGCATACGCTGACAACGTTAAACTCTTTGGCCAGATTGCAGCCATCGATTACTTCCTGTGTTGTAAAGGTAGGATTCAGCAATGACAGATCGATCATCATCGCTATGTCTCTAGATGTTACTTTCTCCATTATTTTCCCCTTTCGATTTATAAAAAAGTACATATTACCCCAATATGCATTATTTGAAATCATTGTACACCAACAGTGTTATTTATTCAATTTTTATTGTGTAAATTATATATGTATGATTTGTTATCTTTTACCTTGTTTTTAAATTGAAATAACAGAACGACTAATATATACTAAAGGTAACAACAATAAATATATTGGGGGTATTTTTATCATGAAAAAATTCAGGGCATGTGTAGTAGGTGTAGGCTTTATCGGCGCCGTTCACGTTGAGCAGCTCCGCCGCCTTGGAAATGTTGAGGTTGTGGCCATAGCAGATCCGGCAGGCGCGGAAGAGAAAGCTGCTGCTCTGTGCGTTCCTAAAGCTTATTCAGATTACAGAGAAATGATCGATACAGAAAAGCCTGATACAGTTCACATCTGTGTTCCTAACAACCTGCATTACGAGGTTGCTATGTACGCGATGGAGCGCGGTATCAGTCCTATCTGCGAGAAACCATTCAGCAAAACTCTTGAAGAAGCAAGAGCTTTGGTAGCATATGCTAAAGAGCACAAGATCGTAACAGGCTTCAACTTCAACTGCCGTTACTATCCGCAGGCTATGCAGATGCGCAAGATGGTTGAAAAGGGTGACGTTGGCGATATCTTCAGCGTTCACGGCGGATATCTTCAGGACTGGCTGTTCCTGGATACCGACTACAGCTGGAGACTGGAGCCTGAACAGTCAGGCGCTTCCAGAGCATTCGCTGACATCGGCTCACACTGGACAGACCTGGCAGAGACCGTTATCGGCTCCAAGGCTGTCGAAGTATTCGCTGACTTTGAAACATTCCATAAGACACGTAAGAAACCTCTTAAACCGATCGCTACATACTCAGGCATGGCTCTCCGTCCTGAGGATTACCAGGAAGTTCCGATCGAGACTGAGGACTACTGCACCGTTCTTTTCAAATTCGCTAACGGCGCTCATGGATGCTGCAATATCCATCAGGCATTCGCAGGCAGAAAGAATCAGATGCTCCTCGACGTAGCAGGCAGCAAATGCTCACTCCACTGGGACAGCGAAGATTCCAACGAACTGTGGATCGGCCACAGAGAGAGATTCAACGAGCGCGCTCCTAAAGATCCTTCTATCCTCTATCCGGAGACAGGTGCTATCATCAGCTATCCTGGCGGACATGTAGAGGGCTTCCCTGACACATTCAAGCAGAACTTCAAATGCATTTACAAGGCTATTGAAGAAGGCAACACTGAAGGCGGCGAATTCGCTAACTTCGAGGACGGCCTCAGAGAGATGCTTGTATGCGAAGCAGTTGTACGTTCAGCTAAGGAAGGCCGCTGGGTTAAGATCGATGAGATCTGATTGGAGGAGTTATGTTTAAGATTGGAACACTGGCCGACTGGTTCGGCGTTGGAATAATCGAGGGCATAAAAGAGTCTGCCAAGTGCGGTGCCACCGGAGTACAGCTCTATGCGGCTGATTCTTTCGATCCGCGTACCGCTGATAAAGCGCTGATCGAAGAAGTTAAAAGCACTGCTGCAGAATATGGACAGAAGATCACTGCCCTTTGCTGCGAGCTGGGCGGATATGGTCTGGAAAGAGCCGCAGATAATCCTGATAAAATCGCATACCTTAAGGAATGCGGCAGGATGGCAGCTTACCTGGACTGCCCTGTCCTGACAACACATTTAGGTGTTGTCCCTAAGAACAAACTCGATCCGACTTATAATGTATTGCTTCAGGCATGCAGGGAGATTGGTTCGTTCCTCGCACCTATCGGAGTAACCCTCGCCATCGAGACCGGTCCTGAAGACGCAGCCACTCTGCGTGCCTTCATAGATGATTGCGGAGAAGGCGTTGGAGTTAATTATGATCCTGCCAACCTGGTAATGATCGGCAGATATGACGAAGTTGAGTCCGTACGCATTTTAAGTGATAAAATCGTGCACACACATGCTAAAGATGGCATCAATATTACCCCTTTTGATTCGGGAGATTTTTATCACAAATTTGCTGAGGGCGGCCTGGAATGGATGGCTACTTCAAATATCTGCGCTGAGACTCCTCTCGGTCAGGGCAGCGTCCGCTGGCCGGAATACCTGAAGGCTCTTCAGGAGATCGGTTATGACGGATACCTGACAATCGAGCACGAGGTTCAGGACAAGGCTGATGAAATCCGCGAAGCTGTGGATTTCCTTAAAAAACAAATGGAGGTACTTTGATTATGATGACATTTGGTTTACATTCCGCGATCCTTCAGGATCTGACCTTTGAAGAGGTTGTGGATTATTCTGCAAAGGTAGGATTCAAAAGTCTGGAAGTATGCTGCTGGCCGGTTGGCAAGGCCATCCGCCGCTACGCAGGCATCACCCATATTGATATAAATAATGCCGATGAAGAAAAGCTCCTCTACTACAAGAAATATGCTGAAGATAAAGGAATTAAGATTGCAACCCTCGGCTACTACCCTAACCCGCTTGATCCTGACAAAGAAGCATCAGACGTTGCTGTAAAGCATATTTACAAGCTTATTGACGCGTCAGCTGCCATGGGTGTCAATATGATCACCACATTCATCGGCAGGGACAAGAACAAGACCATCGAAGAAAACTATGATATCTTCGAGGAAGTCTGGACTCCTATCATCAAATACGCTGAGGAGAAGAAGGTTAAAGTAGCTATCGAAAACTGCCCAATGCTCTACACCGTAAACGAGTGGCCGGGCGGCAACAACATGGCATGCAATCCTCACAACTGGAGAGAAATGTTCAAGAGGATCCCGAGCGATTACTTCGGACTCTGCTACGATCCATCACATCCGTATCTCCAGAGAGCCGACTTTATCAAGCCGGTTTATGATTTTGCTGATAAGATCTTCCATGTTCATTTCAAAGACATCAAGATCTATCCTGACAAACTCTATGAATATGGCGCATTCGCTTATCCGACACTTTGGCATTCACCGAAGATCCCCGGAATGGGTGATATTGATTTCGGCGCTCTTATCTCCGCTCTCAATGACATCCACTTTGAAGGCTCAGGCGTAATCGAAGTCGAAGATAAAGCATTCGAGAGCAATCTCGACGATATCAAGAAATCTGTTGAACAGAGCTACAGATATCTGCGTCAGTTTATCTAAAAACTAATTGATCAGGTCCCGGAGGCCAGCAGCCTTCGGGACCTTAAATTATGAAACAGAAAGGGCAAGTCCATGCACGACTCTCTTAAAGCAATAGGCGAGAAATTCAATCTTCCCGGCACATTCTACGCCTGCGAGACCATCACCAACGGAAACGTTAATTCCACATATAAAGTAACCTATCTGGACAAAGGCGAGCCGGTCTCCTATATTTTCCAGCGCATCAATACATATGCTTTCCACAAGCCGGAAGAAATAATGATGAACATTGACCGGGTGTCAAACCACATCCATGAGCATTTCCCGGATGAGCAGACCCTGGTTTTCTATAATACAGACGAAGGCCACAACTACTGCTACGACAGCAGCGGCGATTTCTGGAGAGTCATGAACTACGTTGACTCCATCACATTTAATGCCACCGATGACACCGCAGTCATAGAGTCCGTAGGCCAGGCTTTCGGACATTTCACAATGCAGCTGTCAGGCTTCGATGGCAACCTGCTCTACGAGACGATTCCGAATTTTCATAACACGGCAGCCCGTCTGGACAAGCTCTTCGCAGACGCAGCCGAAGATCCCAAGAGGCGCCGCAGCAAAGTTCAGGCAGAGCTGGATTATATCAGCTCCGTCAAAGACCTGGCATCCGATCTCAGCATCAGATTCAACAACAAAGACCTGCCTGTCCGCGTAACCCACAATGATACGAAATGCAACAACGTGCTCTTCGACCGCGTGACCAAAAAGCCGCTGGTCGTCATTGACTATGACACGATCATGCCGGGCATGGCCATCTATGACTTCGGCGATGCAGTCCGCTTTATCGCCAACACAGCAGACGAAGACGAGCCCGACATTTCGAAAGTAAGCTTTGATATTGATAAATACCGTGCTTTCTGCAAAGGCTATATCCGCGAAGTGCGCGATTCCATCACGCAGGAAGAGCTGGACAGCATGGGCCTGGCGACATTCTCTATTACCATCGAGCTGGCCTCACGTTTCCTGGACGACTACCTGCTCGGAGATGAATATTTCAAGATCAACTATCCGGAACACAACCTGGTACGCACCAGATGCCAGCTGGCCCTGGCCAAGGATATCTGGAGTAAAATGGTGCAGCTGAATGCGATAGTTAAAGAAGTTGCGGAACAATAAAAAGGACCTGCCTTGCGGCAGGTCTTTTATTTAGAATAAAACAATATTATTTTTTGAGCACTCTTCTCTCATGTCGTCCGGCCAGATGGATGCCTGGACTTCTCCGATATGCGCTCTGCCCAGCAGCAGCATGCAAAGTCTGGACTGGCCAATGCCGCCTCCGATAGTATAAGGCAGCTCTCCCTTTAAGACTTTCTGGTGGAATGGAAGCTGCTCTTTCTCCAACTTGCCGGCTTTCTCCAGCTGAGAGTGCATACTCTCCTCTGAAACCCTGATGCCCATCGATGAAATCTCGAGAGCCATCTGCAGAGGCTCAAACCAGAACAGGATGTCGCCGTTTAACTGCCAGTCATCGTAGTCAGGCGCTCTGCCGTCATGCGGCTGGCCATCACCTAATTTGTCACCGATCCTCTTAATGAAGACTGCGCCGTACTGCCTGCAAATTTCATTTTCTCTCTCTTTGGCAGTCATATCAGGATACATCTGTCTGAGTTCCTCGGAATCGATGAAATGTATTTCGTCCGGCAGATGGTAAACGGCCTGCGGATACTTATACCAGACCTCATGCTCCATGTGCTTGATAACCTTGAAAATGATTCTGACCGTGTCCTCCAGGAAAGCGTCGTTGCGGTCTTCCTTGGTTATGACCTTCTCCCAGTCCCACTGGTCTACATAGACACTGTGCAGGTTGTCAAGTTCCTCATCCCTACGGATGGCGTTCATGTTCGTGTAGAGGCCTTCGCCCGGCACAAAGCCGTATTTGCCAAGGGCCATTCTCTTCCATTTAGCTAGAGACTGAACAATCTCCAGTTCGTCTCCGGGGATGTCCAGGATATCAAACGACACCTTGCGCTCTACTCCATTCAGATCGTCGTTTAAGCCGGAATTCTTCTCAACAAACAGAGGCGCTGAAATACGCACCAGATTCATCTCCCTGCCAAATTCCTTCTGGAATGTGTCACGGATGTATTTGATTGCTTCCTGTGTATCCCTGAGCGTGAGCTTGGGATCGTAGTTTTCCGGAATAAACAGCTTCATTAAACGGCCATCCTTTCGTTTTTACTAATAAAACAAAATTTTAACATCATTAATAGTGATTATCAATAAAATTTTCCTCAAAAAAATGTTGTATTTTTCAAATCATGTGATATAATACTGCTTGCGACTGTTTTCAGACGCCATGCGGAGGTGTCGGAACTGGCAGACGAGCTAGACTAAGGATCTAGTGGCAGTAATGCCGTGTGGGTTCAAGTCCCATCCTCCGCATAACAACGAAAGAAGGTGCCTGTGGCACCTTTTTTTGTTGTTCATAAATTCAGGAGATGGGACTTGAGCCGATATCCGTGCTAATTGCTTCCAAACACCATATTTTTATCGATAACTATCTAAAAACATGCCGTTTGGGGGCAATTTCTCATCTATTCCTTTCAAAAAACAGTTTAGCATCATCCAGAAACTTCCTTACGGCCAGATTATTATTTGATTTCAGGCATGCCAATGCCATCCAGCTATGTGCCTGAGCATCCGTAATCGGAATATACGATACTCCTGCTGCCTGCTGTTTTCTGCAGCTGCTGCCGGTCACATGTATCGCATTATATGTCTTACATGTATGTGGAACTGTTTCTATATTATCCGTTTCTATAATATTCTTAAAAGAAACACCGCATTTATTAAACATTTCCCGTGTGATATTGGTCGAATATCTGTCATTTTTCAATTCGGCCAATGTCTCTTGCTCCAAATCGGAAAGCTTCAGCTCCGTGCATCTTGCAAGCGGATTCTTGTTGCTCATAACAACAATCATGTCCGTCATGGCAATTTTCTGGTAATACAGTTTAGGATTCTTTTCATCCACATACGAAATCTGTCCAATATCTATCTTCCCGGCCAGCAAGTCGTCTAACAATTCCTGCGGCCTGTAATTGAGGCACTTTACACTGACTCCCGGGTTTTTCTCATTAATGAATGGGAGAAAATCAGTAAAATAATCTGAAAGGGAATAATAAAGAAGGCCTAGCCTGATGTGTCCTTCAATCTGTCTGTGCCAGTCTGTCCATCGAGCCTGCATGCCTTCGTATTCTTTCATCATCTTTGAAAAGACTTTTTTTGCGTCTTTTCCTTCGCGTGTGAGCTCCACTCCATGGCTTGAAGTATTAAATAGACTAAAGCCCAGTTCCTTCTCCATCTCCTGAATATGCCTGCTGAGCGTGGGCTGAGTAATGTAAAACGCTTTTGAGGCAGTTGAAAAATTCAGAGTTTCCGCCAAATATAAAAATTCTTTGATATGATCAGTTTTCATGATTTCCCTCCGTATATTTCAAGTATATCATCCGTGTTTTTGCTATGCAAGTATTGCATAGCAAACAGCATATATGCAATAACCGTTCAGAACCATGAAACATTAAAATAATTACAAATAAAACTATTAAGGAGGTATTTACAATGAAACTTTTTGATTCACTAAACATGGATGAATTAAGAACATCATGGGCAATGAAAGATAATCCTGAGATATCTTTTTACGGTGGAAAGCTTCCTGCATTTACCCCTGCTGTTCAGGGACAGGATACAGGAATGGCTCCGACCAGCGGGATCCAGCATTTCGTTGCGCTGCACAATGTGTTCTGCAACTATGAATATACGGGGTGGATTGATGAATGCAAAGCCATCTCCACAACAGGATACATCGGCGACTGGTCATGGCTGAATAAATTCAGGATTTCAGGCCCAGATGTTATCAAAGTACTTGAAAAAGGTACCATTAACGGATACAAGAACTTCCCGGTAGGAAAAGGACGTCATATCATTTCTGTGCTTCCTAACGGTAAGATGATCGGCGATGGAATCGCTTTCCGCGAGGCCGAAGACCAAGTGCTTGCTACCGGCGGCGCTATGGTAGCTCCGGGATTAATGCTGCCTGTTGAGGGATTTGACGTAAAGGTTGAAAACATGACGGCTGAATTATTCAACTACCATGTTCAGGGCCCTGTTTCAAAGAAGACTCTTGAAAAGCTCTGCGGTGAAAGTTTTGATGATCTGGAATTCATTACTTTCCGTGATACAACAATCTGCGGACACACCGTAAGGATTTACCGCGGCGGAATGTCAGGCGAACTCGGATATGAGCTCTTTGGTGAAAGCGAATACGGCTCAGTCATCTGGGATGCAGTCTGCAATGCGGGAGAGGAATTCGGCCTTCGTCAGCTCGGTCTCAGAAGCACGATGCTCAATCATCTTCAAGCATACTTCCCGACAATCTGGGTCGACTTTATTCCTGCAGTCGTTCCGGGTGCAGAAGCTCTTCACCGCTATCCTACAGACTACGGCTGGGGCAATCTGATCGACAAGACAAGGGACTTCCCTGGCAAAGATATCCTCCTGAAAGAAATGGAGAATCCTACAGGCCGCACTGTTACCCTAGAATGGAATGACGATGATGTAAGAGCAATCTTTAACTCACTCTTTGACAAAGAAAATGAGCCATTTGAGCAGATTCCCCTTCCGGTTGATACCAGTGATTATTCTAATTCCCTTCCATATTTTATTCCTGCATTTAACAAAGAAAAGCAGTTCATCGGAATGGTATCCAACAGAGGATACAGCTGGGAATTCAGAAAGTTCTTATCACTTGCGCAGATTGATATTAAATACACTGAAATCGGAACAGAAGTTTATATCCTATACGGTTCAGAAGGCAGACGCCAGACATTTATCCGCGCAAATGTTGCCAGAACGCCATACAAAGAAGATACCAGAAAATAATTTATATAATAAAAAGAGGACATCTAAATCGATGTCCTCTTTTTTATATGAGGAGAACTTTATTTTGTAATATCAAGCGCATACTCATACATTTCAACTGCACCTGCATAGCCTTCTGCCTCAAGTGATTCAATATATTTTCTGACAACTGGTTCAGCAATTGCTCTCCACTGCTCATACTCTTCCGGTGTAAGCTCAACCAGTTCAACATTTCCATTTGCAGCAATTGCATATGCGTTTTCGTTGTTAGCCTTAGCCTGAGCAATCTCTGCCTGCTTAAATGTGTCAGAGGTAAATGCTTCAGTTATGATCTGCTGCAGTTCAGGTGTTAAGCTGTTCCATCTGTCATTGTTAAATACAATGTATTTTGCCTTTGCGCTCAATCCGCCTTCACAGAACTTAACAATCTGCTTGCAGGCCTCTGGAAGAACACCGAATGATACGCCTGCTCCGACTGCATTGCACATTCCGTCGCAGTTTCCGCTGTTAAGTGCGGAGAAGTATTCTGATGGTGGCTGGAATACAGGTGCTGCGCCTACAGATTTCCAAACTTCGTCCATTGCCGTTGAACCGTCTGATACCAGCTGAAGACCCTTATATGATTCAGGAGTCTTGAATTCTCCATCAATGTTAAGCATAATCTGGGTTTCCATGATATATGATCCGATTCCGATATAATGCATATTGTTCTTTTCAAGCTCTTCCTGCATCTGAGGAAATTTCTCGAACATTGCAGTATAGTATTCCAGTGCAGCTGCTTCGCCATTAATACCAAGGAATGGAACTGTAGGGATCCTGTTTGTATATACAAACTGTGCAAAGTTCATTACTGGAAGGTCTACCATATCAATGGTTCCGTCAGTAACAGCCTGAGCCATTTCCATAATGGATACAAGCGAACCGTTGAAATGATGTACAAATGTAACTTTGCCGCCGGTTTTTTCTGTAACTTCAGCGCACGCATCAAGAATTGGCTTGTTATACTCTTCTGCATTTGAATAAGCAATTACAATCTCGATTTCTGGTCCGTCATAAACTGAACCGCCTTCTTCACCGCCCTGCTCGCTGCCTTCAGGGGTGGTTTCCTGGCTTTCACCTCCACCCTGCTGGCCACCGCCTTGCGATCCGCCATTACCGCTGCATGCTGCCAACATAGCTGCAAATACCAACAGTGACAGGCAAACAGCCAATAGTTTAACAATACTTCTCTTCATTTAGAACCTCCTTAAAAACATGTTTATTAAAAAATAGTTCAACTATTTTAGAACATCTTTGACGGCAGCCATGTTGCTACCTGCGGGAATGCTATCATTATTCCAAGTATGACAAAGTCAACAAGAATAAACGGTATTACTCCCTTAAATACTTTCTGTACCGGCACACCTGTTACTCCGGAAACAACATAGCTTGTCATTCCGACAGGCGGGCTGATGCTTCCCAGTGCCATTAACTTAACAACAAATGCTCCAAGCCATATCGGATCCCATCCCATGGATTTAAGCGCCGGGAAAATAAGCGGGATGGTTACCGTAACCATTGCCATCTCCGGAAGAAAACATCCAAGGATAAAGTAGAAAATGACAAGGATAATGCACATTACTACGAATGAAACATCCAGATTGGTGAGCAGCGATGTAATCAACATCGTAATCTTTGACATGCTCATGAATGTTACAAACATATATGTAGACGCGAGCATGAAAAAAATCATTCCGCAGTTTATTGCTGTTTCTTTTAATATCTTGCCAAATTTTTTCAGCGTCATCTGCTTTGTAACAAGAGAGATGATAAATGCTCCAGCAGAGCCTATAGCGCCTGATTCAGTAGCTGTAAAGAATCCAAGGAACATTCCGCCGAAACAAACCAGTATCAGAAGAAGCATGGGGACAATTCCTACTGTTCCTTTTAAAGCAGCTAAGAATTTATATTTCTCTCCGGCAGGTCCCTTGTTGTGATTGCGTTTACAGAGGACCCATATTACGAAAATGTAAAGAATGATCTGCACAACTCCAACACCGAGACCGGAAATGAAAAGCTTGCCTATTGATGTTTCTGTCAGAATTCCGTATACGATGAAGCATGAACTCGGAGGGATAATAACGCTCAGTGGTGCGCCTGCTGCTATCGAGCCGGTCGCAAAGGAATCTTCATATCCTTTCTTCCTCATTTCAGGGAGCGCAATCTTCGACATGATAACGCCTCCGATCATATTTGATCCGGTGATCGCTCCCAAAAGACCTGATGCACAGATACTTGCTGACGCCAGTCCGCCCCTGAACCTTCCGATCCATTTATACATAGATTGGTATAGTTTGGATCCAATGTCCGTCTCCGCAATAATCATTCCCATCAGGGTAAACATTGGTATCGTTGTATATGTATATGAATTAATATTTGTAAAAGCTGATGTTCCGGCAAGTGAAAAAGCTATTCCCGCTCCTCTTAACAAACCTATTCCCACAAGTGAGACGATCATCATTGCCGCTCCGACCCACACTCTGCATGCAAGGAGGACAAGTAATAATACGATACCAAGAATTCCGATTAATTCAGGTTTCATTATTCTCCCTCCTTTCCTGTATGCTGAATGCCTGCTTCTTTCAGCACCTGCTCCACGTCATCAACAGGATGCTCATCATCGCCGCCTTTCTTAAACAGCATGACTATCTTTGTAATTATCGCGAGTACACCTGATGCAAAACCTATTGCAAACAGGAATATAAACGGCCAATATGGAAATTTTAAGGTCGGATAACCATGTCCCATTTCCATGCTGTAAAAGCCCTGATGGATGTGCCTCCATACCAAAATGATGCAAAGTGCAAGGCATAAAATGAGTGAAATGAAATCTACTACTTTCGCGGCCTTTTTAGGGAGCGCATTAACAACCATGTCGATCTTTACATGCTTATTCGCCAGCGCAGTAGCGCCGAAAGAAGCAAAGCTGCAGGTGATCAGCATTGTTATTATTTCTGTTAATCCTGTAATTACTGAGTTGAAAACACCTTTCGTTATTACATCAACTAATATCAGGATCATCATGATGATTGTCGCCCCTCCGCTGACCCAGGTCAGCACAGTGCAAATTTTATCTACAACCTTCATTTTTTGTCCCTTTCATAACGCCTATCTGGACGGTTTTACCAACTTGTCATATGCCTTATATTTTTCAAGCATCTCTGCTGTGATTTTTGGATCATCCAGGACGTTCTTATCTTCAATCTGTGAATAATCAATATGCTCATTGTGGAGCATCGCACCATAGAAAGTATTGCGTGAATGATCAACACTGAACTGATCCCAGATTATTACTTCCTGTCCGAATCTATGCTCAAAATGTCCCGTAGCATCGCAATGTGTACAGCATACACTTAAGTCATCATGCAGCTCTATCAGGTCAAGGCCACAGCTCGGGCACATTGCAGGAGCTTTTCTGACTGCAATAACCAGCGCAGGATCTATTGCAATCAGATCCATGGCGTGTCTTACTTCTGTTCCGACACGTGCAGCTCTTGCAAGAGATGTCTGGTCAAAGAGAATGCCGTCACCGATCACTGGTACATTCTTAAACATTTCATTTGACACTCTTGGGCCCTGTCCGGTAAAGAATCTTGAGACAAATATCGTTGCAAATATAGCGTTTTCAGTCCTGTCGTCATATGCTGAAATCATAGATGCAAACGGGGCAGGGATTCTCGGCCTCATGCTTCTTGAAAAATGTCCGAATCTCTGCATCAAATGAGTAAATTTACTGTATGTAAAGTTATTTACACCATCTAATGAATAAATGATTCCCGCAGCTCCAAGAAGTCTGTCAACAAGCCAGAGGTCGTCATCCTTCAGAATGCATTCATCTATTCCTCCCCTGTATCTGCTGTTTACTTTGCAGATCAGACAGCCTGTACAGAATTTCAGATTAAGATCATTAATCCTGATAATAATTCCTTCATATTTTCCGCCGGCAGTTGCGGTCTCCAAAGCTTTTCTTGCAAGCAGCTCAGAAGTGCCGTTCCTGGAACCTCCAACGATTGCAAGTACATAAGGCTTTTCAGGATTAAACTTTACATCCGGTGTTATAAACGGGAATTCTTTAAGCTCTGCCTTTTCGCCTTCTTTTGGTGCATGTGCATCTCTGAATGCATTAAGATGCTTTTCTTCGTACTCAGCTTCCAGAGCATTATGTGCTACTGTGTCATCATCCCAGACATATGTCTGCTTTCCTCCATGAAACTCAATGTGTCCGGTGGCTCCACATACTGCGCACTTAAACTTTCCTTCTGCCTCAACAAAGTTCTTCATCTGAACTACGCTCTGATGGCAGACCGGGCATCCTTCCAGATCATAGAAAATGTCATCCTTATGTTCTAACGGATTCAGCTTCTCTATTACGGTATGAATCTCCGGGACCTTGTATCCGTTTAATCTATTTATCAGTCTCTTTGCTCCTCTGTGAGCCTTAGCCATATGCTGAGGCTGGTCAGCGATGTAGCCTTTTCCCCTGATCCAGTCACAATAGAACTGGTCAACAAGCTCTATTCCCGGGCAAATTGCGTTCATTGCCGCAAACTGAAGCGGAAGGCTAAAGTCTACAGTATCTGATCCTCCTACAGTAATGTTGAGCAGTAATTTATGTCCTTTACGGCATTTTTCTTTATAATCTGCGCCGCATCCAAGTGCCCTGTTCATAACCGTTATTACTTCCGATGTAGGCATATAGGTAAAGCACGGATCTGAAAAGATAATGGCATCTGCCCAAAGAATCTGTTCCTTAAGCCACTCAAAATCATCCTGTATGCAGCAGTCTCCATTTAATCCTTCAGAAGCAGATTTCACACAGCTGAAACAGCCATCGCACTCCTTTATCTTGAGTGATCTAAGTCTGACTATACGCACATCAACTTCTGCTAATTTTTCACATTCCAGAAGACACTCCCTCAGCATTACTTCAGCATTTCCCATTGGTCTGCCTGAACTTATGCCAAGTATCTTAAACGCCTTTTCCTGCATAGTTACAACCTCCTTATTTTACTAATAAAATAGTATCATCAGGCCTTTTGGATGTATAATCTCCATTCCTTCATAGCCATCATTCCAAATAAGTAATGACGCAAAAAAAGCAGGTCCAAAGACCTGCCTTTCTTTTACTCTTTTAACTATTTATTCTTTGTTTTCAAACATATTGGAAAGCTCGTTTGCCAATACCCTTGCCTCTTTATTGAGTGAATCGTTTTTCATCGCAAGGACTATGTTTGATTCTACGCCAAGAGGTATGCCTTTCAGATTTTCCGTGTTGGTAAGAGTATTCCACTCATTTGTTACAACAACACCCATCCCGCATTCCGCGCTTGCAACTGCGGTGTATAAAGAATCAAATGAAACCACCTCCGGAACCTTGTCAGAGTTTTTAAAAACTTCCTGCAGAACTGATCTCAGATTTTTTTCCTGGTCCTTAAATGTATAAAAAGTCTCGTTAGCAAAATCAGTAATGCTCAGATCCTCTTTTTCAGCCAGCGCATGGCTTTTTGAGAAAAACGCAATTCTTTTAATAACAGTAAGAGGCATTATAAGCAAGCTTTTATCTTCAGCTATAAGTGTGTCCAACGTCATGATAACGTCCAGCTTATCGTTATTCAGTGCATACTGCTGTTCATGGACTCCCATGCATTCAATGGCTACTTTTACGTTAGGAAACTCAATAGAAAATTTTCTAAGTCTTGCTATCAGTTCTTCCGGCATCGCAAATCCGGTCACAAGACCCAGTTTGACGAATCCATACCTGCTCTCTTTTGTCCTGCGTGCCTGATCAATAACCTTTGCTAACTTTACCCTGTATTCCTTATAAAAGTCATAAAAAACTTTTCCTGCATCAGTAAGTGTCACATATTTATTAGTTCTGTCAAACAAAACTACATCCAGCTCTTTTTCCATTGCTGAAATCTGTTTGCTTATAGCAGACTGTGTGACATAAAGCTTTTCAGCAGTTTTAGTAAAACTGCTGTTATCAGCAACCGCCAAAAAATAATCTATTTGTAGCTCGTTAATCATATGAGGCTCCGTTACTTTTGTGATCTGCCTAGTTCAATACCCTGTTCAAATGCATTTTTGTTCAATTCAACGAGAGACGGTTTCCCTGCCATCTTTTCCATTATGGATTTCCAGATGCTTTCAGAAGGAACTATCTCTGTATATCCAATATACACTCCCAGCATAAAAATATTCAAGACTTTTATGTTACCCATCCCAACAACTATATCTGTTGCAGGAACAGATATAATCTGAATGTCGCTTCTGTCTGAAGTAGGTTTTACGATCGAGCTGTTAACAAACAGGCGCCCTCCCATTTTCAGTTTTGATACAAATTTATCATAGGAAGGCTGGTTAAGAACAACGAGATCATCCAAAATATCACTCATCGGTGTTCCAATCTCTCTGTCAGATATGATCAAGTAACAATTAGCCGTTCCCCCTCTCTGCTCTGCACCATATGAAGGGAAAAAAGTAACATTATAGTCAGTATTGTCGCAGACTGCCGTTGCCAGCAATTTACCAAAAGTCATTACACCCTGGCCGCCAAAGCCAGCAATACAAAGATTATTTTCCATAACTTCCTCCTATATATCCCTTACTATTCCAAGAGGATATTCCGGGAACATTTTTTCTTCCAGATAATCCAGTCCTTCCAACGGACTTAAGCCCCATCCTGTCAGGCAGCTTGTAACTATCTCCACCATAGAGAAGCCTCTTCCCTCTATCTGATTAATGAAAGCTTTTTTAATGGCGTCCTTTGTTTTTCTCAGATTCTGCGGATTGTTGCAGCTGCATCTTGCCAGAAAGACCGGAGCTGTGAGCTGATTCAGAACTTCGCACATATGTATCGGATACCCATGTTCTTTAGCATTCCTGCCATTCTGAGCTGTTGTCGCCTTCATTCCAAGCAGAGTTGTAGGTGCCATCTGACCTCCGGTCATTCCATATATCGCGTTATTGACAAATATTACAGTGATATTCTCGCCCCTGTTCGCAGCGCTTATTGATTCTCCAAGGCCAATGGCAGCGAAGTCTCCATCACCCTGGATTGTATAATAAATTCTGTCAGGATTGGTTCTCTTGAGACCAGTGGCAACCGCGGTTGCCCTTCCATGAGGTGCTGTGATCTCATCGTAGTCAACATAGTCCATATGAAGGCCACAGCAGCCTATTCCTGTTATCAGTGTAGTTTTTTCAACTATGTCCAGTTCCTCCAAAACCTCTCCGATCAGTTTTATTATGGTGCTGTGCATACAGCCGGGACAAAACCCTGATACCTTATCTTCCTGCAGTGTTTTAGTACGTGTATAAACTAATTCCATTTTATTCTCCTATCTGCTGGCAAGTTTTTTAATCCTGCTCACCATCTCTTCCCTGCTTACAAGATTACCTCCCGAGCGGAGATAAGTGCTGATCGGGCAACGTTCTTTAACAGCTGCTTTCACATCTTCCAGAAATAATGCAGGAATGGACATTTCAACATCCAGGATTGCCTTGACTTTGCTGTAATCGATCATTTCGTATGCTTTGTATGGGAATGGATAAACTGTTTTGGGACGTATCAGCCCCACCTTCAAGCCTTGTCCCCTGGCGATTTCAACGGCTGACCTTGCAATCCTGCCTGCGATTCCGTACCCAGTAACAATCACTTCTGCATCGTCTGTCATAAAACTTTCCCATTCAGCCTGATCAGCCCAGCTTTCATAGAGTTTTTCCGCGTCTTTATTAATATTCTCCCACATTATCGTGTCCCATACTCCGGGCTTAATCCAGACCCGTTCACCTAATGGGTGACCAATACAGGATATCTTTTTCTTTGATTCTTTGATCCTTTCTATTTCATCATCGCTTTTCATAGGCGGGAGTTCTACGGGTTCCATCATAGTGCCCACGACACCGTCTGAAAGGATCAGGACAGGATTCCTGTCCATATCAGCATAATCAAATGCTTTATAAGTCATGTTTACTGCTTCCTGTACTGTGGCAGGCGCAAAAACACGCATTCTGAAACCGCCGTTTCCGGAAGCCTTGGTAGCCTGCAGATAATCTGTCTGTGCAGGCTGTATAACTCCTACTCCTGGACCGCCTCTGCAGACGTTAACGTATACCATGGGGATTCTTGCTGCTGCTGCATATGATATGCCTTCGCTCTTTAGTGAAATGCCTGGACTTGAAGAAGATGTCATGGCCCTTGTTCCTCCGGCAGCCGCACCGTATACCATATTTACGGAAGCGACCTCTGACTCTCCCTGTACGAATGCCCCTCCCACTTCGGGCATTCTTTTTGAAAAATATTCAGGGATCTCGTTCTGTGGTGTAATAGGATAGCCCGCAAAAAACCTGCAGCCAGCCCTTACCGCTGCTTCAGCTATTGCCTCGCATCCCTTCATTAATACTTTCGCCATAAGACTCCCCCCTTTATCTGTAAATGTTAATTGCCCCATCAGGACACATCTGGCCGCAGATGGTGCATCCAATACAGTCATCCGGGCGGACAGTTTTTGCATACTCATATCCTTTAGCATTTACTTCCTGTCCTATTTCCAGAACATGTCTAGGGCAGAATTTTACGCAATAGCCACAGCTTTTGCATCTTTCTATAATAATTTCAACTTTTGCCATTCAGTTCTCCTTTTCTATCCTTCCCATGGATATGGCATAAATACTTCTATCGGAAATACCGGGATATCGATTTTCTCTTCAACCGCTCCAATAAGATCTTTTTTTACCATGCACAATGATATTTCAGCATATGGGTCAAGCATTTCTTTAAGCCTTTTACATCCATTCACAACATCTTCGGCATCTGTGTTTATCCCATAGTTTGGATTGGCAATGAACTTTATTCTTTTTAGTTCTGTCCGGGATGCGTTTAAAACTGCTCCCAATATCCCGTCAATGTGTTCAATTGTCCCAGACCAGGCTCTATACGGATTGATGATATAGAAAAAACATGTATCATCGTTCATGAGAACATTTTTATATTCTCCTATGGCTCTGGCTCCGTTTTCATTCCCTCCAACGTCCAGAATCACATATTTATTATTTTCCTTAATGGCGTTTTTAACACCAATGTTAGAAACAGGAGCATCCATGAACTGTTCTGAGCAGCAGATAATAATACCTTTTTTCTCAAAGACATCCCTGACATCTCTTGATCTGAACAGCGGCTTAGTCATGTCCAGATCATAAATAACGACTTTTTTATCTTGGCTTCTAAGCGAAACGGCTATATTTAATGCCATTTCGCTTTTTCCGCAGCCAAGTTCCCCTAAAAGGACATAATTTTTATGATTACTTAAGGAGGAAATCATATTAGTACTTCTTTGGTATCTCGCCGTTTGAAATGCGCATCACACCATCAGCAAGGCTCTGCATTTCATTTTCTCCCGGAAGAATATATGTTGTCGCGAAACTGTCTATATATGACTTTAAGGCATTACACATCATGTCACTGAAAGCGATACCTCCTGTGAGGAAAATACCGTCCACTTTAAACTTCATTATTGCTGCCATTGCGCCGATACATTTAACATGCTGGAAAACCATGGCGTTAAAGACACCGCGGGCTTCCTCATCTCCGTCAGTCACTCTTCTTTCAACTTCCCTGAAGTCTTTTGTGCCAAGATAGGAATATACTCCGCCCTGTGTTGTCAGTTTCTTTTTAAGTTCATCATAAGGCACGCCGGAATATGCCAGTTTAAGCACCTCTGTCGTAGGGAGATTTCCACAGCGGTCCATCGAAAAGCACCCGTCATCCGTCACATTATATGCGTCAATAACACGGCCTTTACAGTGAGCTGCGACACACACTCCGCCTCCCATATGAACTCCGATCAGATTTAATTCTTCATACGGTTTTCCAATGATGCCTGCAACCTTTCTGGCCATACTTTTCTGGTTAAGCGCATGGAACAGTGCATCCCTGATTATTCCTTTATATCCTGAATATCTGGCTTCATCTACAAGCTCGTCAGTTGATACGGGATCAACAAAATAAGCAGGAATACCAAGCTCTTTTGACATCTGTCCTGCAATGACTACACCCAAAGCCGCAGGATGCCTTCCTCCGATTTCTGGATCTGCCGCATCTTTTACAGCATCATCATCTATAAGATAAATGCCCGATTCCACTGGCTTCAGCGGGCCGCCTCTGGAACATATCGCATCGAAATCAGATAACTTAAAACCGGCTTTTTTTATCTCCTCTGTAATGGCTTCTTTGCGGAATAGAAGCTGGTCTATTATCTTTTTATATTCCGACATTTTCTCTGCATCATGACTGATAGTAGTTTCAAAGACAGGAGAACTGTCCTCAAAAACTGCTATTTTAGTAGATGTCGAGCCTAAATTGATTATTAAACTTCTGACCATTTTTCTTCCTCTTTTATCTCTTTGTAATAAAACCTCTGTATTGTGTATAGTTATCGCTATACGGAATATCAGGAATAAAGATGCTTGCAAAATTAAACTGTGGAGTCAGGTACGGGAACGTATCTGTCTGCGCAAATGAAGGTTTCTTAATGTCCTGAGCTTTAACAACGCAGGCCTCATGCCACTCTTCCGGACCATCAAACCACATTTCAACAACGCGTGAATACTTGGAATTGTTAATATCCTGATATGTGTGGCTTGTAATCAGCCTGGTTACTTCCGGCATTTCTACGAATTTTGGAAATACTTCTTCAAAAAGCCATTTTTCTCCATCTTCTTCTGCTACTCCGTCCGGCCATGATATTGTGAAAAGGAATCTGTAATTTGCTCCGTCTTCACGGGTTCTCTCTTTACCCTTCAGATCAACTTCCCAGCTGAGCGGATGGAACAGGAAAATAAATGGCCTTCCGCCTTTCTTTCCTGTTGTTGCCCTGAATGCCTCACCTGTCATGTTTTCTTCGCCGTCATCATCCGGAATGCTGTTCTGCCATCTTAAGACCTCTCTTGGCATTACCTCACAAAAAGCTTTATTTTTGAAATCTTCCGTGAAAGTGTTGCAGAGCCAGTAATGTTCGCAAAGATGGAATCTTGCAGGTCCAAAAGCCTCGCTGTCTGGTGGAAGCGGGAGCGCCTGATAAAAAGAATACTGTGTGCAGTAAGGTCTGAACTGAGAAATGGAGTCTTCAACATGCATCATGTGCCATTTAAGCAGCTTGTGCCTGTACTCCTCCTTCGCCAGATCTGTAAATATATAACTTCTCATCGGTTCAAATGCAATGCTCATAGTTATACCTCCATAAAAATGTTTTATCTAAAAAAATTGTACTTTAGCAAAAAACTAAAGTACAATCTCAATTTGCTTATGACTATTATGAGTGATTTGTAATGAAGCCTATTTTCAGATTTCCTTCCAATGTTTCAGCTTCGGCAGCATCTCACTCATATAAGCCCGCATCTGCTCTGCAGGAAACTCTTCAGTGGCCATGTGCTCCGCGCAGAAATTGATCAGTGTTTCCATGTCATCGTATGTAAATTTGCCATCAGCGTAGCACCATTTACAGTACTCTTTATTGACTGTACCGTCAGGCTCTGTGCTGAATGTGGTTTCGTCAAGTGGCATGCCGCAGCACTGACAGATCGGTTGATTATTATCCATTTATATCTCCTCCTTAAAGTCTTTTTTCTCTATGATCAATTCGACCGAATCATCTTCGAGCGAATTGTATTTATCAAGATGAATGTGGCGGCCCTGCTCTTCCTCTGCCAGCGCGCTCAGGATTTCTGCCAAGAACAGTCACCCTCTCTCATTCAGATCCCATCTAATTATTCAAATCCATTTGCCCATTCTTTAATCAGTTCAATTGCCTGGAATCTGCCTTCATCAGTATAGTCAACATCGAATACATATATCACGTTTTCAATAGTAATATAACAAACAATAAAATTGCTTCCTAATCTTTTACGCGGAGAATCTAGGATTAAACACGTTATTCCTTTTTGGGTAGTAATTTCCTTTGTATCAATCTCCTCAATATCACCAAACATTTCTTTTGAATAATTCAACGTGATTTCGTTTTCTTTATATGCATCTGTTATCATATATATTTGATTACTAAATGCAACACTACAAGGCACTTTAACGTTATAACCGTGTGGAGTTTTAATAAATACTTTTTTATCAGGATTGTGTTTATACTCGTACGTTTTATAATTTATAATACAAATTTCATTAATACGTCCATCTTCCTGTCCATTAACCCATATACTGGTTTTAGTGTCTTCCAAAGGAGTATTCGGCATCCTAGTTTTATCATAACCGACATAATTCAAGGCTTCCTGTAAGCTGTCAAAATCCCGCGAATAAATATTCGGAACTAATTCAGATTCTTCCGTGTTTTCATGATTCTTTTTAATAATCTCTGATGCTTCATTAACTTCGCCTTTAATTTCATTTAGAGGAATCTTAGAAACTTTTACATTAATTGATATAACTTCCAAGCCGTCCATCAATTCATCTTCTTCAACACTAAACAAATCCACTGCAGCATACACCCAAAAGCTACACAGCAGGATACAGGCAGCTGTGACAGCCATCCACATCAGTGTGTGCTTTCTGCGTCGCTCTTTGAAGCTGAATTCTTCAGCCTCTTTCAACAAAGCGGAATCTATATTGCTTATAGAATTATATAATACATCTGCTCTCATCTTACTGTCTCCATTTTTCAATCTCGTTTTTTAGGCTTTGCCTTAGGCGCAGCATGATCTGCGCCATTTTGTTTTCTCTGCATCCGTATTCTTTCGCCAGTGATTTAAGTGAATCGCCGAAATAGTAACGTCTGATAAACAGCACCCTCTCCTCTTTTTTCTGCGACAACAGCCATTCATTAATGCAGCGCTCCAATTCTTTAGCCTCAGTCTGCTGCTCGACGTTGAAATCTGACGGAATGCATTCCTCAAGCTCCTCCAAAAGCAAACATATGCCAGAGCGCTTGGCAGCATGCTGTTGCCGATATTTGCTTATTGAAATATCTCTTGTTATTTTGCCGATAAAAGCTTTCAGGGATGTAGGAACCAAAGGCGGTATGCGGTTCCATACTGCCATCCATACATCATTGATGCATTCCTCAATATCTTCGGGCGATTCCAGAATATTTTTTGCGATCCGCCTGCAGTAAGTGCCATATTTCTGATCAGTTTCAGTTATGGCCGTCTCATTTCTATCCAAATACAGGCTGATAATCTTCTCATCATCCATCTTAAAAACTCCTGCTGAGAAAACCCTTCACTATATAAGCCGCAAAATAATATTAGATATTTTAATTGTAACATAAAAAGAAAGTCCTCTCCCAAGGACCTTCTTTTTATTTATGCTAGATTTAGAGGCAATTGAACCGGGAGTGCGAATTCCGGATCAATCTCTGTGTTTTACAATGATGCTTTCGCTCCTGCGTGATGCGCGGATCTGCGGAGCGCTTTGATCAGCGGCTCAGCCATCAGGCTCAGAAGAATCAGCGCACAGCCGATTGCCTTGTTGGCGGTGAAGTCTTCCTGCAGGAAGATGATTCCCAATGTGGCAGCGCTCATCGGACTGATGGCGCACATCATGCCGGCGCGCTCTGCTGTGGTGCCGCGCAGCGCGATCGGCTGCAGTGTGAATCCTACTCCGCTGCATATGCCTGCCAGTGCCAGAATCATCAGCCACTCCATACCTGTCTGCGGCAGGCGCGGGCTTTCAAAGATTATTGAAAGGATCAGTGACAGTACGCCGACGGTGCCGATCTCGGAAATGCCCAGCAGCAGCGGGTCACATTCCCTGGAGAATCGCGCGGTTGCGATTATTATTGAGGCATAAAACAGTGCTGTGCCGATCAGCATCAGGCTGCCGCCTCTTAAGAGTCCGCCGGTGCCGCCCAGTGTCAGGACAGCGATTCCGCCAACTGCCAGTGTCAGTCTGATGTAGTCTGTGCCGGCAGGTTTCTTCCTGAACAGTATCAGCTGCAGCAGCGGCACGAATATCATCGCGGAATTCTCAATAAATGACGTGGTGCCTGAGTCGGTCATTCTAAGTCCAAATAATTCAGTTGTCAAAAGTCCGGTATATAAAACGCCGAGGATCATTCCATAGAGGATTTCTTTTCTTTTGATATGAATGATCTTCTTGGCAAATATCAGGCTCAGCAGGATAAATGCGGCGATGAATCTGAGTGCTAACAGATTGAATGGTCCGAAGCTGCCCAGCGCCATCTTTGAAAAAATGAGGGATGTGCTTCTGGCAATAATAGCTGTGGCCAGGAGCAGTTCGCATTTCCTCTGAGTAGTATTCTGAGTCGAACTAATATGTTTCTTAACCGATAAGGCTATTGCTGTCATTTCTTAAGTCCTTTCCTTAACCCAAAGGAAGGATACTACTATTTTCTCTTTGAGTAAATCGCAATAAATTCAAATTTACTTTGACTAATAATCAAAAATAAATTATCATAAAAGCAGCTGAATAAAAGGAGAAAAACCTATGGAAACAGATAAATGCAAAGTGCTTTTATGCGCTATAGAAACAGGCAGCATCAGCGCCGCTGCTGAGAAGATGGGCTACACTCCGTCAGGCATCAGCCGCTCCATCGCTGCCCTGGAAGAAGACTGCGGCTTTCCTCTGCTGATCAGGGGCAAGACCGGTGTCAGCCCCACCAGGGAATGTGAGGCTCTGCTGCCTGATATCAGTGCCCTGCTCGGAATGGAAGACAGGCTTTCGCAGAAAGCGGCTCTGATCAGAGGAGTTGAATCCGGCACCGTCCGCGTCGGCACGGCCTACCCTGTATATAACCACCTGCTCGCGGAAATGATCGTCAGTTTCAGACAGCTGCATCCGAATATCAAGATATCCCTGACAGAAGGTACATCTACTGAGCTGTGCAGGCAGCTGAACGTGCGCAGTCTGGATCTCTGCATCGTCAGTAAGCGTGAAAACATTCCCGTCTTCAGCAGGATAACAACTGACAACATGATGATGTGGACAGGCAAAAATCACCCGGCCGCGCAGGCGGGCGTTTATCATGTATCAGAGCTGAAAAAAGATAACTTTATTGAAATATATCCTGAAATGGAGACTGACAACTCAATTTTCCTGCAGAGACATCATATTAAACCAAATGTCTGTGCCTCCACATCAGATATTTCCGCTGCCTTCTCCATGGTTGAAGCCGGGTTGGGTGTGGTGCTTATCAACCGTATCCACACCAAGAGATGGGAAGGCGACGTGGCCGCCGTCCCTCTGGATATCAAATCAGACGTTGAAATCGGCATTGCGTCGCTCTCTCCTGAGATGCTCTCTCCCGCAACTGCCGCATTCCTCAAATTCATAGAAAAAGAATTCAAAAAAGCAGGGGCCATGTAAGCCCCTGCTTTCTTTTTTATTCATTGTGTTTCCAGATAAAAAATCCTTCCCTGACCGCAATTTCAGTGATCAATCCCGGCAGTTCACCATCCGTACAATAGACAGTCGCATATGTGTCCTGTGGGTCCAGATCGATCAAAACCTCTTCAGAGGCGATCACTATCCTCAAATAGCTGCCTGCTGAAAGTCCGGCAGTCTTCTGAACAAATTCCTCCGGGTCCGGATTTACCGTCCAGTTCTTTCCTCCGTCAAATGAAACTGCCATTTCATAATAGCAATTGACCTTGAGGAAAGTCTCCGCGAACCTCCTGTAGAGTGCCTTAAGCCTCTCAGGCTGTCTGAAATACCTGTCAGCCGCAAAGTACTGACCAGCGCTGTCCTTAGGCACCTGGCATGGCAGGATGTCCATGATCCAGCATTGGCCGTTAATCAGTTTATCGATCAAAAGAAAGTGATCCATTATTATTTGCCTGGCGCCGGTACAGGCGGGAACATGTCAGCATATTTCTTCTTGATTGCCTTGAATGTCTCGTCGGTGCGGAGATATGCCAGACGGCCTTCGTTGTCCTTAATGTCGTCTACATGCAGGAATTTGCCTGACAGAATGTCATGAGCCTTGTGCTCATCTGCAGGATTGAATACAAACTTGAATGCGCCGTCTTCCTCAACCAGTGTTCCTTCCAGACCGCAAACATCACATACAACATTCTTTGTGCCTGGATAAATGTAGAACTCGTTGCATCCGCAGTGCGGGCATACGCCTGGCTTTGCAGGTTTAGCGTTCTCGATATCCTTAGCAGCCTCAACTAAGTTGCGGGCGATCTCTCTGGTACGCTCCAGCTTATCTTCCTGCATAAGAATGTCCTTGCACCACTGGAATCTCTGGTTGTCAATAACTCTCCAGCCTGGGCTTAAAGATACCATTGCATGGTCAGCCTCAGCTCTGGTGCCCCAATCGGAACCGCCGATTGCGATGTAAGATGTAACCTTCTGCTGAAGGAATCTTGGATCAACGCCCGGGCCGCCTGCTTCCTTGCTGATCTGGTCGCCGACAATATTCATTGCCATGTCGTGGCCAGGTCCTACTCTGTCCATAACTGTCTTGAACAGACCTGAGCAGCCTGACTCAAAAATAGGATCAACGAAAAGGATTCCGTCTGCTGCCAGAACATGGTTGTTCCAAAACTCAGCGAAGTCATCCTTACGTGTGCAGATATTGCCCTTTCCTGTTACCAGACCTACTGAACATGCGCAGCATCCTGTGCAGTGCTCTATATTCCAGTCAAGCAGATGGATGAATTCCACCTCTGCTCCGAGCTTCTGAGCCTCTTCAAGAGCAACACGGCAGATTGTGTCATTGTTGCCGTTTCTTGAACCAAATGATACACCTAAAATCTTCATACAATACCTCCTATGGTTTATTTACATACAGTTTTGCCAGACCGCCCTCCGCTGTCTCTCTGTAGCAGTGGGACAGGTCCTTGCCTGTTTCATACATTGTTTTAACAACTACGTCGAATGATACCTTTCTCTCTTCGAAAACCACCTCTGCGAGAGTGGCCATGTCATACGAACGCAGCGCGCCGACGGCGTTCCTCTCTATGCATGGAATCTGCACCAGACCTCCTACAGGGTCGCAGGTAAGTCCTAAGCAGTGCTCCATAGCCATTTCTGCTGCGGCTTCGAGCTGCATGATATTAAGCCCGCGCAGAACGCACAGAGCTGCTGCTGCCATTGAGCAGGCTGAGCCAACCTCTGCCTGGCATCCGGCCTCAGCGCCTGATACAGATGCGTTTGTCTTGATTATCTGACCGATCAGTCCCGCAACTGCCAGTGCATCTATAATCTCATCGTCACTGGTAAAGAACAGTATCTTCTCATAATACAGCACAGCCGGTAAAATACCGCACGCGCCGCATGTCGGAGCAGTGACCATCATGCCGCCTGCCGCATTTTCTTCAGCAGAAGCATATGCATAGGCGCTTATCAGATAGTGCTCTTTCCTGATCAGGTCCCTGGTCCTGTGGCCCAGGAAATACAGCTCCTTAGCTCTTCTCATAACATGCAGGCCACCCGGGAGTTCCCCTTCCTCTCTGGTGCCTTTTATGATAGTCTGCTGCATCTGTTCCCACACCTTGCGCAGGTGGCTCTTAATATCAGGCTCATGCTCATATACATACTGCTGCAGGCTCAGTCCGTTCTGTCTGCAGTAGTCGGCAATCTCTGTAAAAGTGCTCTCCTCATATACTATCGGAGCACTGGCTGAAGGTCTGCCCGCAACTTTGATCGCGCCGCCGCCTATAGACATTATCTCAGCCTCGCCGAGCTTTTCGCCGTCCTTAAATGCCTCCATGAGCATCGTATTCGGGTGTGGGAGCTCTCTTTCGCTCTCATCCCATATTATTTCACATCTGATGTTTCCGAAAGTCTCCCGAATAGCATAATCAGTCCTATGGCCCCTGCCGGTTTTCGCCAGGGATCCCATCAAGGTAACCCTAAAAAAATCCGCGGCCGGATACTCATTCATCATAAACATGGCTGCCTTTTCAGGCGCCATGGTATGAGAACTCGACGGGCCGCGTCCTATTCTGTATATTTCGGTCAATGAAGTCATTCCCATTTCAGTTAACCTCTCTTCTGACCACCTTTTTCCTAGCTCCGTCTTCGCTGCCATTCTTGGCAATGTAGTAGATCAGGCCGAGTGCAACAATAAAGTATGGTACGCCGTAAGACTCCATCAGTAATGAAAGTCCGAATACAAACAGCATCACACTTAATATATATGTTAATCTGCCGTGCTTCAATCTCATTACGGAAACAATGACAGCGATGATCATCAGCAGGGCCGCAACTGAACCGGCTATACCGGTCATGTACGGGATCTCGAGATACCAGCAGTGGCAGTGGGCATATCCGACTATCTTGGATGCCTTCATATCTACCGTCTCAAGGCCGCTGCCGAGCAGCGGGCGTGCCTTGATCCATTCAATGGCCATGTCCCAGACATGACGTCTGTTGTGGAAGTTTGCGTCAATACCAATCTTCTCCAGCCAGCTGGCTTTATTCAGAACAACAAACAATACAAATGCCGCGAAGTTGATGCACACCATCAGTATCGGATGCAGGATCTGCAGGAATTTGGTGAATCCCTTTGAGAGCATCGCAATGTTGCCGAGCAGCATGAAAACAATAATAAGTCCATATACCAGCTGCTGTGTGAGTGAATCGCACTTGAGTGCCATCAGCATGCTCATGATCATGGCCAGATAATTTATGATATCCAGCCATTTGCCGTATCTGTGTGCCCAGGCAGAACCACAGATTGCCATTGGCAGAACGAATTCCACTCCGCCATTGTAATTGCCGACCAGTGAGTACAGCGGGCTCCTGTATGACTGCCATGTCTCCCAGAGGCCCTCGCCCCAGTAATAGAATACAGTAAATGTATTAGCAATATTGACCAGCAGGAACCAGAAGAATGCCATCAGCATGTATCTCTTCATATTGGTCCTGAAAAATACGGCAATATCAATAATAAAGAACAGCGCAGTCAGGGCTTTCTTGCCCAGGAAACCGGTCATATCCGCTCCGTTCATATAGGTCGAATAGCACAGCACGCCCAGGAACAATATGGCTGCCATCAGGTACCAGTTATTCCTGAAAACCGTCAGCGAGCTGCAGTATAGTATAAAAAACGCGATTATCAAAAGGCCGCCGCAGATGTATCTGACCCACGGCAGAACACTGATAACCTCAGGTATTATCTCTATTTCATAAGGCAGATAGAATGCGATCAGCGAAACCATGAAAAGAATGATTCCGAAAACGCTGTTAAGTATTTTGCGCATTCCTCTTTCTACAACATTCATTTTTCTTATCCCTTCAAGTTTTTTTAATATTTTAGTCTAATAATGTGCCCATTTTGTGTTTTATAGCTTTAGGATGATTCCCAACGCCGCGCACGCGGCAATAAAAACTATAGGATGAAGCTTCTTGAAAATCCTCATCAGTACGAAAACCACAGCGAAGATAACAATCGGGATCCAGTTTATGTGAGTAAACATTTCTCCCAGCTGACCAAACATGTCGAATGTTATCTTCTCAGCGTCGAAGAATACAGCCAGGATTATGTTGAATCCGGCCGCGGAAATAAGAGCCGTGGATGCCGGACGCAGTATATAAAATGAGCCTTTAACAAAACGGTTATCCTGGAATTTCTTCAGCAGTCTCGCAATCAGCATGATGACCAGGAATGAAGGCAGGATCAGTGCCAGTGTGGCGCATATTCCGCCGAATACGCCGAATGACTTAAAGCCTGTAAATGTGGCCATATTGACACCGATAGGACCTGGAGTGGACTCTGAAACAGCCAGCATGTCCAGGATGTCCTGGTGTGTGAACCATCCGGTCGCGTCACTGATTTCATACAAAAACGGAACGGTGGCAAGTCCGCCTCCGAAAGCGAAAAGTCCGGTCTTAAAGAAGTGCCACATCATTAAAAGGAGCTTCATTTCTTGCGGCACCCCCTTATCAGTGTTATCACTATGCTCAGCGCGATAATGCACAGAATAATGAAAACGGTTTTGAAATTAGTAAATGCCGCAACTATGAATACACAGATGTATACAACGATCGTAAGCGGGTCGATCAGTGATTTCTTGATCAGGCCGATGGCAGCGTTGATGATCAGCGCACAGACACAGATCCTGATGCCGGCGAAGGCATGTTTTACATATTCGTTATCAGCGAAGTTAGTTAGCACCGCAGCAATGACCGTAATGATGATCAGCGAAGGCGTTACCACGCCCAATGTGGCCGCTATAGCTCCGGGTACTCCTCTTCTCTTATTGCCTACAAAAGTCGAAATATTAACGGCAATAACTCCGGGCGTAATCTGCGAAATAGCCAGATAATCAAGGAGTTCCTCTTCTTCTATCCACTTTTTCTTCTCGCCCAGCTCCCTTTGTATAATAGCAATCATGGCATATCCACCTCCGAAGGTGCATACGCCAATCTTGAACATGGTCCAGAAAAGGATCAGGCATTCTTTAATTGTCTCTTTGAATTTAGACTCTTTTTCCATTATTTCGAGCGGTTCTGTCTGACAATTTCCCAGGCCAGTATGCCTGCTGCCACAGAAGCGTTGAGGGAGTCAATGTCTCCCTTCATAGGAATGCGTGCAGTGAAGTCACATTTCTCACGTACAAGTCTGCTCACGCCGTTCCCTTCATTTCCTATAACCAGTCCGATGGCGCCTTTCATGTTGACATCGTACATCTCTGCCCCGTCCATGTCAGCGCATACAAACCAGATGCCCTTTTCCTTGAGCTCATCGATCGTCTGGGCGATGTTTGTAACCTTGGCAATCAATGTGTGATATACCGCTCCCGCGCTGGCCTTAGCCACTGTCGCATTGACTGTGGCTGAGCGGTGCTTCGGAATAATGACTCCATGCGCACCGGCCAGGTTAGCGCTCCTGATGATGGCACCGAGATTATGCGGATCTTCAATGCCGTCCAGAACGAATATAAACGGGCTTTCCGAGCGTTCCTGCGCTCTGGCGAGAATATCCTCAACCTCAGCATAAACGACGGCAGAAAGGTTCAATATGACGCCCTGGTGCTTGCCTGTCTCAGACATGTCGTCCAATTTGTCCTTTGGAACATATACAGTCAAAACTCCCAGTTTCTTGGCTGTGGATACGATCTGATTGACCGGTCCGTCCTTCAGGCCTTCCTGGACATACAGTTTATCTATATTTTCATTTCTTTTGAGGGCTTCCAGTACCGGATTGCGGCCCTCAACCATTAATTCGTTGCTCATATTTATCAATTCCCATCTGTACCAGTTCAGTCACTCTGTCAATCCTGCCATCCAGATACAGATGGCCGAGAAGCGCTTCAAAACCTGTAGCCCTCCTGTATTCGCTGATGCTGCATGTCTTCGGTGCCGACACAGACTTGGCATTCCTGCCTCGCTTGAAGATATGCATCTCCTCTTCTGACAGATCGTCCATCAGGAGTTCGGCAATCAGTGCCTGTGTCTTCGCGTTGGAATATTCTTTGGTAATGTGATTTAAGTCACCTGCCTTGCCGTTCAGCCTAAGAAGTGCCATATTGCGGATAACCAGCTCATACACTGAATCTCCCAGGAAAGCCAGGCTGAGATTGGTGACTGTATTCGCGTCTATTTCTCCGATCGGGAGGTTATTTATTTCCTGTGCCACTTAACGCCCTCTCTGGTATCTTCAAGAACAATATCCATTGCCAGGAGCTGATCCCTGATCTCGTCAGCGCGGGCGAAGTTCTTGGCCTTTCTGGCTGCCTGACGTTCCTCGATCAGCGCCTCGATCTCGCTGTCAAGTGACTCCTCCTTCTTCTCAAGGATGATGCCCAGCACGTCGCAGAGCGTTGTCAGACGCTCTTTAACGAATTTAACGAAAGCGATGGATGAATTGTCATTTACTGCTGTATTAATGGCCCTTACAAGCTCGAAAATCGCTGAAATAGCGTCTGCAGTGTTGCAGTCGTCATCCATTGCAGCTTCGAATTTCTCAACGAATTCCTGGCCGAAATCCTGATCTTCATCAGCGGTGAAATCAGCAGGCCTGCTGCCGCCGTTGGCAATGATATGGTCAAGGTTCGCTGCTGTATTTAATATACGGTCCAGACCATTCTTAGCAGCCTGCATCAGCTCATCTGAGAAGTTCAGCGGGCTCCTGTAATGTGCGCTCAGCATAAAGAATCTGAGGACCTGCAGGTCATACTTCTCAGCAATGTCCCTGACTGTGAAGAAGTTGCCGGCTGACTTAGCCATCTTCTCTCCGTTAATGTTCAGGAATGCATTGTGCATCCAGTATTTTGCGAATGGCTTGCCGTTGGCTGCTTCTGACTGGGCTATCTCATTCTCATGATGCGGGAAGATCAGGTCCACGCCGCCGGCGTGAATGTCGATTTCCTCACCCAGGTAATGTTTGGACATTACGGAGCACTCGATGTGCCAGCCTGGACGGCCTTTGCACCATGGGCTCTCCCAGTAAGGCTCTCCTTCTTTCTTAGGTTTCCAGAGAACGAAGTCGAACGGGCTCTCCTTGGTCTCTTCACCTGTGACCTTGATGGCTTCCTTCTCTTTCCTGTGGCCGCTCTCTAAATCATCTAAGTTCTTATGAGAGAGCTTGCCATAGTCCTTGAATGCGTGTACACGGTAATAAACCGTGCCATCCTCTGCCACATATGCGTAACCCTTGTCAATAAGGTCCTGGATCATCTTGATCATGCCGCCGATTTCTTCTGTGGCGAGCGGATGTGTTGTGGCAGGCTTGATGTTCATGCCGGCCATGTCTTTCTTGCACTCTTCAATATATCTCTTGGCAATCTCTTCGCTGCTTACGCCCTCTTCATTGGCCTTCTTGATAATCTTGTCATCAACGTCAGTGAAGTTGGATACATAATTAACGTCATAGCCTTTATATTCCAGATATCTGCGGAAGGTATCGAAAACGATCATCGGGCGGGCATTGCCGATGTGGATGAGGTTGTATACAGTCGGTCCGCATACATACATCTTGATCTTGCCTTCCTCTAATGGAACGAGGTCTTCTTTCCTCGCATGTAAAGTGTTGTAAACTCTCATAATATTTACCTTTTGTCATTTATTTGCCATGTGGGCATATTTCAATATATTTTACCTTTATTTTAGTTGTTTTTCAATATTTAATGCTTTTTCATCGGATGGGCGTCTAAATCATTATTTTTGAAAAACTATACGCCTTTAGATGCTGACTTTTCAGTATTCATTCAAGCTGTTAGCGTCTAAAATTTAAGATATCCAAAAACTATACGCTCTTTTTTCTGTTTTTATCGATGTATGCTCTTCTTAATTGCTCTTCCAGCCATCTATTGGGCGTCTAAAAAAATAGATTTCAATTATTTATACGCCTTTAGCGTTTTAACGCTTATAAAAATGAAGTCAAGAGGCGTCTAAAATCACAAAGATCAAAAAAATATACGCCTTTCACTAAAAAAGGCCCTCCCCGGACCAGTCAGGGAGGGCCTCAAACATCAATTATCAATTGTCATAGTAAATTCCCGCTACGCCCAGCTCATATCTCGGAACCTGCATTCCGTGAACGTCACACATCTCCGATGGCAATCTGTGAGCCAACACATCCTCTGCACCCTTCTTCAAAGGCTCAATGATGTCCGGTGAAACCGACTCATCACCATGAGAAGCGTATACGATGTCGAATCTGTCCTTCATTTTGCCTATCTTCTCAAGGCTTAAGATGTACGCGTGCATCTCTCTGTTAGGTCCGAACAGGTAAACTGTGCTGTTCTGTACCACGTCTCCGCTGAACAGCGCGCGGTTGTTGATATCGATCAGGCCGATACTGCCCGGTGTATGTCCGGCCAGCGCCACAACCTCGAGCGGACGTCCGCCCAGATCGATGATGTCCTTATCCTCCACAGGGATGATCGTGCCTGTGCCCGGATGCATCATATTTTTGTAATAGTTAGTAGCCTCAGCCGGATTCATATAGAATTCATCGAACTGATAGTTACATCCTGTATGGTCTCCGTCAGCATGAGTATTCAGCAGCTTGATCGGCAGTTTGGTCAGGGTCTGCGCCAGTTCCTTAACATTCGGGGTTTCCATGCCGCTGTCGATGAGCAGCGCGAAATCAGAGCCTTCCAGCAGGAAAAAGCAGACCTTATCCTCAGCTATTCTCCAGGTCCCCTCATATAATTTACTAATTTCCGCCATATAATACCTCCTCCGTAATAATGCTGTAATTATTATACTTTTAGCATTATTATCCGTCAATTGCCATTGCTATACGTCCAAAGAAGTAATGTCGTCGAAAGTCTCTCTTTTAACGGCAATATATGACTCTGCGCCATTCAGCATCACAACCGGAGGCCTTGGAATCCTGTTATAATTTGATGCCATCGAGTAATTATAAGCTCCTGTCGTGCAGACTGCGATTATATCTCCTCTGCAGGTGGATGAAGGCACAGGAATATTCTCCGCGATGATGTCTCCGCTCTCGCAGCACCTACCGCCTATTGTTACCGGCATATCCGCCTCTTCATTCATACGGGAGGCGTTATAGCAGGTATATCTGGACTTGTATAAAGCGAATCTCGGATTGTCGGTCATGCCGCCGTCAATCGATACATAGTTCTTATATCCCGGGATTTTCTTGACTGATCCGGCTGTATACAGGGTCATTCCTGCGTCAGCCACAATGCTCCTGCCGGGCTCCATGAATATCTGCGGAACCGGGATTTCCAGATTCGCGCATGTCTCTTTGATGCATTCAGCCACATGCTCAATCTTTTCTCTAATATTTAGACAAGGATCGTCTGCGGTGTAGCGCACGCCATAACCTCCGCCCAGGTTCAGGCAGGCGGCCATATAGCCGAACTTTTTATTCATATCCGCAATGAACTCCAGCATTACGGCAGCAGCACGTTCAAAAACGTCCTCTCCAAACACCTGGGAGCCCACATGACAGTGGAATCCCTCCAGAGCGATATGCGGCTGAGCAAGGGCCATTTTCACGATTTCTTCTGCTTGGCCTGTAGCAATAGGGTTTCCGAATTTAGAATCGACTTTGCCCGTATTTACAGCCTCATATGTATGCGGGTCAATGCCCGGTGTGATCCTTAAAAGTATCTTCTGGGTCATCCCGCGTCCGGCAGCTTCTGCTTCGACAGCGGCCAGCTCCTCCGGATTATCAACAACGAAATATCCCACGCCCGCGTCCATTGCAAACCTGATGTCTGCGTCAGTCTTATTATTACCGTGAAAGAAAGCCCTGCCCATACCAAAACCGGCACTTTTCACGGTATGGATCTCGCCGCATGAGACGACGTCCACTCCCATGTTCTCTTCCTGCATAATACGGTACATCTGCCTGAAGCAGTTCGCTTTGCCTGCGTACAATGGAAGGGATCCCTCCGGAAAGCACTTCCGGAAGGATTCTGTGTAAACGCGGCAATTGTGGCGTATGCGGTCTTCGTCCATCAGATAAACCGGTGTTCCGTAGCGCTCAGCCACATCACAGATATCCTGACCGGCAAATGTCAGGTCACCCTTCTCATTGATTGAAATATTTTCGCAAATATAATTCATATTATTATCCTTTACAGCATATGTGCCCTGAGTTCCTCTGCTGACAGCGCTGACAGGTCTGCCGGCGCAATATCAAATATTGTCTTGCAGCCGGTCTGTCCGCGGCCGTTCATCCTGCAGGCTGCCCTGGCCAGAGCTACCAGCACTCCCGAAGTGAATTCCGGATTGGAATCCAGTTTCAGCCTGTACTCGATAGTCTGCCTGTGCTCGTTATCCAGACCTGTTGTGCCAGTGCAGATAACAACTCCGCCGTGAGGCAGTTCTGAGTGGTCTTTCTTCATTTCCTCTTCAGTAATGAATGTAACCGTTGTGTCATAATCCGCGAAATAATTAGGCATGGTCTTGATCTCGTTCTCAATCCTCTCCAGATCTGCGCCTTCTTCAGCCACAACATAGCACTCTCTGGTGTGCATCTGACGGGCTGTGAAGCCTTCTGCCTCACCCTTTACGGCTGCCTCCATAGCTGAGAGGATCGGTACAGTATATTGTCTGGCGTCCTTAACGCCTGAAATACGCCTGATAGCATCAGAATGTCCCTGGCTGACACCTCTTCCCCAGAAGGTGGAAAAGCGTCCTTGAGGCAGGATTGCGTTCGCGTAAACCCTGCTTACAGAAAACATTCCCGGATCCCAGCCGCCTGAGATCACTGCAGTATGTCCGCTCTCTGATGCTGCCCTGTCTACATTCGCGAAATGCTCCGGAATGCGCGCATGGGTGTCAAAGCTGTCAACCACATTAAAGTTTTCAGCCAGCATCGGCGTCAGTACTGGCAGGTCTGTGGCGCTGCCTCCGCAGATGATCATTACATCTATTTTGTCCTTGAATTCCAGCACGCTGTCTGCGCTGTATACAGGCAGTCCTGTCCTGGTCTTAACTGACCGCGGGTCTCTTCTGGTGAATACGCCGACCAGCTCCATGTCTGGATTCTGTCTGACCGCGCACTCTACTCCGCGTCCTATATTTCCATATCCGTAAATAGCTATTCTCATATATATTCCTCTATTTTTACACCAGATCGTTCATGTTGTAGAGACCTGCGTTCTGCTTAACCAGAAATGCTGCTGCCGAGAGAGCTCCCTCAGCGAAAAGTGCCCTGCTGTGTGCCTCATGCTTAAGCGTGATCGTCTGGTTCTGAGTGCCTATGATAACCTCATGCTCACCAACAATACTGCCCATTCTGATCGCATGGATGCCGATGTCGTTTGGCTGTCTTTTGCCGTTGCCTGCGCGTCCCAGCACAATATTTGCATTTTCTCTGACAGTCTTTAATTCATTTGCCAGAGTCAGGGCTGTGCCGCTCGGTGCATCCAGCTTGCGGTTGTGATGCTTCTCTATGATCTCAATCTCAGCATCCGGCATAGCTGCCGCAGCCCTCTTGGCCAGGTCCACTAACACTGCTACTCCCAGCGAATAATTGGCTGCGAAGAACAGCGGGATTTCCTTGGCTGCCTGAGCGATCATTTCCCTCTCTTCATCGGTCTGTCCTGTGGTGGCCAGCACCAATGGAATATGATTTGATACCGCAAAATCCAAGAGCGATTGTGTATTGCTGTGATGAGAAAAATCCACAATGCAGTCCACGTCTGTTATGGCCCCCGCGAAATCTGCCGCTACCGGCATTTCAATAGTGCTCTGTGCCGCATTGATGTCAACACCGCCTGCCAGCTCGGCTCCCAAATAGCCGTTTCTGCAGAGGTTTGCGACTTCCTTACCCATTGCTCCGAGTATTCCGCTGATAAGTATCCTCATAGCTATTCCTCCATTAGTCTATAACGCCCAGTCTGCGCATCTCAGCAAACAGAACTTCCTGATGCTCCGGCTCCATAGGTGTAAGAGGCAGACGCAGTGCGTTTGCGCCGTAGCCCATCTTGGCCATCGCTGCCCTTACAGGGATAGGATTAACTTCACAGAAAAGAGCCTTGATCATTGGCATCATCTCGCACTGAAGCTGCGCTGCTCCGGCGATGTCGCCCCTGAAGAATCTGTCGCAGATCTCCACGGTTTTAGCAGGCATTACGTTTGAAAGAACGGAGATGACGCCCTGTCCGCCCATTGACATCAGCGGCACAATCTGATCGTCATTTCCTGAGTAAATATCCATATTATTACCGACCAGAGCTGCTGTCTCAACAACGCTTACAATGTTGCTGTTGGCCTCTTTGATGGCCTGCAGTCTCGGATGGTTCATCATCTTGGCGTATGTGGCCGGCAGGATGTTGAGGCCTGTTCTGGATGGCACATTATAGATGATAACAGGTACTGTAGACGCGTCAGCGATTGCTGTATAATGCGCTACCAGTCCGTTCTGGGTGGCTTTGTTGTAATAAGGTGTTACCACCAGCACAGCATCTGCTCCAACCTCGCATGCATGTCTGGTCAGCTCGATAGCATATGCGGTTTCATTGGAACCTGTTCCTGCGATAACAGGGATTCTGCCCGCTACCTTCTCAACCGCAAATTTGATGACAGCCTTGTGCTCGTCGTCGGTCAGTGTGGAACTCTCGCCTGTGGTTCCGCATACTACGATCGCGTTGATTCCTTCCGCAATCTGCCACTCGATCAGGCGCTCAAATGCCTCATAATCCACCTCACACTGCTCTGTCATAGGTGTGATGATTGCTGTTGCTACGCCTCTGAAAATAGGATTGTTTGTCATGATAATTTCTCCTTTTCTAATTTTTATCATATTGCAATCCCAGGAATAAACAAGCCGCAAATGCAATACGCATCTGCGGCTAAAAAGTCTGAATAATAAGTCTTCAATCAATACATAGCTCTCCGCAAATGCGACAGTCAAACGGATATTCTCCGTTTGCCCAAGACGGACCGGCTCTCCATCTTTCGGCAGCGACCCCTTTCATCTACAGCAACGGCTCTGCCAAAGCCTTTAACGCTGCGGGTTACTCATGATAACTGCGCCTCTATCCTTTAATTGCAATATTTAATTTCGTGCATTATAAACTGATTTTTTCTAATAATCAAGCCCTAGTTAAAAATTAATTGATGATATTGTATCCTGCCTCGGTCAAAGCCTGTCTGATCTGTTTGATCTGCTCGAAATCACGGGTCTCCATACTGATCTTCAGATAGCAGCTGGCTATTGCCATGCTCTCATCTGAACGTTCGTGGAGGACGCTGGTAACATTTGCGCCGCATTCAGAAATGATACGGCTGATACCCGCGAGCTGACCCGGTTTATCGTCAAGCGAAAACTGGAGCGTACACATTCTGCCATCTGTGACCAGACCTCTGGTAATAACTCTGGTCATGATGTTAACGTCAATATTGCCTCCGGAAACGATACATACCGCTTTCTTGCCTTTGATAGGCACTTTGTTGAACATGGCTGCGGCCACGCCTACAGCACCTGCTCCTTCAGCAACCAGTTTCTGTCTTTCCATCAGAGCCAGTATCGCTGCAGCTATCTCGCCTTCGCTGACAGTTACTACATCATCAACATATTTACAGATCAGGTCGAATGTCAGGTCTCCCGGCGTCTTAACAGCGATACCATCGGCAAATGTAGCAACACGGTCTACAGAAACAATCTGTTTGCGTTTGAAGCTCTCCGCCATGGAAGGAGCCTTCTCGGCCTGAACGCCGTATACCTTAACAGACGGTTTAAGTCTCTTGATGACGTATGCCACGCCTGCGATCAGTCCGCCTCCTCCGATAGGAACCAGTACAGCGTCCAGATCCGGCAGCTGTTCAAACAGCTCCAGACCTATGGTTGCCTGACCTTCGATGACTTCCTGGTCATCATACGGATGAATGAATGTAGCGCCTGTCTCATGCTGCATCTGCACTGCTCTGTCATGTGCGTCATCATATGTGTGCGGAACCAGACAGATTTCCGCGCCAAGTGCCCTGGTGGCTTCGACCTTACTGATCGGAGCTCCGTCCGGCATGCAGATGGTGGCTTTAATACCCATCTTGGATGCTGCCAGAGCAACGCCCTGAGCATGGTTTCCGGCGCTGCATGCAATAATGCCTGCATTGCGCTCTTCTTCGGTCAGCTGACTGATCTTGTAATATGCTCCCCTGACCTTGAAGCTGCCTGTTACCTGCAGATTCTCCGTCTTCAGATAAATCTCTGCTTCATTTGAAAGTTTGGGAGCGTAGATCATATCTGTCTTACGCGCTACGTCCTTTAATATATATGCTGCCTGATATACTTTATCCAGTGATACTGAGTCCATTATGTGTTACCTTTTCTAATTTAGTCTACTAATACTCTCCAGCCGTATTTATCTTCGATCCTGCCCAGCTGAATGCCGGTAACAGTATCATAAAGTTTCTGGCTTAATTCACCGATCTCGCCATTGCCGATGGTCATAACATCATCTTTGTAACGGAGTTTGCCTACCGGTGAAATAACAGCCGCTGTACCCGAACCGAATACTTCTTCGAGTTTACCGCTCTTCTGAGCATCAATCAGCTCATCTACTGAAATCTTTCTTTCTTCTACTTCCAGTCCCCAGTCTCTGCACAATGTGAGAACTGAATTCCTGGTAATGCCCGGCAGGATGCTGCCGTTCAGCATCGGGGTGACTACCTTGCCGTCAATCTTGAAGAAGATGTTCATGGAACCTACTTCTTCGATATATTTACGCTCTACGCCGTCCAGCCAAAGCACCTGTGAATAGCCGTCATTGTGAGCCTTGATCTGGCCGATCAGGCTGCATGCGTAGTTGCCGCTGGTCTTCGCGAATCCCATTCCGCCGCGGACCGCGCGTACGAAATCATCCTCGATCCAGATGCTGACAGGTGCCAGTCCTTCTGGATAATATGCTCCGCTCGGTGAGAGGATGATCATAAACAGATAGGTCTTGGATGTATCAACACCCAGGAAAACGTCTGTCGCGATAATAAATGGTCTGATATAAAGAGATGTGCCCGGTTCTGTCGGAATCCAGTCCTCGTCCACCTTGACAATAGCCTTTATGGCCTGGACGAAATCCTCCTCAGGAATATGAGGAATGCACAGACGGTCATTTGAAACGTTCGCTCTCTTGGCATTCATATCCGGTCTGAACAGGTAATTGTGTCCGTCCACACCCTTGTATGCCTTAAGGCCTTCAAACATTTCCTGTCCATAATGCAGGATTACGCATGCAGGAGAAATGGAAAGATCGTGGAAAGGCTCGATTCTCGGGTCATGCCAGCCGATGCCCTCTGTATAGTTCATAATAAACATATGATCTGTGAAAATCTTGCCGAATCCCAGCGGTCCTGTCGGTTTCTCCTTTGGGGTTGTAGTTCTTGTAATCTTAATATCCAGCATATTCTGCCTCCTTATATCAGAGTTTGCTGATGATTGCATCAGTCATCTCCCTTGTACTTACAAACTTTTCATTTTTACCTGCAATATCAGCGGTTCTGACTCCATCGTTCAGTACTGCTTCAACTGCAGCTTCTATTGCGTCTGCCTCAGCGGCCAGGCCGAATGAATATCTCAGCATCATGGCTCCTGACAGGATAGTCGCGATCGGATTGGCCTTGCCTGTACCTGCAATATCAGGCGCACTGCCGTGGATAGGCTCATACATTCCCACTGTGCTGCTGCCCAGAGATGCTGATGGCAGAAGTCCAATGGAGCCTGTGATCTGAGAAGCCTCGTCCGAAAGGATATCACCAAACATGTTTGATGTCAAAAGAACATCGAAATGTCCGGGGTCTCTGACCAGCTGCATTGCGGCATTGTCCACATACATGAAATCCAGTTCTGCTTCAGGATATTCTTTAGCCACCTCAGTGACCACTTCTCTCCAGAGCCTGGATGTCTCCAGCACGTTGGCCTTGTCTACGCAGGTTACGCGTTTCTTTCGTGCCATGGCTGTATTGAAGGCTACCCTGGCGATACGCTCTATCTCCATGACGCTGTAGCTCTCTGTATCATATGCCTCAGGGCCGTACTTGCCGTCGCGTCTGCCGCGCTCTCCGAAATAAATGCCGCCTGTCAGCTCTCGCACGATTACCATGTCGAAGCCCCCTGCTACGATGTCAGGACGCAGTGTACAGGCATCCATCAGAACAGGGAAAATCCTGGCCGGGCGAAGGTTTGTGAACAGTCCCATTGCGCTTCTTAAGCCCAGCAGGGCCTTCTCAGGTCTTAAATGGTTAGGCTGGCTGTCCCACTTAGGTCCGCCAACTGCTCCCAGAAGCACACTGTCGGACGCAAGGCATCCGTCAATAGTCTCCTGCGGCAGAGGCACGCCTGTCCGGTCGATTGCGCAGCCTCCTGCAAGATATGGGATGAAGTTGAATTCATGCCCGAATTTCTCGCCTATTTTATTCATTACCTGTACGCATCCGCCGGTTATTTCAGGACCTATACCATCGCCGGCTACCAGCGCAATATTGTATTTCATAGGTTTCTCCTTAATTGTCAAGCTTAGCTTTATAATACTTCAAAAGACCGCCGTTCTTGATGATGTTGTCAATGAATTCCGGGAATCCCTTGGCCTGGAAAGTCTCGCCTGTGGTCAGGTCTGTAATGACACCGCTGGCGAAATCCACGCTGACTTTATCTCCATTCTGAATCTTGGCTGCCGCTTCCGGGCACTCCAGGATCGGAAAGCCCATATTTATGGCATTGCGGTAAAAAATCCTGGCGAAGCTGTCAGCTATTACGCATGAAATGCCGCTGGCTTTGATAGCGATCGGCGCATGCTCACGTGATGATCCGCAGCCGAAATTGGCTCCTCCGACCATGACGTCTCCAGGCTGAACCCGGTTAACAAAATCAGGGTCCAGATCCTCCATGCAGTGCTTGGCCATCTCTTCAGGTGATGGGGCATTCAGATATCTTGCGGCAATGATAACGTCGGTATCAATGTTGTCACCATACTTTATTACATTTCCTGAAATCATTATTTCACCTCCAGACCTTCCGGCAGCGCAACTGCTCCCATAACCGCGGAAGCTGCTGCTATATATGGGCTGGCTAGGATAACCTCACTCTCTGCATGGCCCATTCGTCCAATGAAGTTGCGGTTGGTGGTTGCCACTGCTCTCTCGCCCTCACACATGCATCCCATATGTCCTCCAAGACATGGCCCGCAAGTTGGGGTGGATACAGCGCAGCCTGCATTAATAAAGATTTCTGTCAGTCCCTCCTCAATGCTCTGCATGTAAATCTCCTGTGTTGCAGGGATTACGATGCATCTAACAAAAGGAGCGACCTTTCTGCCTTTCAGGACCTCTGCCGCCGCTCTCAGATCGCTGATGCGGCCATTGGTGCAGGAACCGATAATAACCTGATCAATGTGCAAGCCCTTTACTTCTTTAGCCTTTTTAGTATTTGAAGGCAGATGCGGGAGCGAAACCGTAGGCTCCAGCTGGTCCAGATCGATCACTACTTCTGATTCGTAAATGGCATCCGGATCTGCCTCATATACGTCAACTGTGCCTTTATAGCGGCCTTTGACGTATTCTAATGTTTTCTCATCAACCGGGAAGATGCCGTTCTTGGCGCCGGCCTCAATAGCCATATTCGCGATGGTGAAACGGTCATCCATTGAGAGCGATGCAACACCCTCACCGGTAAATTCCAATGATTTATACAGTGCGCCATCAACGCCAATGCATCCGATAAGATGCAGGATTACATCCTTGCCTGTCACATAACGGTTTAACTGACCTTTCAGTGTAACCTTGATAGCTTCAGGAACCTTGAACCAGTTCTCACCGGCCGCCATTCCTGCTGCCATATCCGTAGAACCCACACCTGTTGAGAAGGCACCAAGTGCTCCGTAAGTACAGGTGTGTGAGTCTGCACCGATAATGCAGTCTCCTGGTCCTACCAGACCCTGCTCGGGGAGAAGGGCATGTTCGATGCCCACGCAGCCGACATCATAGAATAATGTGAGCTGCTGTTCTCTGGCGAAATCGCGGGCTTTTTTGCAAAGCTGGGCAGCCTTTATATCTTTACAAGGTGTGTAATGATCGAGTACTATGGCAATTTTTTCTTTATCAAACACCTGCCCGAATCCTGCTTTGCGGAATTCATCAATAGCTACCGGAGCGGTAATATCGTTTCCTAATACCAGGTCAAGCCTGGCTGCGATCAGGTCTCCTGCCTGAACACTTTCAAGTCCTGCATGAGCTGCCAGTATTTTCTGGGTCATCGTCATTCCCATGGTCATACCTCCTGCGGTGCAAGCTGCGCCTGCATCTTATTCATTGCATTGATATAAGCTATGATACTTGCTTCGATAGTGTCGGTCGAAAGGCCTCTGCCAACGAAGGTCCGGTCGCCTGCCCTAAGTCTTACGGCAACGTCGCCCAGTGTATCCTTGCCTTCTGAAATGGAATTGATGGTATAGATATCGAAACTGTGCTCAACAGGCTTAATGATCTGGTCGATAGCATTGAACGAAGCGTCAATAGGACCATCGCCCAGTGCAACCTGCTGGTATTTTTCTCCATCCTTCTTCAGGCATACCGTGCTGGTGCTGGTCGTGAAGTTGCTGGTGTATACAGCGAACCAATCCAGCTCGAATCCTTCTGTAGCAGTAGCATGGCCTGATGAATGATGCATGACGATAGCTTCAATATCAGCATCTGTAACTGTTTTCTTCTTGTCGCACAGAATCTTAAATTCTTCCATGCATCTCTTGATCTCATCCGCGGAAAGCTCAAATCCCATATCTCTGAGGTGCTCTTCGAAAGCGTGCTTTCCGGAATGCTTGCCGAGTACAATGTTATTGGCCTTGATGCCGACTGACTCAGGAGTAAGTATCTCATATGTCAGGGCATTTGCCTGAACGCCGTGCTGATGGATGCCTGCCTCATGGGCGAAAGCATTCTGGCCAACTATAGGCTTGTTCAGCGGTGCTTTCTGGCCGATCACATTGTAAACGGTCTTGCTGGTATGATAAATCTGACGGGTATCAATGCCGGTCTTAATATCTCCAAAGATGTCAGGACGCGTATGAATGGCCATTACAACCTCTTCAAGAGAAGTGTTGCCGCTCCTCTCACCCAGGCCGTTTACTGTACATTCAACCTGTCTGGCTCCTCCCAGCACACCTGCCAGTGAATTGGCGGTGGCCAGTCCGAGGTCATTGTGGCAATGAAGTGAAAGGTCTACCTTGTCTGCTCCGTCCACATGTTCCAGAATATATTCGATCAGTCCTCTCATCTCACTCGGAGTAGTATAGCCTACTGTATCCGGAAGGTTGACAGTGGTTGCGCCTGCTCTGATAACTGCCTCCACAACCTGTGCCAGATAAGCCCAGTCGCTTCTGGTAGCATCCTCAGCGGAAAACTCAATGTTTGAGCAGTATTTCTTGGCGTAGCGGGTCATGGCCTCAGCCTGCTCCAGCACCTGATCACGGCTCATCTTGAGCTTGTACTCCAGATGGATATCGCTGGTAGCGATAAACAGGTGGATTCTGGGATCAGCAGCGTGTTTAACCGCTTCCCATGCCGTGTCAATGTCCACTGTGTTAGCTCTGGCCAGAGACGCAACGGTGCAGTTCTTGACAGTCTTGGCAATCTCACTTACGGACTCAAAATCTCCTGGTGATGAAATAGCAAATCCTGCCTCGATTATATCTACTCTCATTTTCTCCAGACACCTGGCTATCTCCAGCTTTTCCTTGAGGTTCATGCTACAGCCGGGGGACTGCTCTCCGTCTCTGAGTGTTGTGTCAAATATTTTAACCTTTTGCATTTTTTACCCTCTTAAATATTTGTCATGATACGGGTCTCTCCGCAAAGTGGGTTTGAGTCCTTATCATACAAGTACTGCGCCTTTATCAGCTGATGTAACAAGTTTTGCGTAGCGTGCAGCATATCCGGTCTTGATCCTTGGTTCCGGGCATACCCACTCAGCGCGTCTCTTAGCGAACTCTTCTTCACTGACCCTGGCGTTCATGGTGCAGGCCTTGATATCAATGTCAATGATATCGCCTTCTTTGATCAGGGCAATGTTGCCGCCTGCTGCTGCCTCAGGGCTGACATGTCCGATAGCTGCTCCTCTGGTTGCGCCTGAGAAACGTCCGTCTGTAATCAGAGCAACGCTGGCTCCAAGTCCCATACCGATGATGGCTGAGGTTGGATTAAGCATTTCTCTCATGCCTGGGCCGCCCTTAGGTCCTTCGTAGCGGATAACCACAACGTCGCCTGCATTGATCTGCTTGCCGAAGATAGCCGCGATTGCGTCATCCTCGCTGTCGAATACTCTGGCCGGGCCTGAGTGCTGCATCATTTCTGGAGCTACTGCGCTCTGCTTAACAACACTGCCGTCCATTGCGATATTTCCCTTAAGGACTGCGATACCGCCGCTCTCTGAGAAAGGATTCTCAATAGGTCTGATGATCTCAGGGTTCTTATTTCTTACGCCCTCGAGGTTCTCGCCCATGGTCTTGCCAGTAACTGTAATTACGTCAAGATTTAAGAGATTCTTCTTGGTGAGTTCCTTCATAACCGCGTAAACGCCGCCGGCTCTGTCCAGATCCTCCATGAATGTGTCTCCGGCAGGTGCCAGATGGCAGAGGTTCGGGGTTCTGGAACTGATCTCATTGGACATATCCAGGCTCAGTTCCATGCCGCACTCGTGCGCGATTGCAGGCAGATGAAGCATTGTATTGGTGGAGCATCCCAGTGCCATATCTACAGTGTCGGCATTCTCGAATGCTGCTTCTGTCATGATGTCTCTTGGGCGAATGTCCCTGTTAACCAGCTCCATGATCTGCATGCCGGCTTTCTTAGCCAGACGGATACGAGCTGAAAGAGGTGCAGGAATGGTTCCGTTGCCCGGAAGCGCCATACCGATTGCCTCGCACAGGCAGTTCATTGAGTTAGCTGTATACATACCTGAGCATGATCCGCATGACGGACAAGCGTTCTCGATATATTCGTTGACCTTTTCTTCAGTCATTGTGCCTGCATGGTAAGCGCCAACTGCCTCGAACATATGACTTAAGCATGTCCTGCTGCCGTCATCTAAGTGACCGGCGAGCATTGGTCCGCCTGAACAAAAAATGGTCGGGATGTTCAGTCTGGCTGCTGCCATCAGGAGTCCCGGTACGTTCTTGTCGCAGTTCGGGATCATTACGAGTCCGTCAAACTGGTGGGCGATGACCATGGCCTCGGTGGAATCAGCGATCAGGTCTCTGGTTACCAGTGAGTATTTCATTCCTACATGTCCCATTGCGATACCGTCACAGACAGCGATGGCCGGGAACATGATAGGTGTGCCTCCTGCCATTCTGACGCCGGCTTTGACAGCATCAGCGATCTTGTCCAGGTGCATATGTCCCGGAACAATCTCATTGTATGAACAAACAACACCAATCAGCGGGCGGTTGATTTCCTCTTCAGTCAGTCCGAGGGCAACCATCAGGCTCTTATTTGGTGCTCTGTCCACACCTTTCTTTATAAAATCAGAATTCATAAGTAATTCCTTTCTGTCATCAATTAGTTAGAAGCGGTATCAAGGTCTGCGTCGTTCTTCCAGAGCATCTTCTCACGGAGTTCCTTGCCGACAACCTCCATCGGGTGCTTAGCAAGCTCTGCTCTCTTAGCATTGAAGAATGGACGTCCGTCCTTGTTCTCCTGGATCCATCTGGCTGCGAAGCTGCCGTCCTGGATGTCCTTAAGGACTGCTCTCATGTTCTCTTTGGTCTGCTCAGCAGGGATTACACGCGGGCCTGATACATACTCGCCGAATTCAGCTGTGTCAGATACTGAGAAGTTCATTGCTGCAACGCCGCCCTTGTTAATGAGGTCTACGATGAGCTTGAGCTCGTGGATGCACTCGAAGTATGCGTTCTCAGGCTTGTATCCTGCTTCGCAGAGAACTTCAAAACCGCATCTCATCAGGTCTACAACGCCGCCGCACAGAACTGTCTGCTCGCCGAAGAGGTCTGTCTCAGTCTCTTCATCCATTGTAGTCTCGAGGATACCTGCTCTGGCTCCGCCGATGCCTGCGATGTATGCCAGCGCGATGTCATAAGCCTTGCCTGTTGCATTCTGCTGAACAGCGATGAGGCATGGAACGCCCTTGCCGTTAACATACTGGCTTCTTACTGTGTGGCCAGGTCCCTTAGGTGCTGCCATGAATACGTCAACATCTGCCGGAGGAACGATGCATTTGTAACGGATATTGAAGCCGTGGGCAAATGCGAGTGCCTTGCCAGCTGTCAGGTATGGAGCGATGTCCTTCTCGTACATTGCTGCCTGGAGCTCATCATTGATAAGGATCATGATGATGTCTGCTGCCTTTGTTGCTTCAGCAACTGTCATAACTGTGAAGCCGTCTTTCTCAGCTACAGGCCATGACTTGCCGCCCTCACGGAGACCTACGATAACGTCACATCCTGAATCTCTCAGGTTCTGTGCGTGTGCATGTCCCTGTGAACCGTAACCGATGATGGCGATCTTCTTGCCATCGAGGTTCTTGATGTTACAATCTTCTTCATAATACATTTTTGCCATAGTTAAACTCTCCTTTTTCTTTCGTGTCATCGTATATTGTCATCTGGCCTCTCTCGAGTGCGATAACGCCAGTACGTACCAATTCCAGAATCTCGAACTGGCTGAGTATCTTAACCAGTCCTGTAATCTTCTGTTCATCGCCGATAATGGCTATCGTGAGCGCTCCCAGTGAAACGTCTACGATAGATGCCCTGAAAATATTGGCGATCTGCATCAGCTCGTTTCTCTTGTCGCCTGCATCTGCTTTGACCTTGATCATTACCAGCTCTCTCTTCAGTCCTTCCCTGTCAGTCAGCATTCTGACGTTGTGTACAGGGATCAGCTTGCTCAGCTGGTTAACCAGCAGGTTAATATGCTCTTCGTCTGTGATAACCTCAACTGTGATACGGGATACTTCCTGATGTTCAGTAGCGCCAACCGCAAGTGATTCAATATTGTATCCCTTTCTGGAAAACAGCCTGGAAATCTGTGACAGAACACCGGCCTCATTATCAACAAGTATTGCTAAGGTCTGTAATCTTGCTTCGCCCATTTCAATCTCCTTTTCAACCGCATTAACAGATAATAAACTTTGTGATCGGGTTAGCTGCCGCAACCATCGGACGTACCATTTCATCGGTGTCGATCAGGCAGTCAACTACATAACCCTTGCCCCACTCGCGGGCCTCAGTGATAGCTTCCTCCAGTTCCTTAACTGTTGAAACCCTCTTGCCCTTCAGGCCGTATGCCTCCGCCAGTTTGACGAAGTCCGGACCTCTGTCCAGGGTAGTCTGGCAGTAATGCTTTTCATAAATCAGGTTCTGCCACTGACGGACCATTCCGAGTGTCGAATTGTCGAAAATAAATGTTATTATCGGCAGGTTATAGTGTTCCTCTGTAGCCAGCTCATTGCAGTTCATTCTGAAGCTGCCGTCGCCGGTGATATGGATAACAGCCTTATCCGGATTGCCTATCTGAGCGCCGATTGCCGCTCCAAGGCCGAAGCCCATTGCGCCGAATCCGCCCGATGTCAGGAGCTGTCCCGGATAATCAAAGTGGAAATGCTGTATTGCCCACATCTGATGCTGTCCAACGTCTGTTGAAACGATGGTGTCGTCCGGCATCATTCTGGCTATGCATGAGAGCACCTGCTTAGGTGTCATCTTGCCTTCTACGTCATCATAGATGGTCTCAACAGGGAATGAGAATACGTATTTATTCCATTCTTTGTGCGTCTGCTGAGTCAGGCTGGCATTGAGCATCTGCAGAACGTGCTTGGCATCGCCGATGATGTGGTGATCTGTCATAACGTTCTTGTTGATTTCAGAACGGTCGATGTCTATCTGGACGATCTTGGCATTCTTGGCGAATGTCTCAGGATCCAGCGCAACTCTGTCTGAGAATCTGCAGCCTATCGCGATCAATAGATCGCAGCCGTCGCAGCCCATGTTGGAAGCCTGTGATCCGTGCATGCCGATCATTCCTGTGGTATGCGGGTTACGGCCGTTAACACCGCCGCCGCCCATAACGGTGATGGCTACAGGAGCGTCGATCTTATTAACGAACTCCTCCATCTCATCGTATGCTCTGGCTCTTACAACGCCGCCGCCTGAAATGATCATCGGTCTTTCTGATTTATTGATCATGTCAACCAGGATGTCGATGTCGTTCTTGTCCGGTTCAGGGGTTCTGAAGTCATTCAGTACTCTCTGTGCCAGTTTCATCATACGGCCTGATTTATAATGTTCCTTCTTGTCAAGAGGTTCATACTCTGCCTTCAGCGCTGTGACGTTCTTAAGAATATCTATAAGTACCGGACCAGGTCTGCCGCTTCTGGCAATGGCGAAAGCCTCTCTGACTATATCAGCCAGTTTGTTAACATCACGGACAACATAGTTGGCCTTGGTGATAGGCATTGTGATACCGGTGATGTCAACTTCCTGGAATGAATCCTTGCCGAGCAGATGTTCCGCAACGTTGCAGGTAATGAATACGACCGGTGATGAGTCCATGTATGCGGTGGCAATACCGGTTGTCAGGTTGGTTGCTCCAGGGCCTGATGTAGCAAAGCAGACACCCACCTTACCGGTGCTTCTGGCGTATCCGTCAGCCGCATGAGCTGCGCCCTGCTCGTGTGATGTCAGGATATGGTTGATCTTGTCGCTGTAGTTATACAGCTCATCATAAACGTTCAGGATAGTTCCGCCTGGATAGCCGAATACAGTGTCTACACCTTGTTCTAAAAGGCATTCAAGTAATATCTTCGATCCTGTAATTTCCATTAACTTCCTCCTATAAAAAATCCCACGGTTAAAAGTTAACCATGGGATTTGTCATTTCGAATTCTCTGTCAAAATCTCAATGCCCTCAGGGTATAACTTTTAACACCATTCTGTCTGGCCATCTGCCAGGTCAAGAATGACGCCCACGAGGAGAAGATCAATAATGACTGCATTGTGATTTCTCAAGGCTTTACTCCTTTAAAGTGATATTGTTGGCATTCTATCATTGCCGAAAAGCAATGTCAACCTTATATAAAGGGAGAATTCGTTTTTTTGTCATTTTGTATAAAAAAGTGCTGTATTTTCGAGGTTTTTGGGGATTTTGCCAACACAAATCTCCGGTCACGCTGATTCAGCCCTCCAGGACTTCATTTTTGGCCCTGAAAGAGCCTGGTTTACGTACCAAATCCATCAAAAATGCATATGTAGTACGTAATGGAATCGCATTTTGCCCGCTGATAAACCTGTTTTTCTAAAAAATACGGCTTTTCACCGAACTTTCCGACCTTGAAACGCCCCAAAAAGCACTCAAAAGCGCCAAAGACAGAAAAAATACAGACTACATTGATGAAAATCAAAATGTAGTCCGTAAATTCGATCAAGTGATTCGAAATAGTTGGAAAAGCTATGCCATTTCTGTCTTTGCGATTGCGTATGCAACAAGAAATGAAAGGTCGATATTGTCCTCCTCGGTTACGACCTCAAAGTTCATGGTCGGGATGAGCGCCGCTCCGGTGTGGTTGGCGTTAGTCATGGCAATGGTTGCCACCAGGTTGCCTTCATAGAAAACCTGATAAGACGATGACAGTGTCCCCTGCTGCATACCTGAATTGATCTCGACACCTTCCCCATAAAGGAAATTCCAGATGTTTTCTCCGTCAAATTTGAAATAAGCTTTTCTGGTATAGAAAACCTCGCCGGTTAAAGTCTCGATAGTGACGGTCTGGCCGACAGAGTGCTCCTCGCTCATGTTGGTCAGATGATTAATGAATTCAACGGTGGCAGCGCCAATGATAGGCTGTTTGAGCACCTTCGCCTCGAAAACGATACTGCCCGATTCATCTTCCATGATGTATCCCTGTTTTAATACCTTTTTCTCAGGATGTAAAAAATATGTTTTGTTCATTATGTCCTCCCAGCTTTGTAATGATTTGTTGTTACTATCATAACGCATCTGTTCTTCATACGCCAGCGCAGATATTTATTAATAAACCTATGCTTTCTGCGCCTTTTAGCTTGGATTTGGAGAGTGTCGGCGCAGTTTTTTAATGGTCTTCTTTATAATCTGCGCTGTTCAGTTAAATACAAGACTTAAAAGGCGCAGAATAATGTTATTTTTACTATTTTTCTCTGTAGCAAGCTAAAGCTAATTATCATGGCTTTCATTCAGTAGGGCCGCATTTCTCATTTTCACTGTTTAGGCCCTACTTTTTAGCTGCTATTGCCCTAATTATAGGGCTGCAACTGCAAAAATATCATTTGCAGCCCCAATAACAACACGCAAGAGTGCCATTTAGTAGGGCTTAAAAATCAAAAGACGGAAATGCAGCCCTACTGCATGCGAATTCGCCCAGCGTGCGGCTCGCTCCCTCCTGGTTCGACTCCCATCCTCCGGGCCAGACAGAAAAAGAGCCCCCGAAGGGACTCTTTTTCTGTCAGCGGATGACGGGTGTCGAACCCGCCTCTTCGGCTTGGGAAGCCAACGTTCTACCGATAGACCACACCCGCGTGTTCGGACGATCAATACATCTGTCCGCTTATTAATTTGTTTAAGTAATACTCTTTTGTATTTGAGTAGTGCTGGCTGATGGCGTCTTCCGCACCTGCCAGGTCATTGTCTGCGAGGCAGTTATATATGTTCCTGTGCTCCAGATATGAGCGTTCTGCCAGGCCTGTGTCCTGCAGCGTTGATGAAAGGAATCTGAATATCTGCCCGGATATCTGATCATAAAAAAGCTTGAGTCTGGAGCTGCCTGAAAAGTCTACGAAGAACTCGTGGAACCTGATGTCCCATTTGATCGCCTCCAGTACATTTTCTTCATCTAATGCCTGACGTATCCTATAGAGGATGTTCTCCAGGGTTTTGAGGCTGACCTCGTTCATTCTCTTGATCGACCTGCGGATCGCGTAGATCTGGAACAGTTCCATCAGATCGTAGATTTCGAAGATGTCTTCGATCGTGATCTCCGGCACCATCATTCCCTTGCCTGGGGTGAAACTGAGCAGGCCGTCTCTGGCCAGGTTCTGGAGGGCGTTGCGGATCGGTGATCTGGAAACGCTGTAAATATCGCAGAGTTTTCTTTCAACCATGACTGTTCCCGGCGGGAATGTGCCGTTCAGGATGTCCTCTTTGATCTGGTTGTAGACCTGGATCTGCTTGCTTTCGTTGTCGTCGGCAGTTATTGCTTTTTTCTTATCTGTCATATCGTCAACTCTCTTACTTCTTCTTTGTTCCTGTCAATCTCGGCCTTCAGTTCCTCCCATGAGGAAAACTTCATCTCCGGCCTGATGAACTTAAAGAATCTGACTTCTGCTGTCTGGCCGTAAATATCCTTATCAAAATCCAGGATATTGGTTTCGACAGTGCGCATATTACCATCGTCAAATGTCGGGCGGTTGCCTACATTCGTTATGCTGATCAGCTCTTCTCCGTCAACTATTGTCTTTGTTGCGTACACTCCGTTCGGCGGCAGGATCTTGTCCTCTGATGCCTCGAAATTAATGGTCGGGAAGCCCATCTTACTGCCCATGTGCTTGCCATGCATTACCGTTGAAATAATGGAGAACGGATGGCCCAGCATAATATTCGCGTCTTCAATGTTGCCTGCTGCGATTGCCTCCCTGATCCTGGTTGAGCTGACTTCCTGGCCCTTGTATTTAACTTTCTCAAAGGCGTATACAGCGAAGCCATATTTCTCTCCCAGTTCCTTCAGGGTGTCAACATTGCCGCTCCTATGGATGCCGAAACAGAAATCCATGCCGCAAACAACAGCCTTTACACCGAACTTGCCTACCAGAATGTTCTTGACGAACTCCTCCGGAGACATTGACATGGTCTCCTTGGTGAACGGCCATTCAACCAGGTAGTCAATATTGGGCTGGTCATGAAGCTGTCTTTTCTCCAGGCTGGTCTGAATTGTGCGCAGATGTGTGCCGCACACCACATTCATCGGCTGTACGTCGAATGTCAGAATAACTGTTGTATAGCCTTTCTCAGGCTGGCTGTTCTTGATTTCTGCTGCCTTGTCGAAAAGCAGCTGGTGTCCTATATGATTGCCGTCAAATTTACCAAGCGTAACAATTGAATTATCTATTTTCAGTTTTTCTCTGTCAGTAATGTATTCCATCTTATGCTCCGAAAAACATTTTTTCACATTTATAGCATCCGGCCTTGCGGTCGTAATAATAGAGGGCATAGAAATTACCCATTTCATCGTAAATACGGTACTTGCCCTTCTCACCCAGCTTCTGACCCTTTACGAAATCAGGAGGGTTCATCTGATTGCCCTGTGCGAGCCTTCTGACAGCCCAGTCGCGAACTGTCAGCGGAGGATATTTGGTCAGGAATCTGTCGGTCGGAATGATGAATTTATCCAGTTTGCCTTCTTTGGCCAGTTCCTCAGCCTGTGCCAGGGTTATGGCTGTATCGATGCCCAGTCCTGAACTTTCTGTTCTCTCCAGGTCGCCCATGCATGCCGGCACTCCCAGTGCCTTACCAATGTCCTCGCAGAGTGTCCTGATATATGTGCCTTTTGAGCAGCGTACTGTAAAGGTGGCCCTGTCCAGCCTGCTGTCCACTTTGATGTCAGTAATCTTGTAAATTTTAACTTTTCGGGGAGTTCTCTCGATTTCCCTGCCCTTGCGGGCTGCGTCAACCAGCTTCACTCCATCCACTTTGACTGCGCTGTACATAGGAGGCAGCTGCTCGATTTCTCCGACAAAACTCAGGATGGCCTTCTCTATGGCCTCGGCTGAGCCAACTTTTGTGCGGAGCTTTTCATAAGACATTTCCTCAAGAACCTTGCCGCTCTTATCCAGTGTGTCAGTGGACCTGCCCAGCAGCAGTTCTGCCTTGTAAACCTTGTCGGTATCCATCAGGAAATCCACCAGTTTGGTGGCCTTGCCCAGACAGATAGGCAGCACCCCCGTAGCGTCGGGGTCCAATGTGCCTGTATGTCCTATTTTCTGCTCTCCGGTAATCCAGCGGAGCTTAGCCACAGCGTGGAATGATGTGCAGTTTTTCTCTTTGTATATATTAATAACGCCGTTCATTTAGTCCTCGTAAGTATCAAGCTGTTCTTTGATGTCCGCCATTACACGGTCGATGCAGTCCTGCACCTCGCCTGAAATATTGAAGCCCGATGCTCTGACGTGACCGCCGCCGCCGTATTTAACGGCTATCTTATTCACGTCGAAATTGCCCGTTGAACGCAGGCTGCACTTGTATTCGCCGGGGCCCAGCTCATACATAAAGAACGCGCAGAGCACGCCTCTGGTAAGTCTCAGCTGCGGTACAATGCCGTCCAGGTCCTTCTGGGTCACGCCGAATTCTTTCATTTTCTCCTGTGAGACATATGAATAAATCGCCCGTCCGTCATACATCAGGACGCTGTTAACAACCGCGTCGCCAATGATGCGGTTTTCGTTATAGCTTTTAGCATAGAAGCTGTCATCAATTATCTCATTAGTAGGAATGCCGAACTCCATCAGGTCGGCTGCGACGCGCATTGTATCCGGTGATGTGAGCGGGTACTTAAATACACCTGTGTCAAAGATAATGCCTGTGTACAGGGCTATCGCGATATCCCTGTCGATTTTGGAGCGGTCCATGTAGCCATACACGGTCTCGCTGGCGGATGAAGAATTGGCATTTACGTAATTCTCATCCGCATATTTAGTATTGCTGATATGGTGGTCAATATTTACGGTGTGCTTAGCCTTCTCAAAATATTTAACGGCCTGCCCTATCCTGTCCAGGCTGGCTGCATCCAGGCAGATCATCAGATCATATTCCCTGTCAACGTCATATGATGAATTGATCTTATCGATGTTTTTGATAAAGGTCAGCTTGCCCTGAGGCTCTTCCAGGAACAGATCAACCTGTATTTCAGGGAAGTTCTTTACCACATAATTGTAAAGCCCCAGATTAGAGCCCACGCAGTCGCCATCCGGTCTGATATGACCCGTGATGGCCAGAGTATTAACATTTTTCAGCAGTTCATCAATTAACATAATTCGTCAATCTTCTTCATCATCTCCATCGCGTCCTCAATGGATGTGTCCATAATGAACGTGATTTCCGGAGTATTGCGCATGTTTAGCCTGTGCGCCAGCTCTCTTCTTATAAAGCCGGCTGCGCTTTTCAGCCCTTCGCCCGTCTGGGCTCTGTCTTCGTCAGAACCCAGCACGGAAATATATGCCTTGCAGGTTTTGAGGTCCGTAGCCACCTCAACCAGCACTACGCTGGTGAGCGGATGGATCCTCGGGTCCTTTGTTTCCCTGATTATCTGGGAAAGTTCACGCTGGACCTCTGCATTTATTCTGGTACTCTTTATAGAATTCTTTCTCATGTTCTTGGTACTTCTTTCATTTCATAAGCTTCCATGATATCGCCTTCTTTGATATCCTGGAAATCCTTGAGAACGATACCGCATTCGTAGCCGGATCTGACTTCCTTAGCGTCATCTTTGAATCTCTTAAGTGTATCTACAGAGCCTTCATAAATCTGCTCGCCGTCTCTGCTCAGGCGGATCTTGGAATCTCTCTTGACAATACCGTCGGTTACATATGAGCCTGCGATAATGCCTACGCCTGAAGCCTTGAATGTCTGTCTTACCTCTACATGTCCGGTAATAACTTCCTCATAGATAGGCTTGAGCATACCCTTCATAGCCAGCTCGACGTCGTCGATAGCATTGTAGATTACGCTGTATGTTCTCATGTCGACGTTCTCATGCTCAATGATATCCCTGGCATCAGCATTCGCGCTGACATTGAACGCGATGATGATAGCCTTGGAAGCGGAAGCCAGGATAGCATCTGAAACAGATACATTACCAACGCCTGAATGGATAACACGGATGACAACTTCGTCATTTGACAGCTTGTTCATGCTCTCCTTGATAGCCTCAACAGAACCCTGAACGTCGGCTTTAACGATGAGGTTGAGTTCTTTCAGCTCGCCGGCCTTCATCTGGTCAAATACGTCATCCAGACTCATCTTCTTGGACTTGGTGCCTGCCAGCAGCTTCTTCTTGTTCTCCTCAATGAATACCTGAGCGAACTGCTTAGCATCCTTGTCGTTGTCATAAGCAACGAATGTATCACCAGCGTTAGGAACGCCGTTCATACCGGTGATCTCAACAGGTGTGGATGGGCCTGCTTCTTTGATCTTCTGGCCTTTGTCATTGGTCATTGCACGGACTTTACCATAGGATTCGCCCATTGCGACATGGTCGCCGACCTTCAGTGTACCCTTCTGTACGAGCAATGTAGCTACTGAGCCGCGGCCCTTGTCCAGCTTAGCCTCGATAACGATACCACGTGCCTTGCGGTTCGGGTTAGCTCTGAGCTCAAGGATTTCGGTATCCAGCAGAACCATCTCAAGGAGGTTCTCAATACCGTCGCCCTTCTTGGCTGATACCGGTACGAAGATGGTATCTCCGCCCCACTCTTCAGGAACGATACCCTGATCAGCCAGTTCCTGTTTAACCTTTTCAATGTTTGCGCCAGGTTTATCAATCTTGTTGATAGCTACGATGATGTGGATTTTGGCAGCCCTGGCATGGCTGATTGCCTCAATAGTCTGAGGCATAACACCGTCGTCAGCTGCAACTACCAGGATGGCAACGTCTGTAGCCTGAGCGCCACGCAGACGCATAGCAGTGAATGCTTCATGGCCCGGTGTATCCAGGAAAGTGATGGATTCACCATTAATTTCAACTGTATATGCACCAATGTGCTGTGTAATACCGCCTGCCTCTTTGGCAATAACATTGGTCTTTCTGATAGCATCCAGAAGGGATGTCTTGCCGTGGTCAACGTGGCCCATTACAACTACTACAGGGGGTCTCTTAACCAGAGTCTCTTCCGGATCCGGTTCCTCCTTCAGCAGTTCCTCAATGGCGTCAACTACTACTTCGTGCTCGCATATGATATCCATGTCGAGCGCGATCTCTTCAGCGGTCTCATAATCAAATATATCGTTTACGGTTACAATCTGACCCTTCAGGAAGAGCTTCTTGATCAGTGCTGCAGGCTGCATCTTCAGCTTGGCAGCGAAGTCCTTTACTGAGATATGGTCAGGAATGGTGATAACCTTGATTTCCTCTTCTTCAGGCTGTGGCTTAACAGGCTGCTTATTGGCTCTCTGGGCTGCTTTCTCGTTCTCTAAGCGATCGAACTTATCGCCCTTCTGCTTATCAAATCTGCCCTTGTCCTGGCGCTGATTGCCCTTCTTCTTGGAACGGTCGTCAACCGGCGCGCCTCCGCCTGCAGGTCCGCTCTTTCTCTCGTTCCTGCCCTGCTGGCCGCCTCTGCGCTCGTTCTGATTATCGTCGTCTTTATCTTTGGCAAAACGGTCGTCACGGCCGCGGAATCCGCCGCCCTGGCCTCTGCCCTGCTGGTTATTGTCGCGGTTCGGACGATTGTTATTTCCCTGTCCGCCCTTTCTGTCACGGTTATCACGTCCGCCTCTGTCATTACGGTCAGACTGTCTGTCACCATCCTTTTTCGGTCTGCTGACAAGCAGATCGTCAGGATTTACGGTTCCCTTAACAATCTTGGCTCTGAGTGATTTTACAGCTTCACTCTCGCCAGGCTTGGAAAGGTCCTGCTTAGGCTGCTGAGGCTTGGCCTGCTCTGGTTTCTTAGCCGGAGCCGGTGCCGGTGCCTTAGGTGTCTCTGCAGGTTTTGCAGGCTCCTGAACAGGAGTTGTTTCAGGTGCCTTAGGTGTCTCAGCCGGAGCTGGTGCTGGGGCTGGAGCAGGTGCCGGAGCCGGTGCTGGGGTTGGCTGCGGTGTTTCTGTTTTTTCTATAGCCGGTGCTGGCTGTTCTTCTTTTACAGGAGTTGGTACATAATCATCAGGTTTTCTGTCTCTGGCAGGACGTACCTGACTTGGCAGCGGTCTTTTAACAGGCTGGACTTCATCATCCGGCCTTCTGTCCCTTGCAGGACGTACCTGGCTTGGAAGAGGCTTTTTCTTTTGCTCTTCCCTTCTTCTTTCATCGCGCTGATGCTGGGCAATCTCACGGCCTTTCTGAGAAGTGCTGTGCTGAGGATTGAATACAGCAATGATCTTCTTTTTCTTCTTTGCTCCATCCCCTTCAGCAGATGCAGGCTTCTTAGCTGCGTTTGCTTTCTCTGCCTGAGCCTGAGCATGCTCTCTGGCCTCTTTGGCTTCCTTTTCTACCTGCTTAACAATATGGTCCGGAAGCGCAACAGCCTTAACAGCCGGCTTTGCGGCAGGTTCTGCCTGAGTCTGTTTGCCAAATTTTGCCCTGACTTTAGCGATCAGATCATCAGGAACAGTGCTCATGTGACTTTTTACATCAGCACCCTCCTTAGCAAGAAATCCCAGTATTTCCTTGCTTTCAACGTTGAGTTCCTTTGCCAATTCGTGAATTTTCAAATGTTTACCTCCTGTAAAATAGATCTTATCTTTTCACTGAATCCCTGATCGGTAACTGCCACGCTGGCACGCGCGGCCTTACCGGTGCATTTCCCTAACCCTTCACGGGTTGAATATGTGTATACAGGGATATTTCTATAATTACACATATCATAGAAATGCTTCTTTGTATTTTCCGAGGCATCGCCGGCTATGATCACCAGCTGAGCCTGTCCTTCCTTTATTGCCTGTTCTGCTGAAAATTCGCCGCTCACGCACTTACGCGCTCTGGTGGCCAGTCCCAGCAGGGATAATACTCTATCCTGCAATTTATTCTTCTCCTTCTTCTGCGCCTTCTTCGTATTCCTCTTCGTACTCGTCCTCGTACTCATCGTCATACTCTTCACCCTCGAAGTCGCCCTTGTAGATCTCATCAAGGATGTCAGCAGCCTGTGTCTCGTTCAGGATGTCAATCTTGAATCCTGTAAGACGTGCAGCCAGACGCGCATTCTGTCCTTCTTTACCGATAGCCAGTGACAGTTGGTAGTCAGGAACAATTACTGTAGCGGTCTTCTCTTCGTCATCAGCGATTACGGAAATAACCTTAGCCGGTGACAGAGCGTTCTCGATGAGGATAGCCGGGTTGTCTGACCAGTTGATAATGTCGATCTTCTCACCCTTAAGTTCTGAAACAACTGTATTAACACGCATTCCATTCATTCCGACACATGCGCCTACAGGATCAACGTCAGGATCGTTTGAGTAAACAGCCATCTTGGTACGGCTGCCTGCCTCACGGGCGATAGCCATGATCTCAACAGTTCCGTCCTTAACCTCTGCTACTTCTGATTCAAATAATTTCTTAACGAGTTCAGGATGTGTTCTGGATACCAGTACTCTTAATGACTTCTTGGTATTCTTAACTTCAAGTACATATACCTTTACTCTCTCGCCGATGCGGAACTTCTCGCCCTTAACCTGCTCGTTTTCATTTAATATGCCGTCAGCCTTACCCAGATTGATGGTAATGCTGTTGTCATTGATTCTCTGAACAACGCCGTTTACGATATCCTTCTCCTTAGCAAGGAACTCCTCGTAAACATTGTCCTTTTCTCTCTCTCTTAAATTCTGCATCAGAACATTCTTTGCATTCTGAGTCGCGATACGGCTGAATTCTCTTGATTCAGCTGCAAGTCTGACGATCTCGCCCACCTGGCAGAGTGGATAGATCTTCCTTGCGTCTTCCAGTGAAATCTCAACCAGACCATTCTCTACTTCGTCAACAACTGTCTTCTCAGCGTAAACGTAGAATTCACCGGTCTCCTCATCAACCTTGGCGAATACATTCTCTGCTGCCAGAATGCTGTCATCTTTCTTCTTGTACTGGTTCTTGTAAGCAGTAACAAGTGCACTCTCGATAGCTGCCAGAATAGACTCTTTGCTGATATCCTTTTCTTTTTCCAGAATTTCCAATGCTTCCATTAATTCGCTTGCCATTTTTTTATCTCCTTATTTTTACCACTCAAAGTACTGTCTTATCATTGATATGCCGGACCTCTCCAGGGTTATCTCCTGTCCGTCCTCATCGATGGTGACCGTATCACCGTCGAATGCTTTCAGGATTCCGCAGAAGTCCTTTTGCTTATTCAAAGGCTTATACAGATGGATTTCCACCGGTTTGCCTAAATTTCTTTGGTAATCTCTTTCTTTCTTAAGCGGCCTCGTAAGACCTGGTGAACTGATCTCCAGAATGTACGGATCTGTTATAAAATCCTCTTCGTCCAGCTTCTTCTCGAACGCTCTGCTGACCATCTCGCAGTCATCGACGGCGATACCGCCTTCTTTGTCAATATATCCGCGCAGATAAAAGTCATTTCCTTCTTTGACATACTCGACATCTACCAGCTCAAAATGGTTTTCTTCGAGTATGGGAACGAGAAGTGCTTCGGCTCTGGAGGCAATGTCAATCTTTGCCATTTTGATTCTCCTGCAATCCCGAAAAGAAAGAGCCGACCTCTCGGTCCGCTCTTACTAACTACATACTACAGTGGTCAATATATCACTAAAATCCAATAAAATCAAGGATTATTTAAACTTGAAGGTGATAATTCCGATAACAAAAACAATCAGTACCAGGATCGGCAGTACATATTTCATGTAGCCCTTCATCCAGTTCTTGATTTTGGCGCCTTTGCCGGTATTGGCCTCTGCCATGAAATTGTCCCAGCCCCATCCGCTCTTGAACGTACAGAACAGAACATAAACCAGTGAGCCCAGCGGCAAAATGACGTTGCTGACGATGAAGTCTTCCAGATCCAGCACGCCTGAATCCGCTGCGAACGGATGGAATCCGGCCCAGACGTTAAAGCCCAACGCGCAAGGAATTGACAGCACAGCCAGCGCTACTCCCAGCAATATACATGCCTTCGGCCTGCTCCATCCCGTCAGGTCTCTGAACATTGACAGGATGTTCTCAAATACAGCCAGCACTGTTGACAGCGCGGCGAAAGTCATGAACAGGAAGAACAGCGTGCCCCAGATCCTTCCGCCAGGCATATTTACAAATACGTTAGGCAGGGTCATGAACAGCAGTCCCGGGCCTGCTCCCGGATTAATATCAAAGGTAAAGCATGCCGGGAAGATGATCAGTCCGGCCATTACAGCAACAACCGTATCCAGGATGGTTACGTTGATGCTCTCACCCAGAAGTGATCTGTCCTTGCCCAGATAGCTGCCGAATATTGCCATAGAGCCTATTCCGAGGCTGAGTGTGAAGAAGGCCTGGTTCATCGCCTTGTTGACGGTCTCCCATGAGAACTTGGCGAAATCCGGTTTCAGATAGAACTCAAGTCCTGCGGATGCGCCCTTCATGGTCAGAGAATGTACAGCCAGCACTACCATCAGCGCCAGCAATATGATCATCATGATCTTCGTGACTCTCTCGAGTCCTTTCTGCAGGCTGAATGAGCAGACAAAGAAACCTATTGCGACCATTATGATGGTAAAAATCAAAGAAGTAGAGACACTGCCCATTGTATTATTTACAAAATAATTTGTGACAGCATCAGTATCCATGCCGGTGAAGTCACCTTTAATAAATCCAATGAAATACTTGAGGATCCATCCCGCGATAACGGTATAATACATCATCAGCAGGATATTGCCCGCGAATGCGAAGAATCCCTGAACATGCCACTTCTGTCCAGGCTTCTCGAGTTTCTGGATCATCATGACAGGGCTTTTCTGTGCTGCACGTCCCAGTGAGAATTCCATGGTCATTACCGGAATGCCGAATAATATCAGGAATATAATATAGAACAGCACGAAAATGCCGCCGCCGTACTGGCCGGTGTAATACGGGAATTTCCAAACGTTGCCGAGTCCTATCGCGCATCCCGCGCTCAGGAGAATGAAGCCCAGACGGCTTCCCAGTCTTTCTCTCTTCTCCATGTCAGTTACCACCTGTTATTTTTGAGATTCGTATGCTGCCCTGACAGCTTTAGCGAGCTGATCAGCGCATGATGTAGGTTTCGGGCCGCAAGTGTTGCCCAAAAGCTTGGACTCAATGTCTTCTACTGTCATGCCGTCAACCAGCATGGAGATGGCCTTGAGGTTGCCCGGGCATCCGCCCATGAATGAAACATTTGTAATTACATTATCATTAATATCAAAGTTGATCTCTTTAGAGCATGTGCCCTTTGTCTTGTATGTGTAGTTCATTTTTCCTCCAATAATTACCTTTTTCGAATTATTGTCCTTTATTATACATATTTGATTTTACAATGCCATAAAAAAAGAAAAAATTCTTCTTGATATTTTTTCACCCTTCATATATACTACAAAGGCACTGTAAATTTGGCTCGTTGGTCAAGTGGTTAAGACGCCGCCCTCTCAAGGCGGAATCAGGAGTTCAATTCTCCTACGAGCTGCTTAAGGAACTGTTCATCGGACAGTTCCTTTTTTAATCCCAGCTATACGCGCTGTAGTACTGTACTCCGGCTACAGGCGGATTGCCTGTCTTGCCGTATATCAGTTCTGATACTGTTACCAGCTGATAACCATTCTCAACCAGCCATGGAACCAGCACATCCACAGCGTCCGCGGTCGACCCATAAATATTGTGCATAAGTATGATAGAGCCATCCCGAACGTTATTCTTAACTATATCTATAACTGAGGCCGCGTCTCTGCTCTCCCAGTCTCTGGTGTCAATTGTCCAATAATATAATGCCTGACCTTCATCAGCGCATATGTTTCTGATTGCTGATGTAGTCTCTCCTCCCGGAGATCTGAATGCCGATGGCCTGATCCCGCAGGCTCTTTCGATCGCGTCATTTGCAGGAACAATATCATCCCATGTAACGCTGTCGCCCATATGTCTGTGATCATATGTATGGCAGCCTACTTCATGGCCTTCATCGACCATTCTCCTGAACAGATATCCCAGATCATCTGCTTTGTCTCCCATCTGGAAAAATGTTGCGTAGCCGCCGTACTTATACAGCGTATTCAGGATGCGCTCCGTATATCCGCTGTAATCAGGGCCGTCATCAAAGGTCAGCGCGATCATCGGCAGGCTGTAATCAGCGCCGTTTTCACGCACGTTGATCATCTTCTTGTCCGTTTTGGCAGATACATTCTGAGACCAGTCGGAATAATATTTATCCGTGAAGTCCTTATCATCATACTGTGTATATGTCCTGACTGAAAAGAAGTATTCAGTATCGTCTTCCAGTTCGGTCAAAGTATATGACGGCACCTTGAGTTCGACTGTCTGAGCGTCTTTGAAATCCTTATTCTTACTGTATCTAAGCTCATAAGCTGCAATGTTGGATGCCTTATCCCATGAAACATAAATCGTGTCCGTGCCCTGAGCCTCTGCCGTAACAGTTTTAACACCTTCTGTCGGAGTATGATCCTTGACCACTACTTCTCCGGATTTGTATTCTCTGTGAAGGAAGCTGGTGACTGCCACAACCTTATATCTGTATACTGTGCCATATGAAAGTTTGTCGAAAACAACACTGGGAGTTTCACCCGAGGCCACAGTTTCAACCAGCCTGAAATCTCCATTTCCTTCGGCCTGGTAAACCTCGTAATACCATCTGTCCACTTCTATTTCCCAGCTGATGTTCTGCGTGAGACCATCCGTTTCAACCTTAAGGCCTGATACCGGGTGGATGGTGGTGTATTTGGTATGGACGTAGTTAGCCGCACCTGCCAGTCCGATCAGGATCACCAATATCAAGTTTACTATTAACAGCCTTTTAATCTTTTTCATATCTGAGTATTATACGGCAATTTTGGCCAATAGAAAAGGGCTGTCTGCAAATGACAGCCCGATTTATAATCAGTTATAGTATCCTAAGAGGCTAGTGCCGATTATAACATCGTAGTTTACAGCTTGGTAACGTTCGTTGCCTGAGGGCCCTTCTCGCCTTCAACTACATCAAATTCTACTTCAGCGCCTTCCTCAAGAGTCTTAAATCCCTCCATGTTAAGTCCTGAATAGTGTACGAAAATATCTCTTCCTGCTTCGTCACAGATAAATCCATAGCCCTTCTGATTGTTGAACCATTTAACTGTTCCCTTTTGCATTGCAAAAACCTCCAATGAGACATTAGTTTATTCGGTAAAATTAACCTTGTGAGAATTTACCACAATTAACATACAGTGTCAATAAAACTGGCATGCATATTTTAGGTATTTTTTTAGTACGAGTTAGATGGTGGCAACCATGTTTTTTTTGTATTATAAGCGTTTTTAGGCAAAAAGATAGGGCGGGTAAAAACCCGCCCTAAATGTTAATTTGTCAAGATTTAAGCCTGTGGCGGTAACAGAACTACCAGCATCTGAGCTGTGTCAGGACCTACGTTGGTAACGCACTTTGGTGAGCCACCTGCAATGTGAACGCTGTCACCAGCCTCAAGGATGGTCTCAACGCCGTCTTCGCCTTTGAACTTCATTGTGCCATGAAGAATATAGTAGATTGATTCAGCAGGATTTGCTGCGAACTCTGTGCCGCCGCCTGCCGGAAGGAAATGTGTTAAACCATTGATCAGTCTTCCGCCATCAACATCTGCAGGGTCATGAAGTCTTGTGCATTTGCACTCATTATGACCTGGAGCAGTGTAAGTATAGTAACCGTCTTTTTTTGTAACTTTGTATCCAGCCATTTTACACCTCTTATAAATTAAATATTTTTGACGGTTTCCCGTCTTTTCGCCAATATTTTAATCCTTTTTTTATAGTTGGTCAATAGCATTTACGGCTGTAATATGTTAATATGTATTTAACAAAAAACATAGGAGGTGTTTTTCATGCCAAATCAATATCGTGTTGTTTGTCCAAAATGCGGAAAGGCCGCCAACGTTCCTGTAGGTCCTCAGTATACTTGCTCATGCGGCAGTGTAAACGCTACCCCTCAGGGAGGCCTGCTCTATATTTATAGAATGGGTAACTTTGTAGGCGCTGCTATCGGAATGAGCATTTACCTGAACGAGAATCCTGTAGGTGCCATCGCAAATAAAGAAACTGTCTGCATCCCTCTGGGATACGGCACATACAAACTGCATATGGCTCACGGCCCAAGCAGAAAGTGCAATGATCCTGTTTTCGAGATTTCAGCTGCCAATCCTGTAGTATATATGAAAGCTCACATTAAACCTGGTGCTTTCACAAATACTATTCTTATCGATCCATGCGCAGCCAGCGAGATGCCGGGCGTATAAAGCAAAATTAAACCCTCCTTTCCTAACCGGAAGGGAGGGTATTTTTTGTTATGTCTCAAAGGCCGGTATTAGCCGCGGCGCTCAGCGTTAACTAAATCAATCGCGTTTTGCTCAGCCTCTTCAACTGTATATTCAACAATGTCGCCGCCGCGTCTGAGCTTGTACTCGACTATTCCGTCAGCAGCCTTCTTGCCGACAGTGATCCTGATCGGGATTCCCAGGAGGTCTGCATCTTTGAACTTAACTCCTGCTCTCTCATCCCTCTCATCCATCATCACTTCCAGACCTGCTGCCTGCAGATCTTCATAAAGCTTTTCTGCCAGGTTCATCTGGGTCTCGTCTTTAATATTTACCACATCAATTACAACATGATACGGAGCTACGCTGATAGGCCAGATGATTCCGTTGTCATCGTGATGCTGCTCAACGATGGCTGCCATTGTTCTGGTAACGCCGATGCCATAGCATCCCATAACAACAGGGCGCTCCTGCTGGTTCTCGTCTTTGTAGTACAGGCCCATTGGAACTGAATATTTGGTGTGAAGCTTGAATACTTGGCCAACTTCGATGCCCATAGCCTTTTTAACCGGCTTTCCGCATACAGGACATGGATCACCTTCCTGAAGAAGCTTGATATCCTTAACGATGTCACCCTTGTAATCACGTCCGTAATTAACATTTATAAGATGGTGATCAGCCTCGCATGCGCCTGCGCACATGTTCTTAAGGCCCACCAGTTCTGAATCCACGATAATGGTGCAGTCATGCAGGCCTACAGGACCGGTGAATCCGCCTACACAGCCTGTAACAGCGCCCATTTTGGCTTCATCAGCCATGGTGAGGGCATACTCCGGAATATCCAGTGCGTTGACGATCTTGGTCTCGTTAACCTGTCTGTCTCCTCTGATGAATGCAGCTACATATTTAACCGGGTCATCATCGCTGACCTGTACCTGATACAGCAGAGCCTTTATGCTCTTCTCCTGCGGGATTCCCAGGAAATCACATACTGCTTCGATGGATTTTGTCCCCGGAGTCAGGACCTTCTCGAGTGGCTTCTCTGCTTCCTGCTCGGCCGGTGCGTCCTTAACGTCAGCCTTCTCAGCTGTGGCAGCCATATCGCAGCTCTCGCAATAAAGGATTTCTTCTTCACCTACATCGCACAGAGCGCAGAACTCGTGTGAACCGCTGCCTCCGATAGCACCGGAGTCAGCCTCAACTGGTCTGTATGTCAGGCCGCATCTGTCAAATATCCTGGAATAAGCGTTGTACATATTCCAATATGACTTATCGAGTCCTTCTTCATCACGGTCAAATGAATAGTTGTCCTTCATGATGAACTCACGGCTCCTGATAAGGCCGAAACGAGGACGTGCCTCATCACGGTACTTGGTCTGGATCTGGTAAAGGTTGACCGGAAGCTGTCTGTATGAACTGATATTCTGACGGACAATGTCCGTGAAAACTTCTTCATGTGTAGGTCCCAGGCAGAACTCTCTCTGATTGCGGTCCTTGATTCTCCACATCTCAGGTCCGTAAGCTGCCCATCTGCCGCTCTCCTGCCACAGCTCAGCCGGCTGGAGCGCGCTCATCTGGATTTCCTGGGCTCCTGCATTGTCCATTTCTTCGCGGACGATATTTTCTATCTTATGAAGGGTCCTGGTTCCGAGCGGCATGAATCCGTAGATACCTGCTGCCAGTTTTCTGATGAAGCCTGCTCTCAGCAGAAGAACGTGAGAAGCGATCTCTGCTTCCGCCGGAACCTCCCTCAGTGTGTAAAGATACATTTGCGATGCTTTCATAATATGTTTTTCCTTTCAAATCAAATAACAACCTGTTTATTTTAAGTTAATATTCCAAATAATACAAGCAGTTATCCTACTCTTCCGTGTCTCCTAAGATGCCGATCTTCCTGGCGCCGGACTTGATCCTGGCCACTCTCAGCAGTTCTTTGATCTCGTCAACCGTATAAGTATAATCCGAGTTGCAGAAATGGCATTTGACTGTTACGTCCTGTCCGTCGTCGATAATGGACTGAAGCTCTTCCTTGCCCATGCTGATCAGCGCTTTGGCAATATGATCTTTAGAGCAATTGCATAAAAATCTGGTCGTCAGTTTGTCATTTATTACCAATCCAAATTCTCCCAGCACGCTTTCCAGAATATCTTCCGGAGTCATGCCGTCTTCCATCATAGAAGTAACTGACCTGATGCTGCCCAGCTTCTGCTCTAATTTCTCAATAAGTTCATCGGCAATGCCCGGCATAACCTGGATAATAAATCCGCCGGCTTCTTTCACTGTATTATCGCGGTTCATGAGCACACCCAGAGCAACACTGCTCGGAGTCTGCTCAGACTTGGCGAAATAATAAGTCAGATCCTCGGCCACCTCAGAAGTGCCCAGAGGGGTCTGGCTGACATAAGGCTCCTTAAGGCCCAGATCCTTGATTACAGTTAATTCTCCATATCCGATGGCTGCACCTACATCCAGCTTGCCTGCGTAATTAGCAGGGATCAGCACCAACGGATTATTTGCAAAACCCTTAACGTTTCCGTGGGAATCTGCTGTAACGGTAAGCGCTCCCACAGGACCGTCGCCCTGCATCTTAAGGGTCAGTATATCCTTCTCGCCCTTCATCATAACGCCCATCATGGCACCTGCGGAAAGCAGACGTCCAAGGGCTGCTGTGACGACCGGGCTGGTATTGTGTCTCTGTCTGGCCTCTTCCACCAGTTCCGTGGACTTGATGGCGAAGGCTCTGATCTTCAGATTTGCTGCTGTAGCTCTGACAATATAATCACTCATTTTGTATTCCTCTTTTCATAGTGCATAGTATTATATTCCTTTTTCCTCAGATTTGCCATTGTTTTATTTGGCAAATGCCCATAGAGTTGCGGATTTGCGCGTTTTGCTTTATACTATTAGATTACTGGAGGGAAATATGCATAAATCTATTAAGCAATACATCAAGAAAATCTCTGCCGTGAATCTCATTTTCCCGGTGATAATCTGTATCATCATGGTGGTACTGCTTCTTGTCATTCCATCCAAAAACGTCTTTTCGCCTACTGAGGCCACGTCCATAGGGCAGATCAAAGAAATCTACAGCAAGGACGAAGGCTATGTGGACTTCAGCATAGATGACCTGCTCTATACAGGCTATGATTACTATTCGGGATCTACTCCTGTTGCGTCTTATTATTATTCAGTTGATGCCAACAGCGGCAGCCTGTGCGCCTTCTTCCTCATACCGCTTGAAAAAGGCCAGAACCCTCAGGAGGTCATAAATCATTATTCTGCCAAGGCTAAACTCGTAGATGATGACAAATATTTCAGCACATTCCTGGCTGCTTACGCATCAGACATCGGTTGGAGCACCCAGGGCCTGATCGAGGCCAGCGGCGGCTTCCTGGTCAGCGATCCTGATTACCATCCTGAAATATTCGTGATCACACGTATATTGATATATATCGTTCTGCTGCTCTGCGGCATTTCAATCCTGGCCAATATCATCGTATTCTTTGTGCCTCACCTGCATCACTCCTGCAGACGCCTCAGAATCTTCGGTCTGGACGGCAGCGATGTTTCATACATTGACAGGGAGCTGGTCAAGAACGTTGTTATCGAAGAAGACAATATCGTCGTAACCGATCATTTCCTGGTCATCTTCGGCAAGAATGACCTGTGCATGGTGCCTCTGTTCAACATCATCTGGACATACAGATACAACAGATGGCATCCTCTCCGCTCTAAAGATAAGATGAGCTATTCCATCAATATCATCACGAGCCCTAAGGATAAGATAACTATGCACGGCTGCAAAAAGAAAAGCACTGATGCTGTCCTTAAATTCCTGGACGAGGAGTTCTCCCATATTACTGTCGGATACAGCGACGAGATAAGGGAAGAAATGGAAAAGCTGATATGAAAAAGTTCAAACAGATACTGGCAATAATAACTATTGTTTTACTGGCAGGCCTTTATATCGCCACGCTGGTCCTCGCGATCATCGGCAACGAGCATACAAACGGCTGGTTTATGGCCTGTATTTTCGCGACTATAGTTGTCCCGATCATCATGTGGGTAATCCAATGGCTGTACAAGATGGTCAAGAAGAAAGCTTCTGAAAACCCAGTTCAGCCTGAAGAGGAAGCAAACGATGAGCAACGTTAATGAGCATTTGGAATTAGCATACAGATGTGCCATTGAGAGCATGGTCCTGTTGGAAAACGACGGTACCCTGCCTCTTAAAAATGTGGACAGGATTGCCCTGTTCGGCCCCGGCGCGCGCTATACTCTCTATGGTGGAGGCGGCTCAGGTTCAGTTAATTCACTGCATCCAATAAGCATTTATGAGGGTCTTCTGGACGCCGGCTATCAGGTCACTTCTCAAAACTGGCTGGAGCGTTTCAGCGGCCTGTTCAGAAAAGCTGAAGAACAGGTGCTGTCCAAGCTTCAACGTGCTCTGTTTACTTTCAATGTCAATAAAATAGGCCAGGCAGTTATGGACGAAGTAACCCTGCCTGAGCTCAATGTTACACAGACGCACATTGAATCCAGTCCCGGCGATGCAGCCATTTATGTGCTTACTCGCCAGAGCGGCGAAGGCAGGGACAGAACTCTGACACCTGGCAGCTATTACCTCACAGAAGGTGAGAAAGACAGCATTCAGCGTCTTTCCAAGGCATACAACAAATTTATCCTGGTGATCAATTCAGGCGCACCTGTTGATATGGAATTCATGAAGGATATGAACCATGTCAACGCTATTATTTTCATGGGACAGCCCGGATGTATGGCCGGCAAAGCCCTGGCAGACATTCTGAACGGCACTGCCAATCCATGTGGTAAGCTCACAGATTCATGGCCTATCAGCTACAAAGACATTTATCACGGCAAACATTTCGGCAATATCAGCGGCAATCTCAAGCAGACCCATTACAAAGAACGCGGTCTGGTGGGAGACCGTTATTTTGATTCCCAGAATGTTCCTGTGCGCTACTCTTTCGGCTACGGTCTCAGTTATACCAGATTCTCTATTGACCGTCCGGATATCTCTATTGAAAAGTCAAAGGTAACTGTCTCTGTCACAGTCAAGAATACCGGTTCAGCTCCGGGCAAGGAAGTGGTCCAGGTTTATGCAGGCAAGGCTTTCAGCGCCGGCATGGGCGAGCCGCGCGTTCTGGTCGGTTTCGCCAAGACTGAGCTGCTGCCTCGCGGCGGCAGAGAAACCCTCAATATAGAATTTGACACTAAAGACCTGGCAACTTTCAGGGAAAAGGAAGGACGTTTCCGCGTAGACGCAGGCGAATATGCCATTTATGTTGGCAACTCCCTGGATAATACTGCCAAGCCTATACCGATTTATATCCCTGAAGAGAGTTTCTTGAGCCGCATCAGGAAGCCTACCCCATCTACATCCAGACGTACTCTTCAGATTATCGACAGTGTGGAGAAGGTAGTGTCACAGATTTCCGATGAAGACAAGATTGCGCTCTGCGTTGGTACCGGAATGCTGGATAACAAAATGCCTTCCCCAGCACAGGGAAGTGTGGGCCATACCGCTTATCATCTGGCTCATCTCGGCGTAAATAATCTGGAAATGGCTGATGGTCCATCCGGACTGAGGCTTCAGACCCGTTATGGTATTTATCCGGATGGTAAGAGAAAGATGATCACCCCGCAGATGAATGCGCTGAACTATCTGCCGGGTTACATAAAGAGATTTATTTTTGCAGACCCAAATAAATGTGAGATTGTTGAACAGCCGACCACCGCATTCCCTGTAGGCACTTCAATGGCCCAGACCTGGAATCTGAATCTGCTCGAGGAAATGGGACGCGCCATTTCCGAAGAAATGACCGATTTCAATGTGGCCTTCTGGCTGGCACCGGCAGTAAACATCCACCGCAATCCACTCTGCGGCAGGAACTTTGAATACTATTCCGAGGATCCTCTGCTGGCCGGCAAATGCGCTGCTGCCGTCATCCGCGGCGTCCAGAGCATCCCGGGCCACATATCAGTAATAAAGCATTTCTGCTGCAACAACCAGGAGGATAACCGTATGGCATCCAACAGCGTTGTTGATATCTGCACTCTCAGGGACATCTATCTGAGAGTCTTTGAGATTGCCATCAGGGAAGGCAAACCAAAGGGCGTAATGACATCATACAACCGTATTAACGGTATCCACGCAGCCGCCAATGAGTTCCTGATCCTGCAGGTTCTGCGCGACGAATGGTACTATGACGGCATTGTAATGACTGACTGGAATTCCTCTATGGTAACCAAGGCTCATGATTCCATCAAGGCCGGTGTGGATCTGATCATGCCGGGCAGCAAACGTGATATCAAAGACATTACAAAAGCAATAAAAAAGAAAACCCTTGATACAGAAAACATTGAAGTCAGCTGCAGAAGGGTTTTGAGAGCTTATTTTGATTATACGCTTGGCTGATCTTACAGGATTCCGACCACCTCATATCCTGCATCAACAACAGCCTTTGTAAGAACATCGTCAGCAACTTCTTTTGAAAGGCTGAGCTTTGCGAATCCGGTCTCGTGGCTGACATCAGCTGATGCAACACCCTCAACCTGCTCTAAAGCGCCTTTAACTCTTGCCTGGCAGTGTTCACACATCATTCCATTGATCTTCATTACTTTTTCCATAGTTACACCTCTTTCTGATTTTTCTGTTATATTTGTTTCTGACTCTTCCGCACTGCCTGCGAGCAGTTTGGTTCCTTCAAGAAGATTCAGTGACTTCTTTTGTTTCCTGTCTCTGGATGGATTATATACTTTTATGAGGTTCAGTCTCAATGCGTTCATGCATACACAGAAGCTGGAAAGGCTCATGGCCGCTGCGCCGAGCATAGGATTCATTACTATGCCCAATCCTGAATAAACTCCCGCAGCTGCAGGAATCAGCAGCACGTTATAGATCAGCGCCCAGAACAGGTTCTCAACAATATTCCTGTACGTCCTGCGGCTGAGACGGATAGCTGCTGCCACATCCATCAGACTGCTCTTCATAACTACCACGTCTGCCGCGTCAATAGCCACGTCAGTGCCCGCGCCGATAGCGATTCCTATATCAGCTCTGGTAAGCGCCGGCGCATCGTTAATTCCATCGCCGACCATTGCGACTTTACCATACTGCTGGAGCTGTCGGATAACGCTTTCCTTACCGTCCGGTTTGACTCCCGCCACAACTTCACTGACGCCTGCCTCTCTGCCAACTGCTTTGGCGGTCTGCTCATTATCGCCTGTCAGCATTACCACATGGATTCCCATGTTTTTAAGCTGTCTGATAGCCTCTGCGCTGTCGTCCTTCATAGTATCAGCAACTGCTATAATACCCATTAATTCCTTATCCTTCGCGAAGAACAAAGGAGTCTTGCCATCTTCAGCCAGTCTCAGGAATGCGCTGTGGATATCAGCCGGAACTGTAGTTACTGTCTTAATGAAGGCTTCATTTCCTCCGCTGAGCACTGCACCGTCCATTACAGCAGTCAGTCCGTTGCCCGGAAGTGCCTTGAAGTCCTCTACTTCAGCAGGTGTCAAGCCCTTATCTTCTGCATATTTAAGTACAGCCTTGGCCAGCGGATGCTCACTCTTTTGTTCTAATGCAAACGCAAGGCTCAACAGTTCATCTTCGCTTACTCCCTCAGCTGCCACAATGTCTGTAACCTTAGGTTCACCGCTGGTGATCGTGCCGGTCTTGTCAAGTGCCACTATCTGGACGTTGCCCGTTTCCTGCAGGGCTTCAGCATTCTTGAACAGGATGCCGTTTTTGGCTCCTACTCCGTTGCCGACCATTATGGCCACAGGGGTCGCCAGACCCAGAGCGCATGGACAGCTGACTACGAGCACACATATGCCTCTGGCCAGTGAAAAGCCTACCGTTCTGCCAATGATCAGCCATACAATAATAGTGACTATGGCTATGGCTATGACAGCAGGAACAAATATTCCCGAAATCTTATCTGCCAGTCTGGCAACCGGCGCCTTGGTGGCAGCCGCGTCGCTGACCATTTGGATAATCTGTGAAAGAGTCGTATCCTCGCCAACCCTGGTTGCCTCACATTTCAGGAAACCTGACTGGTTAAGGGTTGCTGATGAAACCTCATCTCCGGGTGCCTTATCTACCGGAATGCTCTCTCCTGTAAGAGCCGACTCATTCACAGCACTCGTGCCTTCTATTACAACGCCGTCCACCGGGATATTTTCACCCGGACGGACTACGAAGATATCGCCTTTGTTAACATCATCAATGGAGACCGTCAGCTCTGCTCCTCCGCGGATAACATTCGCGGTCTTAGGAGCCAGTTTCATCAGGCTCTTCAGGGCGTTAGTTGTCTTTCCTTTAGAATATGCCTCCAGCATCTTGCCGACAGTGATCAGCGTCAGGATCATTGCAGCGGATTCAAAATAGAATTCCATCATATATTTCGAAACTGCTTCCGTATTGCCTGCCAGCTGGGCGTTGGTCATCGCGAAAAGCATACATGTGGAATAACCAAACGCCGCGCTTGAGCCCAGCGCGATCAATGTGTCCATATTTGGAGCGCCATGGAACAGGCTCTTGTATCCGCTGATGAAGAACTTCTGGTTGATAACCATTACTATTGCGGAAAGAAGGAGCTGCACGAGTCCCATCGCGATGTGGTTGCCTTCCATGAATCCAGGGATAGGGAATCCCAGCATCATATGGCCCATAGAAAAATACATCAAAATGATCAGGAAAACGAGTGATACTATCAGTCGTTTCCTGAGCTTTGGCGTTTCGTGATCCTTCAGGGCTTCCTCCTGCTCCGCCAGTTTTGCCAGTGTGCTGGATTTCCTGCTCGTATCAGCGCCTTTGACAGACGCGCCGTAGCCTGCGTCAGTCACCGCCTTAATTATATCTGCAGGTGAGGCCGTTCCCTCAACGCCCATTGAGTTGGTCAGCAGACTGACGCTGCAGCTGGATACGCCGGGAACCTTTGACACTGCTTTCTCTACTCTTGCCTGGCATGCCGCGCAGGACATGCCTGTAACTAAATATTGTTCCATTTACAAGCCTCTTATTTCATCAGTTTCTGTAATGTCTTTACCAGTTCGTCCAGCTTTTCGTCATTTCCTTCGCGGACGTCATCTACAACGCAGCTCTTTATATGATTGCTGAGCAGCACCTTGTTGAAGCTGTTCAGCGCGCAGTTAGCCGCTGAAACCTGGTTCAGTACATCAATGCAGTATGCGTTATTCTCGATCATCCTCTTGATACCGCGGATCTGGCCCTCTATTCGGCTGAGGCGGTTGATGAGATCTTTATACTCTGCTTCAGAACGTTCCTTTGTCCTGCATGCCGGGCATGCTGCCTGTTCATTCTTCATTTTCATATCCATTTCTTTCTATTTATTGCATACCCCCATCGGGTATCTATAATTGTATGTTATACCCCCTCGGGGTATTTGTCAACTGCTTTATATGGATTTGTTTTAATCAGGCTGATATAATACTTATCAGCAAAAGGAGATGTTATGAGATTTGGATGGATAAACATATTTGGAGCATGCATTGTTGTGATAATGCTCATTCCGAATATCATTTACTCAATCAGAAATAAAAATGAACAGAACCTGTGTACAAACAGGTTTATGAATGTTTTGGAGCAGGTCGGACGTTATGCCTGCATCATATTGATGTGGCTGCCTCTTCTGGTATGGAAGTTTGGATTCGCGAGCGTATTCGAAATGGCGCTGTATCTTCTGTGCAATGGGGTGCTGATTACAGCTTATATAGTCATTTTTATTATTTATTTGCGCAGGAAAAGCCACGCGTTAGCTCTGATACTCGCGGTCCTGCCCTCCTGTATCTTCCTGCTGAGCGGCCTTTTGCTGAGGCACTGGCTGCTCGTGGGCTTCGCAGTGGTGTTTGCCATCGGACATATATACGTCACAGTAAAGAATATGCAATAAAAAAGACTCCGGACTAAATCCGGAGTCTTTCAATTAATAAAGATTAATACTTGATTACTGTATGTCCGTAGGTCTCACCGAGCCATTCCTCATCCTCTTTGTGAATAACGATGGTATTCGGATCACCGTCTGAGATATACTTTGTGCCGTTCTCGAGCTCGTTGAAATTGTACTCAATATCAAAGTCTTCGCCGTTGTTGTCATATCCACGGATTCTCTTGACATAGGTCAGATCAAAGCCGGTGCTGAATGGTGAATTCTCTCATCCATGAGCAAAGGAGTGTGGCTTTGGTCGTATAATGGAATCCCTCATATGTTCCCTCGAAGAGCTTCTGATACTTCTCGTCAGAGCTGGTGTCCGTAGGATATCCGAAAGGAAGGGCAATGATATTAACATACTGTCCAGGTATGATCTCATCCAGTCTCTTATATACCCTGCCGACCTCTTCTTCAATCTCGTCAGCTGTCAGGTCCGGGATCATGTAATGATTAGCAGTATGGTTTCCAATATCGTATCCATTCTCAACCATCCATTTGATAATAGCCTCGTCCTGTCCTTTCTCATCATTGAACAGCTCAATGTTGAGGAAGAATGTGGCTGTTACATTGAAGTCCGGATATTTCGCCTTCATCCTCTCCAGAATGCCGATGGCGGAATTTGGTGAGAATGTAACAGATCCGTCTTCGTGGACTTCTGCGCCTTCAGTGTCCTGCAGGCCGTCATCAAACGTGATCATGATCGGTGAATATCCGAGAGGAACGTCAACATATCCGTCCAGATAATCTGTCAGACGCACCATACGGTAGCCATGTGCATAATAGTACTCGAGATCTGCTTCGAACGCTTCTGCTGTTCTGTTGTAGCCGTCCACGTCAACGTTTCCGCCGGTGTATTCTGTCTCGGAATTTTTCATGTCATAAATACGATGATACATCAGAATAGGCGCTGAATTCAGCTCGTCAACACCGTATCTTCTGTAATCCTCCTCAGTCAGCGGTTCGCGTGTGGTGGTTTCTTCAGGAGTAGTCTCCTCAGGGGTGGTCTCCTCCTCTTCTTTGTCCTTACCGCATGCAACAAGTGCCAGCATCATACATATAATTAAGATAAAATAGATTATTTTTTTCATACTGAAATTATACTCATTTAATATTATTTTCTCAATATTAATGTTGTGCTATAATTAAAAAAAATTCTGAAAGGAGCGACATTATGAACGAAACTATAAAGAACATTCTTGAAAGAAGAAGCATCAGACAGTACAAACCGGATCCAATTAAGGAAGAAGAGCTCGAGCTCATCCTTCATGCAGGTATTATGGCAGCCAGCGGAATGAATAAACAGCCTGTTACTCTGGTAGCTGTTACTGACAAAGCCACCCGTGACGAGCTGTCCGCACTGAACGCCAAGGTAATGGGCAGAGACATGGATCCATTCTATGGAGCACCGAATTTAATCGTTACTCTTTACAATCCTGAGGTCAGCCCAATAGCTATTTATGACGCCACCCTCGCAATGGGCAATATGATGAATGCAGCTCATTCTCTTGACGTTGATTCATGCTGGGTACACAGAGCTAAAGAAACCTTTGAAATGCCTGAAGGCAAGGCCCTTCTTAAGAAATGGGGACTGCCTGAGAATCTGGTAGGCGTTGGCAACCTGATCCTCGGATACAGAGACTGCGAATATCCTGCAGCACCTCCAAAACGTGACGACATTGTAGTATATGTTAAATAGTCCCGACAGGACAGTTTTTTAACCCAAAAATAATAATCGAGCCACACTGACTAAATGTGTGGCTCGATTTTTTATTTTTGATATAACTGTCCTGTCGGGACAAACATATTCTGCAATGTCATCGCAGTCGTCAGTCTGCGCGGCGTTTGATTTTCTTAGAAATCCACCTGAACGGTGATACCAGTGTGGCAAACAGTATGATAATCGGGAATATCTCCAGCCTGCCGATCAGCATGTCTATTATGAAAATAATCTTAGAGTACCATGCAAATCCGCTCATTGAGCCAACCGCTCCGCCGAAGGCAACTCCGTTGTTGTTGATCGTGGTAGAAACAGCTGAGAACGCAGTCGTAAAGTCTGATTTCGGATCCAGCGTTACAACGATCATTGAAATACATGTAAGGAGCACCAGCGCAATAATATAGAACATTACAGTATGGTGTACGTCTTTTGGAAGTTCCTTTTTATTGAATCTGAGCACGCTGACGCTGCGCGGATGCATCATCTTGCGCAGGTACCTTCTGCAGCTCTTGATCATTATCGCGAATCTGGACACCTTAAGACCTCCGGCAGTACTGCCCGCGCAGGCGCCAATGAACATTATGAGCAGCAATAGTCCTTTCGAGAACCAGGGCCATAGATCCATATCACACGAAACGAATCCAGTCGTGGTAATAACAGATGCCACGCCAAAGGCTACATGATGGATGGCTTCTGCCAAAGTCTCAAACTTGCCTGTCATATATACATTAACAGTGATAACAACTGTTGCGATGACATAGATAGCTGCGTACCATCTGAATTCCTCGTCTTTGATCGCTGATATGCCCTTGCCCGTGGCAATAAGGAAATACAGCGAGAAGTTAAGACCGGCCAGCAGCATGAACACCGTGGCAATCGTCTGCTGTGCCCATGTCATATCCATAAGTGATGTATTCAGATATGAGAATCCGCCGGTGCCCATAGTGGCGAAACTGATCAGGAATGAATTGAACAGCGACAGCTTAGCTATGCAGAGCGCGATAACTTCAGCACCCGTGATAGCGAAATAGATAACATAGAGCCATTTAGCTGTACTGCTGATCTTGGGTGAAACCTTCTCTGTGATAGGTCCCGGAGACTCTGCTTTCATCAGATATAAAGCAGAACCGCCGCCTGCGATCGGTGTAATGGAAAGCATGAATACCAGGATGCCCATGCCTCCTACCCAGTGCGTGAAGCTCCTCCAGAACAGCATTGAATGGCTGAGCGCTTCAATATCGTCCAGGATAGTAACTCCTGTGGTAGTGAAACCTGAAACTGTCTCCATCAGCGCATTCAGGTAGTTTGGTATAGAACCTGAAATAACAAAAGGCACTGCTCCGGCTGCTGATAAAACCAGCCATGCCAGACCTACGATCAGAAATCCGTCCCTGGCATGCAGCAGTGTATTCTTCGGTTTTATTAGATATAATAATGAACCCAATATAGCCAGGCCAACTGCAGTCAGAATGAAATGCAGCCAGTGCGGCTCTCTATAAATGACAGCAACAATAACAGGCAGCAGCATGAGCGCAGCCTCTATTATCATTATCATTCCTAAGACTTTCAGAATCAGTCGTTTATTCATAAGTTACGCAAATATATCCGCAAAGCATGTAATGCTTTCCTGTGTTGTCACAACCAGCACTACATCTCCGACTTCCATAGTATCATTACCACCAGGGATAAATGGCCTGCCGCCCCTGATGATCTGTGTGATCATAATGTTCTTCTTGAATTTGATGTCTTTCAGCATAATGCCGGTATTAACAGCAGTACTGCTTAAAAGAAACTCCATGACAGCGACCTTATTATCCATAATATGGCACATTGACTGGGTCTCTTCAGCCAGAACGTTCTCGATAGCCTTAACGTATCTGAGAACATTGTCAGCTGCAATATATTTCGGATTAACGATTATTCCAACGTCCAGGTTGAACAGCATCTCCTCAAAGTCAGAACTCTTGATCTTGGTAATGACCTTGCTGTCAGGTGAATTTTTATGCACGAACATGGAAACCATGACATTAACAGGGTCGTTGCTTGTAAGGGTGGCAACAGCAGCTGAATTCAGAATATCCTCTTCCTCAAGGAAGTTAGTATCCATGGCATCGCCGCAGAGGATATCTGCCGATGGAAGTCTGTTGCTCAAGGAATTGCAGACCTCTTCGTTCTTATCAATGATCGTAACAGGAATGCCATTTTCAACAGCCAGCTTGCCGACGAAGTAGCCCAGACGGCCGCCACCGATAATAGTCAGGTTCTTTACGCTGCCCGGATCGTAGCCTATCTTTTTGAAAAATGTATAAGAATCTTTGCCTGAAGCCACGAATGACATCGTATCGCCTGCCATAATGACAGTATCGCCGTTAGGGATGAATACTTCTCCATTTCGTTTAATGCCGCAGGCGAAGACTTTAGTCTTGGTCTTGTTTTGAAGGTCGCTGATGCGTGTATTACAGATCGGAGAATCATCTTTGACAACAAAGGTGATAACTTCGGTCATGCCCTTGGCAAATGTCTCTACCTGCTCAGCGTTCCTGAATCTGAGGGCTCTGTAAATAACCTTGGCCGCGTCCAGATCAGGGTTGATGCTCATGGAAATGCCTGTATCAGACTTGATCAGCTCAACCGTTCTGGCCAGCTGAGGATTTCTGACACGTGCAATAGTCCTCTCCACACCCAGTCTCTTGGCCAGATGGCAGGACAAAATATTCGTTTCATCGGAATTCGTCATCGCGATAAAAAGGTCGCATGTGCCTATATTCGCAGAAAGCAAAGTATCTGCTGAAGCGGCATCACCGCAGATGCACAGAACGTCCATGGTATCATTGACGTACTGCAGCTTCTTCTCTTCTTTATCGATAACGATAACGTCGTATTTTTCTTTTGATAATTTACCGGCCAGGGTCGTTCCAACCTTGCCGCATCCGGTAATGGCAATCTTCATCAGCCAGTCTCCTTATATAATGTCATGATATTATAATCCAAATGGCATTAAGTATCAAGCAAAACCCCTTTTTGATGATTTCGTCCAATAAAAAACTCCCCGCAGTCCGCGGGGAGCATTTCATTTATGGTCTTCTTAAAACTCCGTTCGCCAGATCATCCTTTGCTCCGGCTCTCAGCACATTGTGGAGTTTCTTGCCGGTGGCATTGTATGGAAGTTCTGACACAATAGCATAATATCTCGGGCACTTATAATAAGCGATCGCGTCATGGTTCGTGCAGAACGCGTTAATGTCCTGAACTGTCAGGGTCTCATCTGCCGGCAGGATATATGCCGCGACTGACTGGCCTCTGGACGGATCGTCCACGCCGATTATCATGCAGTCCTTGACACGCTCGTTCTGGTTAATTACTTCCTCAAGCTGCTCCGGGTAAATATTCTCACCCATACAGATGATCATGTTATCCTTGCGGCCTGTGATCGAAATATACTGGTTAGCATCCCATGTGCCCACGTCCTTGGTATAGAACCAACCATCATCACTGTATTTCTCTTTAGTCTGCTCTTCGTTCGCCACGTAACACATAGCTGTCTTCTCGGGAGCAAAGATAATGATCTCGCCGGTGCTCTTGCCGTCCATCGGCACCATATCATCCGGATCAGCTTTTCTGTCAGGATAGATGTTCACAACCCTGACTTCATCGCCGATGCATGACCTGCCGGCTGTACCGCTCATATCAGGCAGATCATATGGTCTCAGGAAGGTGTTCCAGAATGTCTCTGTTGTTCCATAACCGTTGAATATATTAGGAGTCAGCGTCTTCAGGAAGCGGATGCATTCCTCTTTCTCGAGAGGCGCTCCCATTGTAACAATGCCTTTCAGGGTTGGCAGTTCTTCAGGGTGCTTCTGCTGTCTGTCAGCGAGCTTAACCAGCGCTGCCGGTGCTCCGATCAGGAATGTAATGCCATACTTTTTGGTGTACTCAAAGCAGTATTTCGGGCTGAACATACGCATTACCACAACGCAGCCTCCTACGTACAGTGTAGGATTCGGGCCGCCCGAATGCAGTCCTCCTCTGTGGAACCATGGAGTCATGTTCATGGTCACGTCTTTTGGTGACAGCGGAAAGCTCATGATAGTATCATGCGCTGATAACACTTCGTTGATATTGTTCAGCGGAATACCCTTTGGAGTGCCTGTCGTGCCTGATGTGGAGAGTCTGGTTACTTCCATATACATGTCATGCTTAAACTCCACGTCCGGTTCACAGCCATTGCCTTTTGCCAGTATCTCACCAAACGAATAATGGCCTGCAGGCAGTTCTCCCGCATTGCCCCTGTAATCAACTGCTAATACGATTTCAGGCTTGTTTTCGCACAGTTCCAGCGCTCTGACAGCCATTTCTGATACGTCAGTGTCATAAATGTAAACCTTTGGTTTGTCACGGTCGATCAGGTTGGCAGTTTCCTGCGCAGAGAAGTTGAAATTGACCGGGCTGTCGATAGCACCGATCTTCTGCGGAGCTATATAGCACATTACAAACTGCGGTGAATTGTAAAGCTGGAAGAAAACAACATCTGAAGGTTTTACTCCCTTCTCCAGCAGAAAGTTCGCCAATTTGTTTACATCTGAATTTAAGTCTTTGTATGTCCAGATCTGCTCCTTGACCGGATCAATCACAGCTCTGCTGTCAGGATATCTTCTGACGTTGCGCATGAACTGGCTGATCCAGGAAAAGCTGGATTCAAAAACCTTTTTATAACTTTGTACGTCGTAAGTGTAGTCCATAAAGACCTCCGCTTAGAATGGTTTGCCAACGATTATTGAAGAGTTCTGACCGCCGAATCCGAATGCGTTGGACATTGCTGTTTTAATGTTCTGTTTCTTATTATCATCAGAAACAAGTTTCAGATCACACTCTTCATCCTGCTCTGAAAGGCCGGCGTTAACAGGCAGTAAACCCGTCTCGATAGCCTTAATGCAGGTAATGAGTTCAACAATACCGCCTGCTCCCATCATATGTCCGGTAGCGCCTTTTGTTGAACTTACGAACACATTATCCCTGCCAAATACTTCTGTAATGGCCTTGGTCTCAGCGATATCGCCTGCATGTGTTGCGGTACCGTGTGCATTGATATAATCAACGTCTTCAGGCTTCAGACCTGCGTTCTCGAGTGCAAGTCTCATACATGCTGCTGCGCCTGTTCCTTCAGGATTCGGGGATACTGTGTTATATGCGTCTGTATTATTGGCTACACCCAGAAGATCTGCCAGTACTCTGGCATTTCTGAATGCAGCGTGTTCTTTGGTTTCAAGTATTATGCATCCGCCGCCTTCTCCGAGGACAAATCCGTCCCTGTTCTTATCAAATGGCAGGCTGCTGCCTGTCTTGGACAGCGCTCCTGTCTTGTGAAGGCTCTGGATCAATGTGGCTGTAATAGCAGCCTCTCCAGCCATAACGACCATGGCATCTGCCATTCCGGCGTTCAGCATAAGAGCTGCCAGGGTTATTGCGTCGCCGCCTGATGAGCAGGCAGTGCTAACAGTCATGTCAGGTCCCTGGATGCCATAATTGATTGACAGCTGTGCAGCTGCGATATTGCCCATTGCCTTAACCAGGAATTTAGGGCTCGCAGCACGTCCCTTGACAGCTAAGTCAACGCCTGTTCTGTCGATAATGGAGATGCCGCTCAGGGCACTGCCCATTACTATTCCGACACGGCTGCTGTGTGTCTCCAGGCCGCTCATTTTAATAGCTTCCTCTGCAGCGATATACGCGTACTGCATATATGGCTCCATATCCAGGCTAAGCTTGGTCGGCAGATAGTCCTTAGGATTGAAATCCCACACCTGACCAGCGTTCTTTACAGGCAGTTCGCTCACATCGATGCTCTTGATCTCACCGATGCCGCATTTGCCTGATGTAAGGTTATTCCAGAATTCATCCACACCTACGCCTAATGGCGTAACAGCGCCGATGCCGGTGATAACAAGTTTACTGTTCACTACTCTTCACCGCCGTTTCTCTTGAAAGCGAGGCATGCGTTGTGTCCGCCAAATCCAAGTGATGATGAAAGAGCTGCTTCGAAATTGCCAGGGGCAGCTTTATTAGGTGTATAGTTCAGGTCACAGTCCGGGTCAGGCTCCATATAGTTAATAGTCGGCGGAGCTATGCCGTCTGTCAGCGCCTTAACGCAGATAACAGCCTCTGCTGCGCCCGCAGCGCCGAGCATATGTCCTGTCATGGACTTGGTGGAGCTGATCGCAATCCTGCGTGCTCTCTCTTCACCGAGCGCCCTCTTGACTGCCAGTGTCTCTATACGGTCATTCATGGCTGTGCCTGTACCGTGAGCGTTGTAATATACAGCGTCTGTATCAAGACCCAGCTCATTCCATGCCTGAAGGATTGCCTTGTATCCGCCTTCAGCATTTGGTTCCGGTGATGTCATATGGTATGCGTCACATGTTGAGCCATATCCTGCCAATTCTGCGTAGATATGCGCGCCTCTGGCCTTGGCATGCTCGTATTCCTCCAGGATCAGGCAGCCTGCGCCTTCACCCATTACGAATCCGCTTCTTCTTGCGTCGAATGGAAGTGATGCGGCATTTGGGTCTTCTGATAATGACAGAGCCATCATTGTGGTGAATCCTGCTGCTGCAAGAGGATTAACTGTAGCCTCGCTGCCGCCTGCGATCATTGCGTCCACATATCCGTGGCGGATCAGGCGCATTGCTTCACCAATGGCATTGCTGCCTGATGCGCATGCGGTAACCTGAGGCATGGCAGGTCCCATGCAGCCAAAGCGGATGGCGATCATTGAGGATGCCATATTAGGGATCATCATTGGAATAAAGAAAGGTGAAACCCTCTTCGGTCCTTTCTCGATCAGCTTCAGATGCTCTTTCATGAATGTATCGATGCCGCCGATACCTGAGCCGATCATTACACCGATTCTGTCCTTGTCAACAGTTCCGATGATCTGTGAATCTTCTACTGCCTGGCATGCAGCGCCAATGGCGAAATGTGTATATATGTCGCTGTGCAGGATATCCATCTTCTCCATGTAGGTCTTTGGATCAAAATCATGCACTTCCGCTGCTACTTTAACTTTGTAATCAGTGGTATCAAATTTGGTGATCGGACCGATTCCGTTCTTGCCTGCTTTAATATTTTCCCAGAAAGTCTGAACATCATTTCCTAACGGGCTGACGATGCCCAGACCAGTGACTGCTACCCTTCTCATGGTTCCTCCTAAAATGTTATTTTTGTCCCACTTTGCGGAACTTCCTGTATCTTTCCTCAAGGAGCTCATCTAAAGGCTTGCTGCCGAGCACCTTGAGCTCATTTATCAGATCTTCTTTTATCATCTTGTAGAATGGTTCCTCATCGATATTTTCTTCAGAGATAACCTTCTCGATGAATCCGTTGTTAAGTGAATCCTGGGCCGTGAGCTTGAGCACTTCTGCTGCCTCATCAGCCCTGCCTGAATCCTTCCAGAGAATGCTGGCGCAGCCCTCCGGTGAAATTACTGAATAAACAGCGTTCTCCAGCATCCATACCCTGTCAGCCACAGCTAGAGCCAGCGCTCCGCCTGAGCCGCCTTCTCCAACAAAGATGGAGATGACAGGTGTCTTAAGGGTCATCATTTCCATTAGATTTTCTGCAATGGCTGCACCCTGACCTCTTTCTTCAGCTCCAATGCCGCAGTAAGCGCCTGACGTGTCAATAAAGCAGATGACCGGACGTTTGAACTTCTCAGCCTGCTTCATCAGTCTGAGTGCCTTGCGGTATCCTTCCGGCTGCGGAGCTCCGAATGAACGGGCCATTCTTTCCTTGATGGAGTGTCCCTTTTCAATCGCCACTACTGTAACAGGCTTATCTGCCAGCATGGCTATTCCGGCAACTACAGCGCCGTCATCAGCGAACTTTCTGTCGCCGTGCAGTTCCAGGAATACATCGAAAATGTGATGGATATAATCAACTGAGGTCGGTCTGAAATTAGACCTGGCTGTCTTGACTTTCTCGTATGCATCGGTCTTCATTACGCGTCCTCCCTCCTGTTATGTACTTTGAGCAGATGTCTGATGACGGTCCTCTGCTTCTGCCTGTTTACAATAGCGTCAACAAAGCCATGCTTCATCATGAATTCCGATGTCTGGAATCCCTTCGGCAGAGGCTTCTTGGTGGTCTGTTCAATAACTCTGGCACCTGCGAATCCAACTGTAGCAGATGGCTCAGCTAATATAATGTCGCCTTCCATCGCGAAGCTGGCGGTAACGCCGCCCGTGGTCGGATCAGTCAATATTGTCAGATAGAACAGTCCTGCATCGCTGTGGCGCTTAACTGCTCCGCTGGTCTTGGCCATCTGAAGGAGTGAGAAAAGTCCCTCCTGCATTCTGGCTCCGCCTGAAACAGTAAAGCCTACAACGCTCATCTTGTGTTCTGTGGCATATTCAAAAAGAGCTGTTATCTTCTCGCCTACCGCAGTGCCCATGCTGCCCATCATGAAATATGGCTCCATGGCAAATATGCAGCATTCCTCGCCGCCGATTGTGGCTGTACCGCAGATAACGCCTTCTTTTTCTTTGCTGAGATTCTTGGCGGATTCAATCTTACCTTCATAACCCGGGAATCCGATCGGGTCAGAAAATGTTACGTCATCGAACATTTCCTTAAATGAGCCCTTGTCTGTCATGGCGCTGATTCTCTGCCTGGAATTCATCCTGAAATGATATCCGCAGGTGCAGACGTTCAGATTGCCTGCCAGCTCACTGAGCGGTGTTTCTCTATGGCAATTCGGACATTTCTTTTCCGGTTCGCTTTCATCGCTCTGGATGAGCGCAGATGTCCTGCCGCCCTTCTCCAGCTCATTTTTAGGCTGTAACCTGAAATTCAAAAAAGCCATTTCTATCTATCCTCCATAAACGTTAAGTCGTAGCTTCCGTCCACAAATCTTTCATCTGAAATAATATCCAGCTGCTCAGCGATATTGCATTTAATGCCGTCGATCAGCAGTTCGCACAGCGCAGCCTTCATCTTGCGGACAGCGTCTGAACGCTTGCTGGCGTATACGATCAGCTTGCCTACCAGTGAGTCATAATATGGCGGCACTTCGTCGCCTATGAACAGGTACGAATCAAATCTGATCAACGGTCCTCCCGGAACATGCAGCATCCTGATTGTGCCCGGTGTCAGGGCATTGATGCGGCATTCAATGGCATGTCCCACTGTGCGGATATCATCCTGATTGATGTAAAGTTCCACACCTGCAGCGACTCTGATCTGCCATTTAACAATATCAACCATCGTCAGCATCTCTGTGACGCAGTGCTCAACCTGCAGGCGCACGTTCATTTCCATGAACCAGAAATTGCCTTCCCTGTCTAAAAGGAATTCCATAGTACCAACGCCTACATAACCGATGCTCTTGGTGGCCTCGATCACTTTCTGCATCAGGTCTTCCCTGGCCTCTTTGCTGACGCCCGGTGAAGGTGTTTCTTCGAGAAGCTTCTGATGATTTCTCTGGATTGAGCAGTCTCTTTCTCCAAGGCAGACTACATTGCCGAATTCATCAGCAATGATCTGGACCTCGATATGGCGTGCCGGATAAACGTATTTCTCCATATATACTCCGCCATCGCCAAAAGAAGCATTTGCTTCTGAAACAGCCAGATAATAAAGGTCGTTCATCTCTGAAGGGCTGTTTACCAGACGGATGCCCTTGCCGCCTCCGCCTGATCTGGCCTTCAGCATGACCGGATAACCGATCCTCTCAGCTGCTTCCAGCGCGTCTTCAGGAGAATCCAGCACATCAGTGTCCGGAATAGGGTTCAGCCTGGTCTTGGATATCAGCTGTTTGATCTTGGTTTTGTCGCCTATAGCTTCCATAAGTGAAGCGTCAGGTCCTATAAAAACAATGCCGTTCTTGCGGCATGTCTTGGCAAAATGTGCATTTTCAGACAAAAAACCATATCCCGGATGAATGGCCTGGGCACCTGAAACGAGGGCCGCGCTGATCAGCTTGTCCTCGTCCATATAGCTTTGGTCTGAAGGATATGGTCCAATGCAGAAGCTCTCATCGGCCAGTGCCACATGCAGAGCTTCTTTGTCAGCTTCAGAATAAACCGCGACTGTGGATATGCCCATTTCCTTGCATGCCCTGATTATCCTGACCGCGATTTCACCTCTGTTTGCAATTAATATCTTAGAAAACATTTAATGTCTCTCTCAATCTTCAAGTAATAAATCATGCATCTACAATAGCAATGGAGAATTCGCCCTTGATACACAGGCGGTCTCCAACATAGCCCTCGCCCTCAGCGAAATAAAACGGTCCTGAGCTGCGTGTAATATGCACTATAGTTTCAAAAAGGTCTCCCGGACGGACCGGAGACTTAAATTTTACATTCTTAAGTCCTGTGTACATACCGATCTTGCCTTCAGTCAGCTTGTCCTTGAGCAGGACACATACAGACTGTGCCAGTATCTCACACTGAATGACTCCCGGAACGATAGGATTGCCCGGGAAATGTCCCTGCAGGAAGAATTCATCTCCCTTAACCAGATATTTGCCCCAGCCCTGGCCGTCCTCGCAGCCTGCTTCATCAAGCAGCAGCATAGGCTCTCTGTGAGGCATGATAGCTTTAAGTTCTTCTTTGTTCATACTATCTCTCAATTCTGAACAACTTGGTTCCGTATTCAACTACCTGGCCGTCAGTGATGCAAATCTCTGCAATGGTGCCGTCAATTTCTGTCTGGATCATGTTCATCAGCTTCATGGCCTCAACAATACACAGGATATCGCCGGCTTTGACTTTGTCGCCGAGCTTTACATAAGGGTCTGAGTTCTCAGTAGGAGCCAGATAAGCCACACCAACCATAGGTGATGTAACATAGCTGGAATCATCCGTGCTCTCACTCTTCTCTGCAGCTGCGGCAGGTGCTGCGGCTGCTGCCTGAGGAACCTGGATAACATTTTCAGCTACGGCTCTTTCCAGTCTGACAGTCACGCCGTCTTCGGTGATCTCCAGACCTGACAGATCCTCTTCCCTCATTAATTTCGCATATTTTCTGATGTTAGCTTCATCCATTTTTATAAACCGCCTTAAACTAGTTAATTATCACATCGCAATACCGCCGTCCACCTGAAGGACCGCGCCTGTAATATAATCTGAATTCAGAAGGAACGCTGCAGCATCGGCAATTTCTTCCGGTTTTCCCAGACGTCCCAGTGGAACCTGCGCTTCAAGTGCTGCAGTGTCGTTGGTAAGCTCCTTTACCATGTCTGTTGCTACAAATCCCGGAGCAACAGCGTTGCAGGTGACGTTTCTGGACGCCAGCTCCCTAGCAACGGATTTGGTCAGGCCTATAATGCCTGCCTTTGACGCGGAATAGTTAACCTGTCCCGGATTGCCGATGATGCCGGCTACTGAAGACATGTTAACGATCCTGCCGTATCTCTGCTTCATGAAGATCGGCGCGCACTGACGGATCATGTTGAATGTGCCTTTTAAGTTTGCGTCAATTACTTCATCGAATGCGCTCTCTTTCATCATTGCAAGGAGTCCGTCCCTGTTAATGCCTGCATTGTTTACCAGCAGGTCAATGGTGCCGAAATCTTTCTTGATCTGAGCGACTGTCTCTTTGACCTGGTCAAAATCAGCTACATTGCACTGGTAGCTGGCTGCATTGACTTTATAAGCGTCTTTGCACTCCTGGCAGACCTCTTCAGCGAGAGCTGCGTTTCCGGCATAAATAACAGCTACATTTGCCCCCTCTGAAGCCAGCTTCAGGGCAATTGCCTTGCCAATTCCGCGGCTTCCACCGGTAACAACGGCTACTTTATCCTTTAACATGTCAAAACTCCTTGTTTGATTTCTTCTAAGTCACTGTATTCGTTCATGCGGAATACTTTTACTGTCTCATCAATGCGTGTGATCAGTCCGGAAAGTGTCTTGCCCGGTCCGACTTCTATGAATGTGTCCACGCCGTTTGCGATCATATCCCTGACTATTGTCTCCCAATGTACAGGGCTGATAATCTGTTTCTTGAGAATGCCAGGGACGTCACTGCCGTATGGCTTGCCCAGAGTGTCTGAGTAAACAGTGATTGCAGGCTCAGTAAAGGTCTGCTCATCAATAACAGCCTCAAAAGCTTCAGCAGCTTCTTTCATATATGGAGAATGGAAAGCACCTGAAACTTTGAGCGGCATTGCCCTGCCTCCTGCTTCCTTCACAGCGTCAGAAAATGCCTGCTGGTGCTCTGCAGCGCCTGCAACGGTGATCTGTCCGCCGCCGTTGAAATTAACAGCGTAAACATTTTCAAATCCGCTGATGATCTCCATGAGTTTATCCTGCGGAAGGCGAATGACTGCTGCCATAAATGTCTCGGCTTTCTCAGCATCCTCCTGCATCAGCTGACCGCGTTTCATTACAAGCTTCATTCCGGATTCAAAATCCATTGCACCTGCATAGTAAAGCGCTGAAAGCTCACCCAGTGAGAATCCAGCGCAGCAGTCTGCATGGATTCCATTCTCTTCCAAAACAGCAGCAAGAGCTGACTCTACAACGTAGAGGCAGCTTTGCGTGTTTGCAGTAATTTTGAGTTCGTCTGCACTTCCTTCAAAGCACTGCAGCGATGTGCCATGTCTTAAAGCTTCAGCCTTTTTGAATATTTCTTTAGCTGCTTCGCTGTTTACGAAAGCGGAAAGTCCCATGCCCGGAACCTGGGCTCCCTGGCCTGGGAAAACAAATGCTATTTTACCCATTTTAATGCACTCCTAAGTACAGGCTCAGCGCCTTCGATAACTTCTCTGATAATCTCTGCAGCAGGCTGCTCTTTCTTGACCATAGCTGCGATCTGTCCTGACAGGAAGCTTCCCTTCTCGAGGTCTCCGTCAACAACAGCTGCCCTGAGTGTGCCCATGCCGAACTTGTCCAGTTCTTCATCTGAAGCTCCGCCGTACTCGAGCTTGGAGTACTCTCTTGGGAAGTTGGTTCTGAGTGCTCTGACAGGATGTCCTGTACGCTTGCCTGTAACCATTGTGCACAGGTCAGTAGCTTTCAGGATCTTCTGCTTGTAGTTCGGGTGGATGGAGCATTCTGTAGCGCTTAAGAATCTGGTGCCCAGCTGAACACCTACAGCACCCAGCATAAATGCAGCTGCCACTCCTCTGCCGTCAGCAATACCGCCTGCAGCGATAACCGGCAGGTCGGTTGCGTCACAGATCTGCGGAACCAGTACCATGGTGGTCAGTTCGCCTACATGTCCGCCGCTCTCTCCGCCTTCTGCGATAACTGCATCAGCACCTACTCTGGTCATTAATTTAGCCAGAGCAACAGATGCAACTACAGGAATAACCTTGATGCCTGCGCCTTTGAAGCCTTCCATGTATTTAGAAGGATTGCCTGCACCGGTTGTTACAACAGGTACCTTTTCCTCAACTGCAACTTTTGCCACAGCATCAGCAAAAGGGCTCATAAGCATGATATTCAAACCAAACGGTTTGTCAGTCAGTTCTCTCACTACCTGGATCTGCTTTCTGACCATCTCGCCGTCCATGTTTCCGGCTCCAATGATGCCCAGTCCGCCGCCTTCAGATACTGCCGCTGCCAGCTTGCCGTCTGCCACCCATGCCATGCCGCCCTGAAAGAGGGGATACTCGATCCCCAGCATGTCACATATTACTGTTTTGATCATATTATTCGCCTAATTTTCCTTCGATAAATGTAACTAATTCGCCTACTGTCTCAACAGGCTCTTCAAGTTCGATCTCGCAGCCCAGCTGATCACCAAGATCCATAAGCATTTCAACTGTATCAAGTGAATCGATTCCAAGGTCTTTGAACCTAGTCTCCATTGTAATCTCTGCAGGATCCTTGTCATTTCTTTCTGCGATCATATCTCTGATTGCTTCAAATACCATTTTTAATTCCTCCGTAATAAAATAATCTGATAGTAATTGTCATATAATCTGCTAGTGCAGATGTAAATGTGTGTTGGATTATATCACAACAGCCCATAAAACTCAATATGTTAAGAATTTATTAAATGTGTACTTTCTATGTAAAAAGCCCACCTTTGCCGAGAGGGGCTCAGCAAAGTGGGTTTTTTACGCACAATTGATATTATTAGGTTTTAGGTATTAGGTGTATATCAGCAAAGAACTTCTCCAAGAGCTCTGCATTTTTCCAGATCATCATTGCCAGGAGCGTCGTTTACGATGAGACTCTCTGCAGCCAGGTTTACGCCTGCAGCCTTGCATCTATCTTCCCAGTCTCTCATCCACTGACCATCGCCCCAGCCATATGAGCCGAACAATACGATTTTCTTGCCTGACAGTGAGCCTTCAACTCCCGCAAACATTGGCTCGAACTCGTCTTCTTCCAGCGTTTCGTCGCCCATAGCCGGGCATCCGAATGCTACTGCATCATACTCAGCAAGTTTGTCAGCATTAAAATCATATACTCCCAGCCTGTCAACATCTGCGCCTTTATTCCTGGCGCCTTCTGCAACAGCATCTGCCATTGTTTCGGTATTGCCTGTTCCGCTCCAAAATACAACTGCAATCTTACTCATTAAACGTTATGCCTCCTTTAGGTTCTATTCATCCGGCCTGAACTATAAGCTGTGAAAACGGCCAGCCATTTTGATATGCCTCTTTATATTTCTCTGTGCATTTCTTATATTTTCTGAAAATCTGTTCGGCTTTTTCTTTATCTGTGTAAACTTTCCAGCAGCCAACACATTTAACACCTTCGTTAGGATGATCAATAAATCCCTTCACATCTCCCGCGGGATATCCCAGGAACAATCCGATCTCGTGAGGGAACTCATCCCCACATGCAAGCCTTTTAGCGAGCCGTGCAACACATCTGCAAGGATCCGAGCATGTATATCCTCTTTCCAAAAGTATTTCCTCTGCTTCAGGCTGTCTTAAGTCTTTCTCCAGAAAATTCAGGCGATACACATAAATCAAAGTGCTTCCGCTTTTCTTTCTGACCGGTATCGCCCGGAGTCCTTTTTCTTTCAAGACGCGGTTTAAGGCTCTGATATCAGAATTTATTTCTTCGTATGATTCATTTTTAACCAAAAACAAACTGCCTGTTTTGAGTCCGGCCAGAGTCGGCGCGCAATATTCAATAATTGACTGATTGGACATTTGATCTCCTGATTATTATATTTGGTTGCCCTCGGCTAACTGTATATTAAAAAATAAAAACTTTGTGCTTGCCATCTTGATATTTGTGTTGGTTGCCCTCGGCTAACCTAATTATATATTATTATTTTCGTTTGTCAATGGTTTTTTAGTATTATTTATCTCGCCAATTCAGCACCCAGCTGGAATGCGTGCTCGCACTCCTGCGGGAATACTGTTTCATGTCTTTTCAGTTTTTTCTCAGGATCAAAGATTGACCACTCCCAGTCGGTCTTGGAATAGTCTTTCAGCTGCAGGGTGTCCCCACAGACCAGCAGCTCGGTAGGTCCTACGAAACGGCTCAGGGTCTGCTGGTAGTTTTTCTTCATGTCCTGATAGAATGATTCCGGAGCATTGCTCGTCATTACGAAGAGCACCGGCACAGGATGCTCGTTGCAGCATGGGTTTTCTTTATTATATGTCAGATTCTGGAATATCAGCCTCTCATAAAGCGCACGGAAAGATGATGTCATCTCTCCCAGATAATTGGGGGATCCTATGATCAGGCCGTCAGATTCTCTGATTGCGTCCAGAACTTCTTTCAGGCCATCCCTGCATATGCACTGACCCTTAAATTTTTCTTTCTTGCAGCCGAAGCATGAAATGCAGCCGGTAAATTTCTCAAGTTTGAACAGGTCGAACCAGACAATCTCCGCGCCTGTGCTCTCTGCTCCTTTTGCTGCCTCGCTTAGCAGTGTATCTGTGTTCCAGCCCTTTCTTGGGCCTGCGTTTACTACAACTATCTTTTTACTCATATTACCATCTCCCCTTCAGCGCATTTATAAATGTATCTCCGACCACTGCCATCTCTTCTGCAGAAAAAGCCAGCAGGAAGTTGTCAGAGAACAGTATCTGTGAGTTTGCAGGGAATTCGTCATCTCCTTCCCACACAGTCGCCCGGACAGTCAGATCCGGGATAAAATCAAATTCTATGGTGCAGTCACCGCCCGGCACCTTTACTGCGCCGAATTTTAATGCATCCTCCGCCAGCTTGACCGCGTTATGGCCGTATACTCCGGAAAGGCGGTTCAGGCATCTGCCCTGAAACGCCTTGTAATAATGCATTCCCCACGGTATCTCGTTATACGCCAGCATCTTGCCGCCCTTTGGGGTGAGGATGCCGTACATAACCAGCCTCGTGAAGAGTATGATATACGCATTTGAAGCCGCGCTGCCGTCATCTTCAAAATAGCACTCCAGCGCAGGCCACAGCAGTTTAGCCGGACGGCTCATCATTGTTAAATGAAATGCCTCTCCGTCGAACGGTACTCCGCTCTTCGCCGAAAGCACCTGCGGATCAAACTCCGCAGTCTTCTCTCTATAATATTTTAATGGGTTTTCAATTTTGTTATTCTTGATTTCCATGTTATTGTCCTTAATCAAAAAGTGTTGCATCCGTATGAGGCAGGAAGCACGCCGCCAGGAATTCATCCATATATCCGGGCTCTGTAGACAGCTCAATGTATGTCATGTTTCTGCCGATATCGAAGACCTTCTGTGTGGCCTCGTCTGAAATCAGCATAGCACATGCTCCTGTAAGCGATGAATTGCCGATGTATGAATATTTCTCCAAAGGAACCTTTGGCAGCATTCCTATGCTGATAGCCTTCTCCATATTGATTCCGCTGCCGATGCCGCCTGCAATGATGATCCTGTCAATATTATCGACTGTCATATCCAGCGATTTCAGCATGGTGCGGATAGCTGAGAAAATAGCTCCTTTAGCGCGGATAAAGTTGTCCAGGTCGCCTTCAGTCAGCTCTATCTGCTTGCCGCTGCCGCTCTCATCTTCGAAAGCAACGATATATGTACCGCCGAATTCGTCATAGCGGATCCTTTTGCTCTCACGCACGAATCTGCCTTTGGCGTTGACCGCGCCTGTCCTGAACAATTCGCTGATAATGTCGATCAGACCGCTGCCGCACAGACCTAAAGGTTTATCGCCTGAAATCAATGTATATTCCGGTTCCAAAGTGTCATCGTCAATGTGCACGCTGTCGATTGCTCCCTTTGTGGCTCTCATTCCGCAGCTGATGTCGCCGCCCTCGAATGCCGGTCCCGCAGAGCATGCGCAGCACAGCATGTAATCGCGGTTTCCGAATACCAGCTCGCCGTTCGTACCCAGATCGATGAACAATGTCATCTCGTCTGAATTCCAGAGCATTGTATCCAGGACGCCTGCGGTAATGTCACCGCCTACATAGCTGCCTACGTTTGGCGCAAGAATTACAGGCGCATCCGGCTTGCCGGGCATGCCCGCATCTTTTATCGTTACGCCTGAAAGCTCAAGGAATTCGGGCACATACGGCTCTAATCTGATGGAATCTCCGTCAGCGCCCATAAAGAGGTGCTCCATTGTCGTATTGCCGGCGATAACAATACGTGAAATGTCTGTTTCTGACTTACCGCTGTCTTTCAGAAGGGCCTGAATGATAGGGAATAAAGTTTCTTCCCTGACAGCCTTCTGAAGGCGTTCTTTGCCGCCCGGCTTCATCTGCTGGATGATACGGTTGATGACGTCAGCTCCGAAGCGGATCTGCCCATTGCCTCTGCTGGCCTTGGACAATACCTTGCCGGTGTCCAGGTCAAGAAGCGCTGCCGTAACCGTAGTCGTACCAATATCGATTGCTACGCCGCAGCCTTTTTCAGTGCAGCCTCTGGCAAGTCCTGATGAAAATATGTCATCCATCGCCTTCTCATATCTGGCTAATTCTGCAGGTGTGGACAGATCGGCTGTTGCGATATCTTCCTTGAAAGCACTGGCAGTAGCCGGCACCCATACAACAGCGTCACCGATCACCTTGCTCTGGCAGGCCAGACGCCACATCTCCTCATAATCAATATATGGCAGATGCGGATTTGATGGCATCTCTACCGCTCCGGATATCAGACGCACCCTGCATTTGCCGCAGGTACCGTTGCCTGCGCATGGAGCATCTATTTCAACGCCTTCTGCCACAGCCGCGTCCAGTATATTAGTGCCTGCCTCAACCTGGCATTTTACATCCGGTTTGCCTTCGATCTTGAAAGTCAGTGTGTACATTATTATCTCCTCTTTACAACACTGCCCCGGAGAGTATCCGGGGCAGCGATATAATTTTGGGTATATTAATTACATAATAGGATCCATTGTCAGTGCAGGATGTCCCTTCTCTGTCAGGAATGCCAGCAGCTCTTCTGGATCTGTTGCGATGGTCTCATCACCGATCATATCTGTGAAGTTCTCGATGCCGAGGGTTTCTTTAGCTGTCTTGTTCAGACGGCCTGCCAGATCATCCTTCAGTTCCTTAGGCATCCAAACGATACGTCCGATACCGCCTTCAGCGCTGATGAACTTCTTGGAAGCGATGAAGTGACGTCCATGTCCCATGAAGCCAGGTGTCTGAACACCGCCGCCTGTCATGGAAGCGAGCTCACCGAATGTCATGCCGGTAGGTGTCATGCCTGCATACTCACGGTTAACAACTACAACACCGTTTGAGAATGGCTCGATACCGCAGATGCACTCGAAGCATCCGCATGATGTCATAGGATCTTCGATCAGTGAGTACAGAGTTACGTTCTCAACTGCGCCGTGTGTTGCCTCAGCAACAGCCTTGTTAACAGCTTCGTATCTGCCTGTACGCTCATCGATAAGGCCTTCCTTTGGAACAGGCTGTGAAGGACCGGTAGCATTCAGCTCATATGTAGCCTTAGCATCCAGCCATGAAACAGCACCGCACAGACCAAGACGCTCAGGAGTAACGATGCAGCAGTGTGCAGGAGCAAAGCTCTGGCACAGGATACATGTGTAGAACTGATCAACGCTCTCATCGCTGAGTGATGACAGTCTGTCGTCACGGAAACGATAACGCGGCATTGCGTCAGACTCCAGCATAGCGCGTACCTTAGCTTCATCTGTGATAAGGGTAACTTCGCACTTGTCAACAACTGATCCGAACTCGTCCATGATCATGCTGTAAAGAACCTCTGCGAAATCTTTCAGACGAAGGCCTGCCTTGAAGCTGTCCTTGCTGATACGGATACGGAACAGGTTCCTCTGTCCTGTATGCATAACGCCTTCAATATAGTTGAACCATGTATGGAACTTTCTCTCGATTACTGACTCGAAGTCTTTCTGCATCTTAGCGCCGTATACCTTAACCGTTGTAGCCAGAGGCAGACGGATGATATCAGCTGCATCTTCCGGCAGATCCGGTCCGTCGATGGTGATCTTGTGATCCTCTACTCCGTTCGGATCCTCAACCATGGTAACGAGCTCGAATGTTGGATTATGATCTGAATCAAATTCTGCATAAGTATCAGCCTTACGGATGATCTCGCCTTCGAATGCTGATGCGAAGCTTACAGGAAGCTTAACAGCTTTTGCTTTAACTTTGATGTTACGAAGCTCAAGGGATGTCTTAACTGTCTCATTGTGATCCAGTACAGATACTAAAGCTCCAGGAACCTGATTTTCAGCCAGGTCAATGTCAACGATTACAGGGAAGCCGAGAGCGATAGCGCCTGCACCTGCAGATACAACTACGCTGTCAAGTGCGCCGAATGTATTAACGAATGCAGGAACACGGTCCTTGGTGTACTGAAGCAGTCCAGGAAGATCGCCAGGCTTAAGTCCGCCGAAGATCAGAGCTGCACGCACAGCAACGGTAACAACATGGATAACTGCGGTTACGTCATGTCCCAGAGGGATTACACGATAGTCAAGGCCTACCTTTACGCCCTGCTCCAGGATCTGGTCGATAACGTTACCAACGAGGAAGGTCAGAAGGCCTTTGTCCTGATAATCTCTAACGATAGCAGCAACATCTTCTGCTTTCTCAGCCTGGCCAAGTACTACAGCTACGCCAGGGATGTCGCCTGTTACCAGAGGAACACCGAGTGAACGGATGATAGGATCAGGAACAAATCCGATGCCTGCTTCGTTCTCATACGGATTCTCACTCTCAACATATTTCAGAGCTTCAAGGATTTCAGCTCCTACTGCTGTTGCGAGGCCGGCATTGAGTGCCTGTCCCAGGTCTTCTTCGTTAGTGATAAGAGATTTTAATACTCCTACGCATGCTGGAAGGTCACCCAGTTTCTCAACCTTTACACCTGTTGCGGCATAGATGGTTGGAAGGAAATAAGCGGTGTCCGGCATTACGACCGGCTTGTCCTCGCCATACTTTGCGATAGCGTCATTAACTGCGCCTTCGGTAAGTCCGGCAACAGCATTAGATCCGCCATAAATAAGGTCTGTTAAAACGCTCATGATTTTTATCCTTTCTTAAAATGCACTCTCTGTATCTTAGATGTCCAGGAAGGAATCCGCATACAGGAAATTGTTCTTAATAATGTCAGCTGACTTGATGGTCTCGATCAGTCTTCTGTCACATGGATTTACGATAGCTGATGTAAGTCCCTTGCACATTGCCATGGCAACCATTGTGCTGTCCAGGATAGGACGGATGATCTTAGGTGTTCCGTTGGAAACATTTGAAAGACCGCCTGTTGAGTTCAGGCCCATGTCTGAAAGCAGTCCGATGAATTCCAGAACATCCATCTGCTTGTCCTGCATGCCTTTGATAACAAGGAACAGAGGATCAAACCACATGTCTTCTGCTTCCATGCCATGCTCCATGCCTCTTTCCAGAAGCTCCTGGCAGTACATCATACGCTCGTCATTATCTGACGGAACGCCAGCCTTTGAGCAGAGAGCGATAATGATAGCATCGTTAGCTGCTGCCAGATCCACATTCTCGATCCTGTCGCCGGCATCAGCTGAGTTAACGATCGGTTTGCCCTTTGAACGGTTGTATACAGAAATACCTGCCTCAATAGCAGCTCTGTTAGCTGTATCCAGTGCCAGAGGAACATTGTCGCATGCTTCCTGGATGGTCTGAACAGCCCATTTCATCAGTTCAGGTCCGTTCTTCTCAGCAGGTCCGATATTGACGTCGATATATGTTGCGCCAGCTTCGATCTGCTCTTTAGCTCTCTGTATGATCGGTTCCGGATTCATGTCTGCCATAGCCTGCTTGATAACAGGTGAAATGCAGTGAATACGCTCGCCGATGATAACAAATTTACCCATAAAAAGTGCCTCCTTAATTTATTTGAAATCCTTCATAAACTTAACAAGGTTCGTTGCCTCATTCGGAGCCACAACAATAGTCCAGCCAGGAAGTCTTTCTTCCAGTTCGCCCTTCAGGACTGCGGCTTTACCAGGAATGATCAGGGTTCTGCTCTTGATCTTATTCTCGATGTCGTATTCCTTGATGAACTTGGAAATGCTGCCTGCGCTGAATTTGCCTGCTGCCCATGCAGTAAGAACTGAATAGCCGCCGGCGTCAGAGATGAGGAAGTTTACAGGAACGCCGCTGCGCTCAAGCTCGCCTGAAACTACGAAGTATGTCAGAGCGAAGTCTACTGTTGTTGCGCATACGCTGTTCTCGTCAGCACCGTTCAGAGGATAGATGCCAGGAGCAACCTTCATCGGCTTCTGCGGGTCAGTGTAAATGTTCTGACGCAGGCCGTACAGAGGCAGTGCCTGAGCATAGCTCATATCTTCCATAACGATGATCGAACCATATTTAACTACAAAGAGTGTTGCCAGAGCTGTCTGCATATTAGCGTCACCCTTTGCCAGTTTCTTAACATTAACGATTGAAGGATATCCGAATGTTCTGTCAGTATTCTTAAGAGCTGCGCGGCGAACCTGAACAGCGCCTGCGAAAGCGTCTTTCATGGATGCGCCCGTAACGTCCAGAACGAGGTCCTTGTATCCCAGTCCTTCAATAGCAGCTGCTGTGTCGTAGAGCTGATCCAGATCAGGTGCTCCAACGCCCAGTACAACGCCGTACTTCTTGGCAATCTCAACAAACTGAGCATAGTTCTCAGGAGTAGCGCCATTGAGGATAGGCTTCTCTGCTGCGCATACTTCCAGAGCTGCTTCAGCTGCCTCAGCGTCCTGAACTTCGAGGATGAGGAGTCTGCCCTTGCCGGAAACCTTCTTAACCAATTCAACATATGAATCCTTGTCGCTGTATTCGAGGTTGAGTGCCTCAACATGCATACGCTCGCCGATACGCTCGTAATCGATTTTCTCGATCTCAGGGAGTTTGGCGTCAACGCAGCCCTTGCATACGCAAACCGCGAACAGATTCTCTGAAACGAATGTCTTCTCATGACGGAAAAGAACTGTCTCTCCGCCTAATGTGTGCTCTGCCTCGCCTGCACCTACTTTGAGGGATTTCATTGGAGGTGCTGTAGCCTCTGAGAGCTGTGCAATAGCCTCTGCAGACATATGCGGGCACTTCTCAACAGGGATAGCGCCCTGGGCTACCTTCATGGCGAATGCCATACATGTCGGGTTGCCGCATTCCTTGCAGTTGGTCTTCGGAGTCAGTTTGAAGATATCTAATCCTTTTAATGCCATAATGCGCGCCTCCCTTCTACATTAATCCGGCGATCATGCCGGAAATAGTCTTTACAGACTCTGGATGTCTTAAGATGACAGCATCTGAACCGCCAGCGATAACGGAAGCCGCTGTGCAGATTTCCATGCTTACACCACGGGATTCCCTGGAACCCCACTCCGGAAAGTCCTCTTCGGAAACGATGGATTCTTTAACGTTCCATGCTTCAGAAGCTACAGGTGTGATGATAGGCATCTGCAGCATAGCGTCGTTCTGTGTCAGTGCAGCGTCCCTTACTCTGTCGAGTGTGGATGCAACATAGTCATAGCCGTAGCCTGCTGCTGCGGAACCAACGTTCATAACAAATGATGTAGGCTGAATGCCCATCTGTGTAAGCAGTACGTTCAGCTGCTTAGCCAGGTTGATATCAACAGCTGACTCAGCTGAAATCTTATTGCCGTATGCCATGACTGCTGATGCAGCGATGGTCTTGTAATTTTCTTCCCTGGCGGATACGAAGAGTACGTTTCTGCCCTGCAGAGCCTCTGCCAGCTTGCTGAACAGTTCAGTATCCTTCTCAACGTTCTTGGAACCTGTGATTGCCAGCGGAACATCAATAGCGTCAGCTACTTCTTTGGCGATTGCAATGCACTCGTCTACAGGACGGTTGTCACCGTTAGGATCAGCGCCATCCAGTGCCAGAACGACAAAATCCGCGCCTGGCATTTCTGCTGCGCGTTTTGCGATATCTGTAAGAGTCTCAGCACCTTCATAGTATGCTGCCATTCCCGGAAGTGTCTTGTCTACGCCGGTATCAGTGATTTCAACACCGATTGCAACTTTGTGTTTAGGCGGTGCGTCGAATGAATACAGTGGCATAGTATTCCCACCGCCGATAGTTACAGCTTTCTCGCCTGTGCCAAGTGTTACTTCATTGATTGATGCTGAAAACACTTGAGGCGTTCTCTTAAAAGCCATAGTCTGCCTCCTTGTAATATATAATTTTTGAAAACTGTTTAAGCAAACAGCTTTTCTGCGATTTTGTTGACTGCAGCCCTGGCAGGTGAATCGTCAGGCAGCTTGGCAGTAGCCTTGCCTTCGCAGTCATATTCGTAGACTCCCTCATCATGAGGAACTACGCCAATGAGATCCAGTCCGTACTTGGCGATCTCTTCCTTCACGCCTTCGTTGAGCACGCCGTTCGGAGCGCGGTTAACAATGAGGCCTGCCTTATCTACGCCCAGGTCCATCTCCTTAACGAGCTCGGCAATACGGCCAACGGCCTGAATGCCTCTGCGTGAACAGTCAGAAACCAGGATGATGCAGTCAACTGACGGCAGAACGCCGCGGCTGATATGCTCCATTCCGGCCTCGTTATCAACTACCATGTATTTGTACGCGTCTTTGAGCTTTCTGAGCTCTGCGCTGAGTAAGTCGTTTACAAAACAATAACAACCCTTGCCCTGGGTACGTCCCATGACAAGCATGTCAAAATCATCTTCTTCAATAAGAGCTGTGTGGAATTTGGCGTCCATGAATTCCTTCTTGCTCATGCTGGCAGGGATAGGATTAACCTCTGCAACGTCAGCAGTAGCAATGATTTCACGGATTTCGCCGAGAGTGTGCTCTACTTCTACTCCGAGCACCTCATTAAGATTAGAATTAGCATCTGCGTCAACGGCCAGAACAGGTGTCTTGCCATTCTTGCACAGCCAGTCAATCAGCATACCGCAGATAGTGGTCTTACCTGTGCCGCCTTTCCCCGCAACAGCAAGTATAAATGCCATAAATACCTCCAAAAATATTTTCCTGACAATCTGTCTTTGTCAAAAAAATAACAATAACCTTCAAAAAAAAACGAGTTCTTTTCTAACTAATTTATTTTATACTTTTCTTCTAATATAATCAATGTGTATTTTAATCAGGACAAAAAGAAAAACGCTGTTTCAAGCCGGCCACATCTGCATCGATCACAATAGTGCCGTCAGGCAGCTCTTCGCTTTCAAGCGTAACTTCTTTACCCTCAAGCATATTCTCGACATACCTGAAGGGATCGTCCGTTTCCACATTGCTGATGAATACGTCCCTCATCTGGTTTCCGGAGCATTTGTTGTAAATCTCACGGATCATTTCATATCTCATTTCAGGCATCCTCCAGCAGGATAACGTTCTTGACAAAGTCCATGGAAATGAGCTTGCCAGGCACAGTGATCTCCTCGCCCATAACATCAGTGAAAACAAACTCGTTTCCTTTGTTCTCAACCTTGCTGATATATTCGCAGACCTTCTCCTGATTCTGTCCCTTTAATTTATAAACTGTGGATAAACACATATTATTTCTCCTTCTTAAGCACGTTCAGCGCGGTCTCCATCATGGAATTGCCCTCACGGAAAGCATCAACAGCCTCGTCGATCAGCTTGGCTGCTTCCTCTTCTCCACTTGCTTCCAGCTTGTGGCAGATCTCATGGAGCTCTTCAGCATGGCTTACATTATGCTCCAGCATATATGTCAGGATGCTTACTGCCTGTTCCTTGCTGTCAAAAGCAGTAATTCCTTCATGAGTGTGATGATGATGTTCATGAGAATGTTCATGATTAAGAATGTCGTGCATATTATTCCTCCTATTTATTCAGCTCCGCATCCGCCTTCTCTATGCGGGACATCAGAAACTGATACATATCTTTTCCAAGACAGCTCTCAGCATAACGGCACCACCTTGCACATGTCAGCGCATCATTGTAAATGGTGAACCCGCATTTATCGCAGACAACCTCCGTATCACACGAAAAAACCTCAACAATATTGTCGCAGTTCGGACATTTCTTTTCAGTTATCTTCGCATTTCTAAGTGTGTCCTTGCCCGGACAGCTGCCAAAAGCCATCTTCCTGTCTCCCCATAATAAATCTAGTGTAGTATACCACAATTATTCAAGTTAAGTAATTATAATTAATTATTAAGCGATAAATTATTAATTGTTTTTAGTATTTTTTCTCAAGTTATGGAACTAAAAAGCAAAAAAATCGACCTATGCGCATTTTCATGCCATAGGTCGAAAATATCTGTGGTAACGCCGTACAAGAATTCTATATCTTTGGATTCTGTAAAGCGATGATGATAACAATTGTTTATCGTCCGGCAAAACAAAATGGAAGTTCCAGATCATTTGCTTCAAGCAATGCCTGATCACGAAGAATAACCTCTGCCGGTCCGTCGGCTGCTATCCTGCCATTATTTAATATGATTACTCTTTCACATGTATCGAGCACCAGGTCCAGATCATGAGTAGTTATTACATATGTAATCCTGCTTTTGTCCCACAACCGTTTCAAAAGGTTTATCAGGTTTCTTCTGTTTTTGGGATCCAAAGCTGATGAAGGCTCGTCCATGAGAAGAGCCTCCGGTTCCATAGTCAGAACTGTTGCAATGGCAGCAAGGCGCTTTTCGCCGCCACTCATCCTGTGATTCTGGCGCTTCTTCAGGTATTCGATGTTAAGATCCTTAAGAACTTCATCGGCCTTTTTCTCTGCGTCGTCACGGCTCATTCCATAATTGACCGAACCGAATATCATGTCCTCAATTACTGTGGGCATGAACATCTGGTTATCGGAATTCTGGAGCACATAACCCAACTTCTTCCTGATCTCGGACAGATTCTCGCGGGACATTGGCAGACCGCCGACAGTAATAGTTCCTGTAGTCTGGATAAGTCCCAGGGCGGCCTTTAATATAGTGGTCTTGCCTGCGCCATTGGCACCGATCAGGCCAACCTTTTCACCGCGTTCGATTGAAAAGGAAATATCGTGCAGCACCTCGTCCGCACCCGGATATGTATAAGAAACGTTTTCAAATCTGATCATATGATTACTCCACCAAAAATTGCAGCTATATTTAAAAATCTGAATGTGACTGCCAACGCTATGCAGATAATGGCAACAGGCCATGAATAGGCTGCAGACTTCCTGCCCTTAGCATAATAAAATTCTCCCTGAAATCCGCGCAGCAGCATACTGTCATAGAGCTGTCCGGCCCTGTCTGAGCTTCTTAATATCAGCTGTCCCAGGAATGAACCCCATGCAGAGATATGGATTCCTTTCTGGCCTGGTGAGCGCAGATGATACGCGTCTGTCATGATGCTCACCTCTTCCAGCAGCACATGCACATATCTGAAAGTCAGCAGGAAAAGCGAAGTGAGTATCTTCGGAAAATGCACCTGCCTCAACGCCCTGCAGATTTCTTCGACCGGCGTGGTCGAAACCAGCAGAAATGAGGCAAGCAGCGAAAATACCCCCTTCATCAGCAGTGTTATAAAGGATACTACTCCTCCGCTGACCCCTATGTTGCCTAAATAAAAAAGGATTTCCCTGTCCAGAAACGGGTTGATGATGCCTACTGCGCATACCAACGGCAGTACTATCCTCAGTTTCCAGAAAGCTGTACTGACAGGAACGCCTGAGGCCACATACCCGACAACAGGGAAAAGAATCATGATAAAGATACCCGTGATATCGTATTTATTGAAAGAAACAGTGATAACTATATAGACAATTGTAAGCAATAGTTTAGAAAGGGGACTCATCCGGTGAACCGCAGAATCCCCTTTTGACATCCCATCTATCGCAAGTATTTCTCTTTCGGCTTTCTCAGCCTTGTTCATTTATTCTCTTTCTCTTTCTGAAGAAACCCGCTACCAGGCATAGCAGCGCAGCGACCGCAGCAACAATTGCACATCCTACAATTCCTGAAACTGTGGTGCCTGCAGGATTCTCCGAATCACCTGCGAAAGCATAGTCCGGCAGGAATGACGTCTTGTCCTGAACAGCTGCGGCTGAATCTGCCATATCGCTGGCAATTCCATAGTCATCCTCATCGAGGCCCATGTTTTCCGCATATCCTTCTTCTCTATTGCCAAACAGGCTCCACTCAAGTCCGTCCGGATGACTGCTGGCCAGAAGTGATAATCCTCCGCCTACCAGCAGCGCTACGACAGCCAGCGAAATAAGCGTGCCTTTGATGGATGCCCTGCCTTTCACAGTTTCATCCGTTTGAACATCTTTCAACAGTTCAGGCCGCATCTCATATACAAACATCAGCACCGCTGCAGTTATCAGGCCTTCTACCAGACCTATTGCCAGATGAATCGGCTGCATGAGCGCTACGAAAGCTCCAAACGGCAGGTTCGTAATGCCTGAAATGCTGGTCTCCAGAACTACTGAGAATGCACCCAGCTGCAATGTGATCACGCACCCCAGTATCGACGAGATAATGATCTTCAGCCTGTTAGCTCCTCTAAGACCCATTCCCCTGAACCATCCGCTCCTCATGATCGGCCTGTAGATCAGGAAGTATCCAATAAAGCATCCGTAGAAAGCCATGTTCCAAACATTGGCGCCGATTGCCATCAGGCCGCCGTCAGCAAAGAACAGGCATTGTATAAGCAAGACGACAATCATGGACAGGAAGCCCGCATAGGGGCCTAATAGGCCTGTGAGCATCATTCCTCCGCATAAATGTCCTGAAGAACCTGTTCCCGGGATAGTATAGTTGATCATCTGTCCCGCGAAAACCAGGGCAGCCATTACTGCCATAGTCGGCAGCTTCTTAATGGTCGGCTCCAGTTCGGTCTTCTCTTCTTTTCTTAATTTAACAATTGATACTCCGGCAGCAACCGCCGAAGCTCCTATCATTACGCCAGCCACAGCCGGGCTAAGCAAAGCATCAGCCATATGCATAAAATAGGCCCTCCTTTAGTATCTGGAGTTATTTTAATGGCTGATGCTTTATTGTGTAAGCCCCCTGGGGGGATAGTTTTTCTAAAAAATACTTCTCACGCAATGAAGATTATTCAATTATACCAACCGCTTTCAAAATCTCTGAGACATTTGAAACCGGAATGATTTCTATTTTGTCTTTAACTTCCTGCGCAACGTCTTTCAGATCGTTCATATTTGCGCTCGGAATGAAGACTTTAGTTATGCCTGCACGTTCTGCTGCCATCAGCTTCTCAGGGAGTCCTCCGATAGGAGTTACCGCACCGCGCAGAGCCACTTCGCCCGTCATTGCTATATGCGGATCCACAATTTTGCCTGTCAGGAGCGATGCGAGGGCTGTGGTCAGTGTAACACCGGCTGAAGGGCCGTCCTTTGGAACTGCTCCCGCAGGAACATGGATGTGCAGGTTCTGATCCTGGTATTTCTTGGCCTCTTCAGGGAACAGATTTTTAACCAGACTGACCGCAATCTTGGCTGACTCCTGCATAACGTCGCCCAGCTGGCCTGTGAGGATCAGATTGCCCTTGCCTTCTGTCAGAAGCGTTTCTATGTATAATATTTCTCCGCCCACCGGTGTCCATGCCAGGCCTGTAACAACGCCTGGTTTTGGCTCAGGCAGTACTTCGTTATGCTGGATGGGCCTGCTCTCAATTTCTTCTTTTACTACTTCCGGTGTGACTACTACTTTCTCGTCCGGATGCTCCGAAACTTTTACAGCCAGGATTCTGCACAGTGTATCTATATGCTTTCTCAGGCCGCGGACGCCGGCTTCCATGGTGAAGTCTGAAATAAGCGTTTCTATTGCCTCATCTGTTATCTCCATCTGGTCAGGGGACACGCCCATGCTTTCCATAGACTTTGGAACCAGATGGCGCTTGGCAATCTGCATCTTCTCAAGCGGTGTATAGCCAGTGAACTGGATCACTTCCATTCTGTTAAGGAGCGGTTCCGGTATGGTGTCCGCTGTATTTGCCGTGCAGATAAAGAGAACATCTGACAGGTCATACGGCACATTCATGTAATGATCCGTAAATGTATTGTTCTGCTCAGGGTCAAGTACTTCCAGGAGCGCGCTGGCAGGGCTGCCGTTATATGACGCTGACAGCTTGTCAACTTCGTCCAGGACCATGACCGGGTTCGATACTCCGCTCTTTTGAATGCCGTCCATTATCCTGCCCGGCATTGCGCCGATGTACGTCCTCCTATGGCCGCGGATGTCTGACTCATCGTGCACGCCGCCCAGGCTGACTCTGACATATTCACGTCCCAGAGCGCGGGCAATGCTTTTGCCAATACTGGTTTTGCCTGTACCCGGTGCCCCAACAAAGAGCAGAATAGAGCCTGACTGTTGTTTCTTAAGGTTCATGACAGCTATCTGCTGGATGATCCTGTCTTTCACTTTTTTAAGGCCGTAATGGTCCTCATCGAGTATTTTCCTGGCATTCTCCAGATCAATGTGATGGGCTTCTTCCTTCTTCCATGAAAGTCCTGTCACGAAGTCCAGATAATCATACAGAATGCCTGACTCAACACTTTCCTTGCCCTCCTGTTTAAGTCTGTTCAGGACCTTCTCGGCTTCTTTGCGGGCAGTGTCGTTCATGCCTGACTCAGCAATCTTCTGCTCGAATTTGCGGATGTCAGAAACATTCTCCGGATGCATGTCATCCAGTTCTTTCTGGAGATGTTCCATCTGCCTTTTGATGGCAGATTCACGATACATCTTCTGGTAGTCTTTCTGCTGGCTGGTCACAGCTTCATTTGTGATCCTGCCGACCTCCAGGAAATCATAGAGTGCCTTCTCGATCAGCTCTGTTCTCTTGGAAACACTGTCTTCCTCAAGGATTGCGTATCTCTCTTCGTTAGAGATTTTCATCCATGGCGACATCATACATGCTGCCATGCCAATGGTCTCAACCTGATTGATGTAATATTCAGCAGAATCTGCCCAGTCAAAGCCCTTCGCGTAAGCTCTCATTTCCTCAATAAGGTTTTTCAGTTTCTCTTTCTCTACATCCGGATCCAGGTCATTTATATCTGCCCTCCTGGATATCTCCAGCTGAACTGTATGGTTCGGCATGATCTGGATGCTCGAAAGGTTCACGCGGTATTGGGTTCTGATTATACAATAGCCATGAGGGTTGATCTCTGTGAGCACTCCTGCCACGCCTATCGGATAAAAGCTATCCGCGGTCAGCTCATGGAATTTTTCATTATCTTTCGTAACGATGAGGATTATCTTCTCATCGACTGCCAGACCTTTACCACCGGTGCTCTTCTTCAGCTGTTCCGTCTGAATATACAGCTTCGCATGCGGTGTAATGATCATATTAAAAACAGGTACAACTAACATATATAAACCTCCATAACTGATTATTCTAATTCAGGAGCAGAGACTGCATCATTTCAACTAATTCATCCAGTTCAGCTTCCGCGTCAAAACGCATTGATCTGCCGTTTATCGCCAGGCATCTGACAGGTGAAAACAGAACAGCGGATATGTTTGGATCGCTGTATTTCTTCAGGATGCCTCTGTTCTGGTACTGATGGATGATGTCAAATACTTCGCAGCAGCTGTCATTGTCACAGACTGCTTCGGACAGCGACGGACATCTGGAACACTGCTCCACAAAGCTGAAGGCCTCTTCGTGTTCAACAGTATATGCGTAGAAACCGCGGACAATGGTTTCAATAAGCTCCCTTCCGCTCATCTCCGGCTGCATTCTCTGCGTCAGGTAATAATATGATTGGTGCGAATACTCTTTGAAAACTTCAGCCAGCATCTCCTCTTTATTTGAGTAATAGACGTAAATTGTCGCCGGAGAAACACTGGCCTCCTGCGCTATCTTGGAGATCGAGGCGCCGTTGATCCCTTCGCGCAGAAACACCGTTACGATTGCTTCTTTAATTCTTTGCTGTTTATCAAAATCTCTTGTTCTCATATTTTACCTTCTTTTCAAAATTAAAATGCGGGGCAGTATCCTGCCTCGCATTTAATATTAAACGAACATTCAGTTATTGTCAATATTCCCTTAGCCCATTATCGCGTCTTCACCTGTAAATTCTTCAAGTGAATTCTCTTTAACCTGAATACAGATATAGCTCATCGGTGAATCTTCAGCCGCGCAGAACTTTCTCATTGCCGGCGGAGAAATACGTACCCAGTCGCCTGCCTCCAGAGCGATGGTCTCTCCATCAATAATTGCTGCACCCTTTCCAGAGATAATATAGTAAATTTCTTCGTTTTTCTTGTGTGCGTGGAAGAAAGGTACTCCGCCCCCTGCAGGAACATTGTTGATACTGATCTCAGCGCCAGTTAATCCGAGTGCGTCATGAAGCACAGTTCTGCCGCCTTCAGCTGCTCCGACCTTATTATAATTTGCCATAATAATGCCTCCTTGTGTTGATTATATTTTTATTATAAACATCTTTATCACCGTTGCAACATTTTAAAAACTACTTTATAGTGGATTTATTATTTTAGAGGTCTGCTTCAAATGAAGAAAAGCACAGCTTCCAGAACTTTATATTATTACGGCAGAGCGGTCATGAAACACTGGCCCTTTTTCATCCTGGGCATTTTGGTGTCATTCGGCTATACGTTCTGCCTGACTTTCATGAATGCCAGAGTTGTCGCAGACATAGTGGACGTGGTGGGCCGCGGCGGCGTTACTGCCGACAATGTCTTCCCTACTTTCATGCCATACATAATCAAGCTGATCATTGTCAACTTGATCGGCCAGATCTGCTCTAAGCTGCAGGACTACTGCGTCTGGAAGGTTGAGATACTGGTTTATTACGATCTTTCGACTCTGATTTTTGATTCACTTTCAAACCAGAGCATGACATTCCACAACAGCCGTTTCGGCGGCGCGCTCGTCAGTCAGACCAGCAAGTTCACAGGAGCGTTTGAGCGTCTTACGGAGCTGCTTATGTATTCCCTGGTTCCGCTGATTTCATCGACGGTGCTTACCATCGTGCTGCTGGCTCCGCTGGTTCCTTTATATGTAATTATCCTTTGTGTGATACTGGTGATCTATGTTGTCGTTGTATTCCTGCTGTTCAAGCGTGCCTTGAGGCTCAACAGTCAGGCTGCCAGCGCCCAGAACCGCCTGTCAGGCGAGCTTTCTGACAGCATCACCAACATCCTGGCAGTCAAGACATCCGGCCGTGAAGCATATGAAAAAGACCTTTTCACTAAAGCAAATATCGAGGTTCGCAAAGCCGACTCCAAGCGAATGCACTCCACTATTTTCAATGCGTCCGTGGCTGCAGGCATGATCGTTATCATCATGTCTATCCAAACTATTTTCGTAGCAGGCGGAAATGCGTGGTACGGCATCAGCGCCGGCACTTTGGTGCTCATCTTTTCATATACCCACAGCCTTACCAGCCGTTTCAACATGATCAGCCAGACCATGACCGTCATCAACAGATCCCTGGGCGACGCAGCTGAAATGACCCAGAATCTGGATGAACCACGCCTGGTCGATGACGCTCCGGATGCCACTGAATTAAAAGTTACCGATGGCGCTATTGAATTCGAAAACCTGAGTTTCAAATATAATGACGGAGTGGGTGAAGACGGAATCATCGACGAGGATAACCCAGCTGGTGCCTTAGGAAATATTTTCAAGAATTTCTCGATGTCAATAAAGCCCGGTGAGCGCATCGGTCTGGTCGGCCGCTCAGGCTCAGGCAAGACCACTCTCACCAGACTTCTCCTGCGTCTGGCAGACATTCAGGAAGGCCATATCTATATCGACGGACAGGACATTTCCAAGGTTACTCAAATGTCTCTGCGCCGCCAGATTGCATACGTTCCGCAGGAGCCTCTGCTCTTCCACAGGACCATTGCGGAGAATATCGCTTATGGACGTCCCGACGCTTCATTCGAGGAAATAAAAGAAGCAGCCATCAAGGCCAACGCTTTAGAGTTTATTGAAAAGCTCCCGGACGGATTTGATACTATCACCGGTGAGCGTGGCGTGAAACTTTCAGGTGGTCAACGCCAACGCGTTGCCATAGCCAGAGCCATCCTTACTAATGCTCCGCTCCTGGTTCTTGACGAAGCAACCAGTGCTCTTGACTCAGAAAGTGAGCGTCTCATCCAGGATGCCCTGAAGAATTTAATGGAGAACCGTACATCCATTGTCATCGCTCACAGACTGTCAACAGTCTCCAATCTGGACCGCATCGTCGTTCTGAAGGATGGCCAGATCATAGAAGATGGCACTCACGCTGAGCTCATCAGGAACGGCGGCGAGTATGCGGGCCTTTGGGAACGCCAAACCGGAGCATTTAATGAATGATTTACGCACTACTTTTCATAAAAGCGGTGTGTAGTACGTATTTTCGTCCACTTATAGAAGCCTCATACGTACTACATCATATGAATAATGACTTGCAGTACGTATCAAATAACATGTTTTTTATTATATTTACGAACTACTTATGGTTTTCTGCCTATGTAGTTCGTAATTTTTATGCTGATAAATTAAACTCTTACGAACTACAACAGAATAATAAGCATTTGTAGTACGTAATCAATTTTTTCCAGCTGCCAGATTACGTACCATAAAGCCAATAATCACCGATGTAGTTCGTAAACGGTCAAGTTGAAAAGCATAAACACATGAATTATACTTAAATATATATTTAGGAGAAGGAGTTTTATCATGAAAAAGACTATGGACGGAAATGAGGCGGCGGCATACGCTTCGTACGCCTTCACTGAAGTCGCTACAATATACCCGATCACGCCATCCAGCCCGATGGCTGAGCATGTTGACACCTGGGCAGCTAACGGCATGAAGAATATCTTCGGACAGCCTGTCAAGCTCATGGAGATGCAGAGTGAGGCAGGCGCTTGCGGCGCTATGCATGGCGCGTTGGAGACTGGTGCTTTAGCTTCCAGCTACACTGCTTCGCAGGGTCTGATGCTGATGATCCCGCCATTATTCAGGATTGCAGGACAGCTCATGCCGGGAGTTATCCATGTGGCTGCCAGAACGGTTGGCACCAGCGCTTTCTCAATATTTGGAGACCACTCCGACGTCATGGCCTGCAGGCAGACTGGTTTCGCGCAGCTATCGTCCTCCAGTGTGCAGGAATGCATGGACCTGGCCGCAGTAGCACACCTGTCAGCCATAAAAGGCAGTGTACCGTTTATGCATTTCTTTGATGGTTTCCGCACCAGTCATGAGCTGCAGAAGATAGATGTTCTAGACTACGCGGATCTCAGGAAAATGCTTGATATGGACGCGCTGCACAAATTCCGTCAGAGAGCTCTGAACAGTGAACATCCTGTCATCAGGTCTGCGGTTATCAACCCTGACATGGCATTCCAGCTAAGAGAGGCCGTTAATCCATATTATGAGGCTTTGCCTGCTGTCGTTGAAGACTACATGGTACAGATGAATGCTCTTACCGGCAGGGATTATCATATATTCAATTATTATGGCGCGCCGGACGCACGACATGTGGTTGTCGCGATGGGCAGCGTATCCGGATGTCTTCAGGAAGTTGTAGATTACCTGAATTCAAAAGGCGAAAGTACAGGCTTCCTGCAGGTACATCTATATAGGCCTTTCGATGCTGAATATTTCCTTTCCAAACTGCCCGAAACATGCGAGATGATAACTGTTCTGGACCGCACCAAGGAGCCCGGTTCATTCGGAGAGCCTTTATATGAGGACGTATGCTCTGTTCTGTCTGAGAAAGGCCTTAATATCAAGGTTCTTGGCGGCAGATACGGATTCTCCAGCAAGGATACGACGCCTGCCCAGATGATCGCTGTTTTTGAAAATATGAACAGCGGCATGAAGAACCATTTCACAGTTGGTATCAATGACGACCTGACAGGACATTCCCTGAATATAGGCGAAAACATAGTTGTATCTGATGACAGGATCATCAGCTGCAAATTCTGGGGACTGGGAGGAGACGGCACAGTAGGCGCCAACAAGAACTCCATCAAGATCATCGGCGATAACACGGAACAGTTCGTTCAGGCGTATTTCGAATATGATTCAAAGAAATCTGGCGGCATCACCAAGAGCCACTTGCGTTTCGGGCATGTGCCTATTCTCTCAACTTATTATGTTACCAAGGCAGATTTCATCGCCTGCCATATCCAAAGTTACATTTCCAAATATGACATCGTATCCGAGCTGAAGGAAGGCGGTGTGTTCCTGCTGAACTGCAGCTGGCCGGCTGATGCAATTGAGAAGCATCTGCCAAACAAAGTCAAAAGGATTCTGGCTGAACGCAAGGCAGAATTTTATATAATCGACGCTACCGACATGGCCCTTAAACTGGGTCTGGGAGGCCGCACAAATACTGTGCTGCAGGCCGCGTTCTTCAAGCTGAGCGGCATTCTGCCGGTAGACGAAGCAGTAGGCTACATGAAGGATGCCATCCGCAAGACCTATGGACATAAGGGTCCTGAAGTAGTAGACATGAACTGCGCAGCGGTTGACGCCGGGCTGACTGGCCTGACCAGGATTGAAGTGCCGGCAACATGGGCTGATCTGAAAGATGAAGAAGAAGTTATAGACACCAATTCTCCGCTTTACGTCCGCACCATTATGAACGCAGTCAATGCTCAGAAGGGCGATGACCTGCCTGTCAGCGCATTTAAGGATATTGCCGACGGCACTTCGCCGATGTCCACATCCAAATATGAGAAACGTGGCTTCGCGTCATTCGTAGCATGCTGGGATCCGGCCAAGTGTATCGGCTGCAACATCTGTTCACTTCTCTGCCCGCATGCAGCCATCAGACCATTCCTGCTTACTGAAGAAGAAGTTAAGGCAGCTCTTGAGGGCTACGTTGTAAATGAAGCTAAAGGCAAAGGCTTCGAAGGCCTGTATTACAGAATGCAGGTAGACCCGCTTGACTGCACAGGCTGCGGCACTTGCTCCGCCAGCTGCATTGCCAAGGACAAGGCCATCTCAATGAAGCCTCTGGAGGAGCAGCTGAAAGAACAGGCAAACTGGGATTACAGTCTGGCTCTGGAGCCTAAGAATAATCCAATGAATAAATTCACTCCGAAGGGCAGCCAGTATGAGCAGCCTCTGGTTGAGTTTTCAGGAGCCTGCGCTGGCTGTGGCGAGACTGCTTATGTCAAGACCCTTACACAGCTGTTCGGTGACAGGCTGATCATCGCGAACGCGACAGGCTGCACGCAGGCATGGGGACTTTATGTGCCTAGCTTCCCATATACCACAAAATCTAACGGCAGAGGCCCTGCGGTATCCAATTCCCTGTTTGAAAACAACGCGGAATACTCCCTCGGAATGGTGCTCGGCGTTCGTCAGCAGCGCCTGCATCTGGCAGAGGACGTCCGTCAGTTCCTGGAGATTACTAAAGATGAAAACCTGAAAGCAGCCCTTGAGGCATGGCTTGAAGGATTTGATGATAAAGAGCACACCGTCGAACTGAGCGACGCTGTTCTGGCAGCCTTGAAGGCAAATACCGAAACCGGCGAGCTCATTGACAGCATCCGCAAGGCCCGGGATCAGTTCGTCAAGAAGAGCCTGTGGATGTATGGCGGCGACGGCTGGGCATATGACATCGGATACGGCGGACTGGATCATGTGCTGGCCACCTCAGAAGACGTTAATATCATTGTTGTTGATAACGAAGTATATGCCAACACCGGCGGACAGTCTTCCAAGGCTACGCCTTATGGAGCTGTAGCACAGTTTGCTGCCGCGGGCAAAAAGACAGGCAAGAAAGACCTCGGAATGCTGGCCGCACAATATCAGGACGTATATGTCGCTTCCGTGGCCATTGGCGCTGATCCGGCACAGTTTATAAAGGCTGTGAAGGAAGCTGAAGCACACAACGGCCCATCCCTTATCATTGCTTACGCGCCATGCATCAATCACGGCATTGTCAAGGGAATGGCCAGCTCTGCGGAAGAAGCCAAACTCGCCGTTAAATGCGGCTACTGGGTACTCTACCGCTACAATCCGGAGCTCAAAAAGGAAGGCAAAAACCCGTTCATTCTGGACTTCAAAGACCCGAAATACAACCTCCGCGAATTCCTGATGGGCGAGGTCAGATTCAACTCACTGTTCCAGACATTCCCGGATCAGGCCGAGGCGATGCTGGTTGAGGCTCGCATGCAGTGCCGCGAGCGATGGGCACGCTACACGCATCTGGCCAGCCAGGACTACTCACACATGTTTGACGTACTCGATGAGTACCCTATGGAAAATGAATAAAAGCGATTATAAGAAAATATATAATGATAAGCTGGTCTCCGCTGAAGAAGCCGTGAAGTGCGTGCGCAGCGGTGACTGGGTTGACTACGGCTGGATCACATGCGCGCCTGAGGTTTTGGATGAGGCTCTGGCCGCACGTTATGAGGAACTGGAAGGCGTGAACGTCAGGGGCTCTGTACTGCTCAAACGCCCTGCAATAATGTCCGTGCCTGATACTGGCAGGCATTTCATATGGAATTCATGGCATTTCAGCGGCATCGACAGGCAGCTGGCAAAGGAGGGCCTGGCCTTTTGCATTCCACAGCGCTATTCAGAACTGCCGAGGTATTACCGCGAGAACATCACAGCAGTAAACGTTGCCATTTTCCAGGTCCCGCCAATGGATGACGACGGTTATTTCAGTTTCGGGCTGAATGTGTCACACATGGCCGCGCTCTGCGAAAGGGCTGAAAAGATCATAGTAGAGGTCAACCGCAATTACCCGCGCTGCTGCGGCGGTGACGAGACGCGTATACATGTCAGCCAAGTAGATTACATAGTGGAGGGCGGCAACCCGCCTATCAGGGAAATGAAGGTCGGGCATCCCGGCGAAATTGACTATGCCATCGCAGATCTGCTGGTTCCGGAAATTCCTAATGGAGCATGTCTGCAGCTCGGTATAGGCGCCATGCCGAATGCCATTGGTGAGCGTATCGCAGCATCAGATCTAAAGGATCTCGGAGTCCATTCTGAGATGTATGTAGACGCTTATCTGGAAATGGCCGAAGCCGGCAAGATAAGCGGCCGTTTCAAGAATATTGACCGCGGCCTGCAGGTGTATGCATTCGCGGGCGGCACGCAGAAACTCTATGATTATCTGAATGAAAACCCAGAGTGCCTGGCTGCGACGGTTGATTATGTAAACGACGCGCGCACGATCGCTCAGATAGACAATTTCATTTCCATCAACAATGCGGTGGATATAGACTTGTTCGGTCAGATCAGTGCTGAAAGCAGCGGCATCACCCAGATCAGCGGTGCGGGAGGACAGCTGGACTTTGTTCTAGGCGCTTACCTGTCGCGAGGCGGCAAGAGTTTTATCTGCCTGTCTTCCACATATACAGACAGCCAAGGCAAGCTGCACAGCCGCATCCGCCCTACCCTCAAAGACGGTTCGGCAGTAACTGACACACGGGCAAACGCGCAGTATATCGTCACCGAATACGGCATAATTAATCTCAAAGGAGCCTCAACATGGGAGCGTGCCGAGCGCATCATTTCCATCGCTCATCCGTCGTTCCGTGACGAGCTGATCAGAGAGGCTCAGCAAATGGGAATCTGGAGGAGATAGACATGCAGGAATTTACTTATAAGCAAATAGAAGACGGCACATATGCCGTCAGCGGATATACCGGCGATGAGCCGGAGATTGTCATTCCACCATACCTCGGACCGATCACAATCCTGAGCGACAAACTCTTCGCGGGGCATTCTGAAATCACTTCAGTAACCATCCCGGATACTGTTACGGATATGGGAGAATTTCTCTTCGACGGCTGCACAGAGCTGCGGTCAATTAAGCTCCCAGCCTCGCTGGAGCGTCTCTGGGGACTGACCTTCGTGCGCTGCGGAATCGAAGAAATCGAGTTGCCCGACGGGCTTAGAACAATCCCACCATTTGCGTTCAAGGAATGCAGGAATCTGAAGAAAGTCATTTGCAGTCCAACCTTGAAAACCATCTACGATTATGCCTTCAGTGGGTGTGATCAGCTGGAAGAAGTTGTTTATGGGCCAGATACACATTTTTCGGAAAAAGCTTATGATCTAAAATGAAACATCGGAGATCAAAAATGAACAACAGAAAATATTTAAGAGTTTTTGTTTTTATTATTACAATAGTATTGTTCCTCTGCTCATGTGGTGGAAAGTCAAAACGATCTTCTTTTCCTGCGGATATTACTCCCGAAGAGGAACAGCTAATAGACGGTTTATCAGATTATTTTGATTTTAATGCCGAAATAACTGAAATTGTTTCAGATTATACAAATTCAAAAACTTCCACTGAAGAAGTTGATAATGCAACTATTACCAGACTCGTAGATGATTATGCCAGGAAATTGTTTGAAGAAGACAAAATTCAGGATTACCATACTGATCCAGGAGAATCAGTATGGATGAAATTTAATAGTGGTATTGAATATATGTATATCCCTTTAGAGGAAGGTTATGACTCTTATGACATTGGAACTTATCAACCGTGCCTTGATATGTATGACTATTATATTAGAAACTATAGCGTTGAAAAAGTTGATGGTTCTGCTGCCGATATAAGCGGCACACTGGATGACTATTATTGTAAGACCAATTTGGATAATGATGCGGTTACCTTAGATACAATTAAAGATATTGCCAATCATGATATTGTTATCTGGCATGGACATGGCGGATATAATTCCAAGACACATTCCACTTTATTGACGAGCCTTAAACTCGACGAATCAAAATTTTGGGCAGATCCTATTTATACAATCCGTAATTTGAAATATACCAGTGACTTTGATAAAGGCGGGATTATTTGCACAAGTACAGGTTATATAGCTATTACATATAAATTTATACTTGAACACCTTAATAATATTCAGTCTAAAATCATATATTTGGGGACATGCTCCAGCGGCAGAGATGCTGTCCTTGCTAAGGCATTTCTTGTTAATGGCGCACAGGCTGTTCTTGCAAATTCCGGTGTTATTCATACACTATATAATCTTGATATGATAGACAGTGTGTTTGGTGCGTTGTTAGAAGATTCTTCTTCAAACACAGTCGAACAAGCATTGGAAAAAGCCAAGTTAATAAATGGAGAATACTGCTGTAATTACAACGAACATTCAGAATCGGATGGAACAGAAGTCCTCCTATTTGGAGATCCGGATATAAAATTATTTGACCAAATAAGCATATTAGATGCACCTTATAAGGCATACCTGGACAAACTCAAGGAAAACACAGACGCCATTTTAGCTACAGGCAAGAATGAATACGCAAGCTATTACACAAATGGCGAAGGCTATAAAAAAACGGTTTCTTTAGAGGATGTAAATAATGATGGCATTCCAGAGCTGTTTTATCTGATTCAAAAAAATGAAACATATGTGGATGGTGATGGCAATCCATATGCAGCCACATGGACAGAAGCAGAGATTTGGACATATACGAAAAACGAACTGGTAAAACTGAATTCTGAAGGTCGTGGCGGTAGTAACAGCAAACAAATTATATGTACATTTAGAGATGGGCCTTTTGCAAATCCGGACTCTGTCTTTTATTTCACTATAGACGGCCGCGATACTCTGTTTGCATACAGATATCAGCCCGGATATGCCACATACTATGATATTTATGAATATGAAATCCGCGTGGATGGTGCAGTAAATGAAATATGGCATCTTGGATGGTTTTCATCCCCTGATCAGACCACCTATTCCCTCAATGGCTCAGAAATATCTGAGACAGAATTCAATACACTATGGGATTCTACTCTCGAACAGGCATCCAAGTGTATTCTTTATGCGACAGAATGGAAGCTGGAAGACGCTGAGGGAATACCGAATGCAACGTATTCATATGATGAAATTATTAATAGATTATCAAACTATTAAAAATCTTCGAGAAATGACTTATGATCAAAGCAGCACCCCGTATTATGGGGTGCTGCTGATTTATGTCAGACTATTTTTTTCTATGCTTATTTTTACTTATTACGACAATAGCTATTACAATTGCCAAACATACAAGACACGGAATAACTATTAAATATACCCTGGTCCCGTCTTTTACTGAATCAGGCTTGTCCGGTTTATAAGATGACGTTGTTTCAATAGTCTCCTCTTTTATTGGTGTTTCATTATGCAATCCTTCTTTATCAGTTTGGTCGGTAATATGCTCTTCTTCAGTTTCAGCGGGAATAGTCGCAGGGTTTTTCAGAATATAATCTACAATCACATTTGTATCATCAAACACTCCATAATACTCAGGTGAATGCATACAGGAAATAATATAACTCTTACCTCCCACTTCTGCCTTTGTTACTATACACCTTCCCGTATCTAAATAGCCGGATTTTGAAGCCAAAACACTTGGATTGTAATACTCGCTGGTCGGATCGAAAAGCTTGTTCTTGCTGGAAATATGGCGCTCATCTGACAGATTTGTTGTAGGAATAGTATATTCCGGTGTGCTGCAGAGTTTAACTATAAGATCGTTTTCAAACGCAGCCCTGCCGATCAGGCACATATCATATGCAGTTGAATAATGATCCGGATCAGATTGTCCAAAAGGGCTGGTGAAATGCGAATCCAGGCATCCCAGCTCAGCTGCCTTTTCATTCATCATTTCCACAAAGGCATCTATACTTCCACCTACGTACTCTGCAATAGCATTAGCACAGTCGTTTGCAGACATGACCATCATGCCATAAAGGCAATCCAGAACCGTCATTTCTTCTCCGGCATATGCCGGAAGTGTAGTATAGCCCTCAGGAACGGAAACGGCACGTTCTGAAAAGAGCAATGTGTCATTCAGATCTGCTTTTTCCAGGACAATTAATGCTGTCAGCAGCTTAGTCGTTGAGGCAGGATAACACTGCATTGCCTGGTTCTTTGAAATAACTATAGTACCAGTCTGTTCTTCAATAACGCATATTGATTCAGAAATAGTCTCCACTTCATCTGCGGATACCGGCAAATAAATAGTTACAGACAGTAAAACTGCAAGAACCAATATGGTGATAAATATATGTATTTTTCTAAAAGCATTTATCATATTTGTTATTCCAGGCTTCATTTTGTCGGATGTCCTAAACCAGCCTTTACTCTCTCCCGCACATAAACTCCACAAACTGCGGCACGACCGGGTTTGTATTATTCTCGTCCCAGGCGAATACGAAGTTGTCGGTCATCATTTCGCCGATTTCCACGAAGTTTGGATGGCCATAGAGGTAGCTGCTGGCGCTGACCATGCCGACGCCTTCACCTGCCTCAACCAGTAAATTGGCTTCCTCCATTGAAGAGGTACCTTTGATGATCGGGGAAAAACCTACGCTCTTGGCGGATTCTATGAAATGCTCAAGACCAGGTAGCGACTGGCTGTCAGTCGGCAGGACGAATGTTTCATCTTTAAGGTCGGCAAGTGCTGTTATGTGCTTGCCGGCCAGCGGATGATGCCTGCCTACCATGAACACGGTCTTGTCCTTCTTGAACGTACGGAAACTGAGTTTTCCTTCGTACCTGATGTCCCAGGACATGGTATAGATCAGATCCAGTTTGTGCTGTTCGGTATCTTCCCTTAACTTCTTCAGTGGGCCGGAGTGAAACTCAAGGCCGATCTGTTTATATTTATCCCTGAATGCCTGAAGCTTGTCGATAAACTCTTTGCCCAGCTCGTGTCCATTCAGGATTCCAATCGAAAGGTATCCGACATAACCGCTGTTGACGGCGGCTGCACGGTCTATGATGCGGTCATAGTGTTCCATGAATGAGTCCAGCTCATTGAGCAGAACTTTGCCTGCAGGAGTGAGCTCCAGCTTGTTCTTCTTACGGAAGAACAGTATCATGCCCAATTCGGCCTCCATCTGCGAGATCTGCTGGCTCATTGCTGACTGCGTAATATAGAGTTTTTTTGAGGCCTCTGTGAAATTCAGGCTTTTAGCCGCGGCCAGGAAATAGTTTATCTGTGTGGTATTCATAGCGCAAAGTTTCCATCTTTGAATATTGTTACAGTCTGACCATCTCTGGTGATGCCTGTAATCTGTGTCTTTGCTGTTCCGACCATGAAATCCTCATGGTTAAATGAATCGTTCAGACCTCTGGCCTCAAGCTCTTCTGATGTGAGTCCATCGGAGCCTTCCAGGCAGTCAGGATATGCTGCACCGAAAGCGATATGGCAGGAAGCGTTCTCATCAAATAGTGTATTGTAATAAACCAGTTTCTGGTTTGAAATCGGTGAATCATAATCAACCAGCGCCAGCTCTCCGAAATACAGGCTGCCCTCGTCCACTTCCAATACTTTATTAAGTGTATCCAGGCCCTCGTCCGCCTCTGCCTTAACTATCTTGCCATTCTCGACCGTGAACTTAAGTCCCTGGATCAGCGTTCCGTTCAGGCACAGCGGACGTGATGAGACGATATGGCCGTTGCCTGAGTACTTAGCAGGAGCGGTGAACACTTCCTCGGTCGGCATGTTCGCGATGAAATATGTGCCCTGCTTATTCTTGTCTGCTCCGCCGCACCAAATGGCACCTTCAGGCAGATCAACTGTGAAGTCTGTACCGAGTTCGGTTTCATAATGCAGTGTTTTAAGCTTTAAGGCATTCAGCTTGTCGCATTTATCTCTTAAGCGTTTGGTATGCTCTTCCCATCTGGCTACTGCATTGCCGCTGCCGTCAATCCTCAAAGTCTCATAGATTGCGTTCCAAAGGGCTTCCATTGCGTCCTCTTCAGACATCTCCGGAAATACTTTTTTAGCCCATGCTGGCACTGGTACTGAAACCAGGTTCCAGGAGTATTCGCTGGCCATCATCTTGTCGTAGAAGTCTTTCAGAGCGCTCTGGCGCACCATCTGATAACGCTTGATCCTGTCAGGGTCCACGCCCTTTAGTGCTTCAGGGTCCTCAGCATAGATGGTCAGCAGTACGAACTTGCCTTTGGTCAGCGTATCATACTGAATCTTTTCCCACTCATTGAATTTATCGAAAACATCATCGGCAGCATACAGATATTTCATGCGGCCGATCGCATCATCGTTCCAGTTAACAAATACCTCTCTGGCGCCTGCGTCATAAGCCTCTTTAACAATCAAACGTGCAAACTGCGCGCAGTCAACCGGACTCCTGAGGAGCATGGTATCTCCAGGCTGCAGATTTGCTCCCATGCGTACCGCCAGGCGCGCGTATTCTTCTAATCTCTTGTCCATGAAATCCTCCAAAACACGTAATTATTATTTAGTTTGATTATACACCATTATATGTCTCAAAGGCAAAGAAAAGGACCTCCCGAAGGATGCCCTTTCTTCAAAAAAGTTGGTGTTATCAGAGGTAAATATTAGTTAGGCAACTGGAATGGATATTTCTCAATTGGAATGTCTTCTGTGAAGAGTTCCATTTCTCCGTCTTCACCTTCTTAACGCAGATCCACTTCAGCCATCTCTCCGCTGTCAAGCCTGCTGAGAAGTCTCTCCGGGGTGTCAACCACGAAAACCGGTTTTTGATTATGCTTTTCGGCATATCTGCTGATGACAGGTATCGTCATCTTCCTGATGTAAGGAACACCTAAGACACCTACGCGCAGAGTGTTCTTCTCTTTGTCATAAAGAATCTGCGCCTCTTCAACGGCTTTCCTGTGCTGTTCAATCATTGGCTCCCATACTTTGTAAAGGATTTCGCCGTATTCAAGCAAGGCGATTTTTCGTCTGTTGCTCCTGTCAAACAGAGGAATCCCGAGTTCTTTTTCAAGCGCCTGGATCTGAATGCTCAGCGCCTGATGCGTAATAAAAAGCTTTTCAGCTGCCTTAGTAAAGCTTCCGCATTTTACTATTTCAACAAAATACTCAATCTGTAAAATGGTCATAATATCTTCCTTAAAATGCAAGGTTTACTGATATATTTGGATTATAACATCTGTTTTTGCTAATGGAAAATCTTTTTATTATCTTACTTTGCATGGTTTACGAACTAATTCGCTGAATTTACCAATGTAGTACGTAAACGAATCCCATTTGAGCGCATTTTCGCTGACTATTACGACCGAATTGCCCTGCTGCGCCATTAAAGCAGACTTGTTTACGTACTAAATCAGCGATAATCGGAATTTAGTACGTAATAATCGGACCTTAATGAGAGTTTCATACGTACTCAAACGCTTTTTTTGAAGATGTAGTACGTAAACAAGTTAAAATCCTGGCAAAAAGACAGCAAAAACACCCCGCAAATGCGGGGTGCGAACAATTAACACATAAACCTTGCAAACATTACCGGCTTTCGCATGCCAAATATCGGCTCCAGAGATACAGCTGGTTTTTCTTTGCCGGAGGAACCAGAGCTGTTGATCATCATCTCTGGATTTTCAGATACTATTCCCACGTGATTTATCTCAGCTCTGCCCTGGTAATTGCGTTCATGGTCGGAGAAGAATCCGCTTGAACGGTAGAATACCAGGTCGCCCGGTTTGGCACTTGCCTCATCCGTGAAGCAAGCACCACACTGCAAGAAATACTCCGCCAGATATACCGACCGGCGTATAGTGCCCGTAGCCCGTATCTCATCCGCCAGCATTTCTACAGTAACACCCATGTCTGCTGCCTTTTTCAGATCCAGACCTTTAGGGCCTGCCAGATACGGTCTTCCGATACGCTCTGCTATGGATGTGTAATGATCAGGAATTGCTCCAAAATCAACCAAATCATGATAAGCCCAAGACTGACTGCCGGCAGACATTCCTTTCGCACTACCAAAAAAATAAGGACTCTTCTCATAAGGAATTCCTGAGAGTACCAGCATCACGAATGTGGAGCAGTCAATATTGCCCCGCCCCTCATTGTCAAACAGGTCATAACCTGAGAGGAATGTTTTGCTGCCATACGAATAAACCAGCCTTTCAGCATGGGCCAGATAGGTCTTGGCTACGGCCAGCATCTCCTTTGCGGCCTGAGCGCAATATGCGTTTTGAGGCTTTTCAGGAATCTGTGCGTAATTCATTTATTTTTTTTCTGCAGCTATAGTCTCCGCTGCAATATATCCCCAGGTCAGGGCTCTGCCGTGGCTGTTACCCAGGATTGTTGTGACATATTCATGGCCGTAGATACCGCCTGTTGTATCGCCTACAGCAAAGAGACCGTCAATAGGTTTCTTATTTTTGTCCAGCGCGTGCATCTTGGTATCAATGCTTACGCCGCCCACTACTACAAGGAGGTCTGCTCCGATCTTGACTGCATAGAAAGGTCCATCCTTAAGCGGATAAAGGAGCTCTTTTCTCTTTCCGAACTGCGTGTCTCTGCCCTTTTCACATAATTCATTATACTCGGCAAATGTTTTAAGGAACTCATCCTTATCTACGTCCATCAGATCTGCCAGTTCTTCTATAGTATCCGCCTTCAGTGCGTTGCCTTCCTTCAGCGCACGCTCTACAGACAGAAAGTCAGTTGCGATATTTAACGTTTCTCCATACTTCAGGCCCGCATTTCCCCAGAGGATTCCGCCGCCGTATTTCAGGCTGTCCATGACCTGCTCGGCATAGTCTCCTGACAGGATGCTGTAGCAGTAACCTTCAGGCTGGCGCATTACTGATGTTGCCCTGCCCTGCACATAGATGTCTTCGTTCATGAAGCGTTTGCCATTCTTATTTACGAACAGCGAGCAATAGTTGCACCATGCGTAGTGCTGTGGATGCATCATCAATGGGAATACTTCCTCAGCCATGGCTGCGCCTGCCCAGAGAGCCATCTTATGGCCGTCACCTGTGTTGCAGCCTGCCGGCACATACTCGCTGGCAAGTGTCCTGAGCGCGTCAGGCGCATATGCGCGGCACATTTCCTCGTCACCGCCTATGTCTCCAGTGGCCAATACTACACCGTATTTTGCATTGATCCTGATGATGCCGTTTTCTCCCTGCGCGTATGCCCCGCATACCCTGCCTGTGTCGTCTTTGATCAGCTGCTTAACAGGCGTATTGAATCTGCATTGAATTCCGAGCTTTTTAGCATGCTCATACAGGGCCTTGGAAACGTAATTGCCTCTGATATTTCCCTTTGGCGGGAATGAATGCGCACCATAATACTCTTTATATGGCGCAATAGGATAAATACAGTCTACAAGCCTCGGCGCAAGGCCGTCAGCTTCTGTGATCGGGAGCAGCCAGTCCATTGCTTCCTTTGATCTTGTAAGGAAGGTCCAGAGCAGTTCCTGGTCGATGTTATTGCCGCTCATTACGATCCACTGACGGGCTACTTCCTCCAGGTCATTTACTATGCCGTACTTTTCCATCAAAGATGAGTTTGGAACGCCGAAATGTCCGCCTCTGCCTGAATATGATGGGCTCTTCTCGAGCACGAGAGATTCAACTCCCAGTTCCTTTAATCTGCATGCTGCGGACAGTCCGCCCAGGCCTGCTCCCACAACGAGTGCCTCGCACTCCAAAGTTTCAACTACTTCATCTCTCTTTGGAGCGTCAGGCACTATCTGAAAGCTCCACTTTGCGTTGCTTTTGTCAGCTGCTTCGTACATCAATACACCCTCCTTTAATACCTTCCTAAATCTCTCGCTATATAATAAGCATTAGTTGTAGCCGTCCAGATATCCTTAGGCACAATGCAGTCACCGATTGAATAATATTCCGGCGCGCACTCTCTCAGCGCGTCAGACTCCTCGCGGAGCGGCCTCTGACCAACTGCATAGATAACCGTATCTGCCTCATACAGATGCGTTCCGCTCTCTGCGTCCGGATAATATTTCGGCATGTCATACATGAATTTATCACTTGGCTTAGTGCCCAGATATTCGCATAAAACGCCTTTATCTGTAATCTCCAGCGCCTTGGTACCTGTAGTGGCATGGATGCCGTATTTCTTCAGCTGTCCGTGGATTGCCAGAGCGTGCAGATTATTGCCTCCGGCATTCAAGTCAGGCAGCATTTCAATAACTGTACACTTACTGCCCAGCATTGACAGGAATATAGCCAGTTCCATACCAACCAGGCCGCCGCCCAGAATAGCCACATTCTTGCCTGCCTTCTCGGGATGATAATATATCTCTTCCGCGCCAAATACGTTCGGTCCGTCGATGCCCGGAATTTTAGGTTTCACCGGTCTGGAACCAAGCGCAGCCAGTATAACGTCAGGCTTGATTTCCCTGGCCAGCTCCGGAGTTACCTCTGTATTCAGCCTGACATCTATCCTGCCATCCTTCTCGATCAGGTGCTTTTGAAGCTCAATATAACGGTCCAGTTTTTCCTTAAACGGCACCTTCTTCTCGCAGCGAAGCGCTCCGCCCAGGGAGTCACTCTTTTCGCAGAGAATAACTTCATGGCCTCTCTCCGAGGCTTCCAGCGCAGCCTGCATACCGGCCATTCCGCCGCCGGCTACCAGCACTTTCTTCAGCGCATTAGGCTGGGCAATCTGATTATTATTTAATTCATATTCATGGCCGATTTCAGGGTTGATCGCGCAGTTGATAACGTCTGAATGCATGTGTTTGGAGAAACAGTATAAGCATCTCATGCACTGGCGCACCTCATCATCACGGCCTGTCATCAGCTTGACCGGCAGATCCGGATCGCAGATAAGCCCGCGGGCAAGCTCCACTACATCAGCCTGGCCTGTGGCAATGATTTCTTCAAGCTGCTCAGGATCAGCCAACGCTCCGACAGTTGCTATCGGAGTAGTCTTTATATGCTTTTTGATTTCTGCGGCATACTTGACGTTGCAGCCGTCCGGCAGGAACATGCTCGGATGAGTAACTGTAAATACATCCAGCACTTCGTGCGAGCCGGTAGATACATGGATTAGATCTGCATGGCCCTCGAGCTGCTTTGCTACATCGATGCCGAACTCGATATTGTATCCGCCGTCATAGACTTCATCACCGACAATCCTTATTTCAACCGGAAAGTTCCGTCCGCACACCTGGTGGATCCTGTCGATAATCGCGTTTGCCAGACGCGCACGGTTCTCAATGCTGCCGCCCCATTTATCATTACGTGTATTTTCGTCAGAGAGAAACTGTGTGATCAGCCAGCCGTGGCCGCCGTGGATCGTGACCATGTTAAAGCCGCAGTTCTTGCAGTAAAGCGCTGCCTTGGCATGCTGGTCGATGACCTCCATGATCTTATCTTCGTCCATCATTTTGATAGGAGCTCCGGTGGAACTAATTCCCTCTACAGGTCCGTACAGATCATATCCCAACACTCCATTGGAATAAAATGAGCAGTTGCCCGCGTCCAGGATTTCCATGGACGCAACAGCGCCGTGACGCGTGATTGAATGCGCGAGGTCAGCCAGACTCTGTCTGTAAGTCGGATCCCACAGGTTTATCTGTGATTTCCTGGCTCTGCCTGCAATATTCGGACATCCGTCGCCAATGCATACGGATGCTGCTCCGCCAATAGCCTTTCTTTCGTAATAACCCACGCAGTAACGCTCAGGATCAATGGCCACGCCGGTCGGCGAGTTAAAAATCCTATTCTTGAAATATTGTCCTCCGATCATGATCGGTGAGAACAAATGTGGATACTTATTCATCCCATAAACGTCCTTTCTCCTTTATATTTGAAGTATATCATAGCCGGATTAATAAAAAAACACCCCGCATTTAAGCGGGGTGCAATCATTTTTAATCTCTTGAGCTTTTGCCTCTGCCAAAGATCATCAGCAGAATTCTGAGTACTTTGAAGTAGATGTAGAGAATGGTGTATGCCAGTCCCCAGGCAGCCATCCACTCGTATTTTTTATCCATCTTGTTTTCCACGCATCTTTCGATGGTGTCAAAGTCAACCAGCATGAACAGTGCGGCAATGATTACAAATACAATCGATAATATAATGCTGAACGCAGGATTGTTCATTACGCTTGCAACTCCCTGGTAAGCCATGGAATTGCGGATGCCCGGGATGATGCTGAGGATAAAGAAAAAAATACCTGACAGAACGATTCCGATGAAGATTGCCGTAATTATTCCACGGAATCTGGCGGTTACTTTGATTATCCGCTTTGCATAGACAAACAACATTGCTGCAACCAGCGCAAGTGTAATGATCATTGCAAGGAATGAAATGAATTTATATTCCTGAGCCAGTGCCACGGTGATGAAACCGATCAGGTAGCCCTGAGCCACACAGTAAATGGTTCCTGTTACAGGAACGGATGCCCTGATAAACCATGCCAGGAACGGAACTATCAGGCTGATTGCCAGCACAACGATCATTATAATGGCTTCAGCCGGTGCTATCGAGAAATTATATATTCCATTCTTGGCATCTGCAGCGTGAATGATCTGATCAGCGCTTGTCGAAGCAATAAGCAGATTATGAACGATAAAGCAAAGAAAAGCTCCGATTACCGTAACCACGAGGAAGAATACGGTCTTGCTTACAATTCCTTTATATGATGCAGTCTCTTCTGAGCTGTAATCGGCGTTCTTTTCCATTTTGCGCAGAACAGGATTTGCCAGGTTGCTGAAGAACCCCCTTCTCTGCGGCTGAACATTTGTATATGCCATATGAATATTTCTCCTTATTGTAGAATTCGATGTATTGTATCACGGTATAACGCGAAAAACCATATCATTATATTCTTCAATAAAAACTTTTATGTTATATTAAAAATATGATAACCGAACTACATGCCCATGTTTTCATGGATGGAAAAGATTATAAAAGAAGCGTTGCCAGATTTAAGGACGGTGTCTGTGAAGAAGCTGTCCGTGATTGTCTTCGCGCATATCAGGAGCGTGGAATAACTCATGTGCGCGATGGCGGAGACCATTTCGGTGCCTGCCTTTATGCCAAAAGCATTGCCTCAGAATTTGGCCTTACCTACATCACGCCTGCATTTGCTCTTTATAAAACAGGAAACTACGGACGTGTTGCGGGAGAACCATATACCGATATTAAGGATTTTCATCAGAAAGTACTGGATGCCAGGTCTCTTGGCGCTGACTTCATCAAGATAATGGTCTCCGGCATACTGGATTTTGATAAATACGGTGTGGTATCTGAGACTGATTACACTAATGAATTCGTCGATGAACTGGTGCATATCGCACATGAAGAAGGCTTCGCTGTAATGGCTCACGCCAGTGGTACTGAAGCAGTCCGTCGCTCAGCCATAGCAGGCGCGGATTCTATTGAACATGGGTATTACATAGATACTGAAGCCATGGATATCATGGCAGAAAAGGGGCTGGTCTGGGTTCCTACCGCGGTGACCTGCGTGAACCTGATTGGTACAGGCAGGTTTGATGAAATGGCAGTGGCCCAAATAGCCGATACTCATAAAGCCGCGATATCTGAAGCGGCATCCAGAGGCGTATTGATTGGCTGTGGAAGTGATGCCGGAGCGTACGCTGTGCTGCACGGCAAAGGCGCTGTTCAGGAGCATGCCCTGCTCTGTGAACTAATGGGACCTGAGGCAGACCAGATAATGCAGAGAGCTGCAGAAAAGATTTTTGTATAAGTATTAAGTCATAAAATAATGTTGAAGGAGGTACCTTTTATGTGGAACAGTTTCAACACAGCGGATTATGAAGGAATGATCGCCGAGACAATCCGTATCAAGGGCCACGACGGCAAGCCGATCAAGGCTTATCAGGCCAGGCCTTTGGGAGCCGGTCCGTTCCCGGGAATCACCATCATTCCGCACATGCCAGGCTGGGACGAGTGGTGCCGCGAGGCAGCGCGCCGTTTCGCCGCTCATGGGTACAATGTAATCTGTCCGAACATCTATGAAGACTTAGGCGACGGCACTCCCGTCGAAGTTGCGAACAGGGCCCGCGAGGCAGGCGGCGTTTCCGATCAGTCTGTAATGGATGACGTGGACGCATCACTTTCATTTCTTAAGAACTCTGTTAATTCCAATGGCAAGGCAGGCGTTATCGGAATGTGCTCAGGCGGACGCCATACATTCCTCGCAGCGGCTACGCTGAACGGAATTGACGCAGCGGTAGACTGCTGGGGCGGCGGAGTTGACACTCCTCCTGAGGCAGCCACACCTGCTCGTCCTGTCGCTCCTCTTGAGCTGGCAGAAGGCATCAGCTGTCCTCTGCTCGGCATTTTCGGAAATGACGACCAGAATCCGTCACCTGCTGAGGTTGACAAGACTGAAGCAGTCCTTAAATCCCTGGGCAAGACATATGAGTTTTACAGATATGACGGTGCAGGACATGGCATCTGGTATTATGACAAGCCAATGTACCGGCAGGAAGCCGCGATGGATTCGTGGAACAAGACGCTTGAATTTTTCGACAGATATCTGAAATGAAACAACAATTTGTAGTAATGGCCAAACCGGTCGGCTCCCGCTGCAACATGCGCTGTGACTACTGCTACTATCTTGACAAAGGGCAGTTCTCTGAGCATGAGCGCCAGACACGCATGAGCTATGAAATCCTCGAAAACCTTATTCGGGGAACAATCGAAGCATCACCCGGACCTGTGGTGTCCTTCGTCTGGCACGGCGGCGAGCCTACTCTGGCCGGCCTGGATTTTTATAAGAAAGTCGTAGAGCTTGAGCGGAAATATCTTCCCTCAGGCTGGTCAGTATGGAATAATCTCCAGACCAATGGCTACGCGCTCAATGACCTGTGGTGCCGCTTCCTTAAAGACAACCGCTTCGACGTAGGCATCAGTTTCGACGGTGCTGAAAGCATCCATGACGCTAACCGCCATGACTTAAAAGGCGCAGGCACCTATGCCCGTGTTGTCAGATCGATCCAGCGTCTCCGCTCCTTCGGGATTGAACCGGACATTCTGTGCACAGTCAATTCCGCATCCTGCCGGGATCCTCTGGCAGTCTACAGAGCTATAAAGAAGACCGGCTGCGGCTGGTGTCAGTTCATTCCTATAATTGTCCGCACGGAGGACGGTTTCTCAGCTGAATCCATCACACCTGAAGGTTACGGCCAATTCCTGATCGCTGTTTTCGATGAATGGGTACATAATGATCTGGGCAGAATAGATGTACAGTTATTCGCTGAAATGGCCCGCATCCTGGCAGGCGGTCAGGCAAGTCTTTGCTGGATGTCTGAAACATGCGGACGCGCGCTGATTGCTGAAGAAGACGGCGCCATATACTCATGCGACCACTTCGTTGATGACGAGCACCGCCTCGGCAGGCTCCCTGCTGACTCTCTGGAAGAAATGGCAAGCAGTGACTTTCAGACCGCTTTCGGCAATTCAAAAAAAGACACCCTTACACCTGAATGCAGGAATTGCAGATTCCTGCGTTTCTGCGGCGGCGGGTGCCTTAAGGACCGTTTTGACGGTCATTATTATCTGTGTGAGGGCCTGCGGATGTTATTCGCACACGCAGAGCCCATTCTCTCAAAAGTCATGGAAATGAGCCGGGCCGGAAAGACACCATCCATGATCATGAAAAATCTTCCCGATTAAAAATCCGGCTACATAAGCCTCTTATATATGTCGAGCATGCTTTCAATCTGATATTTCAGGAGCCATGCGGCATCATTATACTCAGGAGTCTTTTTCAGCACATCCAAAAGTTCAGAATAAAAAGTTTCGGTTTCTACTATATAACGGTAAATCTTCTCCCTGCTGAGTCCCCAGGACATTGTTGTCAGGTTATTGCATCTGTCCAGGCATTTTACCAGAGCGGCTTTTGGGTTGGCCGAAATCGCCTTATAATACGCCTTCATTATCTGCTCCCTGTCAGTGTCTGTAGTCTTAGGATGGGTCATGAGCCTGACGATTTCTTTTGTCTCATCATTTACCGGGAGCTGCTCCAGTGTCCTGCCGCAGTCTTCAACAACGTCGTGCAGCAGGCATGCAGCTATTATCTCATCTTCCCTGATGCCCATGGATAAGGCATGGCAGGCAATGTTCAGCGGATGATAAATATATGGAGTGTCAGACTTCTTTCTCTTCTGTCCTTCATGCGCCTCCACGGCATAATCAACTGCTTTCAATGTATCTTTAAGCCCAAAGTTTCTGGCTGACGTTTTAACGAAGGTCTTCATATGCTCCCAGTTGTATATGGCTTCTTTTGTCTTGAACACCCGTCTCTTCTCTTCAGCGATCGCGGAAACTGAAACATCCAACACCTCTGCCAGCCTGATCAGTTTGTCGGTGTCAGGCCTGTATTCATCCCTTTCCCACGAAGATACTGCCTGAAATGAAACTCCCAGCTCTTCTGCGACCTGTTCCTGGGTCAGCTTTCTCTCTTCTCTCAGTGTCTTGATATTAGTCCCAATGCTCATCAGCTCATCCCCCGATTATCTTCATTGCCTCTTCGAAAGAAATTTTCTCGATCTCGTCCATGATGCCCAGACTGCCAAATCTGTATGGAGAATCTTCCGGCTCCCATGGATCAAATCCTATCAGCCTTTTCATAATTACTCCACGTTCGTCCGGAACCCACTCGCCGTCCCTGAACAGATAGTCTGAGCCTTTCTCTCTCTTGCCTACAAGTCTGTCGCGTATCAGATAATATGTGGTCTTCTTCGTCTTCATGTGTAACACCTCCTTACACATGAATTATAAAAAAGCCCGCACTCTTATTGTAGCGAGTGCGGGTTGAAGATTCAATATTTAATTCAAGTTGTACTTGAGTTGCTACATCTGGTGCCTTACGGTTGAATACTCGTCCCCGTCTCTCCAGAACGGGCATTCTTTGTAATGCCCCTGCAGGACGCGCACATAGTCATCCTCGTCCATATCTACCGAGCAATAATAATCGTCATATTCCTCGTCATATACATAAAATACGCAGGTTTCGCAGTTCATGATCTCTGTTTATTCTCCGGTATTTTGGCTTTCAATCTTCCTGAGTTCTTCTTCCTCAAGCTGTCTGTAGGCAACTTTACCAACCATTGTCAATGGCAGCTCATCCCTGAATTCCACGTCGTAAGGCATGGCATATCTGGCTACGTTCTTCTTGCAGTATGCCAGCAGTTTCAGTTTGGTCTCTTCTGTCGGCTCATACTCCGGTTTAAGAACAACAAACAGTTTCACCTTATGCATTCTGTACGCATCCGGAACGCCGATAACGCAGCTCCTCTGCACCATCTTGTTAGCGTCAATGATATTCTCCATCTGAGCCGGATAGATGTTATAGCCTGAGCTGACGATCATTCTCTTGGCGCGGCCCCTGAAATACACAAAGCCTTCTTTATCCATTATGCCAAGGTCGCCTGTGTAGCACCATTTCCTGCCATCAGCGTGAACTCTTAATGTCTGGGCTGTTTCTTCAGGATTATTCATGTAGCCCTTCATTACTGCAGGACCGGACAGAAGGATTTCTCCTTCCTCTCCGTACGGCAGTTCCTCATCTGTACCAGGTTTGACAATTTTAATATATGTGTCAGGGAATGGTATGCCGATACTTCCCTCTTTGTGCTTCGTCGGAGGTGTCAGACAGCATGCGGAAACGGTCTCTGTGGCGCCGTAACCTTCCCTTATCTGGATTTTTGAGTCGTGATCATAGAGAAATCTGTCGAATCTCTTTTTCAGTTCAGTAGAAAGGGAATCTCCGCCTGAGAACACACCTTTGAGGCAGCTAAGATCAGCCTTTTGCATTTTTTCAAGTCTCATTATAGCTTCGTAAAGCGTAGGAACGCCTGCGACAAAGTTGCATCTTTTCTTCACCATATCCCTGGCGTAGCTCTTAGGAGTAAACCTTGGAACCAGTATGCTCCTGCCTCCGTTGAACAACATTGAGTGGATGCATACACCGAGGCCAAAGCCATGGAAGATAGGCATCGCGGCGAGCATCCTGTCACCCGGTCTGAACATTGGATTAGTTGCGACAATCTGCGCTGCCAGCGCGTTAAAGTTTTTATTTGTAAGCTCTATGCCCTTGTTCGTGCCTGTTGTACCGCCGGAATAAAGTATTACAGCTGTATCATCAGCCTTCATGTGCTCATCATATTTCCAGAAGCATGCCTTACCAAGCTCCATGAAATCATGCCACATGATCACAGGGGCGTCTTTAGGGATTTTCTTTACCTTGCGGCCTTCAGTGAGCATATAGCCCGCCTTCAACGCCCTGGTCATCTCGTCTTTGACGCTCGCGATGACAACATTTACCAAATTGGTATTCTCGCGTATCGCCTCAATCTTCCCGTAAAACTGATCCAATGTAATGACTGTGATACTGCCGGATTCTTTTATATAAAACTCGAGTTCTTTCTCTGCTGATAATGGATGGACCATGTTTGAAACTGCGCCGATCAGGTTGAGCGCGTAAAAAGCGTAAATTGCCTGAGGGCAGTTTGGGAGCGCTATCGTAACCTTGTCTCCCTTTCTGACGCCGATGGTCCTCAATGCCCTGGCGCATCTGTGTATTTCAGAGAGCATCTTTCTGTAAGTAACAGTGGTGCCCATAAAATCAAGCGCAATATAATTAGGGAATCTCTCCGCGCAGTTCCTGACTCCCTCGTACATTGTTCCCTCGAAATAATCAAGGTGGAACGGTATAACCCCCAACTGGTCTTTCCATGGGGCTTTAACTTCTAATAATTCTGTCATATCATTTCTGCCTTTTTTATAATCCGGAATATGCCAGATACACGAGACTCAAGTCATGATCCTCCTGAAAGAATTCATTCCCGTGGTCTGTACCGCTGAATATTCTCTCACCATCTTTATATCCTTGGAGAGTATTTAAGGGAACATTTATCCAATAATCGTCCGTCAGCGGTTCTGTTGTAATAATTCTGGTACCATCTTTGTACAGCTCATAAAGAGTGTCCTTCATATTGGTATGGACATACAATATTTCGCCATCATAAATCATCATGTTCAGTTTGTTTTCAGGAGAAAGCTCACAGATGGCTGTATCTAAGCAGGAGAACCTTTCCTTGTCAGTAAGGCTCCTGCCTTTTCTTTCTGTCTCGCTGTTAATCCTGTCCATAAGGAAAAGACCAATAGCCTCGCTGTCGGTCGTTCCTGTCTGCATAGGAAAGTATCCCGTGATCAGTTCAGGATCAAAGACCGTACCGTTATGGATGAGCGTCCATGTGCGACTGGTATTATCCTCGAAGACAAACGGATGACAGTTCACATATTCAATATGCCCCACAGAGGCCTTGCGGATATGCGCGAGCATGTCTTTGCAGATCACGTCTTCAGAAAGCATATCTTTAAGACGGCTGCTCTGAACAGCCTGCACCGGCTCCTTCTCAGTAAAGCTCTTTCCCTCGTCAAAAACAGCAATGCCCCATCCGTCTTTATGGTGAGCGCTGTTTTCGAAAAAGCGCGCAAGAATCTCATTCGCCCTATATGGTTTATATGAATTAATACCAAACAGCTGGCACATTTTTTGTTCCCCTAAACAACAGTTTCTATGAAATATATGATAAATATTTATTTCTTCATCAAATCAGCACCTGCATTCCAGGCCTGTCCCACTTTGGCACCGGTTGCATAATATCCATTCTGGAATTGATCAAACATCAGCGCGTGAAGTTTCACCGGATCAACCTTGCCTTTATCTGAAAGCACTGCCTCCTCAGCTTTTACATTTACAATCTTTCCTACGATGCCTTCCACATAGTCTGTATGCAGGAATTCAAGCAGTTCACATTCCATAACGACAGGAAATTCCTCAATGATCGGAGCATTTACCTTGTCGCTTTTAACTGCGTGATATCCGGTTCTCTCAAATTTATCGTTGATCTTATTTCCGGAAGCGATGCCGAAGAAATCTGCCACATCCATATGTGCTTCGTCAGCAAGCGCAACCGTAAAAGCCTTGCTCTCTTTGATATTCAGCCATGTTCTCTTGCCTTCGCCAATGAAGAGGATGATCTTGTCCATATCACAGATCTGTCCCCAGGCAACGTTCATAACGTTAACCTTCTCATTC
>JAFRYA010000004.1 GCA_017441295.1 Lachnospiraceae bacterium
ATTCGAACCCCCGACCCACGGCTTAGAAGGCCGTTGCTCTATCCAGCTGAGCTACAGACACACTCTTTTCTTTTAGTTTATTTGGATAAACTAAAAGCGGGTGATGGGAATCGAACCCACGTATCTAGCTTGGAAGGCTAGTGTTCTACCATTGAACTACACCCGCATGTCGTCGGGGTGACAAGATTCGAACTTGCGACCTCTTGATCCCAAATCAAGCGCTCTAGCCAAACTGAGCCACACCCCGTCATTCCGCGACGCAAACGATATTATATAATAGGCTTTTGCCAATGTCAACGAGATTTTAGTATTTTTTATTCAGTCAATGCAGCGGCCGCGAGCCTGAGCGCTTTGCCGCGATGGCTCACCGCGTTTTTCTCCTCTTCGCTGAGTTCTGCTGACGTGCAGCCCAGCTCCGGGACATAGAAAATAGGGTCATATCCGAAGCCATTTGGCCCTGCAGGAGCATAAGCTATCTGTCCTTCAAAAACTCCCTTAAAGACCTTTGTCGGAGCGTCAGGATATGCTATTGCCATGGCGCAGATGAAGCGCGCGCTGCGCTCATCGCCCCTGGCGTCTTTGAGCTTCTCAATGATGGCAGCATTCTTGATATCGTAAGATGTGTCTTCACCCATAAACCTGGATGAGTATATGCCCGGAGCACCTCCCAGCCAGTCTACCTCGAGGCCGGAATCATCTGCGATCGTAATGCAGCCTGATGCGGCACAGACGGTCTCTGCTTTGATTGCAGCATTTTCTTCGAATGTCTTGCCGTTCTCGATGATTTCAACGTCCACGCCCGCGTCCTTCATTGAAACGATTTCAATGCCGGTGCCATGCAGGATTTCCTGCACTTCTCTGACTTTATTCTTATTGCCTGTGGCCATTATTACTTTCATTGTTCTCTCCGTTATCTGTCGTTCGTGAATGCTTTGAGGCAGACGTTGCAGTCTGAGGATTCCTGGGTGCATTCCCAGTCCAGACCGTAGCTGCTGATGTAGCTTTCCTTGCCCTCTGTCACAATGCTGCCGCTGCGGTCTTCGCCGTTAACTTCTATTGCCACCGGATGGCTCGCACCCGGAGTATCTATCTCTACAATTACCGCGAACTTATCTCCGCCGTGGATTTCCACGTCCTCGCTCAGCTCAATGGTGTAATATCCCGGGTTTTTTAACGAGCCTTTGGCGTATGCGTACGCGTCGTCCACCTTGAGTGATGATGTATCTTCAAACTGCCTGCACACATAGACTGTATATGTTGTGTCAGGGCCTGTCGCGTAAAAGCTGACCGCTCTCAGAGTCTCATTGCGTTCTGACAGGAAAACGTTGGCGAAGTACGCTTTGTTCCTGTCGAAGCCAATCCTGCCTGTCCATCCGCAGGTATCCAGCTGGTAAATATTATCGTAATTATCATTTGGCTCAACGCGAGTATATGCCTCGCTGTTCACGCCGATCACGCTGTCGTAATATGACACATAGAATATTCCGTTGTCGCCGAAGCCCTCGCCCCAGCTGTTCTTGCAGATAAATGCTCCATCGCCCGGCACTGCGACGTTGAATTTCTCCTTTGGATAATCATCATCCCAGCCGACGATATCGATTTCGTGGTTCGGGACAGCCGCATCCAGATAGCAGTAGGAAGCTTCATCCACGTTATAATATCTGGTATCTATATACTTCTCATCCTGGGTGGAAATGTAGATCGAGCTCGACACAGCGCCGTATTTGAATACCATCTTCTTGATCGCGCCGTAATCCTTGTTCTGGATCAGCTGGATCTCCTGCACATGCTTGACTGCTGCCAGATTGGTATCTGTCTCGCCGTCTCCGTATGGGTCGTCCTCCTCGAGCACAGGACCCTTCCATGATGAGAAATAAGCCATCGCCATGATGTAGTCGCCGCCGGAGTTGTCCGCCATTTCAAAGCCGTTGTTATGGATCAGATGGTCTTCTGAAAAGTCCCATTTCTCTTCAGGCAGCAATGCGCTCTCCAGCGCTGACATAGCCGCAAATGCCCAGCATGTTCCGAATTCACCCTGGTCCTTGACGTCTGTCATTCTGCCGCGCTCGGCGTAGTTATAGTAATACGGAATGCCCTCCACGTCAGGATTCTCGCTCATCAGGCTGACTGTCATAGTCCTTCTGTTCCATGAGTACTCATAGCCCAGGCCCTTGATGATCACTTCCATTGGAATGTAGAGATCTTCACCTATCATTATCAGCGGATGTTCAATGTCATAAACATTATCATTGACGTTCAGGAAGCTGTCATTAATATTCATCTCTACAACGGTATTGCCCTTGGCGATTACAAGCAGCTCGTCATCGTAGAAATCAATCGCGCAGTCAAAGGCCTCCCTGACGGCATTCTGGCTGAAGATGAGGTTCATGTCCTCATCCATGGTGACTTCCCTGGTCACATTTGAGCCCTGGGTGATGCCGTCCACCATGAGGTTCAAGCCTTCATCATTGACGTAATTGGAGAGGATACTGTTCCAGGAGCTGTTATCCAGCTTTACACCCGGCTTCTTCGCAACATAATTGGTGTCTTTAACAGAGCTTACTCCGAGGAGTATGCCTACTGCTGCCGACAATATGATAATTATGGTTACAAAAGCCTTTTTCATCTAGGTGGTTTAGGTCCCATGTACTGATAGAAATAAGTACGTATCATTCCATTGTAAATCTTGCGGTTCTTGGTTGCCTTGGCGCCGAAATACTTCTCAGCGTCCGCGTATGAAGTGATCATGAATGCTGACCAGCTGTCCAGCATCCTGAACCGCTGTCCGAAGGTCCTGTAAATCTCAGGCAGCGTGTTCCGGTCCTCTAATCTCTCGCCATAAGGCGGATTGGTTATTATAAATCCATATTTCTTTGGATGGCTCAGATCCTGTACGGCTCTCTGCTGGAAATGGATGAGTTTATCCACGCCTGCTTCTCTGCCGTTGTGTCTGGCTATCCTGATGACTTTCTCGTCTATATCATAACCCTGGATGTCAGTCTCGATATTCAGGTCGATCAGGTCGTTGGCCTCGCTGATGGCATCGTACCAGACCTTCTTGGGGATCATATGTTCCCAGCTCTGGCAGAGGAATTCCCTGTCTATGCCCGGTGCGATATTCGCGGCCATCATAGCTGCCTCAATGCAGAATGTGCCGCTGCCGCAGAACGGGTCCACAAGGATCCTGTCCTTGTGCCACGGGGTGAGCATGATGAGCGCTGCCGCCAGCGTCTCGGAGATCGGTGCGTCTGAAGCCAGCGCCCTGTAGCCTCTCTTGTGGAGTGACTCACCGGAGGTGTCAATGGTAACCAGCACCTGGTCTTTATGAATGAACACCCTGATCGGATAATCCTCTCCGGTCTCTTCAAACCAGCTTCTGTTGTATGTCTGCTTAAGCCTCTCTACAACAGCCTTTTTAACGATGCTCTGTATGTCAGACGGACTGAACAGCTTAGACTTGATGGATGAGGCCTTCTTGACCCAGAATCTGCCGTTCTCAGGGATGAAATTCTCCCATTCCAGCGCTTTTACACCCTCGAACAGTTCATCGAACGTCTCAGCCTTAAAGAGGCCGATTTTCAGCAAAATACGCTCGCATGTGCGCAGGAAAATGCTGCATCTGGCGATGGCAGCCTCATCTCCTTTGAATGTGACTCTGCCGTCCTCTACCTGGACCACTTCCAGGCCCAGATCCGTTATTTCTTTCTTCAGCACCGACTCCAGCCCAAAGTGGCACGGCGCAACCAGTTCGTATGTCATTTAGGTATCCTTTCATACATAATCAGCCATGATAATTATATCTTAAAAGCAGGAAAACAAAAAGGGGACAAAAGAAATCTTTGTCCCCCTTCCATACATGTCTTCGTTATCTTCGTCTGAAGAATGCCAGGAATATGCCTCCGATCACCAGGATAGCTATGATCGGGATCAGCAGCCTGATCATGAAGAATCCCATCCTGAACAGGAAGAATATAACCAGCACGGCTATGATGATGGTTACTATGGAACCGATAACCCGTCCTACAGCGCTGCCGCCTCCTGACGAGGTCTGTCCGTATGTCGGGCCGCTCTCTTCACTGTCCTGGCCCTGCTCGTCGTAGGTGTAGGTGGTATTATTTGGAATGCCTCCGTTGCCCGCGATACGTTCCGCAGCGGCCACCAGATTCTTGGCGATCATGCGGGGATTGCCAAGCTCATCGATAACAGCCTCCTCAGTCTTGCCGCCCATCATCTCTTCATTGATATAATTTGAATAATAGTTGATATTGGACTCAACGTCAGCCTGACTGAGCTTGCCGGTCAGCTGTCCTCTCAATATTGTTAAAAATTCGTTTTTAGTCATAATACTCCTTTGGCTCAAAGCGAACTGTCTGTTAAAGAAAATGCCCCTTCATCTGAAGGGGCAAGCGTGCATTAGAGGATTCGAACCCCCGACCTTCTGGTCCGTAGCCAGACGCTCTATCCAGCTGAGCTAAATGCACACGTCAACGGTAGATATTCTACAACCCAACTTCCGTATTTGTCAATAGGAATCTGTCTTTGCCGGAATCTGTTTTGCAGGTTTGCCGTTGCTTCGGATCTCAATAATAGGTGCCCCGTTGTTCTCGATGTAATCCTTGGTAATGATCACCTTGCCGATGCTGTCATCCTTAGGAATCTCATACATGATATCCAGCATGATCTCCTCAATGATGGAACGCAGGCCTCTGGCACCGGTTTCCTTCTTGGTTGCTCTCTCTGTGAGGGCGAGCAGCGCGTCATCCTCAAACTCCAGCTTGACTTCATCAAGCTCCAGGAGTTTCTGGTACTGCTTGAGGATCGCGTTCTTAGGCTCCTTCAGAACCTTAACGAGCATATCACTGCTGAGGCCCTGGAGGGTACATACTATAGGCAGACGTCCGAGGAATTCCGGGATCATGCCGAATTTCCTTAAATCTTCTGTCTCAACGTAGTCAGCGATATTCTCCATGTTGTCGTATTTATCCTTCAGGTCTGCGTTAAAGCCCATGGAGGTCTTCTGCTTCATTCTCTCCTTGATGATGTCATCCAGCTCAGGAAATGCGCCTCCGCAGATGAAGAGGATATTCTTGGTATCAATGGTGGTCAGCGGAACCATGGCGTTCTTGCTGGTAGCTCCGACCGGCACCTCCACCTCGCTGCCTTCAAGGAGCTTTAAGAGGCCCTGCTGTACAGACTCACCGCTGACGTCCCTGCCTCTGGTGGAATTCTTCTTGGCGATCTTGTCGATCTCATCGATAAATACGATACCGATCTCGGCCTTGTCCACATCATTGTCCGCTGCTGCCAGCAGCTTGGACAGAACGCTTTCAATATCGTCGCCGATATATCCGGCTTCGGTCAGGGATGTGGCGTCAGTAATAGCCAGCGGCACATCCAGCAGTCTGGCGAGTGTCTTGACTATATGTGTCTTGCCGCAGCCTGTTGGACCGATCATCAGGACGTTGGACTTCTCGATCTCAACGCCGTCATCAGTCTTGAATGTGTCTCCGGCGAGTATTCTCTTGTAGTGGTTGTATACAGCTACGGAAATTATTTTCTTGGCCTTCTCCTGGCCGATAACATACTCGTCTAATTTCTCTTTGAGCTTATGCGGCGGCAGGATCTTGTCAGGATCGATCAGCGGACCCTTGCGCTCTGAAGGGTCTTTCTTCTTGACCTGCTGTCTGCGGCCAAAGCTGTTCTGCAGATCTGCCAGGTTTATGAAGCTGATATTCGGCATACCCTTCTTAGGTCCGCCTGAAGTCTTCTCGTCCTCCGGCTTGCCATCTCCGTCTGCAGATGATCCGTCAGGGTTGATCACCTCGCCCTGGATAGCCTTTTGGCTGTCTCCCGGGATCTCTTCGTTATTATTTCCAAAATTGCCAAAAGGCATGCCTGTCATCGGCATACCCATAAATGGCATATTATTCATATCAAATCCTGAATTTTCGAATGAGTCCATCGTCTTCTGGAGACAATCGACGCACAGATGCACTCCGCCAGGAAGTCTCAGCATCTTGCCCGCCTTGCTCTCAGATCTGTGGCACACATGGCACACAGTTTCGCGGTCGTCATCTTTATTCATGAAATCTTTTTCATCCGGCATATTATTAATTCACCTTTAACTGATTCTTTGTGTAAGGACTACTGTCAAAGTGATCATGGTATATGTGTTGCCATTGTACCTGTATAATGTCAACTCAACAGTATCTCCCGGTTTGTGTGTGGCGAGCACACTCTGGAGCGCATCCATAGTGGAGAGCTTGACATTGTCAACTCCTACTATAACGTCTCCCGCCACGATGCCTGCTGCCTCAGCTCCGCCTCCGGCAATGACATTGGATACATATACGCCTTCCGGAATATCGTATTCCTGGGATTTCTCACTGTCAATGTCCGCGCCGTATATTCCAAGGAAGGCTCCGCCTTCTGTAACTGCAGGTGTTTCTATCTGCTGCGCTGTGGATGGTCTGCTGACCAGGTCCTCTATCAGAGAGGAATAACTGGAAATCTGGATGGCATAGCACATGCCTTCAACAGCGGAATTGCTGATCTTGGCCTCGCTGATGCCGATAACTTCACCACGGGAGTTTAACATACATCCGCCTGAATTACCATTATTAATTGCGGCATCTGTCTGGAGTGCGATCAGATCCCTGCCTTCAACAGTAATGTCTTTATCAATCGCGCTGATGATTCCGGTGGTAACGCTCTGGCCATATCCAAGAGCATCTCCAATAACGATGACGCCTTCGCCTACCTTAGGTTTCTCAAATGATACTGTGGCAATCTTGATGGCATTCATGGTATCCTGATCGATTTCTGATAAAGGAACAGCCACTACAGCTATATCGTCTGACTCGCTGACGGCCTTGATATAGCCGTCCACGGATACGTCATTATTGAATGTTACAAACAATGAGGAGGATTCTTCAACTACATGGTAGCTGGTCAGGATCAACAGTTCCGAATCGTTCTTGGAAATAATGGTTCCTGATCCGATGCCGCTCTCGACTTCAGTCTGCTGGCCGTTTCCAAAGAATGAGCTCCAGTATCCGCCATAGCCTCCTGAATATACAAATGATCTGGAAGTAACAGATACAACTGAAGGCATTACTTTATCAACCACTTCAGACACGTCTGTTATGATAATGGATCCGTCTCTGACTGATGACGTATCAGCTACCGTCAGTTCGCCTCCTGATGACTCATTAATGGCTGTATTATATGTGTTATTCTCAAGGCTCTTGACTTTATCATTGATAGTCTTGATACCAAAGAAAATAGCAACGCAGATAGCTGCCACCATCAATCCAATAACTATGCACAGAGGGATCAGCCATCTCTTCTTGGGCTTCTCCACCTGGGTTACAACATTTGATGATGTGTTGTACCTGACAGGATCCGGCTGCCATCTCGGTGTCTCATCTCTTTTTTCATTCTCAGGCTGAGATCCGTTTTCATTCATATTAAGGTCATTCTTGTTGTAATCATCTGACATCTATATATACGCCTCCTTAAACATTTACGGGCAAAAACCTGTATCGTTCATTTTCAAAAATAGTAAATAAAAAATGTGATGCTTCTGTGTTTTTGATGTGGTGTAAATTTGAACGCTTTCTGTCACAATTTTTCGTCATAAATTACATCCAGTATCTGGTCTATGCAGTTGTCTCTGCCAAAATGTTCGCGCTGGTATTTACGGCCTTTTCTGCCCATTTCGCGGAGCTCCGCCTTAGGTGTCCTGTACATGCGCATAATGTTTTCATACAGGCCGTCCGCGTCGTCCGGTTCAGATGCCAGGCCGCACCCTGCAGCCCTGATCATTCTCTTAGGGCCTGTGCCCATGGCCAATACAAGAGGCTTGCCTGCTGCCATATAGTTTGCGACCAGATGGTACTGGACAAGTGAGTTGGCCCTGTCCATCGGAGTGCATGCGATGAGCACATCGGCTATGCTCGCGAACCTGCCCAGACGGCCGGCAGGCACATGCTCTTCATAAAAGAAGTAATCGTGAAGATTGAGCTTGTTTACACGTACCTTGAGGTCTTTCAGGTTCAGGCCGTCTCCGACAATGATGAACCTTATGTCACGGATGGCATGCCGGTCAATCCGCCGCGCCGCTTCCAGAATGGTGTCAAAGGAATACTCATTCGTAATATCACCAATGAACATTATATTGAAGCTGCCTGCGTAGCGCTCCATCAGTTCTTCGCTGCGCATATCCTTCTCCATTACGCGGTACGGGAACTGCGGAATACAGTGGATGCTGCCCGCAGGGATATTCATTTCCCTGATCAGATAGCTCTTGGCTGCCTCTGATGTGACGATCAGACGGTTGGCCCTTCTGTAATGCCATGCGGACAGGCGTGTCAGAAATCTGTTGAACACATAACTCTTAACGTCCAGCTCATCGTAGAGCCTCTCCGGCCAAACGTCCTGCACGAACATGGTTGTGAGTATCCTTCTGCTCCTGCCTATGCTCAGACCCGCCAGGCTCATCATGACCGGTGACTGCTGATAAATAAAGATCCTGTCATAATCATTCTTCCTGAGCGCAGCCTTCTTGAACATACTCGCTATAGGAAACGTCACGTAATTGAGGAACATCCTGAGGCTGGAGTAGTTGTTCTTCTTGATCTCCATGGTGCGGTAGATATTCATCCTGCGGTGTTCTTCCCTGCCGGGCTTGAATGAGCTGTAACCTTTGTAGAATTCACCACTCGGATAGTTTGGCTGACCGCAGAGCACGTCAACGTCATAGCCTCTCTCAATGAAGCCTTCGCATATGTCGTTTATCTGATTGTTCTCCGGCCAGAACCTCTGGCTCACTACCAGGATTTTTTTATTCATAACATTCCTCAATAGGTTTATCAGATAATTTTACAATATTTAGAGCAGAAAATCCATTATAAAAGTGTTTGGCAAAAACCTATTTAAATATTAAAATATTTTTGAGGTATAAAATGAAGTTTGAATTATTACTGATGGCGGCAGCCGCCGCATTAATAATTATTGCGGTCTGTTATCTGACCGGCAGCCTGGCACAATTGATCTTCCGCACCGAAAGAGGGTTCGCTTCAAGAGTTCTGTCAGGCTTTGTTTTGTTGTCCGCAATTTTCTTTGCTGACACCATCCCTTTCATGTTCAGGCTGTTTGATCTGAATTACCTTAAATATCTGCTGATGTCAGAAATAGTGGTTATTCTGATCCTATATATCATTTTCAGCCTCATCCGGAAGAATTTCTCTCTTGTCATGGATATTAAAAATGCCTGTCTGTCTCTGGCCGCAACTGCCAAAGAGAGCTGGTGGCATATTATATACATGCTGGCGTTTCTGGCGCTTATGGCCTTCCAGATTTACCGCGTGATCATTACATCTGATCCCTCCGGCAATGAAACTGCGGCTCAGATCACTGCCATCATGGGCAATCTGGATCTGTCCGGTACCGGTCTGGTCCTTTCATTCTGGGAGACTCTCTGGGCAGCCAGCTGTTTAATCTTAGGCTGTTCAGTGAGCACCGCCTGCACGATCATCATTCCTTTGATAACCATACCACTGCATTACATGGCGCTTTTCTTAATAGGCAGAGAGACCGGCAGAGGACGCATCGCTCCGTTCCTCCTGATTGCTGCCCTGCTCAACACGTGCCCTGTTTCAGTTTTTTCCGCGCCGGGACTGCTGAATGCTGACCCTGTTTCCGCGTCTATGGTGCTGGTAAATATAATCTTCCCGCTTGTGTTCTACTGCTTCATGCATCTGGTAACTGCAGAGAAGATTTCTGTTCAATATCCTATTTTCGTTTTTCTGCTGATCTTCGTCGGTACCGGACTGGCCGGTTCAGACGTGCTGATGCTGCCGGCTATGACTGCAGCTCTGTTTATCACGTTTATTATCTGCAGGCACAAGATAATGGATATCCTGGAAATGTTCATTCCTCTGCTGTTCGCGGGAGGGTTTGTAGTGCTGAAGCTTAAGATGACTGATTTCAGCTTTATGCCAGCTGAGGTCTCTCGCTTTGCAAATGGTTATATCAATTCCATTGAGCAGTATTTCGGAAACATCATCTTTATTATTATAATGATTTTCGCGATTTTGGTTATCATTCCGCGCAGGCACAGAAACCACGTGGAAGGATTTGTGACTAAAACACGCTTGTTCATTTTCTTAAGTCTTGTTATTATGTTCGTACTATTTACGAATAATTTTGTTATGCCATACGCAGAAGGGCTCCTGTGCGGTGCGGGACATTACCCTAATATATTCCGCATCATGCTTCCTGCCGTCATCACATCAATCGGCCTGGCGGATTTCGGCACCCTGCCTAAATCCAAGCCTTTAAGAGTGGTCTTTGACCTCCTGTGCTGCGTGGGTATCTTATTCATCACTGTAATATTTAGATAACGGAGCAGCTATGTCATTACTTTACGCGCTTTCAGAAATCCGAATACCTTTATTAAATACGCTCCTGTCCGTTGTTTCTTTTCTGGGGAGCGAGGTTTTCCTGCTCCTTGCCATGGCGCTCTGTTTCTGGTGCTATGACAAGAGACTGGCTTACAGGCTGTCATTTTCATTTATTATCGCAGGCACTCTGGGGCATCTCCTCAAGGTGATATTCCACATGCCTTCACCTGTAATCAGAGATTCTTCATTTAAGCCGGTTGACGGCATTTTCCGTTCCAAAACGACCCTGTCATTTCCATCCATGCGCTCACTGGGCATAGGATGTATCTCCATAACCGCTCTTATGAAGGAGTCTCGCATCTGGGCAAAGATCATTGCAGTGATATTCCTGATCCTGGTGCCGTTTTCACAGCTGTACCTCGGGCTGGATACACTGCTCGACATCGGTTTCGGCCTGATCATAGCTATTGTTGTCACTATCCTGGTAAACAAATATATGGACAATACAGCGACCGACAGGACACAGTACCTGAAGTTCATGTTTATCCTGCTTATATTCCCGGTCGTGCTGCTGTGCGTATCTCTGGCCCTCTTTTACAATGAGGTTATTGCGTACGACAACATGCTGGAAGCGGTCAAAAGCAGCGGCATTTTCTCTGCACTGATCATCTCATGGTACTTTGAAAGCACCTACATCAATTTCAGTGAAAGATGCGACAGATGGTGGTTGCAGCTCATTAAAATTGTTCTGGGTCTTGCCATTGTATTTGGTCTTAATGCAGGCTTTAAGGCACTCTTCGGATTATTTGGCGAATACTTCTGGGCCGGTGATTTCCTGCGGTATTTCCTGATAACGGGATTCATCTTCGGAGCCTATCCAATATTCATAAAACAATTCCTATCAGCCAGACATATATAAAAACAAGAGCCATCTCACAGCGAGATGGCTCTTTTCTTTAACCATTTATTTATGGTTCTTCATTTGTCGTCTCATCCGGATCTGTCGGCGGATCTGTCGGTGGGTCTGTTGGTGGATCTGTCGGCGGGTCTGTCGGCGGGTCTGTCGGCGGGTCTGTTGGCGGATCGGTCGGCGGATCGGTCGGATCATCAGGTCTTACAATTACGACATTGTATGACTTGGATGAGCCGTTTGGCGCAATAACCGTAATCTTGAATGTATTGCTGCCTATTGCCAGTTCCTTGGTACCCGTGCCCTTGATAGTAGCATTCGGATCGGATGCTGTCGCCTTGATCGTAGCCGTCGTTGTGCCGGCTGAAACGGTTAATGCATACGGCGGGCTGGTCAGTTCTACGCCGTTAACAGTTACCTTCTTCAGGCCTGTATCTGAGGACTCTGTGGTCTCAGGCGGAAGTGTGGACGTAGCAGTATCCTTATTGTGGATCTTACATTCCTCTTTAGGTTTCTCATACTGGGAATCAGGGGTTGTGCCCTTAGGCTCAGTACCATCCACATCGTTAGGTCTGACTCTGAATATCTTCTCCTCAACCTGATCCTTCGGGCAGAACTCGTTAGCGATCATGCCTGTTTCCTTACAGATCTTGACTTTCTCATGAACTTCGCATGTATCTGCCGGTACTGTGCCTGCGCGGAAATATTCAGTAATAATACAGCTGCCGCCCGGATCATCGCCGCAGAACTCATTAGGTCTCAGACCTGATTTGTTGCAGACTGTAGCCTGAACGATATCTCCGGTCATTTCGAAGCTGCCGTCGCCTCTGTCCAGAGCCTCTACCAGCTGGTTCATAACTCTGGAGTAGAATGGCTTCTGCATATTCGGATCCTGAATAGTGATGCCATTAGCGTCATATCCGATCCAAATGCAGCTGCACAGTCCGTTAGGAACATATCCTACAAACCAGATATCATAAGTGTTATTGGTGGTACCTGTCTTGCCTGCCAGCGGTGCAGCGTCTATTGCGCATTTAACACCGGTTCCGCTGCGGACAACGTCTCTCATCGCATTGGTGAGCAGTGACGCGGTCTCTTCTTCGATAACTCTGTGTCTATCCTGATTCTTCTCCAGGATGACTTTGCCATCCCTGGAAACTATCTTGGTATAGAATGTAGGCTCAATGTATTCGCCCTTATTAGCGATTGACGCGAATGCAGCACAGTTCTCAAGGTTGGTGATGCCGTGTGTGATACCACCGATAGCTGTTGCCATGTTGGCATCTTCCTGCTCGTCAATGTGCTTATATCCAAAGCTCTGCAGATATGGGATACACTGGCTGGCGCCAATATAGTAAAGCGTCTTGCAGGCCACGATGTTCATGGAGTCGCGGATACCGTCACGGATGGTATGGAGGCCTCTGTATTCATCGCCCCACCAGTTCCTGATGTATTTGTCAGTATGGCCATATCTGAACGGCGCGTCGTCAAATGTAGTAGCCAGTGTGCATGCTCCTGTATCCAGTGCCGGTGCAAAGGCCGCAACAATCTTGAATGTGGAACCCGGCTGTCTGGTAGTATTGGTAGCACGGTTCTGTGACAGATTGTACTTCTTCTCACCTCTGCCTCCAACTATTGCCAGCACGTGGCCGTTGGTGTAATCCATCAGAGTGAATGAAGCCTGAGGCTGTAATGTATATACAACATTCTCGTATGTGATCTCATCGCCGCTCTCGAGGATGGTCTCCTTGAATCTGGCGATTTCTTCGTCAGCTTCTTCTTTAGTATCAAAGTTCAGACGGTAGTCTTCATTCTCCAGCTCTTCACGATAGTACTTGTCGATCGCGGTCTGGTTGTAATATCTCATTGTGCCGTCTTTCTTCTTAACTGAGAGATCCCAGCTGATGGAATATGAAATATCTACAGTGTCGTAGTTTTCTTCATTATTAAGCTCGGTCTCAACGATACGCTGAGCCTGTGTGTTCTGTGTTGAATAAATAGTCAGGCCACCGCTGAATACAGCATTATAAGCCTGTGCGTATGTATAGCCGGCATCCTCCTGCAGGTCCTCCAGAACCTCTTCGAGCAGAGCATCTACAAAGTATGAATAGATGCTGCTGTTAGCTGTGGATGATGAAATGGTGGAAATCCTGTCGTAGACATTGTCAGCCATAGCCTCATCATACTCAGCCTGTGTAATGTGCTCGTTCTCCAGCATATTTGCGAGAACAGCGTTCATTCTCTGCCTATTCTTCTCCGGATGGAGTGCCGGGTTGTTGGCACTCGGGTTCTGTGTAATGGCAGCCAGTACAGCGCACTCTGAAATGGTGAGCTGTGACAGGTCCTTATTCAGGTAATACTTGGCTGCTTCCTTAACGCCGTAGTTGCCGCCTCCCAGGTTGATGGTATTCAGATATGTAACCAGAATCTCGTCCTTGGTCATCTGCTTCTCGAGGTTGAGCGCGAGTACCCACTCCTGGATCTTTCTCTTGATCAGTGAGCCTGTGCTCCTCTCCCTGCCGCCTGTCTCGAAAACGTTGTTCTTGATCAACTGCTGTGTAATAGTGGATGCGCCTTCTTTGGTGCCCTTGAGGTTATCAATGATAGCTCTCAGGATACCTACCGGGTCGATACCGCTGTGTTGGTAGAAACGCTCGTCCTCTATGTCGACGAAAGCCCATTTCAGCCTGTCCGGGATTTCCTCGGATGTAGCCTCAGTTCTTTTTGATCCTGCCATCGACAGTTTGATCATCTGGTTGCCGGCATCGTCCAGGATTACGGACGGGTACATGGTCGGCAGTACGTTAACTTCAGTAATGTCCGGTGTGGATTTGGCAGCGCCGACTACCACCCCGAGTCCAGTGCAAACACCTATGCAGATAATCGAAAGAAGAGTTAAAAGGATGTACTTGACTACCTTAACCCTCTTCTTGGTTGTCTTTTTATGTTTTTTCGATGTCAGTCCCTGTTGTTTATTCTTTACTTCTTGAGAATCAAATTTCAATTTAAACTCCCCCAATTTAAGCATATAGGTTTATAGATTATACCTCATTTGGCAATTAAAGTCAAAAAAGCCCTGATCTTCAGGAATCCAGTAAGTATAACGGTTTAAGTTGTCTATTCAGTGAAAAAATGTTAACATTTCTTTACGACTATTAAAAAAGGGTTAAATAATGGGATCTGCTTATTATGTTTCCCTCGGAACGGCCGAAGGCGAGATCACGGAAAAGAAGTCACGTTTCATCGCCACGGTCAGGGAGGTCCACTCCGAAGAGGAAGCCAACAATTTCATAAATGAGCTCCGCAAGAAATACTGGGACGCGCGCCACAACTGCTACGCGTATGTGATCGGCCGCAACAATGAGATCGCCAGGTTCTCTGATGACAAGGAGCCCCAGGGGACTGCCGGACGGCCCATTCTGGACGTACTGACCGGCAGAAACGTGCGCAACACCTGCATCGTGGTCACCAGATATTTCGGCGGCATTCTGCTCGGTACCGGAGGCCTGGTCAGGGCATATTCATCTGCCGCTTCAGCCGGAATGGACAATGCGGACATCTGCGAAGTATATCCCGGTTCGGTCATGGATATCAGCTGCGACTATTCACTGGTTACAAAGATGCAGCGTTTCATCGCAGACAGGTCTCTGCCTCTGATCGATACCGTTTATGCGGAAAATGTTTTATTTAAAGTTGCTGTGCGTGATGAGGAAATAGACGCAGTTACTGCTGCCGTGACAGAACTCAGCAACGGCAGTTCTGTCCCCGTCAAGGCAGGAGAGATGGTCTTCGCAGTCAGAGACGGCAAGGCCAAGGAATATGAATTTTAGTCATAAAAAAGGCTGCCCTTTCAGGCAGCCTTTAACATTTGTATTTTAGTATTCTCCAACGTAGGTGAAGAGTGCTCCGTACCGTGTGTAGCAGATGTCCTGCTCAATGAGCAGATTGCCATCTTCATCGATCCAGAAGTAGATCGTCTTGGTGTCACCGCCCGCGATACCGTCCAGTGACGCAGGGTCTGTGCTGGTTACTGTACAGATTACTTCATCGTCGGTCAGCTCGTATGTGCCGTAGAAGTACATCATTCCTTCATAATAATTCTCACACATAACGAAGTTTCCGTCAGAGCTGAGGCCCAGATATGGGTAATATGCTTCATTCAGTTCAGGATCCTGATACTCGAACATGATATTGTATCCGTATTCCTGGGAAGCATACTCGCCCACTGAATAGTCTGCGTAGTAGTTGTTAGCCATGATATATCCGTCATCGAACCTCTCCATTTCAATAGTGAATACGTTCGAAGGCAGCTCATCTGTGTATTCACTGATCATCAGTGTGACTACGTCAGCGTTGCCGTCATAATAGATCTTGTCAACCTGAGCAACTGCATATTCGTCGTAATCTTCGTTTTCACGGCCCATTATCAGATACAATTGACCATCTTCAATAGCAAATTCTATATAGTCAGTAGAATACTGTCCCGCGCATGTCCAGCGGATATTGTCGCCATCGAAAACATCATAGAAAGTTTCAAAATCAACTTCTTCAGTAGCTGAATCAGGAGCTGTGGTAGTCGGTGCTGTAGTAGTCGGTGCCTCTGTCGTGGTCTCCGGTTCCGGAGTAGTAGGCTGTGTGGCTTTGGTCGTCGGCTCCTCTGTCGGTTTAGGCGGCAGATTAGGCTTGCAGGCTGCCAGGCTGGCTATAACAACCAAGGCTGCTATGATAAATGCTAAATATTTCTTCATACTGTATGCCCCCTTAATAGTTTATACACTCTAATTATACAAAAAACCTGTTACTTTTCAATAAGCTGTATCCGGTCTGTAGTTTTCGAATATCACGGCGTCATTTTTCTCCTGATCCACATCCGGAGTCCTGGAGGTCCAGGCTATGAGCAGCACGCCCTTCTTCCTGAGGCGGTGCACACGCGCAGGCCTGTCTACATTCTCATATGCTATGAAATCCGGTTTATTTATGAAACTGAAAGAACAGTTAGACAGTAGCCCTGCAACAAAAGGCGACTGGCCTGAATAATTCTTTTTCAGCGTAGCCAGCTGGCCTCTGAAGACTTCAGGCGCATTCTTTCTGAACCAGTTAACGATCAATGGGTTAAATGACTCGATGCAGTATACTCCTTTATAACCCTTCAGTATCTCATAGGTCTTAACGCACAGTTCTCCGTTATTTGGGCCGTTCTTGAGCTCAACGATCACCGGGCCCTGACCCTGGCTGAGCACATCCAGCACTTCCGTGAACAGAGGGATGCGCTCATCAGTATCCAGGAGTTTCATTTCCTTCAGTTCGTCATAACTGAAGCTGTCCACCCGGCCTGTTGCCTCACACATACGGTCTACGGTGTCGTCATGAAAAACGACCACCTGTCCGTCGCTGGACAGCTGTACATCCAGTTCAACGCCGTATCCATACTTCACAGCCTCCCTGAAAGCAGCCAGGGAATTCTCCGGTATGCCTTCTTCCTTGTTGTGAAGACCTCTGTGCGCGAAATTCTTATGATAGAAATATGACTTGTCAAATTGCTTAGTCATCGTTTCCAAGTGCCTCCAAACCTTTGGTCAGTTCAACTTTTTTAACTTTTATATTCTTAACCAGTATTGTAAATACAATGCAGCTCAACGCGATCAGGATAGCCGCGTATACAGGCAGTGCTCCCCAAACGCCGCTCTTCATGAATACGAGTCCGAGCAGTACAGGAGTAACCGTCTGCGCAGCCATGCTGGCTGTGTAATAATATCCGGTGAATTTGCCGATCTTCTTGGATGAGCACAGTTCCACAACCATTGGGAAGGAGCAGTTGTGAACCAGCGCCATGCCGAAGCCTTTGAGTACCCATACGCCATAAAGCAGAACAGGGAATGAAAACTCGCCGTTGACGCCGGTTACAACGTTCGTCGGTTTGACAAAAATCATAACCAGAAGTGCGACAAAGGTGACAATAAGTCCGATGGAAACCGTCCACTTCCTGCCTATCTTCTCTGCAATGCCTCCAGCGATTGCGAAGCCTACTACTGAAGCAACGCCGCCTGCGATTGTCAGAATCATGGTCGCGCTGGATACTGAATTCAGGTAATAGATTACATAGTTACCGATATATGTGCCGATGGCATTGTCAGCCATGAACCACAGAAACTCCGCGCCGAGGATGGCGAGAAGCATTCTCTTGTTGGCAGGTGACATCGGTCCTTCGTCCGTTACAGGATTCTCGATGGCAGCCATCTGCTCGCCCAGCTCCATCTGTTCTTTCATCTCGTCTGCAATCTTGTTTTCCCTGATGGTCAGGAACAGTACCAGTGCAGAGATCAGCATCAGGATGGACGCAACTATGAACGGGATCTCAATGATCCACATTTTATCTGCTCTGTCAGAAACATTGATATAGTCGCTCAGCTTCAGGAAGATACCCAGAACAGTCGCAAACGCGCCGCCCAGATATCCCATGATATTGATGATGCCGTTGGCCTTGGCCCTGAGCGGCTTAGGAGTAATATCAGGCATCAGCGCAACCGCAGGGTTCCTGTACATCATCATGAACATCAGCACGATGGCCATCATTATGATCATTCCGACAACATTGTTGCTATGGAAGAACAGCGGCACAAACGGGAACGCAACCGCGGCAACAAATGTTCCGACCAGGATGAATGGCATTCTCTTGCCGATAGGTGACTTGGTCTTGTCTGAAATGTTTCCGAATATCGGAAGCAGGATCAGCGCCGCCAGATTGTCACATGCCATGATGATACCGACCAGCCACTGAACGTTCAGTATCTTGGCCGGATCGCTCAGCTTCAGTTCCGCGGACGTCAGCCCATACATATTATGAGCGAAAATGTCTGTCAGGAACGTCGGGCACCAGGAGTCATAGACCTGCCATAAAAGCAGGATTCCAAAAAAGGCGAAACCGATCAGAAAGGTCCGTCTCATGTTAAGCTTCAGTTTCATTTGTCCCCTCCTATTGTCTTGACTGCCTCCGGCAGCTCGTCAAATGCATATATAACGCCGTCCGGCAGGGCAGTCTGTCCGAAGCCGTATGCAGCGTGTATGAACGGAATGCCAGCACCTCTGGCCGAATCCATATCCTTCTGAGTGTCGCCAATATAAATGGCGCGTGTGCAGTTATTGCGCTCCATAACAAGGCGGATGTTCTCGTCCTTAGGCTTTAGGGTATTGCCCCATTCCTCAATGTCACAGAAATATTCGCCCATTTTCATGGACTTAAGGAAAGCGCCGATATAGCCTGACTGGCAGTTGCTGACTATGGCCAGCCTGTAGCCGTCATCTTTCAGTTTCTTCAGAGTTTCCTCAACTCCTTCGTAGAGCGTACCTCCGTGAATTGAGATGTAATCCACCTCATATGTTTCGCATTCAGCAAATAACGCCTTTCCGGCCTCGTCGTATACCGGCAGTATAGTGCGGGCAATCTCCTCCATTGTCTTGCCCATAACATTTCGTATATCTTCTGCCGTCAGATGAAGGCTTGATCCTCTCCTCTCAAACACCTCATTCCAGGACTCAGCAACAGGCTGAGAAGAGTCCCACAGAGTACCGTCCAGATCAAAAATAAGCATTGTTTCTTTCATGCCTTAATAGTAGCTTTTTCGGGGAAAAAACTCAAGTGCAATAAAAAACGGGCTGATCGCTCAGCCCGTTCTCTTTATTATTCAATTGCATCTATGATCTCGTATGCCTCATCCACATGGGACGCGCCAGGGAAGTTATCCACGTACTGCCTCAGGTATTTGAGGGCGTTCGCCGCGTCGTTGGTGAAGTAGTAGCACATGCCGAGATAATATGGCGCGTATTCGTTATTCGGGTCGTACTCCAGACACTTCTCGAAGACTTTGATGGAATCCGCGAACCTGTTGTCGCTGTACAGCGCGAAGCCTTCGTCTGAAAGCGCCTCGCCTGCCTGTCTCAGGGCAGCTGTACCGAACTCCTCGTACATTGCCGCAAATCCTGTACCTACTGCCTCCGGCTTTTTGATCTTCATCAGATACTCTGCTGCGCCGGTGTAGTCCTCTTCAATATATGCAGCGTAAGCATTTACCAGATTCTTGTAATTATCTCTTTCGGCCATGACCGAATCGTCATCGGCCAATTCCGAAATCTGATTCTGGAGTTCCTCTATCTGGGCCTGGTATTCAGCCTGTGCCTTGGCGGATTCATTTCTCAGCGCCTTGGTCTTGGCAGGAGTTACGATGAAGAATATGATCGCCGCTCCGATCAGCACACCGATGATGATCTGAATGACCGCCATGGTGGTCGGATTGTACTCCCTGTATGATGACTTAGGGATGATAACGTCATCGCCGCTGAGCGGTGCGCGCTCATCTGTAGCGGACTTCTCCGCTGTCCTCTTGGCTCTGAGTTCGGATGGTGACAGGTCCTTCTCTTCGTCCTTGATCTCTTCACTGACAAAGGTCATGTAAGAAATAGTCGTTGGATTGCCCCTGTCGATGCGCTCAGCCTTCCTGAGGGCCACTCTGGCCTCCGCGTACTTCTGCTTTCTGATCTGCAGCAGTGCAAGGAGCTGGTGTCCCTTGACCAGGTGAGGGTTCTCGTTCAGGAGTTTCTTTAACTGGATCTCAGCCAGATCGTAGTTGTTCTGCTCGATATATGTCAGCGCCTTGTTATATTTACGTATGGTCAGTGACATCAGATCCAGGTCCGGCTTGTTGTCCTGTACCGTACCCAGGAAATAGTCAGCCATATTGTTGTCGTTCTGCATGCTCTTGCTTACTACCCACTGGGCCAGAGCCATAGCATACTCGCCCATTTCATAGTAAATAAGTCCTAACAGGTTGCGGGCAGCAATATTGCCTTTGAACATCTTAAGACTGGTTTCCAGGCACTCAATAGCCCTGGACAGGTTCCTGTCGCGGGCATAACCCAGACCTTTGTTATAAAATTCGTTTGATTTCTTTACGATGACCTTGTAAGTGGAAACATCCGCGCCGCAGGCGGAGCAGTAGTCACTCTCGTAAAGAAAGCTTCCGCATTTGTAACACTTCATTGATAATTCCTCTTATTGCCTATTTTTTCTTCTTTCCGTTCATGACTTCCAGCATGAGATCTGTCAGGTCATTGGCGGCATTCTCAGTCTTGGCAACCTTTTCCACGTCGTCAACTTCCAGGCTTGGATGGAATTTCTTTATTTCTTCATCAAAATTAATCATAATTTCTCCTGTTATTTCTTAAGCTTCGCGAGCTGGCTCTCAACCTGCTCCATCATCTTAGTGTACTTCTCTTTCTTCTCCCTCTCCTCGGCAATCTTGGCTTCAGGCGCTTTGCTGATGAATTTTTCATTGCTGAGCATGCCGTTAACCCTTGCCAGTTCGCCTGTCAGACGCTTTTTCTCTCCCTCGAGACGCTCGATTTCCTTAGAGATATCAACGAGCTCCTCCAGAGGAATATAGATGGCTCCATCGGCCAGCTGAACAGATACCGCGTCCTCGTGGATGCCTTCTCTATCAGACTGGATATAACACTCTGATGCCTTGGCGAGAGTAGCGAAGAAAATCTTACCTTCTTCAAATATACTCCTAAAATGTGAAGATTCTGAGACTACATATACAACTGCTTTCTTTGAAGGCGGAACATTCATGCCCGTACGGACATTTCTGATGCCGCGGACAGCTTCTTTAATAACCTCGATCTTCTCTTCCGCGTCAGCGAAGTTCAGCTCTTCACTGTAAACCGGCCATGGTGAGATCATAATGGATTCTTCCGGATATTCTTCGCTGGCCAGCGGCTGCAGTGTAGTATAAATCTCTTCTGTTACGAACGGCATATACGGATGAAGGAGCTTCAGTGAATGCATGAGCACTGTCATCAGTGTCCACAGAGCTGCTGCCTTGGTGCTGTCATCAGCGTACAGACGAGGCTTAACCATCTCAATGTACCAATCGCAGAACTCTTCCCAGATGAACTCATAGAGCTTATCTGCCGCGATGCCAATCTCGTATTTATCAAGGTTTTCAGTAACATCCTTAGCTAAGGTGTTGACCTTGGACAGGATCCACTTGTCAGCATCTGTAAGGAGTGCTTTATCAACCTTCTTAATGCCTTCTTCAGGCATGTTCATCATAATGAAACGTGAAGCGTTCCAGATCTTGTTAGCGAAGTTTCTGTTGGCCTCAACACGCTCGTAATAGAAACGCATGTCGTTTCCAGGTGAGTTACCTGTTGCCAGAGTAAATCTCAGGGCGTCAGCGCCGTATCTGTCAATAACCTCCAGCGGATCGATGCCGTTGCCTAATGATTTACTCATCTTGCGGCCCTGGTCGTCCCTTACCAGTCCTGTGAAAAGAACGGCCTTGAACGGCTTTTCTCCCATATGCTCATACCCTGAGAATATCATTCTGATAACCCAGAAGAAGATAATATCATATCCTGTTACGAGCAGGTCTGTCGGATAGAAGTATTTAACGTCCTCAGAATCCTCAGGCCAGCCCAGTGTGCTGAACGGCCAGAGTGCTGATGAGAACCATGTATCCAGGCAGTCCTCGTCCTGATGGAAGTGTGTGCATCCGCATTTCGGGCATTTGTCCGGCTGGGTCTTGGAGACAACCATCTCACCGCATTCCTCGCAGTAATATGCCGGAATCCTGTGGCCCCACCAGAGCTGACGGGAAATGCACCAGTCACGGATATTGTCTGTCCAGTTATGGTACAGCTTGGACATTCTGGCAGGGATCAGCTGGATTTCACCCTCGTCAACAGCCTTGATAGCAGGCTGGATGAGCTCGTCCATCTTGACGAACCACTGCTGCTTGATCATTGGCTCAATGATTGTGCCGCACCTGTCGTGATAACCTACGCTGTGCTCATGGTCTACTGTCTTAACCAGCAGGCCCAGTTCCTCCAGATCCTTAACAACGGCTTCCCTGGCCTCATATGTGCCCAGGCCGCAGTATTTGCCGCCGTTCTCGTTAATTGATCCGTCGTCATTGAATACGCAGATTTCTTCCAGGCCATGGCGCTTGCCCAGTTCGAAGTCGTTAGGGTCGTGAGCAGGAGTAACCTTCATGGCGCCTGTTCCGACCTCGAGGTCAATATATTCGTCCGCCAGAATAGGAATCTCCTTATTCATAAGCGGCAGTATGCACTTCTTGCCGATATATTTCTGATATCTTGGGTCGTCCGGATGAACGATGACTGCAGTATCGCCGAGCATGGTCTCCGGTCTGGTGGTAGCTATCTCGATGAAGTCGTCCTCACCTACGATAGGATATTTGATATGCCAGAATTTACCCGGTGTGTCCTTGTGCTCAACCTCAGCGTCTGAAACGGAGGTCTGGCATTTCGGGCACCAGTTAATGATCTTGGTGCCTTTGTAGATCAGGCCTTTCTCATATAACTTAACGAATACTTCCAGAACAGCCTGGGAAACACCTTCATCCATGGTGAATCTCTCTCTGTCCCAGTCAGCGCTGGAGCCCAGCTTCTTGAGCTGGTTGACAATACGTCCGCCGTATTCTTCCTTCCACTCCCATGCTTTCTTGAGGAAACCCTCACGTCCTAAGTCTTCTTTGTGGATACCCTGCTTGCGCAGTTCCTCAATGATCTTAACTTCGGTAGCGATGGAAGCATGGTCGCAGCCAGGCTGCCAGAGGGCGTTGTAACCCTGCATCCTCTTCTGCCTGATAACGATATCCTGCAATGTATTATTGAGCGCGTGTCCCATATGCAGCTGTCCGGTAATGTTTGGAGGCGGCATGATAATGGTGAACGGCTTCTTAGAATGGTCTACTTCAGCATGAAAATATTTCTTGGCGATCCAATTGTCATATATTCTCTGCTCAATTTCTTTAGGATTATAAGTTTTAGCTAGTTCTTTCATGATACTGTTCCTTCCAGATTTCTATGATATTATCATCTTCCAGACCGTTTTCAAACTTATAAATGAAGTTTATGGTCTCTGAATCTGTTTCTATCGATCTTTTTAATGAGTTAACCTTATCCCTAATTGCGTCGAGCGCTTCATCAGTGATTTTGTATTTGATAATGGCTCTGAGCAATTCTTCATCGTCATTGTTGATTATGCTCATATACACACTGGCCTTGGCATATGCTGCCTCGGGATAAAGGTCGTATGCATAGTCGAAATACGCGTTTGCGTTCCTGCTCATAAACAGGTGAGCATAGACAATGCCGATGGAGAAGGCCACTCGGGCGTAGAAGGCTTCACTTAAAGGCGAGCCTCCCATTCCGTTCATGATCTCAAAATAAATCCTGAGCGCCGCCGTGTACTTCTTATCTTTGAACAATGCGTCAGCCTCTATCTTGAGCCTCTCAGGTCTGCTGAGATTATTGATGTTCGTCATTATCGAAGAGACCTTGGCCATATCCGAAGCATTGTAATAATAGCTTTCTTTCAGGAGATAGCTGATGAAATCCTGCACAGGAGCACCCGCAGCGTCCATCTCCCTGAGCTTATCCGCCATGTCAGGACGCCTCAAATGATCCCCGATATACGTGAACAGCTCCTCACAGAAGAAATCCCTGTAAACCATATTCATATGGTTATAGATAAAGTAGTTTATCTCTTCCAGAGAATATACGTTGCAGCATATCGCAGGAATATAATATGGAGTTTCAGATTGTCTGCCGCAAAACTGTAGCATTAAATATATCCCTCCAGATTAAGTCTCTTGGTAACTGCTTCACCGCTGGCGGGCCAGAAGGCACCGAAACCTTTGTCCCTGACGGTGATCTCGCATTCGCTGTCATTGATGTATCTGACAGAAATGCCTACGCGAGTGGTCTTTGGCGGTCTCTCTGGGAATCCCGAAAGGTCGAATACCACCTGCGTTGTTTCTCTGCTCACCAGTGAGCAGATGTTGAATGTGATGCTCTTCTCATCGCCCAGAATAAAATCAAGGTCTGAATAAGCATCATACCAGTCTATGCATGACTTTGACAAGTTCATATTTACAGGCTGGCCCTGATATCTTACTTCCACATATATGTCAGCCTTGGTGCGGCCCTGGCAGACTATATGCAGATCCTGGTCCTTGCCCTCAGCACGCATCAGCCCTGCCAGGCAGGCACCTTTGACATAAATATTATTGCCCTTGAATGCCCTGCGGCGGGAAGAGATATTCTTGAGTGTATTCCTGAACCAGAGCTCGTTGAAGCCCTCGCCGGTAAAGAATACGCTGGAGCGCCTGCCCTCGGATTTCAGGTCTTCGTAAATGTTATTAAGCCTCTCGTCGAGCTGGTCCCTCAGCATTTCGCTGGCCAGGTCCCTCATTGAAAAGTCCATTGGATAGCTGCGCTCATTAATATATACCAGGCGTCTGTCCATTTCGCCTGCGATGCTCAATTGTCTGGTAAAGAAGCCGTCTTCGCTGAAATCAAAGAGGATCGCTCCGTCCAGCCACAGCTCTTCCGGCTCATTGATCAGATAATAAGCGAAGCTCTCGGCGCATGAGATGAATTTCAGCCTGTCAGGCTCTATGTTGACGCGTCTGAAAATATTTTCCAGGCTTTGCTTGATCTGCAGGTTAACTGTTCTGAGATTTACGGTAATGCTGTCAATATTCATGACCGCGGACCTGACTCTGACCTGATCGAGCAGCTTGCCTAAATATATCGAGAACAGCTCCTCGTATGTGCAGAGCTTATCCCCGATGGCCACGCTCTGGTCTGCCATCATATTGTCCAGCAGGTCCCTGTACAGACCTGCTCCGGTGCTCTGGGCATATTCCAGCGCTGCGCTGCCTATCAGCCATGTATTAATGTCCGCATTATAACTGAGCACGGCAGGGATCAGATAGCGCATGACTTCAGTGCCGTCGGAAATGGATTCCGGGCGGCCGTGCTTGGTGCTGTAGTAGCATGCCTGGCAGTATTCATTTGTATAATCGATGCCGATTATCAGTCCCTGTTTGCTCATTTCTAAAACAATTTATCGATCAGTCTGTCTCTGATGAAATAATCCTTTGCCTTTTTCTTAAGGAGAGCTCTGTCTCCTGACGCCTGTATCCTGATAATCTCGTCCAGTTTGGCGAATCTGGACTCATCGCTTACCACATGCAGCTCGCTGTAATCCACAGTGAATGAGCTGCCTTCACCCATGCTGCATGTTATCCTCTCGCCGAAGAACAGCGAGAAATATTTAGTGAAGCAGCCCGGGAATATCTCATTCATAGCCTCTTCGCAGTGCAGGCTGCTGCCTGAGGACGTGATAGTATAAGAGATCGTCGGTATGCCGCTGGTCAGGCTCTCCCTGGTGAGCGGCATGAGGTCCCTGTCCCCATCCTCGCTGAAATGCAGTGTGGATACGATCAGCGAATTCTCAAGGGTGGCAGGCAGAGCGAACTTCTTCCTGTAATCCTTGAATTCCTCAAGCATGATGCCCCTGCCCGTAAGGTCGCGGATCATGTTCTGGATAACCCTCAGCAGTCTGGTGCCAATGTCGTCACGGTCTCTCATATAAAGGAGATACCCAACTAAGGCGCTGACCTGGAATTCCGTTTCCTTAAGGAGTTCTCTTCCGAAGTATTCGAAGAAGCTCAGGTCCTTCCTGTAACCATCATATACATATCTGTCGGCCTGAACCTCCAGATACTTTCTCTTGAGTTCCTCATCTTCACCCTGCTCATAGTATTCCGCGAATACCATGCCCAGTACTTCCGGGAACTCTTTCTTTTCAACTGCCGCGCGCACGATCCTCTCGCAGATGGAAGTCTTTGGCAGACTGTATACGTTGGCCGCGCGGTACATCTCTATCAGAACGTTAATATCGTCATTGTAATATTTCTGCAGATAGCTGAAGATGGCGGGATCGAATCCGCTCTCCCTGAAGCTCTTTTCGCAGATTTCAGTCAGCAGATCGTCAGGCTCCGTAGCCAGCTCGGCCATTACATGAGCCAGCTTGTCCAGGCTTTCGCGGGAAACTCCCTCTGCTCCGCCTTCTCTGATTTCTTCAAAGGCCTCCCTGAACATGGCTCTCTCGATCATTACTTCGACTATCTTGCCTCTGGTCGGAGCGTCGAGGTCAAACTTCAGGAATTCCATCAGCTTATCATATACTTCTTCATCACGGCTGTGACGCCTGAAGAAGCTGATCATATCGCACAGGATCTCCTGCTCATAAGTGCTCCTCAGCTGGCCGTTTCCGAAGGTATCCAGCATGAAATCCAGGATTTCCAGAGGATTCTTGTATTCCCTGAGCATCGGCAGGCTGTCGCCTATAAACATATATTTGTTGATCGGCACATCCTTGATGCACAGATCTATATATTCGCCGTATTCAACCAGCTCCCTGCTTTTGTAATCAATGTTTACATAAAGGTTGCCGGCAGCGTCCTTGAACAGGATGCGCGCGTCAGGGGAGTAAACCTTGACGTAGGCTTTGCCCTTGACCAGCGGAACCTCCTGGAAGACAGAGAGTTCTTTGTGGAAGACCATCACGTTCTTCATTCGCTTGTTAGATGTAATTATCTTCCTGGTGCTGATGATCTGGAAAAGATTTCCCTTCATCATTTCAGTCACGCGGCCGTTCTCCAGAATGTCCTTGTAGATCACAGCCATGCTCTCGTCCGTTATGCCCTTGGTGAGCTGTTCCTCAGCGAATGCGTCGATGCCCGGCAGGGCTTTCTTGTATAATTCAGGATATTTCATGCGGTTCTTGATAATGTTCGCATAGAAATATGCCTTGTAATCGAACAGCAGGGATTCATTCTCAATAAAGTATCTGATGATCTCCTGCGGCAGCGCGTCGTAATGCTCCTGATCGATACTGAAAATAAAGTAATTATATAATTCAGGGATCTCAATGAACCCCGCTATAGCCTTGCGGTAATATTCATGCGCCTCAGCTGATCTGTCCTGTCTGAAGATCAGCAGCCTGCAGACGGCCTTCAGCGTATCCACAGACGGGAACCTGTCGTATGCCTTCTGCAGTATCTTAAGCGCCAGTCCTGTATTCCTCTCCTTCAGCGCCAGGTCGCCCAGAGCCAGGATGATCCTGGTCAGCTGATCGCACACCTCAGGATTCAGATAGTCATGGCGCGCGCCAAATGCCAGTGTCTGGAGCTCAAAATCGTTGGCGGTGGCAATCCTCTCAGGCTCTGTCCTGAAAATATCCAGTGCCTCGAAATACATGATCGGGCTGATGCAGCCGCCTTCGAAGAATTCTTCCTCGATCAGGCTGATCTTCTTCTGATGGTCCTCATCATATGAGCTGTCCAGATAGAAGAGCATCCACAGAATGCGCCATGACGGACTCTTGTCATAAATCCTCTTTACCAGACCTGCAGCCCTGTCCACACTGTCCGGAGTCAGCTCATACAAACCTTTGACATAGCAGAAATAACTGCTGAGATCAGGGTTCGGCTGAGCCAGCTTGTGGAGTTGTTCTGCAACAAATTCTATTAAATATTTGGCATCCATGTCCATGCCTGCGGTAATACATACATGGGCCTTGTAAAGCATGAGATAGAGGTCCTCAGGATCGCTTCCGTTAATGCGCGAAAGCTTGTCCAGCGATCTCATCTGCCAGTCTTCCTGGCTGATCCTGCCCATCCTGAGTTTCAGGTAATCCCTGGACAGATCAATGAAGAGTTTCTGTCTGCCGGTCCTGCCTGCGAATACGCGGATCCTGTTATCAACTACTATCTCTACGCTTTCCTTCTGCGTGGATGTCTCAAATGTAATGCGGGCGTAGTTCTTGCCGTTATGCAGACGCCTTGAAAGGATCCTGAACTGGAAGTCCATTGCGCCGGCTGCGAATTCGTCCGTGGTTACAACCTTCTTCTCAAAGCTGATGAACGGATCTGAGCAGAAAGCCTCTATCTCCAGATATCCGGGGGTCGTTAAATACAGATGGATGGTGCCTGTTGTGTCACCCATCACGTCTTTAAGTTCTGCAGTTTTCTCCTTTACCGCAAATGCTGCAGACTCTTTGATCCCTTTGGCGGTCTGGTATTCCTCCAGAGCGATCTTCTTGTTTCTGCCCAGCATCAGGGTACTGTAAAGCAGGTCTCCCATCTGTCTCCTTATTTATCCTTGTTCCTGGATCTGAGGCGTTCTATCCTCTCCTTCATCTGCTTCTCATAACCCAGCACACCCGGGTTATAGAATTTTCTTCCTACCAGCTCGTCCGGAAGATACTGCTGTTCCACATAATGTTCCGGATATTCATGAGCGTATTTATAATCCATGCCCCTGCCCAGATCTTCATGGCCTTTATAATGGGCATCCTGAAGATGCGGCGGGACTGTCTTGATGCTTGTCGTCTTTACTGCCTCAAGAGCCTCGTCTATGGCCATGACAGCCGCGTTGCTCTTTGGAGCGCAGGCCACATATGTAACTGCCTGGCAGAGCGGGATACGGGCTTCCGGCATTCCAAGCACATGCACTGCCTGCTGGGCAGCAACCGCTACCTGCAGAGCCCTCGGGTCTGCGTTGCCTACGTCCTCGGCTGCGCAGATCATTATCCTGCGGGCGATGAAATTGACATCCTCGCCTGCGTAGATCATCTTGGCCAGATAATATACTGCTGCGTCCGGGTCAGAGCCTCTCATGCTCTTGATGAACGCTGAAATAGTATCGTAATGGTTGTCTCCGTCCTTGTCGTAACGTACGTTCTTCTTCTGGACGCATTCAGCCAGTATATCCACCGTTAAATGGATTTTTTTGTCCTTGGACGGGGAAGTTGTCAGTACCGCCAGTTCGATGGCATTTAAGGCCATTCTGGCGTCTCCTCCCGCGAAATCTGACAGGAACTCCATGGCATCATCATCGATTACAGGATTGTATGCCCCCATTCCTCTCTCTTTATCATTCAGGGCTGTGAGAATGATCTGTCTGATATCCTCCTTATCCAACGGTTTCAGCTCGTAAACCGTGGATCTGGAGATCAGAGCCCTGTTAACTTCGAAGTATGGGTTCTCTGTGGTGGCTCCGATGAGGATGATCGTGCCGTCCTCAACGAATGGCAGAAGGTAATCCTGCTGAGCCTTGTTGAACCTGTGGATCTCATCTATGAACAAAATGGTCTTGCGCCCGTACGCGCCTCTGGTGACCTTGGCCTCCTCGACGATATCAACCATATCTTTTTTGCCCGCGACAGTCGCATTTATCTGTTTGAAATCGGCTGAAGTGGTATTGGCAATTACCCTGGCCAGGGTGGTCTTGCCGGTACCTGACGGCCCGAAGAAGATTACGCTGGAGAGCTTGTCAGCCTGGATCGATCTGTACAGGTGGCTGCCCTCTGAGAGAATATGCTTCTGGCCCATAACTTCGTCTAAAGTTCTGGGTCTGATGCGGTAAGCCAGCGGGGCTTCTTCTTTTATTTTATTCTGATGGGCATATTCAAATAAATCCATTTTGCTTTACAAAAAAAATATATTTACTATAATTTTATCAGACTGTAACGAAGAGGTTCGCGATGGATAACAGAATGACTAAATTCATTATTGCTTCATTTATGCTGGCAGCCGCAGGGCTGGCCGGTCTGGTCATGACTGTGCTGGTTTTCAGGAACCGCCTGAACGGCATCGACACCTCTCTCATCCTCACGATATTCGCGGGACTGGTCATGCTGGCTTATTCCCTGATCAATATCGGAGTCGGTATCCAGGGTATCCGCATCCGCAGCCGCAGGTCCAGGGCCATCAAGCTCGCACGCTTCACCATCATCTCTGTAATACTCTGTATACTTGGGCTCACACTGTCTGCCATTAACGGTATTATAGTATCACATTTGGTAGTTATAGTCATTATAGGGCTGGCCATTCCGCTGTTTTTTATCCTCTCGGGATTACAGCGACAGTGACCTGACTCCCTGCAGTCCGGCCAGGTCATCAAAGAAGGCCGGATATGATTTCGAAACCGCTTCCGCGTTCTCAATTATTACACTGTCTTTGCAGATGCCCGCGGCAATCGCCGACATCATTGCTATCCTATGATCATTAAATGACTGGGTCTGTCCGCCTTTCAGGCCTTTCATTCCCTGTCCGTCTATTATCAGGCCGTCCTTTGTCACAACAATAGCTGCGCCAAGCGCATTCAGAGCGCTGCTAACGCTTTCCAGCCTGTCACTCTCTTTCATTCTGAGTCTCTCGGCATTCCTGATAACTGTCGCGCCTTCTGCCGCGCATGCCAGTACAGCCAGAGGCGGTACAATATCGGGGATATTGGCAGCGTCAATAATTATTCCATGAAGATTTCCGCGCTTTACTGTCACGCTGTCTTCAGCGACAGTAACCTCAGCGCCAAATCTGCGGATAATATCCAATATCTGTCTGTCACCCTGGAATGATTCCATGTTGAGGTTGGTACATGTTACACCTGTATCGCTGATCGCGCCTGCTACCAGCCAAAATGCTGCGTTGGACCAGTCCCCTTCCACCTTGGCACCAGGCTCCAGCCTGTAGGTCTGCCTGCCGGGGACCTTGTAAATAATGCCTTTGCCATCGCCCTGCTCGGTAACGTGTACCGTTACTCCGGCCTTTCTCATTACTTCTATGGTCATGTCCACGTAGCCCTTGGACTGGAGCTCTCCTGCTACTATGATCGTAGAATTCTCCTTAAGTATCGGCAGCGCCATCAGAAGGCCCGAAACGTATTGGCTGGAAACATTGCCCGGCAGCAGGAATGTGCCCGCTGTCAGCTGGCCCGAAGTCCTGATATGGCCTCCGCCCAGATCTTCTTTGATAACACCATGAGCCCTGAGAACCTTGAACAGAGGGTCCATCGGACGTGAAGCCAGATTGCCCTTCAGGACGAATTCACATTTCTTGCCAAGAGCCGCTGACACCGGCAGCAGGAATCTATATGTGGATCCGCTCTCGCCGCAGTCCAGGCGGCATATGTCCGCGCCTATAACAGGACCCTTGCCCATGTAGAGGCCCAGCTCTACCAGACATCCTTTGGTGGCCATGATGTCCGCAGAATAATTAGAGCATTCAATCTCTGTATGTTCCGGAGACAGTGCGCCGCAGATCATGTATCTGTGCATGAATGATTTGGATTGAGGCGCCGCGGCCTGCCCTGATAATTTAACTGCCGGTATTATCTTTAACATAAGTTTCCCCTTATTCCATAATTAATTAATTTTATTGCATTTTCAAACAAGCGTCAACATCGATAAACCCTGATTTTAATTTACTCTTTAACATTTTCGCCGATTGGTTTATTATACTTTTGTTATGAAGAAAATTACCGCTTTTATCATATTAATATTGACCCTCTGCCTTCTGGCTGGATGTTCAGGGAACGGTGGTTCTGAAGAGACCACCCCTGTGGAGACCACCCCTGAAGCAACGACCGAGACACAGCCTGAAGAGACTGTGCCAATGCTGGAGATCAACCCTGACGATATTGTCTGGGATATCGAGATGCTGGAGGCAGGCGATGACACGCTGTTCGGCATTTATTACACCAATAATTCTCCTTACATTGTGACGCGCATCGAGGTCCGCTTCAAGCCAAAGGCTGATATGACCCCTGAGGAACAGGAAGCCTTCGTGATATACGACGAGGAGGAGATGGAGCAGATCTTCATCAGCGGCTACAACGCACATTTCGCAGCTTCAGGCGAGACGACAATCTCCGTGCCATGCGAGATCAATGCCTCCGGCCTGGTCGTAACAAATCCTCTGCATTTCCAGGCAATGGAGCCGGCCAGCATAACCATCTTCTTCCTGGGAGGCAACGGAGCCCTGTACAAAACCACCAAGGATCTGACCACCGGTGAGATTTCAAGCGAGATAGAACGCGAAGTTGCACACCAGTGGTACGACAATGAGCTGGGCAATCTGATTCCGGAGCCTGACGGCGAAGTGCTTAAATCCGCATTCGGGTTCGGCTTCTTCAATGCCATAATGTACGGCGCGGAGCGTCAGGACTTTGACGAATATAAACAAGCCTGCGCCGAAGCAGGCTTCAATGTAAATGTCCGCGAAACCCCAGGTTTTTATGGCGCGCAGAATGCCGATGGCATCATCCTGAAGATATTCTTCTTCGAAAACGACGCCGAACTGGATATAACCGTAGAGAAAGAATAATAAAATATGATGGCCGCCCATTATTATTTGGGCGGCTCTTTTTTGTGCATTTTATATGCTTTCATACACAATAAGCCGAAAGCACTTGGCAAATGGTGCGGCCGGATAGGACCCGAGCTCAGGACTGTCTGAGCGAGCGCAGCGAAGCGAGTTCCGCACGAGGGTCCGCGCTTATCCGGACGTGCCATGAGCCTTAGTACTTTCGAGCCGTGTAGGAAGGCATATAAAATGCACATATAAGAAAAGAGCCACCCCACATTAAATGGGGCGGCCCCTCAAAACTTTTTTATTTTACTCTAGCCGTTAATTCGCCATGTTCGTCAACGTCGATGACAATCTCATCATTAGGATCAAGATTGCCCTCGAGGATGATCTTCGCTGCAAGCGTAGTGACGTTCTTCTGCAGATATCTCTTAAGAGGTCTTGCGCCGTATGCAGGATCGTATGCCCTGTCAGCCACAAGCTCTTTAGCTGCCTCTGTAAGTGAAAGAGAAATTTCCTTCTCTGCAAGCAGTTTGTTGATGGCAGTAAGCTGCAGGTTAATGATGCTGCCGATGTCGCTTCTGGTCAGAGGCTTGAACATGATGATCTCATCGAGCCTGTTCAGGAACTCCGGCCTGAATGAAGCGCGGAGCTGCTCCATAACCATATTGGACGCAAACTCTGAGATATTGCCCTCATCGTCGATGCCATCCAGCAGTGACTGTGAACCGATGTTGGATGTCATGATCAGGATCGTGTTCTTGAAGTCTACGGTCCTGCCCTGGGAATCCGTGATACGTCCGTCGTCCAGTACCTGCAGCAGTACGTTGAATACGTCCGGATGAGCCTTCTCAACCTCATCGAACAGTACTACCGAGTACGGTTTACGTCTGACAGCCTCGGTCAGCTGGCCGCCTTCGTCATAACCAACATATCCCGGAGGCGCTCCGATCAGTCTGGATACGGAGAACTTCTCCATATATTCACTCATATCAATACGGACAATATTGTTCTCATCATCGAAAAGTGCTTCAGCCAAAGCCTTGGCCAGCTCAGTCTTACCAACACCAGTAGGTCCGAGGAATATGAATGAACCGATCGGACGGCCCGGCTCCTTGATGCCCGCCTTGCTTCTCCAGATTGCGTCAACAACCTTCTCTACGGCTTCGTTCTGGCCAATAACTCTCTTGTGCAGGATATCGCCCAGACCTAAGATCTTATTTCTCTCAGTCTCGTTAAGTTTAGAAACCGGGATGCCTGTCCATCTGGAGATGATCTTGGCAATCTCTTCTTCCGTAACGTTCTGTCTTACCAGTGAAAGGTCTTTGTCCTTGATCTTGGCTTCCTCTTCCTCCAGCTCTTTCTGAGCCTTAGGCAGCTCGCCGTATTTAATCTCGGCAACCTTCTCCAGATTGTATTCACGTTCAGCCACCTGAATCTGGTTGTTCAGGTCTTCTATGTGCTCACGGAGTTTGGAAAGTTTCTCCACAGATGCCTTCTCGTTCTCCCACTGGGCAGTGCGGTTAGCATATTCGTCCTTGAGCTCGGCGAGTTCCTTCTGGAGGTCCTCCAGCCTCTCTCTGCTCAGGTTGTCAGTCTCTTTCTTGAGCGCGGTCTCCTCAATCTCCAGCTGCATAACCTTACGGCGGAGCTCATCTACCTCAGCAGGCATTGAGTCCAGCTCTGTCTTGATCATGGCGCATGCTTCATCCACCAGGTCGATAGCCTTGTCAGGAAGGAAACGGTCAGAAATATATCTGTCTGAAAGCACGGCAGCATTAACCAGAGCTGAGTCGGTAATCTTTACGCCGTGGAATACTTCATAACGCTCCTTGATACCCCTCAGGATCGAGATGGTATCTTCCACTGACGGCTCATCTACCATGACAGGCTGAAAACGTCTCTCAAGGGCAGGGTCTTTCTCAATGTATTTGCGGTATTCATCAAGTGTAGTCGCGCCTATGCAGTGCAGCTCGCCTCTGGCCAGCATCGGCTTAAGCATATTGCCGGCATCCATAGAGCCCTCGGTCTTGCCTGCGCCAACGATCGTATGAAGCTCATCCACGAAGAGCAGGATCTGTCCATCGCTTTCCTTAACTTCCTGGAGAACGGCTTTAAGTCTCTCTTCGAATTCACCTCTGTACTTGGCACCTGCAACTAAAGCGCCCATATCAAGGCTGAAAATAGTCTTGTCCTTCAGGCCTTCCGGAACATCACCTTTAACAATACGCTGTGCCAGACCCTCAGCAATAGCAGTCTTACCAACACCGGGCTCACCGATGAGCACCGGGTTGTTCTTGGTCTTACGTGAAAGGATCCTGATAACGTTTCTGATCTCAGAGTCCCTGCCGATAACCGGGTCCAGTTTCTGCGCTCTGGCTCTCTCTACCAGGTCTGTGCCATATTTGGACAGCGCATCGTATGTAGCCTCCGGATTGTCAGATGTAATCCTCTGATTGCCCCTGACAGTGGAAAGTGCTTTCAGGAATGTCTCTCTGGTGATGCCGAAGGTACGGAATATTTCTTTGGTGGCCTTGCTGCCCTTCTTCATCATGCAGAGGAAAATATGCTCAACGGATACATAGTCGTCGCCCATAGCTTTGGCTTCATCCTCAGCGCTCAAAAGAACGTTATTGAGGTCCTGGCTCATCTGGAGCTGTCCGCCGATAACTTTAGGTTTCTTCTGTATTTCCGCGATGACGGCATTCTTAAATGCCTCCTGGTCGATACCCATCTTCTCAGCCAGCTTGCCGATCAGGCTGTCCTCCTGAGTCAGCAGGGCATAGAGGAGATGCTCAGTATCGATCACCTGATTGCCATATTCGTTCGCCACTTTCTGGCATTCGTTGATAGCCTCTATGGACTTCTGTGTAAACTTCTGAATGTTCATATATATCACCACCCTATTGGATAATTTACATAATTAGCAGCAGCACACTCTCTGTGCTACTCGTACTATAACACATATAGTATCAATATGCAACCGGATTTTATACTTTTTTTGCTTAAAGACCAAATCCGGCATTTATTATTTTTACGCAAATAGTGTTTTGAAAACAATGCCTTCATCATAATAGTGTTTTATACTACTATCAACAGATTGAAAGGAGCATATTTTATGAAAACAATGAACGCAGATGTTATCGTTGCTGCAGCCGGTCTGTCAGGACTGGCCGCTTCTCTGTCAGCAGTTCAGCAGGGCCTGAAAGTCATCACCTTTGAAAAGAGCAAGGTGACCGGAGGCGCAGCTAACATGGGCATCAGCCCTCTGGCAGTCGGCTCCAAGCAGCAGCGTATGGCAGGATATAATTTTACCCCGGAAGAGTTCTTCCTTAAACACATGCACTATGTACACTGGAAGGCAGATGCCCGCCTGGTAATGGAGTATTACCGCAAGACTGCCAGCACCATCGAATGGCTTGAAGATATCGGAGTTGAATTTATTTTCGACAGATGCACAAAATACACCCCTGTCCGTATGAAACAATATGCTTATACCGAGCAGACCAGACACGCCGTAGCTCCTGCCCCGGGTGAGCAGATCGGTCCTCGTGTAGCATCCAGAATGACCAAGAAGATGACTGAAGAGATCGTAAATCTGGGCGGAGAGATCATCTTTGAACACGCCGTAAATCACGTTATCATGAAGGACGGCAAGGTAGCAGGTGTTCAGGTCACCGGACCGGACGGAGAAGAATTCGAAGCATATGCTCCTGTTGTTATCCTGGCCTGCGGCGGTTTTGGAGACAATCCTAAGATGATCAAAGACAAGATCGGATTTGACTGGGGCAAGGACCTCTATTCATTCCGTATCCCTGGAAATGTAGGCGACGGACTCAGAATGGCATGGGAAGTAGGCGGAGGCAAAGAGCCATCCATCATGGAGCTCATGTATCAGATTCCTGATAACCTGAATCATTTCGCGCTGGAAGGTGCGTTCCGTCAGCCTATCCTCTGGGTCAACAAGCTGGGCATGCGTTTCCTGCCTGAAGATGTTATCGGAAACACAGGCACCACAGGCAATGCCATCGCTTACCAGCCGTTCAAGACATGCTTTGCAATCATGGATGCTGATACGCTTAAATATTACAAGAAGCGCGGTGTTGACTTCCCTGGCGTTCAGGGAGAAAACGTATTCAATGACTTTGATGAGGCTGCAGCCGCAGCCAAGGAAGAAGGCTATGGATACTACTTCGAGGCTGATTCCATTGAAGAACTGGCTGAGAAGACAGGCATCGATCTGGAAGGCCTTCAGGAAACCATTGAAGAATACAATCACTGCTGTGATGATCACAGAGATTATCTGTTCGATAAATATCCTGATTTTCTGCGTCCGGTACGTAAACCGCCTTTCTACTGCCTGCAGCAGTTCCCGGGCGCTTATGGCACATTAGGCGGCGTAAGAGTCAACTACAAGATGGAAGTTCTGGATGATAATTATAAGAAGATTCCGGGTCTCTACAGTGTAGGAACAGACGCCATGAATTTCTGCGGCGACACATATCCGTTCATCTTCCCGGGCACAACAATGGCATTCTGCCTGAACTCCGGAAGGATAGCAGGCGAAAGAGCTGCCGAATATCTGGCACAGTAAAAACAAATAAAAAGAGCTGCCTCATTTTGGGCAGCTCTTTATTATTTTGAGTTACAGTACGTATTTTTCTAAGCGTCCGAACGCTTCTTCTATCTGCCACTTAGGCAGCGCAACGTTCATTCGGATCGTATTCTCAACTCCGAATCTGGCGCCGTTCTGCCATGCCACACCGACATCCCATGATTTAGCGAGCACCTCATCCAGTGTCCTGCCTGTTTCCTTAAGATATTTACCCAGGTCAATGTATAGCATGAATGTGCCCTGCGGCTTGGTAACCTCGAAGCCTTTCAGCTTGTTGTTCAGGTAATCACAGGTGTATTCCACATTCTCAGTAAGCACCTGACAGAGCTCGTCAGCCCACTCCATGCCTTCCGGGCTGTAGGCACCCAGGAGTGCGTACTGGCTGAGCACGTTCAGCGAATTGTAATGGGTCTCTTCCTCAACCTTAGCAATCTTCTCCTGAATCTCCGGGTTGTAAACGATCCTGTATGAGCCAATGAGTCCGGCCAGATTGAATGTCTTGCTCGGCGCATGAGCCGTAACTGAATTCATTCTGGCGTAATCGCTGATAGTCGCGGTCGGTGTGAATTTATTATCATAGAGGATAATGTCGCTCCAGATTTCGTCAGCAAAGATCATCATTTCATGCTTCTCGCAGAAATCAGCAAATGCCTTGATTTCTTCAGGATCCCATACCCTGCCTGCAGGATTGTGCGGTGAACAGAAGATGGCGAACTTGATATTCTTCTCAACAACCTGTTTCTCCATGTCTTCGAAATCCATACGCCATACGCCGGCATCATCTTTCTTCATCATGGATACTACTCTCTCCCTGCCGGTAGATGCCAGCACGCCGGTGAAACCAACGTATGTCGGACCATGAACCAGGATAGGATCACCGGGTTTGGTGAATGTTCTGAGCGCTGAGCTTAATGCGCCTAGTACTCCATTCTCATATCCGATTTCTTCCCGCTTGATGTCCACTCCGTTGCGGACCTTCTGCCAGTTGATAATGGCGTCGTAGTATTCCTGTCTCGGGTCGAAATAACCGAAGGAAGCATGCGCGGCTCTTTTCTGAATAGCCTCGACTACAGACGGTGCCACTTTGAAGTTCTGGTCTGCAATCCACATCGGGATAATGCTGAATCCATCTTTAGGAGCACTTGGAAATCTAGGGGTTGTGCCGAGGGCATCCAAAGCAATCGCATCGTTGCCTTTTCTGTCCAAAATGTTAGTAAAATCGTACTTCATAGTTATCCTCCGTTTATTTACACGTTCTGAATTATCATATATAGCAATGGGACCGTGCCCATACTGAGTATCGCCTGCATAGCAACTGCTGCCGAAGCGAGGCTGGAATCTTCATTATAAGCCACAGAGAACATTCCCACAGCGACTGCCGTCGGCATGCCGACGTAAATAGCTGTGACGGAAGTCATGAGCCCCGTGCCGATAATAAGCTTAAGAATAAAGAAAACAGCAATCGGAATGATCAGCAGTTTGAAAGCCGCGATCACATACAGTCTCCAGTTGTTGAATGAGTTCTTGAGCGAATATCCTGCGATGGACGCGCCTACAGAAATCATTGAGAACGGGCTGGCTGCCTGTCCCAGGAAGCTGAGCGGCTCCATTACTATATTCGGCATCTTTAACCCGGCGAAGTATACGATCATGGCGATAACCATGACTACTATGCCCGGATTCAGCAGCTTCTTCGCATTGAACTTGTATGTATTGCTGTTGCCCTTTGTGATCCTGTATACACCGTATGTGTATAACAACAGATTGAAATGAACATTCAGGATAGCTATAAAGAAGACGCCCACGTCTCCGTAGAGCGATTCAGCCAGAGGTATGCCCAGCGCGGTGACATTACCAAATACGAGCGCAGCTTCATATATCCCCCTGTCCTTCTTTGGTGCCCTGAGCATCCTGACTATCAGGAATGACAGTCCGATGATCACAACATAGATGGCTATGCCGATCAGAACCAGGGAAATAACATCTCCTCTCCTGCTGGAATCCATCTGGACAATGGATACAAAGATCAGGCATGGGAAAAGCACGTCAACAATGACCCTCGATATTGTCGAATTAGCCTCAGGTGTAATGATTTTGATTTTTCGAAGAAAGAATCCCAGCGCCATAGCGAACAGGATCTTCACCATTGTTGTAATTATTATCATAGCATGACAATAATATCACATTTCCCTTGTAAGGAAAATGAATAAATGCTAAAATAACGGAAATTAAAAATATAGATCAGGAGGAATTTATGACTGATAAATTAGAGCATGGCCCGGAATGTGATTGCGGCTGCCACGATGAAGAAATGGAAATCCCTACAATTACATTAGAGTTTGATGACGATGAGAAGGTCGATTGCGAACCGTTATTCATCTTCGAATTAGAGGGCTGCGAGTACATCGCTCTGGCTCCGGTTGATGAGACTCTTGATGACGTTTATCTCTATGCTTATAACGAGATCAACGAAGAAGAGTTCGAGTTCCTTGATATCGAAGACGACGCACTGTTTGACAGAGTTGTTGCTGAATTCGAGAGAATCGTAGGAGAAGCTGAGAAGTAATAATCAGAAATGCGGAGCCGGCCTATGGCCGGCTTCTTTATGTGTGAATAATCATTATGGATACTAAATATTGCAGCGCAGGCAATTCCATGGAATGGATCGACCTGGAGAACTGGGACCGCAAATTGCAGTTCCGAAATTATCTGGGTACTGACCTGCCATATATAATAATAACTGCCAATGTTGACGTCACTAAGCCTTTAGACTTCGCCCACAGGCATGGTGTCTCATTCAATATGGTTATGGTGTATATCTGCACCAAAGTCATAGATTCTATTAAGAATTACCGCTACAGATTTGCAGATGGTAAGCCGTTTATAATCGATCATACCAGGCCGCTGGTCAACCATCTGGTCCCTGGTACTGAGCACTTCGTGATCGCTGAGGGGCCGTGGCCATGTGATGATATTCTGGAGTTCTGCCGCGTCACTCATGAACGCGCGCTGGCTGCCAGCCCTGACGAATGGTATGATCTGTTCAAAGGCACTTTAGACCACGTTAATTTCACCAGCATCCCATGGGTTCAATACACCGGCTTTATCCGCACCATTAAGCATGACGGAGTGGACAATGCGCCAAAGATGTCCTTTGGCAAATATTTCAGGGATTCTGAAGGACGTGTCATGATGCCTGTATCCAGCCAGACCCATCACGGTCTTATGGACGGATATCATGTAGGATTGTTTTATGAAAGGCTGCAGAAAGCCTGCGACGAATTAGAATAAAGGAGCTAATATGTGGATAGCTGACAACTGGAAAGACTATGAAGTACTGGATGCCTCAGGCGGCGAGAAACTCGAACGCTGGGGTTCATATAACCTGCTCCGTCCGGACCCTCAGGTCATTTGGAATACACCTAAGAAGGCTCCGGAATGGAATAAGCTGAACGCTCATTACCACCGTTCAAATAAGGGCGGCGGTGAATGGGAATTCTTCGACCTGCCTGCTCAGTGGAGCATTAACTACGACTCACCATGCGGCAGGCTCACTTTCAACCTCAAGCCTTTCAGTTTTAAGCACACCGGTCTCTTTCCTGAGCAGGCCGTGAACTGGGACTGGTTCAGCGAGCTGATCTCAGCTGAGGTTAATAAAGGTCATAAAGTCAAAGTACTCAATCTATTTGCATACACAGGTGGCGCCACTATTGCCGCAGCCAAGGCAGGCGCGCATGTGACCCATGTGGATGCTTCCAAGGGAATGGTACAATGGGCTAAAGAAAACGCAGCCTCATCCAAAGTTGATGAGACACTCACCCGCTGGCTGGTTGATGACTGCCAGAAGTTTGTGGAGCGCGAGATCCGCCGAGGCAATAAATACGACGCCATCATTATGGATCCTCCTTCATATGGACGCGGTCCAAAAGGAGAAATCTGGAAAATCGAAGACAACATCTTTGATTTCATCCAGCTCTGCACGCAGGTGTTGAGCGATCATCCTCTCTTTTTCCTGCTTAACTCATACACTACCGGCCTGCAGAGCTCGGTTCTGACATATATGCTGAAGACTGCCCTGAAAGATTTCCAGGGCTCAGTGGAATCAGATGAAATAGGGCTGCCGGTTAAGGCATCCGGGCTGGTGCTGCCCTGCGGAGCTTCCGGCCGTTGGAAAAAATAAAAAAACCAGTAATGAAAAAAGAGCTGCCGCATTTAGCGACAGCTCTTTATTTTTTAATTCTGTAATAAAACTTCTTAAATCTAATTAAGCGAGTTTATCCTTCTTTGCGTTAGCAAGTCTCTTCTCCATGCCGATTCTGTCATACAGAACATTGTCTGCTTCAAGACCAGCTGCAACACGGAGCTTGTTGTCGTAATCTGCCAGCTTCTTTGGGCTGAATGCAGCTTCCATGATCAAGCTGATAACACCGAGTACGCCAACGAATGCGAATGTTGCGTGATAGCCCCATGCAGTGGTAGCGAGTGCAGCAAAGATGTATGGAAGTACAGCATTAACAACTGAGTTGATAGGAGGAGCACCGGTGTAAACTGCCGGGAAGTCCTCTGGTCTCCAGTATCTAACAAGCAGTGAGAAACCGAAGTTAGAACCAGCGCCCATGTAAACACCAAGAAGCATGGTAGCTACGAACAGTGTCCAAGGATTGTTGAACATGCCGAGTACACCCATGATGATGATGCTGATAGCTGTAATGATAATAGCAGGCTTGGTACCGAATCTTGTATCAAGAAGTCCTAATACATAAGAACCGATGATAGCGAAGATACCCATCAGGAACAGTACTGCTGAAATCGGGTTGCTCATGAAGAAGAATCCCGGAACAACAAACTGTGTGAAGTGTCCCTGCATAGCGAAGGATGCCAGAGCAGGAATGATCTGTACCATGAATGCTACAGATGAAGTTACGATAAGAGTGGTCGGAATAGAACCAAGATACCACTGAGCGCAAGCCCAGATTTTGGAACGTTTCCAAACTGATCTCTTTCTTGCTTCGAGCTCTCTCTGGAGCATAGCATCTGCCATTTCCTTTGTGAATGACTTATCGTTATCACGATAGCATCCGCAATCTTCCGGATATGTCTTAACGAAGATAGCGCAGATGATAAGACCAATAATAACAGCTGCAAAGAATGGTGCCCATGCAATGATGTTAGCAGTGATGAGCGGTTTGCCCATTGCCATCTGGCCGGCATGAGTAGCCTGGAATACAGACAGGAGGATAGCTGATGTGATCGGGTAAGCGATTGTAACGATACCCATAACAGTACCCTTCTTTCTTGGGAACCAGTTACCGATCAGGATGGTGGTCATTGAGTTAGCCCATGTAGGAGCAATAACGTGTGTCAGGCAGAAGAAGATGATCCAGATCGGATTCAGTCCGCCTGCTGCTGTGGTCGGGAATATCAGGATTTCGCCTGCAGCAAGAACCAGTGTGATGATACCGAGAAGCAGGGAAACTGCCTTCTGATTCCTGATTTTACCAATTCGCGGAGCAATGATGAAGTATGTTACAACGAATGTAAGAGCAGTACCGATCATTGTCAGCAATGTGGTATCCATTGTTCCATTCGGACAGTAAGCCGAAAGGATGTTGACAACGTAGCTTGTTGTCATAACATAGCCTACGTAGCAGAGTGCCTGATAGAGAATAAGCATCCAGCCACGGAAGCCATAGCCCTTAGGCATAGCATGTTGATTATCCATATTTACCTCTCCTTTTTTAATATTGGTATTAATAAATAATACTTTATACCATAGGTGAAATTATACTACGGAACGCTGTTTTTTCAACTTGTTTTTTGTTATTTTGCATAATTGTCATAATATTGTAACAAAAAACCGCCACCCATTTGGGTGGCGGCAGGTATTAGTATTATTTACAGAGGATATTGAAAATTCAACTGTTTTTAGACTTTATTAAGCACGTTTTGCAGCTTTCTTAGCAGCGTTGCGATCTCTCTCCCAATGTACTCTGTCTAACAGCTCGTTGTCAGCCTCAAGACCAGCTTCAACACGGAGCTTGTTATCGTATTCAGCAAGTTTCTTAGGACTGAATGCGCACTCAAGTACTGTGCAGATAACGCCGATAACGATCATGAATGCGAATACTGCGTGGTAGCCCCATGGAGTAGATGCAAACAGAGCGAAAATGTATGGCATTGCTGCGCCAAGAACTGTAGAAATAGGTGGCTGTCCGGTGTAAACTGATGGGAAGTCCTCACGTCTCCAGTATCTTACTAACATTGAGAAACCGAAGTTTGAACCAGCGCCCATGTATACGCCGAGGAGCATTGTTGCAATGAAGATTGTCCATGCATTTGCAAACAGTCCCAGGATACCCATGATGATGATACTGATGGATGTAATGATAACAGCTTTCTTAACACCCCACTTGGTATCGATAAGTCCCAGGACGTAGGAACCAATGATAGCGAAGATACCCATCAGGAACAGTACAGCTGAGATCGGGTTGTTCATGAAGAAGAATCCAGGAACAACAAAGATTGACAGCTGAGGTGCGAACTGTATAAGAGCAGGAATGATCTGTACCATGAATGCTACTGATGACAGAACGATAAGGCCGGTTGGGATGCATGACAGATACCACTGACCGCAAGCCCAGATTTTAGAACGTTTCCAAACTGATCTCTTTCTGTCTTCAAGCTCCTTAGCGAGCATAGCATCAGCCATTTCCTTTGTGAATGACTTATCATTATCACGGAAGCATCCGCACTCTTCAGGATATGTTGTAACGAAGATACCGCAGATGATGATACCTACAGCAGCAGCGATGAAGAACGGCAGCCAAGCTTTGATATTTGCCTGTACCAGTGTAGCGCCCTGTGCAAGTGCTGCACCATGAGCTGCCTGGAATACACCAAGAAGAACTGCAGATGTAACAGGATAAGCGATTGTAACGATACCCATTACAGTACCTTTCTTTCTCGGGAACCAGTTACCGATCATGATGGTGGTCATCGTATTAGCCCAGATAGGTGCTACAATCTGAACAAGGATATAGATTACTGCCCACAGATAGTTGATTCCGCCTGTTGCTGTGAATGGTGTGATGATCAGCATAAGTGCACCTAAGATAAGTGCAACAATACCGAAGAGCATACTTGCCAGCTTCTGATTTCTGATCTTACCGATTCTAGGTGAGATAATAAAGTATGTGGTGATCCATCCTAACAGTGATGCAATCATTGCCAGGAATGTAATACCTGTGGTTCCTGCTGGATAGAACTGTCCAAAAATGTTGGTTGCGTAGCTGTTGAGCATTGTGTAACCTACATATGCGAGAGCCTGATACAGGATCAGCATCCAGCCACGGAAGCCATAGCCTTTCGGCATAGCTGTTTGATTATTCATTTTTTCCCTCTCCTTTAATTTTTTTACATTTTACTTCAGCATAAAATGTTCATTGAAATTATACTATAAACGCTATTTTTTTCAAATATTTTTTTGCACATTCGACAATTTTTACGATATTTATTTTTTGTATTTGTGCACTTACAACAAAAAACAAAAAATGCCCCCGCATATCTGCAGGGGCTTTTTTGTTAGCTGATTTTACATTATTTATGTGTTGCATAGAAGCTCATTCCGTACTTGAAATGCTCATCTGCCAGGAAGCCCGCGCTCCTTCTGTTAACAACCAGAGGGAACACAACATAGCTGCCTCCAGGTGCCAGAGTGTCGATAGTCTTGCGGTACTCTGCGCGCGCCTGTTCCTCAGTGCAGTCCGGCTGATCCAGAACATACTGGTTGTCAAATCCGCCTACAAAGGTCAGTTTGTCACCATACTTTTTCTTTAGTTCACCCATATTAGGATTCGATCCTCCCTGCCAGATATCCATGGCATCAACACCGATCTCAATCATATCTTCAACCAGCGGCTCACAGTATCCGCAGGTGTGATGCTGATAAAGCTTGCCGTCTTTATGTACCTGCTCTACCATTCTCGCCAGGTTAGGTTTGATCAGTTCACGCCATGTCTCCAGAGACATGAACAGGTTGTGTGCAGAGCCATAATCATCATGTCCATTAATAACATCTACAGGATAGTACTGCGCAACCTTATGGAACATCTTGCATTTCCAGTCTGCAATAGCCTTGAAATAATCAGCGCAGGCCTCAGGCTCCATCAGCAGGTCGCAGAGGGCATTGTCAAAGCCTTCCATCGCATGCATTCTTTCAAACGGCCCATTGATTATCATGGCACTGTTCAGTTTCTCATGGTTTTCAAAGATGTTTCTTCCATCAGGAAATGGCTCGCATGTACCCATGGTATTCCTGCGCGCGTCCAGTTCGACCTGTTTCTCCCAGTCAATAGCATCCAGATCCGGGAACTTGATTTTCTGCCAGTCCGTAATGCAGTCGATCGGATGATCCTGCGTGGTCATCGGAGCGCCTAATTCAGGCACATATTTCCATTCGATACCAAATCCGTCGCAGCCGGTTTCAGTACCGCAGTATCTCTCTAACTCCGGATAAGGCTTAAACATAGTGATATCCGTAAAAATTGACGGAATATAATATGGCTGCTTGTGATGGTAAGCCAGCATCGCGTTATCTATAGGTCTGACCTTGGGCATTGTATTCTCCATTAAAAAACCTCCCTGCTTAAATCCTATTATTCTAAATAAGATTTTAAGTAAGGAGGCTTAAAAAGTACAAAATTAAATTGTCATTCTGTAATAACATTTTGTTATTATCGTTATTCTTCATTGACCCACATGGGGATAGCAGGATTATAGTTTTCTGATTTCCAGGTAAAGCAGATAGAGCAGCCTCCGTTTTCAGCCAGCCTGATCTCGTCCAAAATCCGGACAGATGATTTGTTGAAAATATTAGAACTCTGGTTGATCACTCCTACTCCCTGTCCAGCCTCGATCCAGACAATCGCCGTGGCCAGATTCGGCGCGTATCTCACGCTGGTAAGATCCAATCCATTGGCCCTGAGAAAAGCGCTTGTGTACTCGCATCCTGCAGGTGAATCATCAGGGGAAATCAGTATTATCGTATCGTCTTTCAGGTCTTCAACTGTAATTTTTTTCTTCTGTCCCAACTTAGTACGCTTTGAAACAGCGAAAACCGGTGGTTCCTGAATATAATCCACGCTAATTACGTCTTTCATGCCTGCAACGTCGAAATTAAGTGAAATCGCTATATCTATATCTCCTGTTTCAAGCCAGTTTCTTAAATCCTTAAATGATCCCTGCTTGATATTGATATCTATCTGCGGATTATCATTCATAAATCTAAACAGCTTATCGGCCAGTTCCTCGCGCATATATTGACCACCCAGAGTGCCCAATGTCAGCGAGCCTGAATAACCCTGCCCAACCCTGCGGACTTTATGCAGAACTTCCTCGTAACGGGTGTGGAATCCCTCAAGTTCCTTATACAGCACAGCTGCCGCCGGAGTCAGTTTCACCTGATGCTTATCCCTAATGAAAAGCAGCGTATTCAGCTCGCGCTCCAGCGAAACTATCTGCCGGCTGAGACCCGGCTGTGAAATGAAAAGCTGTTCGGCAGCTTTTGTGAAGTTCAGCGTTTCTGCGACCGCCATAAAGCATTTAATCTGGGTTGTATTCATAAATACTCCTTTGCAAAATGCCACCCATTAAAATGGATGGCATTGACTATTCAATATTAAAGTCCCTTTGGTTCGTATGTCAGCATGCATCCAAGGCGTCTGATCGTCCTTCTGTCAATGGCGGACAGACGTGCTGTCGTATGCACTTTGCATCCTTTCAGCTTAGGCAGCTGTTTAAGCGCAAGCTCTGCGGTCTCGTCATATGATGCGTTTGTTGAGAGCGCTATCAGTACTTCATCCGGATGGAGCCTTGGGTTGCGGCTTCCCAGATAATTGATTTTCAGTTTTTGGATAGGAGCTATGCACTCCGGTGACAGTATCTGGATTTCCTTTGGAATGCCTGCCAGATGCTTGATGGCCTTGATCAGGCATGCAGCCGTAGGTCCCAGCAAATCTCCCGTCTTGCCTGTGATAATGGTGCCGTCCTCAAGCTCTATTGCTGTAGCTACGTCGCCGGTCTCTCTTTCACGCTCCTGCGCTGCAGCAGCAACCTTGTAATCAGTGATCTGAAGACCTTCTCTGGTCATGAGAAGCTTGATCTTCTCCACTTCATTCATGTCCTTCTTGCCTTCAGCCACGCCAACGATAGCAGCGAAATATCTTCTGATTATTTCTTCCCTGCCGGCCTGCTGGCAGACTTCATCGTCCACAATGCAGTTGCCGACCATATTTACACCCATGTCTGTAGGTGACTCATACGGGCTCTTGCCGTAAATCTCCTGGAACATGCTGTATAGTACCGGGAAGGTCTCCACGTCACGGTTATAATTGACCGTCATCTGCCCGTATGCCTTGAAATGATAAGGGTCGATCATATTAACGTCCTTGAGATCGGCGGTAGCTGCCTCATAGGCCAGGTTGACCGGATGCTCAAGAGGCAGGTTCCAGATCGGGAATGTCTCGAACTTGGCATATCCGGCATTGATGCCTCTCTTGTGCTCATGGTAGAGCTGTGACAGACAGGTGGCCAGCTTACCCGAACCAGGGCCCGGAGCGGTAATGACAACCAGCGGTCTGGTGGTCTCGATATAATCGTTCCTGCCATAACCTTCTTCGCTGATGACTGCAGGAATGTCTGTCGGGTATCCCGGAATAATGTAGTGGTGGTAAACCTTCAGACCATATGATTTCAATCTGTTTTCAAACAGCACCACGCTGCGTTCAGGCGCGTATTTGGTAATAACAACACTGCTTAAATATAAGCCTTTGGATTTGAAAATATTAACGAGTCTGATGACATCCTCATCATAGCCTATGCCCAGATCGCCGCGGATCTTGTTGTGTTCAATGTCTTCCGCGCTGACGACCATTACCATTTCTGCCTGGTCTGCGAGCTTCATAAGCATCTGGAGCTTGCTGTCCTCCTCGAATCCGGGCAGTACCCTGGATGCGTGCAGATCATCGAACAGCTTGCCGCCGAATTCCAGATACAGCTTGCCGCCGAACTGGCCGATGCGTTCAATAATGTGTTCAGACTGCATTTTTAAATATTTTTCGTTGTCAAATCCCTTTTTCATTTTGCCCTCTTTTAATATTCAATGTATTCGGGAACAGTTTCATTGCCCAGTCTGCTCCTGAGTGCCGGATAAACATCTCCCAGCCTGCCAAGTGTACGGTTATATGAATCTATAGCCTCGCCTGTGCTCCATGTCTCCCAGTCGCTTGCGTCGATCTTCCAGTCCAGAGGCACTATTGCGAATACTCCGTCACTTCTCTTGTCAACCCATGTCGGCAGAATATAAATGCCGTTTACTTTGACCTTGCCGTTGTTGAACTTCATGTATGAAATCTCAATAGTCAGGCCGTCCTCGGTATATCCTCTCGGCTCTTCCGGAACCATGATTTCCTTCCTCTGGCTGGAAATGGAATTGCCCATTGAATACAGGCACCACATTTCATGTCCTGAAGAACTGGTCAGGATATCGAACTTCTGGATAACGTGAGGATGTCCTCCGATGATCACATCTACGCCCAGGTCGCATAATCTCTGCGCAATCTCCTCCTGATATTCGGACGGATCATCCTGATACTCATTTCCGAAGTGCAGGAAGAAAATGGTCGCGTCGCATCCCTGTTCTTTCATGTATGCCAGATCACTGGCAACTGAGTCATAGAACGTCTCCAGATCGTCGTAGCAGAAGCTGTTGACTTTATCCTCTGCCTCGTCACTCATCACGTTGCCATTCAGGGACTTCTGCTCACCTGCCCATTCTCTGGTGTCATATGTATAGCAGGTGATTCCCAGTTTGACGCCATTCACGTCTTTGATGCGGATATATTGGTCATCGGTGCTGAGTCTGGTGCCGGTATAATCCATGCCGTAATTTTCCAGAACTTCCAGCGTACGCATCATGCCGTACTCACCTGTATCGTATGTATGATTGTTTGCGGTGAGTACCATGTCCACGCCCGCGTCCTGAAGCGCCGGGATAATCTCGTCAGGTGAATTGAATGACGGATATCCCCTGTAACTGCCTGAATCTTCGCCTCCGAGCGTTATCTCCAGGTTAGCTATCATCAGGTCAGGTTCCTGCCAATAAGGCGCTACAGCGGCAAATGATCCGCTGAAATCATAATGATCGCCATAGTCAGCTCCATAGAGCACGGAATCGTGGAGCAGTATATCTCCGGTAGCGCCGATAGTGGCCGTGCTCTCAACCGCAGGCTGCGGAGGACCGGGCAGTTTGTCGGCTTGTGCCGGTGTAGTGTCTTTATTAAAGATCTTGCCTAAAATGCCGGTAAAGTAAAGGACTGCAGCCACAACAATAATTACCAGGATAATGACAATAATGGCAATGAGACCGCCATGTCCCTTCTTACCCTCTGGCTTAGCCGGTTTCTGTGGTTTCGGTGCAGACTGCGGCTTAGCTGCCTGAGGTCTCTGCGCAGGCTGCGGCTTTGCTGCTTGGGGCCTCTGAACCGGCTGCCTTGGAACCTGCTGAGTCTCAGTCTGAGGTCTGGCCGGCCTGCTGACTTGTTCCTGATCAGTATTTGGCTGACTTGTTCTTGGTCTTCTCTGTGTCATATATGAATCCTTTGTTAGTTCTTTTTATGCTTAAATACCCACTTGCGCTGAATGCCGTAGCTGAACAGGAACAGACATCCGTCAACTACACATTTAACGACTGTATGCCACAGTCCGCTTACATGCAGCAGCGCGTCGGCGATTCCGTAAACCAGTCCATATGAAACGGCCATCTGGCAGAGCGCCAGCAGGAAGTATCTCCACGTGGTCTGGGCGGCATTGTCGGTAGCCTTAAATACGACCTTCCTGTTAATAATGTAATTAACGATCGATGAAATAACCCTCGAGGAAACGGTCGCTATTATTTCCATCGTGTTGTCATCCACCTTGTTCTCGAAGATGGCAACAGCCAGTGTATATACACCTATATCTACCAGCCAGCTCGCCAGCGAGCTCGCCAGGAATTTGATGAAATATTTCAGGATGACCGAATATATCTTGATGGAATCCTTGATCGGGTTGAAATGAGATGAGGCATTGTCATCAATATAAATGGTCTCGATAGGCACTTCCATATACGGAATGCCTTTGTTGACAAGCGCAATGAGCATATTCGTCTCGTATTCGTAGCGCTCGCCGCTGACTCTGGTAAATTCATCAAACCATGCCGCCGGTATTATTCTGAGGCCGGTCTGTGTGTCTTTGAGTTTGATGCCGCAGGCCAGCCTGTAAACTACGCTGGATACTTTGTTTCCGAATCTGCTTCTGGCCGGTATATTGGCCTCGCTGAAATCTCTGCCGCCAATAATTACACAGGCCGGGTGCTGCTCAAACGCGTCCAGACACCTGCGGATGCTGTCCACATTGTGCTGGCCGTCAGCGTCTGCAGTGACAGCGCAGTCAATATCCTTGCGGTTTTCCGCCAGATACCCGAAAGCTGTCTTCAGCGCGCGTCCCTTGCCTTTATTAACTTCATGTGTGAGGACAGTAACACCAGGATGGACCTTTGCCTCATCGAAGAAGTGCAAAGTGTCCTCCTTGCTGCCGTCATTTACTATTATTATGTCTTCCAGTCCTGAAGATACCAGACTGTCGATGAACGCCGTCATCTTCTCATCCGGATTCAGGACCGGTATTATTATTGCTGTTTTCACCTGTTTCTATCTCTTCTTTGCTGCTGCATGCGTCTTCTGCGGCGCTCTTCAGCTAATTTTCTCTTCTTTGCCCTTACCATAGCTGACCATACGACCAGAACGATTACGATCACAATAAGCACAGCTACAATAATCAGTGCAATCTTAAGCCATTTCTTGACGCCTGAAGGCTGAGGCTTAACGCTTGGCTCGGCTGTGGTCTCCTCTTCGCTGGTCTCCTCCGTAGGCTCTGTGATCTCCTCCGGTGCCTGCTCCGAATATGGAGTCAGATGTTCCATCAGGTCGTTGCCCGTATCTTCTCCAACAGTGCTCCTGTAGAGTCCGAATTTGGCGAAGCTGTATTCATAGCCGCTTGGATCGCCGTAATCGTCATAACCATCGCTGACATAGAAATCCATCCACTGCTGTGACAGATGCTTTCTATATGCATCCTGGGCTACCTCGAGTGCAGTCCTGCCGCCGTATTTATCAAGCGGAACGCGAGCGTCAATCTCGATCTGGTTCTCGCTGTATAAATGCAGGTATGTTTTAGGAACATCCCATGTGCCATAGGTGCTGGCGCTTTCAGGATACTGTGTGGAATCATTTGTTATCTCCACAGCGTCCCTGACTGCTTTGGAAAGCACCATGTGCTGTCCATGTCCGTACTCGCCGTCCACATCATGAGTTACCACTACCTGAGGTTTGAAGCGCCTGATAGTACGCACTACATACCCCAGAACAGCATCCATATCTTCAAGAGACATTGCCTCGTCCAGGTCATATTTGGAATATTTATCCGTAAACTCACCCAGCTGAGGATAATGTGTGATGCCCAGCTCCCAGAGGCCGTCCAGCAGTTCGTGCCTTCTGTATCTTTCAACTCCGGCCACGCCCTCCTGCGAGAAGTCTACGAGATAAGCAACCTGTACTCTGTAGTCGCCCTTTTCCAGATATGTAGGGGCAATGCTGCCCATAAACAGGATTTCGTCATCAGAATGCGCTGAAAGGATCAGGAAATCTGCTTTTTCCCAAGGGGCCTCCCATGTCTGCACCCAATCAGGCAGGTCACCAGATGAGAATGCGTAAATATCCGCGATATATGTATGGTCTTCAACGATCTCGATATCAACATTCGGTGAAGGTGATTCTACCTTGACCAGCTCGTGCAGGAAATCATTCTTGCCTAAGGTCTGTGTCGATGCGTTGCTCTTGAGTTTCCATGCGCCAGGTATGGTGTCCCATTTGATATAAACATACGCGATCGGTTCCTCTGCCGTGATGGTAATGGTTGTGCCGTCGCGGTAATAGTCAGTCGTGTTGAAATCATCATCTGTCAGTATGTCGGTCGGATATCCGTCCGATGACTCAACGGTGATCTCCAGTTCTTCCGCATGCGCCTTAATGGCGAAAGCTGCCAGTATACAAGCCAAAAAAGCTGCTGTTGTAAATAATATTTTCTTAATCATAAAGCTCTATATAATCCTCTTTGCTGTTAATGTTCTTAAAGCATTTGTCATATTCAGTCATGTGCAGATCCTCAAGGCTAACTACCGATGTGTCCGTAAGCACTCTCCTTATCTTGTAGTCGCCGCGCTCTATCGCCTCCCGAAAGACGGTCTCGCTTTCCCTGGCATATATTCCGATCAGCGGCTCAATGCCTCCTGAAGTTTTCAGGAACATCGCCTGTCTGTCTGCCGGCATCATGTCATACATAGCATCCAGCACCTTCATTTCAGCGAGCGGTACGTCCACCGGGACAACGGCGAATTTCTCCATTTCGGTCTCTGCCATCACTGAGAGAAGTCCTCCCATCGGCCCGCAGTCATGGAACTTATCCAGTATGATCTGCATGCGCGGATCACCGCCGCAACTAAGCTTTTCAATCTGCTCTTTGTGCTTTTCAGAATCCGTTGAAATGAAAATTTTGTCAAACACAAAAACCGCATTTCGAAAAATGCGTTCCAAAAAAGATTCCTCACCAATACCGAGGAATACCTTGTCCTGACCCATACGGGTACTCTTGCCGCCTGCTAAAATTACCAAGCATTTCATAGGTGGCATTATAGCATAGAGTTATTAAAAATAAAAGAACTGGAATTTTGTTTTGCTGGCTTGTACAAGGCATTTGAAAATGCTAAAATAGAGTTGAAGTTTTATACTTAAAATTATTTTTATGGAGGACATTTAATATGGCAAAATGGGTTTGTTCAGTATGCGGTTACGTTCATGAGGGAGATACCCCTCCTGAGAAATGCCCACAGTGTGGTGTACCGGCTGAGAAGTTCAATAAACAGGAAGGCGAGCTCGCATGGGCTGCTGAGCATGTAGTAGGCGTAGCACAGGGTGCTCCTGAAGAGATTCTCGAAGGCCTTCGCGCTAACTTCACCGGCGAGTGCTCAGAAGTAGGTATGTATCTTGCTATGGCACGTGTAGCTCACAGAGAAGGCTATCCGGAGATCGGCCTTTACTGGGAGAAAGCAGCTTTCGAAGAGGCTGAGCATGCAGCTAAGTTCGCAGAGCTTCTGGGCGAAGTAGTTACAGATTCTACCAAGAAAAACCTGCAGATGAGAGTTGAGGCAGAGAACGGCGCAACAGCCGGCAAGACCGACCTCGCAAAGAAAGCAAAAGAATTAGGCCTTGACGCTATCCACGACACCGTTCATGAGATGGCACGCGACGAGGCACGTCACGGCAAAGCCCTTAAGGGACTGCTTGATAGGTACTTTGGCTAAACAACGAGAACAATAAAAAGACGGGCAGTATGCTTGCATACATGCCCGTTTTTTTATTGGGCGAGTGTCCTCCATGAGCACGGAGCTCACGCAGATGAGCGGGAGTGCGAATGGCGGACAAGGCTGCGAAAGTTCCTGCGGAACGTAGCAGCCGTTGTTTCGCCATAGTTTATATTTGTCGCTGCTCCAGCAGCCGAAGGGCCGCCATAGGCGGACCGTAAGGCTTTGCCGTGATGAGCCGACCGCCTCCATGAAAAAGCCCGCAGGGCTTTGAATGGCCCGCGGAGAGCCTGAAAGACGTAGCAGCCGTTGTTTAGCCATAGTTTATATTGTCGCTGCTCCAGCAGCCGAAGGGCCGCCATAGGCGGACCGAAAGGCTTTGCCGTGATGCGCCGACCGCTTCCACGAAAAAGCCCGCAGGGCTTTGAGTGGCCACGCGGGCGATGTCTCGCCGACCGCCTCCATGAAAAAGCCCGCAGGGCTTTGAATGGCCCGCGGAGAGCCTGAAAGACGTAGCAGCCGTTGTTTAGCCATAGTTTATATTGTCGCTGCTCCAGCAGCTATTTATCTATTTTATACTCTTTAAGAAATCTTCCTCTCGCTTCATCGCGAAATGTTCTGCCAATCGGTATCCTGATGCCTCCACGCAGAACAAATTCCTCATGATCCAGTTCTTCTATCATTTTATGATTAACCCAATACCCTTGATGGCATCTAATGAAAAAATCTGATATTTTCTCCGAAATCAGATCTGCAGGCCTTCTTGGATCATAATAATCTCCATCGACACAGCAGATATGCGCTTTCCTGGCCACTCTGCCAATGTAAATGATTTTCTCCAAAGGTATCAGGATTTTCTTCCCGTTTTCCCTTACCATTATTCCCTGTACAGCAGTTTCACCATGTTCAAGCGACAGCAATGCTTTATCAACTGCTGCCTTAAAGAATTCATCCACGCGGCTCTTTACCACAAACCAGATGTGCTCAGCAATATATACCTCGGGAGCGTATTCAATAAAGCTTGTCAGGAAAATAATCCTGCAATGGGGTACCTTTTCATTTAGTTTCCCGGCCAGTGATATTCCGTCCTCTCCGTCCATTTCTATATCCAGAACCGCAATATCGGGCTGCCAGTCTTCATCCGTTATTTTTCCCAATAAAGCCTCTGCTGAAGTGAATGACCAACTCCGGAAGGAAACATGTTTTTCTGCCAACAATTCATTAATTCTTTTTTCAGCGTCAGACAGATGGATTGCATTATCATCACATACAGCTACTTTTAACATCTGCTATCCCCTTCACTTTCTTTTTCCTTTACACCTTTCAAAATCAGAGAAGTCTCATATCTGTTTTCTTTCAAGCCTGCCTCGAGCCTGCCATCATATTTATCTGCCAGGTCCTTCAGGATTGACATTCCCAGACCTCTGTCCATCTCTGGTATTCTCCTTTTTTTCTCCGCTCTTTTTCCCTCTGCATCCTTTACCGGATTAGTTGACCAGATGCTGAGATATGGATTCTTAAATCCAGTTTTTAGTCTCACTTGCGCTTCGTCCATTTCTTTGCACTCATCCAGGGCATTATCCAGAATATTGCCCAGCGCACAGATAATATCCGGATTGCTGACTCCTGTATCTAACGGAAGAGAAATCTCCAATTCCAGCTTAACTCCGGCCTTTTCAAAGTCTTCCTTTTTTTTCATCAAAAAGCTTGATATGACGTGATTATCACATCCAGGGAAGATAATCCCGGCAGTATCAGTTTCCATAAGTATTTTGGCATATGATGAAGCTTCTTCAACTTGTCCCTTTTCCAGCAATACCTGCATGGTATAGAGATGATTGTCAATATCGTGCCGCATCTTTCTGATGTTTTCATAAGACTCTGCCAGCTGCGAATAATACTGCTTCTGTGCGCTGATCTGTTCCTCAAGAATTTCATTTCGCACACGCATTGAAGCATTTCTCTCTGAAATCCTGATTGAAAAAATCAGTGCTGCATCCGCCAGAAGATATACCACAACAGCTGCGATCAGTTGAACGGAAGAATACGACATTTCCAGGGAAGTATAATTGCGGAAGAAAACATAAAAAGTAAAAAGCTGGCTGATAGGGAACGCCAGAAACAACAGCCAATGCCAGTTAAGTGATTGTCTATTGATTTTCCTGATCACGATCCTCTCTACTAATACAGTAACTGTTACAATCACAAGGCTGACAAAAATATATAAGGAATATACAGCAACCGGATGAGTCTGCATCAATTCACCTGAAACGGCTTCCTCTCTGGGCATAATCCCCATAAACACCAACTCTGCAACGCTTACCGCAATTACAGACAAAACTGAGACAAACAATTTCTTAAGCCATCTATCCTTGTGAAGAATCTGTGCCACAATACATAAATACACCGGCCCTGCAAAAACACGCACAAGATTTAAAATCGGAAGGGACCAGTTAATTAAAGCATATCCTGCAAAGCTAACTGCTTCCAGGAGCAGTGTCAGCCAAAAACCCCATCTGCGCTTACAATTCACTTGTACAGATCCGATCATGATCATATATAAGATCCAATTAGCTATGATATATACAATATTATATTGAAAAGTCTCCATCGTCGTGTCCTTATGTTTTTTTAATAATATAACATATAACCAATGTTAGCTGCAGCAAACCTTTTCAAATAAATAACCCCCGGATCATTACTTCAATCCGGGGGTATTTTAATTATTAGTTTAACCTGTCATATCGGTAAAGGAATGTTACAATCTGCTCTCTCAAGCAGTTAAGATACAGTCCGAATTGTCCTGCATATTCACCGCTGGAATAGCCGTTCGTAATTCCTTTCTTGTAACCCCACAGAACTGCCTTATACGTGTCACTATTGGTACTAAGGTCCTGGCAGTCAATAAAAGTCAGGGTTCCGCTGACAGCAGGTTTTCCGGCATATCTATACAGAATGATCATTACATCCTTCCTGAGAATCGGATCAGTCGGATGGAATCCTCCATCACTGTATCCTTTACAGATGCCCTCCTGATATGCCCAGGCTATCGCCTTATTTGCTGCGGAAGAAGTTCCATACGCAGAAAGGTCATTGAACATTGTTCTTGCATCACCATACGCCTTTCCGCTGCTGTTTTTTGTCGGACTGCCTGCATATCTCCAAAGGAAGATCAAAAGGTCCTTTCTCTGACAATTCAGTCCAACGCCAAATGTTCCATCCTCATAACCCTTTGTGATTCCCTTTCCGGCCGCCCAGTAAACCGGATCATAATAATAAGCCGATGGGTCGGTTACATCACTGAACAGATCGGATGAGGTCTTTGTCCAGTGTGCATACAGATTCTGATTTGAAGTAATCGTTACTTTTGTTGATGAATAGATTCTTGTTCCTCCGCTGCTGCTTGTATACCAGCCATCAAATGTATATCCCGTCCTGGTCGGAGTTGGTAGTGTTCCGTAAGTCTGGTCATATGTAACACTCTTGCTGCTTGTTGAAACCGATCCTCCGTTGGCATTGAAGCTTACTGTATATGAATTTGCGGTCCAATGTGCATAAGACTTCACATCACCTGTTTTAACCACGGTATACTCGTCAAACCTTTTACCGCCAACTGTAGCAGTATACCAACCAACAAAAGAATATCCTGTCCTGGTTGGTGCTGCAGGATATACATAGGATCCCCCATCTTTCGCTGTCGTAGTCTTATATATCAGCATATTTTCCGGAACAAATTCGGTTGCACTGGTTCCATCTTCCAGCTGCATTTCGGAAAACCATACTGTTCCTTTTGCATTCGCGAAAACATGTATGTAGTCATTATATTCTTTTGTTTTATCCATCCTGATCGTATATTTGGTCCAGGATGTTGACAAGGTTACATTCCTTCCGTCGCTGCTGCTTTCAAAGCCCCAGCGCAAGTTCAGTTTTGTGCCTGAAACAGAGCTCTTTGCCCAGAAACTCAGTGTCATCTCTTTCGTATCGCTAATACATCCTCTGTCATATCTTCCATTCGTCAGAGTCCTTATAGAGATATCCTTTCCTGAACTGCCTGCTGCAGTATTTACCATCTTAAGAGTTGCATATCCATTATGTGTAGTACTGCTGTCCGCAGAAATATTAACGATTGAGGTATCCCTGCTTGAATAGTAATCGCTGTTTAATGATTTGAAATCAGTACCATAGAGATAATTCTTGCCGCTAAAGTTATAAAAATGATAAAGGTTGCGCACAACGGTATCATTCATGCTGACAATATAAGTAATATGATTTGAATAAGAATTACATGAATCGCAGTGAATAGCACTGTTGTAAGATTTTAAAGCAGTGAATGTCATCTTTGTATTACAGTGATCATTGTTTTTTGCAGAATATCTAAAATATCCGTCTGCCTGACTTACTGCTGTTACAAAGATTGTATGAAGTCCCCAATAGCCTGATCCATGTTTGCTGTTCTTACAGAGAACAACGATAACATCTCCGGCTTTCAATTTCTTAATGTTTGTATCATTTACAGCATATTTTGTTCCATATTTTTTGCTTTCAATATATGACAACAGATCGCCGGGGCCTCTCTTGTCAACATCAGACAAGCCACCTGCCCTAAGGCACTGAGAAACAAAACCTGCGCAAAGCATCGTACTATTGCTTACATTCTCACTCTGTTTTGCCCAATATGCTGCCCGATAAGGGTCATAGGTATAAGTTGTCGCTTTTGTATCTTCAGATTCGATATCGTAATAGATTTCATCTTCTGTATCAAGATCCAGTTCTTCTGTCTCTTCGAAGTCCTCATCGACAACATCAACTGCCTCCTGATCTGTTATTTCAGCATCCTCTTCTGCGCCAAAAGCAGCTACAGCAGGAACAACGATCAGTGACATGCAAAGAACAATTAATAAAAGTTTTTTACAGATCTTTATCATTTTTCAATCCTTTCCTCGTCAGTAATTAAAGGTTATTTACACCCGCCTAAATATAGCACAACTATTTTTTTAAAGTTCTTTGTATGTCCATTCGACAATTAACGATGTTAAATCAACAATATTTGCAATTTGCTGAAGTGAAAGTTCCTGCATTTTATTACGACAAAAAAAAGGCGTACCACGTCACTCGCAGTACGCCTCAATCTTTTATTAGTTATTTAACTACCGGTCCGTTCTCGTGAACATAGATCCATTTGCCCGGCTCTACTTCTTTAACGGAAAGGTCCATTACAACGTTCTGGCATGGGTCCGGATGATTCTTCCAGAGATCATACATTTTCGGCAGGAATACCGGCCAGTTGAAGCACTCGTAGTCTTCGTGCCAGCCGCTTGCAGGCATCTGGAGCTTTCTGGCCAGATGCTCTTCCTTGGTAACTCCCGGCGGCAGGAACTTCGGGTTCTGTGTGTGCATGGTGATGTGGTTGGTGCCGCCCTCGGTTGCCTGATACATATGGATGTTGTTATCCTTCATCTCGCCTGTCTCGAAGTCTACCCAGCCTTCCATGACTACATGCTCGAGAGCGTGATCAAGCGGGAATACATCCATGTCGAAACGGCTCAGGAACATTCCGTTCTCGCCGGTGAATCCGAATGCAGGAGTGAGCTCCTCTTTGTTCTCGGAAATAACATGTGCGGAATTTACGTAGCCGTATTTCCATGGCTCGCGAACCCACTGGAAATATTTGTGTGAGCCCGGTGCCCACAGATAGTAGCATTTATCCATATTTACCCAGAACCAGTCGATCATCTCCGGGGTTACGCCCGGCAGGAAATGCTGGTGCTGAATATCATCAATGAACCATCCCTCATCAGCCCACTTGCCTACGATCCTGACTTCCTCCAGTGGTGGCTCAGGACGTGTAATAGGCGGCATCGGTAAATATTTAACGCCATCTGATTCCTTTGGAATCGGAAATCTAGCCTGTCCGCCGCTTGCTCTGTAATCCAACATTTTGCTACCCTCCTCGTTGTTTGTTAAAAATATTATATCAAATGCAAAACCGCTTGTCATTACAAAAGCGCCGGCCATCAGCCGGCGCTCTCTATCATTTGGTTTTCTCATATACCCATACATTCAGGTCAACTGCTGTCTCAATGCCGTCCACGCTGCCGCTCTCTGTGTACTGCCACATATCGAAACGGTATGGCGTGTTAGGCGCGTCCGCGTACTTCGCGAACCAGATGTTATAGCATTCCAGTCTCTCTATATCCAATGACTTGTTGATCCATCTCTGGCTGGCGTAAACACCAGCTTCATATCCAGCGGCTCTGATTGCATCGCAGAATGCTGCCGCGTGAGCGGTATAATGCGCTGTGACCAGATCGTCCGTACGGGCCTCGCCGCTCTCTACTTCCTCAGTGTCAAAATATATCGGCAGGGTTACGTTGTAACCCGAAATATTCTTAAGTACGAACTTAGCCTCTTCCCGAGCCTCTTCTTCGTCAACTGCCTGCGAGAAGAAGTACACTCCGACCTCCAGGCCTGCTGCCAGCGCGCCTTCAATGTAATCATAGAAATTCATATCCAGCACCAGTCTGCCGGATTCATATCCTCTGTAGCCCAGGCGGATGATCGCGAACTTGATGCCTGCTGCCTTGACCTTCTCCCAGTCAATATCTCCATTCCATTCAGAAACGTCGATTCCCGGCACGGACGTATAATTCTTGTCAGCGTAACGCATATATCCCGTGTCATTCTTCCACATGTCATCCTTCAGGTGGTTGACGGTATCTATCTCTTCAGTTGTCCCTTCATGTCCGGAACAGGCCACGGCCACAATGATCAGCGCAGCGCACAGCAGCACTGACAAAATGATACGGACAAGATTATTCCTCTTTATCATAAACTCTCTTTGACTATTCTTAATAATGATTCTTTAGTATTCAGGCCGGGATCACGGATGACTGCGTCCAGCAGCTCGTCCAGACAGTCGCCCACCTGTCCGCCGAGCGGAACACCTGCATCGATCAGGTCATTGCCGCTCACTGCCAGATGTGAAACCATGTATGGCTCTCCGCTCCTTAAGATATCCTCGGCCGTCTCCGCCGCAGCCTCGTCATATGTGCCCGCTGCCTTCCTGTACTCCTGTACCAGCCCAAATACCTCCAGGCCCATCTCTCCCAGTGCCTTCTTGATCTGCACTCTGTCGTTCGGCATCGGCTCATCCTTGTACTTAAGAATAGCTGCAGTCAAGTCACGCGTTCTGTTGTCAAACGTGAGGTCGCGGATTATTTCCCTGGCCTCGTCAGGTGTCAGATTCTTGCAGAAAGCCGCCATTCTCAGTATCTTGAGATCCTCGCCGGTCATTTGCGGATAGAGTGCCTCTGACGAACGGTCAAAGCACCTGTCTGCATATCTCCTGATAATATATCCGCCGAGTCCCAGACGGGCGTATTCATTCACATAAGAAGGATTCGGTGAGCAAAGAGTCTTCTCAAACTCCACACGGATCCTCTCGCAGCTGATGTTTGCCAGTCTGTCAGCGAAATGAGAAATGGCCTTCTCGGTTTCGTCTTCTATCTTAAATGATAATTGTGACGAAAATCTGACCGCGCGCATAATTCTTAAAGCATCTTCGTCAAAGCGCCTGAAAGGGTCGCCTACGCAGCGGATCAGACCATTATTCAGATCAGAAATGCCGTCAAACAAATCAACGACGCCGCGCTCCGGATTGTACGCGAACGCATTGATCGTAAAATCCCTGCGCTTTAAGTCCTCCTCCAGTGACGGCGTAAACTCCACCTTCTCAGGATGACGGCTGTCATTATACTGCCCGTCAATGCGGTATGTAGTGATCTCGTATCCGCAGCCGTGACGGATGACCATCACGGTGCCATGCTGGATACCGGTATCGACAGTATTGCCGAATAAGCCCTTTACCTCCTGCGGCAGGGCTGACGTAGTGATGTCCCAGTCACCGGGGACCTTCCCCAGAATGCTGTCCCTGACGCATCCTCCGACAATGAAGGCCTCGAAGCCCGCATTTTGGAGGGTGTTCATAATGTCCCGGACATCCTTCGGTATATCAATTATAATACTGCTTATATCAAACATTTAAATACTTCTTAAGTGTTTCAACCTTGTCCAGCCTCTCCCATGGCAGGTCCAGATCGTTTCTTCCGAAATGTCCGTAAGAAGCGGTCTGCTTAAAGATCGGCTTTCTAAGTCCCAGCGCTTTAACTATTGCTGTCGGCCTGAGGTCGAAATTCTCCCTGATGATCCTGATCAGTTCTTCATCACTTACCTTGCCCGTGCCAAAGCTGTCCACTCTGACTGATGTAGGCTCCGCAACGCCGATAGCATATGAAACCTGTATCTCGCATTTATCAGCCAGGCCTGCTGCCACAATATTCTTGGCAATATAGCGGGCCTCATAAGCCGCGGTCCTGTCAACCTTTGTGCTGTCCTTTCCGGAGAAGCATCCGCCGCCGTGACGTCCCATTCCGCCATATGTATCGACAATGATCTTTCTTCCGGTCAGGCCTGAGTCGCCATTAGGACCTCCGGTAATAAACTGACCTGTTGGATTGATATAATACTTGGTCTTCTCATCCACCATATCCTGCGGCAGGATCCTGTCAAACAGATACTTCTTAATATCCGCATGGAGCTGTTCCTGAGTAATGTCAGCGCTGTGCTGAGTGGAGCAAACCACGGTATCAATTCTTAATGGTCTGTCGTTCTCATCGTATTCCACTGTTACCTGGCTCTTGCCGTCCGGACGCAGATATGTCAGCTCGCCGCTCTTCCTGAGGCGTGCCAGTTCTCTTGTCAGCTTGTGTGAAAGAGAAATCGGCAGCGGCATGTATTCTTCTGTTTCGTTTGAAGCGTAGCCGAACATCATTCCCTGATCGCCTGCTCCATTGGAATCATCATCCAATGCTTTGTCAACGCCCATGGCAATGTCAGCTGACTGCTTGTCCAGACGGATTTCTATCTTGCAGGTATCCGCGTCAAATCCGATCTTGCTGTCCGTGTATCCTATCTCACGGATGGTATCCCTGGCTATCTTTTCAATATCCACGTCGGCTGTGGTGGTTATTTCACCCATAATAAGGACGAAATCTGTAGTGGCACAGGTCTCGCAGGCTACTCTGGCCTTTGGGTCCTGCTCCAAAATCGCATCCAGTACTGAATCTGAGATCAGGTCGCAGACTTTATCCGGATGTCCTTCAGTTACTGATTCTGATGTAAAAAGTTTTCTCTCCATTTTTTCCTTTCCTGAAAAAAATAGTCCGCAATAAGCGGACTAAGTTTTCACTCTCCTCTTATTGATCGATTGCTCGCTCAGGTTGGCACCTTCCTTGCTAATGCAGGGGTTGTCGTGACTTCACAGATCCTTGTATCTCCATCACTCTTAATAAGATTTCTTTATATAAACGTTTATCAAACGTTATTTACGCCATTTTCTTAAATCTTTCGATTTCCTCCTCAGACTCGACCTTGACGATCGATGCTCCCAGACCCTGGAGCTTGCCATGGAAGTTCTCATAGCCTCTGTTGATATACTTGATGTCATCAACTTCCGTATATCCGTCAGCTGCCAGTCCGGCCAGTACCAGCGCGGCGCCTGCTCTCAGGTCCGGTGCGCTGACATGCGCGCCCTGCAGACCCTTGACTCCGGTAATGATAGCTGTGGAGCTGCCTTCAACTTTGATCTTGGCACCCATTCTGTTCAGCTCGCCGGTGTACTTGAAGCGGTTCTCGAAAATGCTCTCTGTAACCGTGCTGAGTCCCTGCGCCAATGTCAGAGCCGCAGTCATCTGAGGCTGCATGTCTGTCGGGAAGCCCGGATACGGCAGGGTCTTAACCTGGGTGGCACGAAGCGGTCCTCTGGCAACAACTCTGACTGAGTCGTCATACTCCATAACCTCACAGCCGATATCTACCAGCTTGGAAGTGATGGACTCCAGATGCTTCGGAATAACTTTCTTAACTGTAACGTCACCGCCTGTAACAGCAGCTGCAAACATAAATGTGCCTGCCTCAATCTGATCAGGGATAACTGTATATTCTGTCTTATGGAGCCTGTCGACTCCCTTAATACGTATTACATCGGTACCTGCGCCACGGATGCTGGCACCCATACTGTTCAACATATTGGCCAGGTCTACTACGTGAGGCTCCTTGGCAGGGTTCTCGATAATGGTGTTGCCCTCAGCCATAACAGCAGCCAGGATGATATTGATAGTAGCACCTACGCTGACAACGTCGAAGTAAATATGGTTGCCCTTCAGTCTGCCCTGTGTAGCAGTGGTCTTGATCTGGCCATTCTCCAGCAGGACCTTGGCGCCTAAAGCTTCAAAGCCCTTGATGTGCTGGTCTATCGGACGCGCGCCAATAACACAGCCGCCCGGCATGGCTACCTCAGCCTCACCAAAGCGTCCCAAAAGGCTTCCCAGCAGATAGTAGGAAGCTCTGATCTTGTCGACGTAACCATAGTCTACGCTGAGCTGCGAAACTGTGGCTCCGACGATCCTGACTTTGTGTCTGTTGATCCTCTCGACCCTGGCGCCGATAGCGGCAATAGCATCCAGAAGAATATTGATATCGCTGACGTCCGGCAGGTTACTGATAACTACCGGCTCTTCAGTAAGCAGCGCCGCCGGAATGAGGGCCAACGCCGCATTCTTGGCACCGCATATATTAACCGAACCCTTAAGTGGGGTACCGCCTTTAATAACGTACTGTTCCATTATTACCTCAAAGCAATGCTTAATCTAAAATATTATAGCATACTGCTTGCAATTGTAAAGAGTGACAGCCTTTTTACTTCCAGGGTTTTCGTATGTTTTTAAACGGCTCGAAAGTACTAAGACTCACAGCATGCCAGGATAAACGCGGCCCCTCGTGCGGAACTCGCCCCCGCAACATAGCGTCACCTCGACCAAAGTCGGCTGCCACTATGTCGCTCGCGCTCAGACAGTCCTGGGCTCGGGGCCTATCCTGTCGTACTGTTCGTCAAGTGCTTTCGGCTTATTGTTTAATCACATACGAAAACCCTGGATAAAAAACTGCCACATCTTTACAATGTGGCAGTTAGTTATAATATTATTATTCTTCCGGTTTTTCTTCAGGTACTTCGGATGCACAGAATTTGCACTTTGTGGCATCGATAGGAATCTCGCTCTTGCAGAATGGGCAGATCTTGGTAGTTGGAGCTGCTTCTTCTTCTGCTGCTTTCTTCTTGGCAGCTGCTTCTCTCATCTTGTTAACTGCCTTAACGAACAGGAAGATAACGAATGCGATGATGATGAAGTTGATGATAGCCATGATGAATGCACCGTATCTCAGTTCAGCACCGTTGATTGTAACGGTGAGTGCTGAAAAGTCCATGTTGAAGATGGAACCGATCAGCGGAGAAATGATGTCGCCAACGAATGAATCGACGATTGCCTTAAACGCTGCACCTATAACTACGCCAACGGCCAGGTCTACTACATTGCCGCGATTAAGGAATTCCTTAAATTCTTTGAACAGTTTCATAGTGTCCTCCTTTTTTTATCTATTGTTGATGTCTATTTCATATCCGTATCCTCCGCAGTAATGTCCTTCGGAATCGAATTCTACACTGCTTGAATAGGAGAATGCCTTAAGTTTGAAATTGCTGATCCTGTCAGCATCATATGTCGGTCTGAGCTTGATGGATGTCAGGAGTGTATCATCATTATACTCCTCCGGCAGAACATGTGAATACCATGCTCCGTCTTCCTGGTTCACGTCGTCATACAGCCATACGCCCATGTAGCCGGTGACTTCTTCTGTATCCCAGTCACCCATGAACAGTTCAGGTGCTCTCTCCACGTCCTTTGGCTCAAGGATGGTGATGATCCTGTGCTCTCCGTCCACGTCAAAGCTGATTTCATAGCCGATCCTGTACTGTATATCTGTATTTACAGCGTCCCAGAGGTCCTTATGTGCCCATTTCTCGGATGTGCAGTCTATTTCACTGTCATCAGAGTTAAATACGCCGAAAATGGCCAGATCTGCGTCCGGTGACCACTCTGCGTCATAATGTGTGATCTTCTCTGCCACGCCGGCGCCATAGTTCATGTAATAAATGCTGACCGGCTTGTCATTGGCAATCTTTTCTGCCTCTGTCGTAGTCTCTTCTTCAGAAGTGGTCTCTTCTGTCTGCTGCTCCGGAGTCTCGTCCGGTTTTTCCTCATCCTTGCCGCATGCGGCGAGCACAAGTACTGACGCAAGTATTAACGCTAATATTATACTAAGTTTCTTCATTATTTGTCTCCAAAAAGTTTTTTCTGATAGAAAGATTCTGCGTTGTACAGAACCGATACCGGATTGTGGCATGTCACCCTGTCCTTGCACACAAGAGTGGTGACCGGTGCCGCAGAATATTTATAAAAAACGCTGTCATGTCCTACACAGAGGCCCATCACGATATTGAACTCCGTACCTTCCTTCTCAAGCAGGGCTGCCTGCATAATAGGATTGCAGATGCTGGAGCCGATCTCATTGTACTGCTCCGGAATGCCCAGGTCCTGTTTGCAGACTGAGCCCACCTTGCAGCCAACGCCGTAAACCTCGAAGCCTTCATGGCGAAGGTATTTAGCCAGCGTCCTGGTCTCCCTGATAAGGCCGATGCATGTGGCAATGCCCAGCTTCTTATATCCCATCCTGTGGGCGAAGTCAGCGACCTCCTGTACTCTGGTCAGCTTGCAGTAACCGTTGTACTCCACATCTGCTGCGGTCTGCATAAATTTGAGATTGTCCGGCTCCTGATATTTAGCAGTTACCGCTTTCAGAAACTCCGGATCCATATTTCCGGTCGGGCAGAATTCAGTGTAGTTGTTGTCATCGTCAATGTTGCATCTGCACAGACCGCAGTCCGCACATGACATGCCTTTTGTGTCCATCTGTAGTCTCCTTTTTATAAAAGGCCGGTGCTGAAATATCTCTCCATCCTGTCAGGCAGGACAGTTGCGATATATGCATCTTTGCCATATTTTTCTGAAATCTTTTTAGCCGCCCAAACATTGGCGCCTGATGAGGTGCCGCTCAGGATTCCCTGGATCCTGGCCAGCGCTCGTGTGGTCATATAAGCGTCTTCGTCGCTGACTTCCACAACGTCATCAATCAGATTAACGTCCAGTACTTCAGGAATAAAGCCGTCGCCAATACCCTGAATATGATGGAGCCCCGGTTCATGTCCGAGAAGCGCGGAAACATTCTTTGGCTCAACGGCTACGATCTTGCAGTTCGGGTTCTTCTCTTTCAGATATTTACCTACGCCCTGCAGCGTACCGCCACTGCCCAGGCCCGATACAAACACGTCTACATGTCCATCCAGCTGTTCATACAGTTCAGGGCCTGTTGTCAGGTAATGGATCTCCGGATTGGCCGGATTGGTGAACTGCTGTGGCATATAGAAATCAGGCTTGTTTCCAACGATTTCCGTAGCCTTAGATACAGCTCCGTCCAGGCTGAGTTTAGGGTCTGTCAGGACCAGTTCAGCGCCCAGGGCTTTGATGATCTTCTTGCGCTCTTCGCTCATGTTTTCAGGCATTACAATTATTACATTGTAACCCATGCGTACGCCGCAGAAGGCCAGACCGATGCCTGTGTTGCCGCTGGTCGGCTCAACTATGGTCATGCCAGGCTTTAATAAGCCCTTTTCCTCTGCGCTCTTGATCATGTTAAGCGCAACGCGGTCCTTAATGGAGCCGCCAGGATTCAGGAACTCAGCCTTGGCGAATATATTCAGTCCCGTGCTGCCTTTAAGGCTCAGCAATGGGGTGTTTCCAATTAAATCAACTATGTTTTCTGTATACATTATTCATTCCCCTGAGCATATTTTGCTGCTACTTTCTTTGAGAAAATGCTCCTCCAAACCTGTTTCTCGTTCTTGAACTCAGGCCTCTGCAGTTCCACAAACAGCGTTATCGCGCTGATCGATATCGCGAAAATATCCGCTGTAGGTGTAGTCCAAACAACACCCATGATTCCGAATGTGCTTCTGAATATCAGCAGGATCGGAATGAAGAAAATAACTGATCTGGTCAGTGACAGCAGTGTGCCCTTGAGCGGCTTGCCGATCGCAGTGAAGAAGTTGGATGTCTGCACCTGTACGAAAATGATGATGATCAGCATAATGGTAATTCTGAAATACATGCAGCCATACTCAATGTACAGGTCATTGCCCTTACCGAACAGACCCAGGATCTTGTCCGGAATAGTCTGGAATATGATAAACGCGACAAATGAAATGATCGCCGCATAAAGCAGTGCCCTGAAGAGAGCCTCTTTAACTCTCCTGTAGTTCTTCGCGCCGTAGTTGAAGCTGACGATAGGCTGGGTAGCCTGGCAGAGTCCGATGCTGACTGACTGGAACATGGACGATACCTTGCCGATAATGCTCGCGCAAGCTACCGGGATGTCAGGTCCGTATTTACTCTGACCGCCGTAAATGCTCAGAGAACTGTTCGTAAAGATCTGTACGACCATCATTGTGAGCTGGTTCAGCATAGGTCCTAATCCGAGCTTGATATCCCTGCCGAAATACTTTGGCTTAGGCACAAGATGCTTCCACTGAAGCTTAAAGGACCTGCATCTGGTCAGGAAGATAACAGCCAGAACAGCGCCTACAAACTGTCCGATAACTGTGGCAATAGCAGCGCCTCTGATGCCCCAGCGCAGTCCGATAATGAACCATGCGTCCAGACCGATGTTCAGAATGCAGCCTGTCAGGTTGCACACCATGGTCAGGTGAGGTCTGCCGTCAGCTCTCAGGAGGTTGCCTGAGCCGCTGCCTATAATAGCCAGAGGAAATCCGAATGCCAGGATGGTAGCGTATTCTGTTGCCATCTCCATAACATTCTTTGACGCTCCGAACAACGGCAGGATGACCGGCATAAATATCTGAGCGACGATGCAGAGCAGGACACCGCTTAAGAACAGCGATGTCAGCGCATTGCCGAAGAAGTAAGGAGCTTCTTCCTTCTCACCGGCACCCATTTTGAGGTTAAACGCCGCAGCTCCGCCGACGCCGAATCCCAGGCCGAGGGCCAGGCAGGCGTTTACGAATGGGAAGAACAGACCCGTGGCAGTATTGCCGAGTGTGCCTATTACGTTTCCAATGAACAGCTGGTCAACAATGTTGTAAAACGCGATTACCAGAGAACCAACGATACTCGGTATCGCGAATCGGATAAGCAGTCTGCTTATCTTCTCGTATGCGAGCGGATTTCTCCTCTCAACAGTTTCACTCATTCCTTTTCTCCCTTTTACGTATAACAAACCACTCTGTGTCAATAGCGGCCACAACTTCTCCGCCGGCGAAGAATTCCAGTGCACCTGTCCTGTCATTCCTTCTGAAGCCATCGCACAGGAAGAAACCTTCTTTATCCGGTTTTTTGGCAACTGACAGATTCTCCAGTTCATAAAACAGCTCTGTAGTCAGTTCTGCCCATGACAGCTCCGGATAAGCTGTAAGAATCGACGGCGGCGTTATCAGCTTCGACACGTCGCTGTCTTCTGAAATAATGCCCTGCTCCACAAGTTCTCCTCCCAAACGGAACCTCTGAAGCTTCAGCGTGCCTTTGCGCGCTTCCAGATTGGCATTTATTGTCACCTTGATCGGATATCTGTCCTCAAACAGCAGATTGATAAATATCGGATAATCCGCCCTGAGCACATCCGCATTGGTATCCAGTTCATAGTCTTCCTGGATCCTGCGGACCTCCGCGTCTATGCGCCTCTCCACGGCATCATCACCGTAAAAGTCGCCTGCCGCACGGCGTTTCCTGATAGCATACGCCGCCTCAAGGTAAAATTTATATGCATCGCGGATACCCATTTCATACACCAGGCCATTCCGGCATATGTTGCCCATCCTGAGTGCATAATCCGCGAATTTGCAGTCGTATTCGCCTTCGCAGAACCTCTGCAGGGCATCCCGGTAGCCTTCCACTATCAGGTTCATGCCCATATCGATATTCTTCGTGGTGCCGCGTCCTTCGATCAGCATGTCTCCGCACTTGTATGTGGATTCATCGATTCCGGACAGAGCGCCGAACATGAAATTGCTGAAAGCTCTCTCATAATCAGGAATACCGTAATTGGTCCTGCCGTAATAATAAATATATCCCAGGGAATTAGCCGCGAACGGATCTCCGGTCTTCTTAAGGAGCTCCTGCAGGAACCTCTCCGCCAGATACCAGTTCTGCTCGAAGACTGCATCACCTTCATAATATCCCCAGGCCAGTATCTTTATGGCCTGCGTATCCCCTGCATGATAAAGGTCAAAAACAAATTGTTTGTATTGTTTGAGTTCTTCCGGAGAAGCCTTCTCCAGATCCTCATCTGTCTCATAGCTGTTGACTATGTGGCGTTTCTCGGACAGGGAATAAATGTGCTCACCCTCAGGCATGCGTTTGTTCTTTTCAAACACTTCAACCCTGCTGATGATGTCTTCGCACACTGCGTTGTACGCTGCCAGTTCGAGCTCGTTATTGGTCTCGCGCCTCCTGCCCCAGTTGATCTCATCCTTGAATCTGACGACGTATTTCTCGCCTTCTTCTCTCAGGCTGAAACGTTCCTCCAGTCTCCAGTAGAGCTTGCTAGTGAGATCAAAGACTGTCGAAAACAGTTCGTCCTCCTCCTTAGGATTGTCAGATATCTCGTCTTCTTTATAGCGTCCTTCAATATGAAGGTCATTGTAAAACAGATTGATGATCAGCCAGAACCATTCTTTGAACAACTCCAGCCTGTCATCTGAGGTGTTGATATTGCGGATTGCCTCGGCAATATCTGCAGCAGTCAGGATATAGTCCTTAGCAGCCTTGGCATTGAACGGCGGGAAGATATTCTCAGCCACGTCACGGTAGAACATCTCGCCCCTGACCAAAGCTTTCAAAGCATCTTCGTCAAACATATATGGTTCGATCAGTTCCAGGTTTTCAGGCTGGAATGAGGCGGCCGACTGGTCTTCTTCCGGCACATTATAAGGAATGGCAAGTATGCTGCCGTCGCTCTCCGCTCTGACAACCTTGCCATATTTCCCCATAAATTCCCCAAATTTAATTGTAACCCAGTCGCCCTGGCTGAATTGCTTTTCCTCTGACATACCAGGTATTATATCACAATTCAGCAGGGCTATATGGTTTTTTTACATTGTGTCTATTAAATTTTTGAAATAAATTCGTGCCAATCTGATCTGATTCTCGATGTAGTCATTATATCCCAATACTTTGCCATCGTGGAACGGCATGTGGCAGAACTCGAAGTTGATATATCCGTCGTAGCCGATTTCCTTGAGTGTCTTAATGAACATCGGATAGTTGGTCAGTACAGGCTGCTCATGATTATCAAATGAAATCATTTCAACTGAGCCGTCAGGATTCTCCTTGAACTCCGCATTTGCGTGTGAAAGAACCTGCAGATCGCCTACAGCCCTGGTAGCTCTCTGAATATACTCATCAGACTGAACCTTCTCATTCCAGCCGAGGCACGGAGCATCCAGGCAGCACTTGAAGTTAGGTGAATCAACCAGTCTTACGAACTCCAGCATGTCTTCATAGGTCTCGATGACAGGCTCATGGTTCTGAAGCGCCAGGATAACGCCTGCCTCCTCAGCCCATTTAGCACACTCCTTGAAGCATGCGAGTATCTGCTGGAACTGCTGGTATTTCGGGAATCCCAGATAGTTTGGAACGCGTGTGCGCTCGTATGTGGCAATGCCGTCTACCTTGACAATGCCTCTCCATGCAGCGAATAATCTCAGAACCGGTGCTCCGAGTTCCTTGGCGACACGGATCTGCTCCTTGACCATGAGCAGCTCATTCTCTACCGTCTCAGGAATCGGATAAGCAAAGTTGTTGTTCGCTGACAGAGCGCAGATCGGCATGCCCTGCTTCTCTGCGTAAGCTTTGATTTCAGCGCAGCGTTTGGAATCCAGATCGATAGGTGAGCCATGCGGCCTCTTCAGGTCGATCTCCACGCCTTCGTAGCCGTACTTCTTGGCTGTATCGATGAATTCCTCAACTGTCAGTGCCGGACGATCGTTAAACCATGTGCCCGAACATGAAATCGAATACAATCCCACTTTCATATGTCTTACCCCCTTAATGAAATTGTTAGTTTTATTATATAATACGCCTATTATTCTTTCAATTCTTTAGTTTACAAGTGCTATTAAAAGTGCTAATATTTTTCAGTTGTGTATTAAAAGGATAATAATAGAGGTTTTTATGAATATCAAACAGGAAAACACAAGAAATATAGCGATCATTGCCCACGTTGACCACGGCAAGACAACCCTGGTCGATGCCATGCTGGCTCAGAGTGGCGTATTCCGCGCAGGCCAGGAGGTTCAGGAGCGTGTAATGGACTCCAATGACCTTGAGCGTGAGAGGGGCATTACCATTCTTTCCAAGAATACAGCCATTGAATACAATGGTGTGAAGATCAATATCGTAGACACACCGGGCCATGCTGATTTCGGCGGCGAGGTTGAGCGTGTACTCAAGATGGTCAACGGAGTTATCCTTCTGGTTGACGCTTTCGAAGGCACCATGCCACAGACCAAGTTCGTTTTGAGGAAGGCTCTCGACCTGGATCTGGATGTCATCGTCTGCATCAACAAGATTGACAGACCTGAGGCACGTCCTGAAGTTGTTATCGACGAAGTGCTCGAGCTCATGATGGACCTGGACGCTTCAGACAAGCAGCTGGACTGCCCTATCGTTTTCGCGTCAGCCAAACATGGCTATGCGATGAAGGATCTGAATGATGAGAAGAAAGACCTTAAGCCTCTCTTCGATACCATTCTCGAGCACATCCCTGCACCTGAAGGCGACCCTGACGCAGGCACCCAGATAATGATCTCAACCATTGATTACAATGATTATGTCGGACGTATCGGCGTAGGCAAGGTTGACAATGGCCACATCGCTGTAGGCCAGGAACTCGTCCGCCTCAATGCGAACGATCCTTCCACAATGGAAAAAGTCAAGATCACTAAGCTGTACGAGTTCAATGGTCTGGATAAAGTAGACGTTAAGGAAGCAGGCGTAGGTCATATCGTGGCACTGTCAGGCATAGCTGATCTGCAGATCGGTGATACCATATGCGAACCTGGCATGAGCGCCATTCCGTTCCAGAAGATTTCTGAGCCAACCATTTCAATGAACTTCATTGTCAATGACAGCCCTCTGGCCGGACAGGAAGGCAAATGGTGCACATCCCGCCAGATTCGCGAGCGTCTCTACAGAGAGCTCAACACAGACGTTTCCCTCAGAGTTGAGGATACTGATAACACGGATACATTCAAGGTATCCGGCCGTGGCGAACTCCATCTGTCAGTACTGATTGAGAATATGCGCCGTGAAGGCTACGAGTTCGCTGTTTCCAAGGCTGAGGTTATTTACAAGACTGACAGCAACGGCAAGAAGTTAGAGCCAATGGAGCAGGCTGTTGTAGATGTTCCTGAGGAATATACCGGTACAATCATCAGTATGCTTTCAGAGCGCAAGGGCAACCTGCTCAATATGACCACGCTGTCCGACGGTTCCACCCGTCTGGAGTTCTCAATTCCTGCCAGAGGCCTCATCGGCTTCCACGGCAAGTTCCTGACCTCCACCAAGGGTACCGGCATCATCAACACCATTTTCGACGGCTACGCGCCATACTGCGGAGATATTGCATACAGAAATCAGGGCTCCCTGATCGCCTATGAATCAGGCGAAGCTGTTACCTACGGTCTTTTCGCTGCACAGGAGAGAGGCGCGCTCTTCATCAATCCGGGCGAGAAAGTTTACGCAGGCATGGTAGTAGGTGAGAACGCCAAGACCGATGACATTGAGGTCAACGTCTGCAAGACCAAACATCTGACCAACACCCGTTCTTCCTCAGCTGATGAAGCACTCAAGCTGACACCGCCACGTATCCTGAGCCTGGAGCAGGCTCTGGAGTTCATCGACACCGATGAGCTGCTGGAGGTCACACCACAGAACCTCAGGATCAGAAAGAGAATCCTCGATTCAAGACTCAGAAAGAGATCAAATCTGAAATAAAAATTAGAGCTGTCACTACTGTGACAGCTCTTTTTTATCAAATCCATTTACCCAATTTGACTTCAGGAAATATATCAGGAATATTATTGACGTTATGCTCCATGTAACCGGATATGCAGTGTAAACATATCTTATCTCACCCAGCGTGTGCATGATCACCAGGATGTATCCGATTCTGAATGCGCACCATATGCCCAGCTGAACGAACATCGGGACAAATGCCTTTCCGGCGCCTCTGCAAACAGCGGCAACCGTATGCGAGAATGCCAGCATACAGTAGAACAGCGCTTCCGTTCGGGCTTGCGTAACGCCCATTGCGACGACTTCAGGCGTCGGGTCAAATAGCGCTATCAAAAACGGCGCAAGGAAATAGAAAATGAGGCCAATAATCTCTGCCATTACCACGGCTGTGATTATTCCGAATGTCGATCCCTTTTTCGCGCGGTCTTTTAAGCCTGCGCCGAGGTTCTGCCCAACAAATGTTGTGATGGCCAGTGTGAAGCTCATGATCGGCAAGAATGCGAATCCTTCAATCTTGCTATATGTTCCGAATGCGGCCATTGCCTGATATCCGAATGTATTTATCTGGGTCTGTACCATTACATTCGCAAATGCAATAACCGAGTTTGATACACCTGAAGGAATGCCGTATTTGATGATCAGCTTCAGCATTTCCATGTCTATCCTGATTTTCTTGATCTCCAGCGTGTAAACATGGCCCTTCTGCATCAGATGAACCAGGCAGAGTATGCAGCTGACACCCTGTGAGATAACGGTCGCTACCGCGGCTGACCATACTCCCCAATGGAATACGCCTACGAACAGTGTGTCCAGTCCAATGTTAAAGAGTGAGGAAAAAATCAGGTAATAAAGCGGTCTCTTGCTGTCTCCTACTGAATTCAGTACACCTTTCAGGATATTGTACATCATGTTTGTGATGATGCCCCAGAAGTAATACCTGAAATACTGAACAGCCAAAGGCATAACCTCTTCTGTTGTATTCATCCACCTCAGGAATGTCGGTGTGAAGATAACGCCGATGACCGTCAGGATAACGCTGCTGATAAGGCCAATAGCCACCTTGGTATGAATGGCTTTTGAAACCTTTTCATTGTCGCCTGCTCCGAAGAACCTGGATATGGCAACGCCTGCGCCCATCGCGAAACCGATAAACAGACTGGTTATAAGGAAAATAAGCGTTCCGGAAGAACTGACTGCAGCCAGCGCGCCTGTGCCCAGGAATTTACCGACTATATAAGTATCGGCTGTATTATATAATTGTTGAAAAACCTGACTTAAGAGAACCGGCAGGGCAAACCGGATTATCATCTTGTACGGATTGCCTTCAGTCATGTTCAGGACGCCGCGCGGCCCTCTCTTAACTGTTTCAGTCATTAATATTCTCTCTCTTTACAAAAATAAATCGGGCATCTACACGAAAGCAGATGCCCGAAGAATTACTTGTTTCAAGCCTGCTCAAATACTGTTCTCATACACTTGTAAGTCATATAGCAGTCAAATTTTGCTACAGTCTCATAAGGAGCATGCATGCTAAGTACCGGTACGCCTGCGTCAATGGTGTCGATGTTCCTGTTAGCGAGGTCCAGAGCTACGGTACCGCCGCCGCCCTGCTCGTTCTTGCCCATCTGGGTCATCTGCCAAACAACTCCGTTGTCATTCATGAGCTTGCGGAGCTTGCCGACAACTTCTGCTGAAGCGTCAGATGCGCCTGACTTGCCGCCGTGTCCGGTATACTTACAGAACGCTACGCCGTGGTTGATCTTGGAATCGTTGCGAACCTCGAATACCTCTGCGTAGTTCGGGTCATAAGCTGCTGTAACGTCAGCGCTTACGCAGAATGAATTAGCAAAGCAGTCTCTGATGTCAACACCCTGGCCTTTGCACAGGTCGCCGATGAACCACTCAAATGCTTCTGAGATCATGCCGGATACGCCTACTGAACCGATTTCTTCTTTGTCAGCGAAGATGCATACGCCGGTCTTCTTGAGATTCTTGGCATCAAAGAGGCCTGCGAGCTCTGCATATGCGCATACTCTGTCATCGTGGCCGTAAGCTGCGATAAGGCTTCTGTCGAGACCGATATCACGTGCCTTGCCTGCAGGTACAACTTCCAGCTCTGAAGAGATGAAGTCTTCCTCTACCAGACCATATTTTTCATTTAATAATTTAAGGATTCCGAGTTTAACTCTGTCGGATTCTTCTTTATCGCCTACCGGACGTGAGCCCATGACAACATTCAAAATCTCAGATGGAACCGCCTTGTTAAGAGGCTGGTCATCTGTTCCCTTATGAAGGTGCGGCAGAAGGTCTTCGATAATGAACTGTGGATCGCCTTCGTCTCCTCCAATGTTTACGTTAACAGAGCTGCCGTCAGCCAGTACTACAACACCGTGGATTTCCAGAGGAATGGTGAGCCACTGGTACTTTCTGATGCCGCCGTAATGATGTGTCTTAAAGTATGCGATCTCGCCGTCTTCATAAAGCGGTGATGGCTTGAGATCCAGTCTCGGAGCATCTGTATGAGCAGCTGTCAGGTTGATGCCCTTGTCCAGCTTGTCCTTGCCCATGACTGCGAGCATGATGGCCTTGCCGCGGTTATTGAAATAAACCTTGTCACCGGCTTTCAGTTTCATACCTGCCTTGTATGCCTTGAAGCCTCTCTCCTCTGCGAGTTTAATGCAGTAATCAACGCACAGACGCTCGGTCTTGCCATGATTTAAGAAGTCCTTGTAGGCTTCGCAGTATTCATTCATTGCCTTTTCTTCCTTAGCTGACAGCTTGTCATAGCCGTTACCAGGATTGTAGAAAAGTTTCTCTTTCAGATCGTTTTTCTTTGCCATTTTATTAATTCCCTTCGATATTATAACGTTCCGTTTAATTTGCCGATGAGCAGGATGATCAGGATAACCAGGCCCATGCCGGCTATAAGGACGCCCGCGACAATAAGCCCTGCCATCAGCGCTCCTCTGACTGCAGAACCGCGCACCGACCTCATCACCTCATCATCTTCATTATTGATCTTCGGCTCTTCTTTATCTTTAGTTAATTTCTCAGGTCTGTGTAAATGCGGAAAAAGGAGCGGTCTGCGCTCCAATTCCGACATGTCGGCCAATACACGGCCGTCATCATTTTCATTTTTTTTCATAATAGATCAAATTATTCCGCTGCCGGAGCTTCTGCTGCAGGAGCTTCAGCTGCAGGCTTTTCAGAAACATCTTTTACATCATCATAAAGATGACATACAACGAAATGTCCTGGTTCGATTTCCTTCTGAACAGGAACCTCTTCCTTGCAGATACCCATGCAGTTCTTGCATCTGGTATGGAACTTGCATCCTGATGGTGGATTTGCAGGTGAAGGAATGGATCCTTCCAGAACTATTCTGTTCATCTTGACTGTTGGGTCAGGAACAGGAATAGCTGAAAACAGTGCCTTTGTATATGGATGCAGAGGATTGTCGAAGATATCCTCTTTCTTGCCGTATTCTACCAGGCTGCCCAGGTACATAACACCAACTGTATCTGAAATATGCTCAACAACTGACAGGTCGTGTGAGATAAACAGATATGAGAAGCCGAAGTTCTCCTGCAGTTCATTAAGCAGGTTGATGATCTATGCCTGAATGGAAACGTCCAGAGCTGATACAGGCTCGTCGCAAACGATGAATTCAGGTTTGAGTGCCAGAGCACGGGCAATACAGATACGCTGTCTCTGTCCGCCTGAGAACTCGTGCGGATAACGATCCTTGTGGAATGGCTGCAGTCCGCAGTTATCCATTACTTCATCAATGTAATCGTTATATTCAGCCTTTGATACCAGGCCGTGCTGTCTAACTGCCTCACCGATAATTTCGCCTACCGGCATTCTCGGCTGCAGTGATGAGAACGGATCCTGGAAAATGATCTGCATCTTGGTACGGTGCTCGCGGAGTTCCTTTGCATTGAGGTCAAATACTTCCTTGCCCTCGAAGAGAACCTGACCGGCGGTCTTGTCCGGATAGAGTCTCAGGATAGTTCTGCCGACTGTAGTCTTGCCGCAGCCCGATTCGCCTACCAGACCCATTGTGGTTCCTCTTTCAAGGTTAAATGTTACGCCATCAACTGCCTTAACATATCCGACAGTCTTGGAAACAACACCGCCCTTAATAGGGAAATACTTCTTTAAATCATTTACCTGAAGGATGTACTTTGGATCAGGCTCAGTGATCGGAACAAAATTCGGACTATCAAAATTTTCTTTAGCCATGATTATTCATCCTCCTTCTTGTCATAATAGCGATAGCATGTAACTGTATGTGTCGGTGAGATATGTACCTCGTGAGGATATTCGCCGTCACAACCTTCAACACACATCTCGCAGCGGTCTTTGAAGTAGCAGTAGTTAGGCATATTTACAGGATTCGGAACCTTGCCCGGAATGGAGTAAAGTGTCTCTACATGCTTACCAACGATAGGCTTGCTGGCCATCAGACCGATTGTATAAGGATGAGCAGGATGAGCGAAGATTTCTTCTGCTGTTCCTTTCTCAACAATTCTGCCTGCGTACATTACAACTACATAGTCTGCCATCTCAGCGATAACACCCAGGTCGTGTGTAATGAACATGATAGAAGAATTGATCTTGTCCTTTAAGTTACGCAGAAGGTCGAGCACCTGTGCCTGAATGGTAACGTCCAGAGCAGTGGTCGGCTCATCTGCGATGATAAGTCTTGGGTTGCAGGCAAGAGCCATAGCGATCATGATACGCTGTCTCATACCGCCTGACAGCTCGTGAGGATACATCTTAGCAACGCCCTCACTGTTAGCAATACCTACCATTTCGATGATCTCAATGATACGTGCGCTGATCTGCTCGTCGGTCTTTTTGTCATCGTTATGAAGCTCTAATACTTCCCTCAGCTGATCACCGATCCTGAATACAGGATTCAGTGATGTCATAGGCTCCTGGAAGATCATTGAGATATAGTTTCCGCGGAGTTTCTGCATAGCAACGTCTGGAGTCTTGGTAAGGTCATAAGCCTTGCCATCGCCCATATTCAGACGGATTTCTCCTTCAACAACCTGTCCCTGCGGTCTCTGCAGCAGTCTCATGATTGAAAGTGAAGTAACTGACTTACCACATCCGGACTCGCCTACGACACCTACAGTCTTGCCGATAGGAACTTCAAATGAAATACCGTCTACGGCTTTAACTGTTCCTACATCAGTAAAGAAATGTGTATGGAGATTCTCAATCTCTATGGAATTAGCTTCGTCATGCATCGTTGTAAGATACTCTGACTCGTCTGCTTTTCTTTTGTTTCTCTTCTCGAGTTTGTTAGTAATCTTTCTGTTTTCTCTGGAGATCCTGCGGGACTCGGCCGCTGACAGGTATCCATCGTCTCTCTTCTTAGCCATTTCAAGTCCCTCCTATCGTTTCATTCTCGGGTCAAATGCATCACGCAGGCCGTCACCTACAAGGTTGAATGCAAGTACGGTAGCGAGCAGCAATACACCTGCCGGAATCCAGATAAACCAGTAGTTCTGTAATACATAAACGTTATTTACATCGTTGATAATATTGCCCCATGAAGCGAATGGGAACTTAACACCGAGTCCTAAGAAGGACAGTGTAGCTTCTGTAATGATTGTTCCGCCGAGTCCCATGGTGGCTGATACGATCAGCTGCGGGATTACGTTAGGAACAAGGTGCTTGAATATTCTTCGGCTGACTGTAAGACCTGTAGCCTCTGTTGCGGTCATGTACTCCTGCTCTCTCAGGGACAGGATCTGACCTCTGACGAGTCGTGCCATTCCAGGCCATCCGAGGAATCCGAGGATAAGCATCAGGTATACCATTCTTATGGTCGGGTCTACACCGGTTGCGTCCATTGCCGCACCAAGGATAATGATGATAGGCATTGAAGGGATGCAGTAGAATACGTCAACTATACGCATAACCAGCATGTCAACCCAGCCGCCGAAGTAACCTGAGATACCGCCCATGATTACGCCGAGAACAAGTGAGATGATCTCAACGATGAAACCGATTACCAGAGATACACGTCCACCATACATAAGACGGGTAAGCATATCCATACCGTTTCGGTCAGTACCCAGCCAGTGCTCTGCGCTTGGCTGTGCATATGTGTCAAATACACGGCTTTCCTTCTCCTGAAGGATGGTGTATGTCTTGGTAGCAGCCTTGTAAGTAAGTTCATACTCATACTCAACACCGTCTGCATCGGTAAATACGAACTGTTCGCCGCCATCATTAATAACTTCAATGAGCTGGTCTTTGAAAGCTTTGGAAAGGAATACGTCCGGCATGAGGGCCTGAACAACGATTCGGCTGACGTAGCCTATTTCAGTTGTTCCATCATATATATGGCCTTCATCCAATTCGACCCTATAGGTCTTGCCTTCTGCTTCAAAGGTAGTCTCTCCATTGGTATATGCCTTTAATGCGGCATATCTGAAGCTCATATCATATTGTGAATCTGCTGCAGAAGCATTAAAGATATCCTTGTAAGCAATACCGATCATCTCGCCGTTTTTGCTTGCACTGTAGAATTCTTTTCCTTCTTCTGTAAGTCCGTACTGAACTCCGTTGTATTCAAAAGTGTCGGCTTTCTTTGAGATGGCCAGGAACATCTTTGCCTGAATTACGCTGTTGAAGTCTTCTGTGAATGCGCCATAACGGTATTCTTCATTAACAATAGCGCTGGCATATTCCTTACTCATCATGTCATTTCTATAGAACAGCTGATCCTCGCCGTATGGTGAAATAATTCCGCCTAAGAATGAGAACAGGAACATAAAAATGAGGACAATGAGGCCAACCATAGCCATACGGTTACGTGCAAATCTTTTCGCAACCAACGCACCGGGTGAAAGGACCTTTACACGGCGGTCATCATTCAATGAATACTGTTGTGTTTCGTTTTTATCATTAACGTCTTTTTTACTCATGATGATCCTCCTTTCCCCTATGCTAATCTTACACGCGGGTCAACAACCGCGTAGAGAATGTCTCCAAGAAGGTTACCGATAAGCGTCAGTACTGCAAGGAAGCAGAGATAGAACATTGAGAATGGAATATCACCTGCTATCATGGCATGGTATGACGCGTATCCGATTCCAGGAATTGAATACAGGGTCTCTGTGATCAGAGCTCCTGAGAACAGTCCCGGAAGAGATCCGCTGATAATGGTTACCAGTGGGATCAATGTATTTCTGAAGGCATGTTTATAAACTACTTTGTGTTCATTCAAGCCTTTGGCTCTGGCTGTTCTGATATAGTCAGCATTCAAAACTTCAAGCATATTTGTTCTGGTATAACGGACAAGCGAACCAAAGCTGATAACAACCAGCGTTACGATAGGAAGCACCAGATGGTGTGCCTTATCGAGGAACTGTCCCCAGCTGGACAGATGCTCGTAGTTTCGTCCGACCAGACCAAACAGATCAAACCATTCCAGTTTTACTGAAAATACCAATTTTAACAGCGACGCAAAGAAGAACGTCGGTAGGGAGTAACCTACCAGCGATATTACCGAGACGACGTAGTCCGTCTTCGAATATTGTTTCGTCGCGCATAGTATTCCCAATGGAATAGCAATGACTACTTCCAGAACCAGCGTAATTGCGCCCATAATGAAAGAGATACCGATTACTTTACTGAACTCTTCCAATACCGGGATAGTGTAATACCAGCTGTCACCGAACTGTCCGGTGAGAGCTTTTCCCAGCCACGCAAAGAAGCCAGGTATGATACCTTTATCCATTCCGTAGGTCGCAGAAAGCTGAGCCATCCATTCCTCAAACGATTTGGAATTCGGCTGCATGGATTTCTGACGCGCAATTGCCTCAATGTATGATGTCGGAAGACATCTCATCAAAATATAAACAACAAGCGCTACCAGGAATAAGATAAGGATCGAGATAAGAATTCTTTTGATAATGTACTTTCGCACTCTTCATCCCTCCAAATCTAGCATTTAACAATTTTGTCAGGTCATACAGCTTTCTTTTACAAAAGCTGTATCAACTGGCAAAACAGTTATTATAAACGCGCCCGTGCGGAGCCCCGAAGGGCTCCGCATGTGAGCGTCACATAATCGTGTTAGATTAATTGTTATAGATTAGTTTAACTCGATGTTCTGAATCTCCTGCATCCATCCGTAGAATGTTGTGATATCAGGAGTTACAGTGTCCATATTAACTCTCTCAGTTGAGAAGATAATAGCGTTCTGTCTCTGATATACAGGGATTTCTACAGCCCAGTCAATAACTTTGTCAAGGCAAGCTTTGTAGATTGTCTTTCTGTAAGCCTGGTCAGTGGATGTACGGCCGTCAAGGATCAGCTGGTTAAGCTCAGGATCGTTGATTGCATACATGTAGTTTGAACCACCTGCTGCACGAGTGCCATCGCCTGAGAAGTAGATCTGATACATATCAGGATCAACTGTTGCACCCCAAGCTGCACACCAGATAGCGAGCTGCTGAGCTTCAAGAGCTGTCCAAAGCTCTGAAGAGTTAGTTAAGTCTTTAACCTTAAGAGTGATACCGATCTTAGCGAAAGCGTTAGCTGCTTCGGTAAGGATCATGAATGAAGGATGGTCGCCTGTGCCATCGCCAGGGATCCAAGCTTCGTACTCAAGTGAAGCACCCTGTGGAGCTGCTGTTACCTTGCCGTCAGTTACTGTGTAGCCAGCTGCCTCAAGGAATCCAAGAGCTGCCTGAAGTGCTGCTTCGTATCTCTGCTCATCGGTCATGTCAGATGTGTAGATGTCGTTTCCGTTTACATCAGTTGAGAATGCAACTTTGTATCCATCGTCTGTTGACTGTGGAGCTGCCCATGATGTATTGGAAATTGGGTAGTTAATAACAGATGCTCTGTCACCATAGTAGGTGTCGATAGCAACGTTACGATATACTGAGAAGATAGTACCAAATGCTCTTCTAAGGTTCTTAGAAGCTTCTGAAGCTGGGTCGCCGCCAACGTTCATAACCTTAGCGCACATTCCGATGTAACCATAACCAAGGTTGTCAACTGTGTTAGTTGTAACCTTTGCGCCGGTAAGTTCACCACCGTTAGCCTTCTCGATAGCTGCAATAGTATCCTGTGAGAATGAAGGATCAGTGATATCGATAGTACCAGTTGTTACACCATTAAGCTTGTCATCATCAGATAAGAGTTCCTGGAAGTTAACGTATTTTGTCTTAGGAGCTCCAAGATAGTAGTTATCATTTGCTTCGAAGTTAACAACACCATTTTCGAACTTGATGAACTTGTAAGGACCAGCGCCCATAGGCTGAGTGGTCTTAGCACGAACTGATGAAAGATCACCTTTCGGGAATCCGAAGTTGTTCTCTTCAACGTTGAATGCTGCTTTGTCACCATAGTAGTGAAGAGGAGCGATTGAAACGCCAAGCTGATAAATAGCTGTAGCATCAACCTCTGTCAGGACTACACGAAGGTGATAATCATCGATCTTCTGGATACCTGAAATGTTAGCAACAGGATCAGCAACAACTACCATGTTCTGAACATACTCGCCTGCATAATCAACTTCTGAGAAAGCGTCGATTGACTCGCCTGTAGCAGCTTCGGTGTTAACCATGTTGTTCAGGTCTGAGCCGTAAGCATCAGCAAGAGCTTTCTGGAATGCTTCGATAGTATTGTCTTCAATTGAGAATCCCCAGTTGCCGGCTGCGCCTGCAATGTCGCCTTCCTCGTTGTAACCATTGTTTACACAGTAAGCAACGATTTCTTCAGCGAGAACCTTAGTTACATTGTCATAGAATCCCCAGAATGCTGTCTGCTGCTCTTCTGTAAACAGAGTGAAGTCTGTGTTATCCCTGCCAGCATCGAAAATAAGATCTGCAAGGCTCTTCATATCTGAACGGTAATCAGCCATACCTTCGATTGGAAGTGCGAAGAATGTTGATGATCCGTCATATGAAGGATCAGAAAGAACATACATTGAGAAGATGATATCATCTACTGTCAGCGGCTCGCCGTCTGAGAATACCAGATCTTGGCGAAGTTCGAAGTCATAGAATACTGTTCCATCTTCGTTCTCTGTAACTACGAGGTTAGCCGGTCCATAGTATGTATAGTCGGTGCCGTTGTAGTTAATTGTCTCGCCGTCGATGCCTTTGTAGATGATAGCGCCCTGACGATCGGATGAAAGCAGACCCAGCTGAGTCATAGTGTAAACATCCTGGTCATAAGCTGTCTCTGAGAAGAATGGAGAGAACTTGTTTGAGAATGGTGAATAACCAACAACAAGTGTCTTTTCTCCAGCCTGCTCGCCGCCGCCTTCGCCGCTTTCAGCCGGAGTAGTCTCCTGGCCTTCGCCGCCGCCGCCTTGCTGTCCGCCATTGCCTGAGCATGCTGCAAGAACACCTACAACAAGCAGAGCGCAAAGAACGAGAGCAAGAATTTTTTTGATTTTACTCATTTTTGCCTCCTTAAAAATTATTTCTAATTTTGAAATCTATAATCACAAAGCCATGCTTTGCAATTACCTTAATGTCCATTTGAATTTCTTCAAATAAAGTTTCAGCACCAACATCAGCGCAATGTTTATGGCTTTCGCCGCCAGGAATACCACGCATGCTGCAATAAAGATCTCTTTGTTGATGATCATATATACGATACATGCGATCAGCTCAACTGCCGCGCATACCGCCGCTGCCGTGTTAAATCCTTTAATCACCGGAACCGTCTGCTTGTAAATGTATTCTTTCAGGGGTTCCTGCTGTCTGGTGAACCTTACGATCTTGTAGATCATAATGCCCAGACAAACGGCTTCAGCAGCAAATGGTATCAGCACATAAAAGGTATTCCACAAAGTCCCGCCGTCCAGAATGCCTGAACATATAAATACTGCCGCAGCTATTATGCTGAATATCAGCATCTTTTTGTTCAGGTCGCTGCGCTGCGCCAGTGTGCCTTCGAGGCCCATGTGCCGGCCGGTGTAATAGTATTCTCCGTTCATACCCGGCTGATAATCATTCAGATAGGAACGGCGCAATTTCTTAGCCATTATTCAATACCTGTCAGATCGTAAGCCTTCAGCCATTCATCCGCCTTGGCGCACACGCCCTTCAGAGTCTCCTCATCGAACGGGCTGTCCAGTCCGGCGTTCTCGAGCAGCTTGGTAAATACTTCACTTCCGCCCTGCTCTGTATAAGCCATGTAATGCTTCCAAGCATTAGCCTGATCCTCCTGGATCATAGCCCAGAACTCCAGCGCAACTGTCTGCGCCAGGCAATAATCAATGTAATAGAACGGGCTGGAATAGATGTGGTGCTGACGCTGCCATCCCTCACCTTCTGAATAGAAAGGAATGTCTCCGTCCAGCTTCATCCACGGCATATAAATGCCCAGCAGTTCTTTCCATGTCTCATGGCGCTGCTTCGGGGTCATGTCAGGTTTCTCATAAACTATATGCTGGAAGTGGTCAACCATGGTGCCGTAAGGGATAAATCTGAATGACTCAGCCAGATGGAAATACTTGAACTTCCTTGTGTCTGCGCCAAAGAATCCTTCAGCCCATGGCCATGCAAAGAATTCCATAGACATGGAATGTACTTCGCAGCCTTCCAGGCTCGGCCAGCAGGTCTCCATCGGAACGCGCTTTCTGTTAAGCCATCCCTCAAAAGCGTGGCCTGCCTCATGTGTAACTGTCTCAACGTCACCTGAAGTGCCGTTGAAGTTAGCGAAAATAAACGGAACTTCATAATCCGGGAGATCCGTGCAGTATCCTCCTACCTGCTTGCCGTCTCTGGACAGTACGTCCAGCAGCTCGTTATCAAGCATCATGTTGAAAAATTCGGATGTCTCCGGTGACAGTTCATCGTAGAACACCTTGCCCGCCTTCAGAATGCCGTCAGCGTCTGTGCACGGTTTGGCATTGCCTGAACGGAAAGCAAGTGCGTTGTCAGCAAAGCTCATCGGATATGTCTTGCCGAGCCGCTCTGCCTGAACCTTATATGTCTCATTAACTACAGGAACTACATATTTAACAACTGCGTCCCTGAATCTGGCTACATCTTCCTTAGTGTAGCAGTTGCGCTGCATACGGTAGTAGCCGAGCTGAGTATATCCATCATAGCCAAGCTTCCTGCCCATCTGATCACGCAGATGAACGAGCTTGTCATAAATGTCATCGAGTTTAGCCTGATTGTCCTTGTACCACTGGCCTTCAGCCTTCCATGCGGCAAGACGCACGTCATCGTCAGCGTCCTGTTTGAAAGGAGCAATCTGTGAAATGGTGTATGTGCCGCCATTGAAAGGAATGGCAGCGGATGCCAGGAGAGCTTCATACTCCTGAGTAAGGAGGGCCTCCTGCTGCATATCAGGAATGATCTCAGGTGCGAAGGTCTTGAGCTCCATCTCAGCATTTATGAAATAAACTTCACTGAAATCCTTTTTAAAATCATTAATGAAAGGAGAAGCCAGCAGGGCCATTGTGAAGGCTACGGAATACTCCTGAACCTCCGGCATAGCGTTGTTGTAGAATTTCTCCTCTGCATCATAGAACTCATCCCTGGTGTCAATACTGTGACGCACATGAGCCAGAGTAACCATGGTATGAAAATGCTTAGCAAGCTCTTCCTGTTTAAGGAAGATTTCTTTAGCGTCTGAATACGAAGCCGCTGATTTCAGCGCCTCCGTAAGCTCTTTAATTGTTTTCTTTGCCGCCTCAATGTCTATTCGACTATAAGGCATTTCAGAAAATTTCATAACATAATTCTCCATTTTAATTGAGAATATTTAATGTATTTTATACTTTTTATGCATTATTTTCAAGTGTGTTATTACATTTTTCACATTCTATCGCTTTAATGCGTCAAATTTGAATGCATTGTGGAATTATACCTTAAGGCGTCTATGAATGCAACAAAAAAATAAGAGCTGCCGCCAAACGGCAGCAGCCCTTATAAATAAAGATTTCAGAATTTATTATCTGCCAAACTGGCAATCGTTGTTTCCTGAATCAGTTGTCCACATCTCAAGCATGTTGATCGGATCGTTAAAGTCAGCGATCCAGCCTTCACGTGCGATATCGAAGTTACCCTGTTTTCTTTCCTCCAGGAATACGTTCCAATCCTGTTTGGAGATATCCATTGTAATACCGATTGCTGCGAAATCCTGCTGCATTGACTCAGCTACTGCGATAATATAATTTGGCATTTTACGCACACAAAAAAGAGCAGCCTCAGACTGCTCTTTTTTGTGAATATTTTCTTATTTCTGTTGTGTCAGTTCTTTATAGTGGATCTTGCAGTAATATTCTCCATCGATTTCATATTTTTCTTTGGATTCATTATAGCATTTGTACTCGCCTTCATATGCGCATCTCTCTGCGTCGCCTCCTGAGCCGAACACGATAACAACAGATACCACGAACGCGATGAGCCATCCGATGAAGATTCCCAGCGGCGCAAATCTCTTGACTTTATTCTTGAAGAGCCTGCCCAGGTCAAATGAATAGTCTATCTTGCGTCTGTTTATCCATTTACATATCGGACCGCTGAGAGCATATCCCAGGATGCCTGCCACGATTCCGAAGAGCATGCCGAAAATGACGTCAGACGCGTAGTGTACCATAAGGTAAACTCTGGAAACCATTACCAGCACGGCAGCAATAACAAAGAACCATGCCCATTTACGTTTCTTACGTTCTTCGCACCTGGTCGTATATAATACCAGGGCGGTGGCTATCTCAAAGGCTCCATTCGTATGGCCTGAAGGGAAGCAGTAGTCACTTTCAGACAGTGCCCCGGCTCCAAGATACCATTCAAAGAACTGTCCATAGTTCTGCAGGGTATTGTAAGGCCTGATCCTCAGGACCATAGGTTTAACAATGATATTTACCAGCAGTGTTCCTATTATAATGGAAAGCAATACGGCCAGTCCCAGACGCCTGGTTCTCTTAAAGCAGAACAGTGCCAGCGCCAAAACTCCCAGGAGCAGAACATATGGGGTACCGCCCAGGGATGTAAATAACTTTGCCAGAAACGTCAGGAATCCGCTCTGTATGTTTCCAAAAAAAGTAAATATGGCCATGTCAAAACCGAAGAACAGTTTATCCAGGCCAATGCCTATCGATCCGGCCAAAAGTAATGATGTCATTTTAATTACCTCGTTGTGATTAGTCATGCTAATTTTATCAAACTTGGGGATTTATGCAATATCATTTAGGATTGACACCATAATGGATTAGTTTTAATATTAACGGTAATTTACGGAAAATCCGTAAGAAAGGGGACTTACTCTATGAAAAAGAAAGTAACAGCTATTATTCTTACATTAGTTATGATCATTGCCGCATGCGCATCTCTGGCAGCATGCTCAGGCAATGGCGGCGGACAGGGCGGCGGCGAGCAGCCTGCAGCCAAAGGTGTGACCATCGCTGTTCCTAATGATACAACTAACGAAGCCCGCGCGCTCATGCTCCTCGAGAGCCTGGGTTACATCAAACTCAAAGAAGGCGCCGGCATCACAGCCACAGTAATGGATATCGAAGAGAATCCTTACAACATCCAGTTCAACGAAGTTGAGGCCGCTCAGCTGCCAAACATTCTGCAGGATGTTGACTACGCTATCATCAATTCCAACTACGCTATTTCAGCCGGCATCAATCCTACCAAGGACGCTCTGGCACAGGAAGGCAGCGCATCTGCATATTCCAACGTTCTCGTAGTTAGGGAAGGCAATGAGGCTGAGCCAAAGATCTTAGCCCTCAAGGCAGCCCTCGAGAGCAAGCAGGTTGCTGATTTCATCGCTGCAACATATGACGGCGCAGTTGTTTCCACAGCAGAAACTCTGACAGACGGCTACGATGCTTCTATCGACTACGCAGCATTGGAAGGCACAACCATTTCAGTTGCAGCATCTCCAACACCACACGCTGAGATTCTCGCTATCGCTAAGGACATCCTGGCAGCTAAAGGCATCACCCTCGACATCCAGGAGTACACAGATTATGTTGTACCTAACAACGTAGTTGAAGACGGCACAGTAGATGCTAACTACTTCCAGCACGTTCCGTACCTCGATGACTTCAACGCAGAGAACGGTACACACCTGGTATCAGTTGCTCCTATCCACGTAGAGCCAATGGGAATCTACGGCGGCAAGCAGACATCACTGGACGCAATTAAATAATTAATCGTAATCAAAAGAGCTGCCCTTCCGGGGCGGCTCTTTTTTTGTGTTGTTGGGGCCGTTTTTGCAGGCTGTGCGCAGTCCTTTGCCTGTGGTTCCGTATTTTACAATCTATGCGCAGTCCTTTGCCTGTGAATCCGTATTTTACAATCTATGCGCAGTCCTTTGCCTGTGAATCCGTATTTTACAATCTATGCGCATGCTGTAAAGCGCGAATCCATTTTTTACAGGTTATGCGTGGCTTAATAGCTATTATCCGAGCTATCCATGCCATATTTTGCAGGTTATGCGTAATCTGCCCATAATCAGTTGCGCATAAACTGCAAAACACGGACTCACCAAATCCGAGACACGCATAAACTGCAAAACACGGACACCCCGGATCAGAACTGCGCAAAACCTGCAAAATACGGCGCGCGTCATTAATCTTCAGTAAACTCTCAAAAAAGGTTTACCAAATTAAAGGAAACATTTATAATGTTTGATAACGTTTTTTAGTAACAGGTAATACACATGATAGAAATCAAGAATCTAACCAAGACATTCAATACTGCGGACGGCACTGTGGAAGCCCTCAGAAACGTCTCGCTCTCTATTCCGGATGGCGACATTTTCGGCATCATCGGAATGAGCGGAGCGGGCAAATCCACTCTGGTCCGCTGCATAAACATGCTGGAGCGACCCACCGAGGGCACTGTCGAAGTAGACGGCGTGGATCTGGGCAGCCTTTCAGCCAAGGAGCTGCGCGCCAAGAGGCACGACATCACCATGATCTTCCAGGGCTTCAATCTGCTGATGCAGAAGAACTGCCTCAAGAACGTCTGCTTCCCGCTGGAGCTGCAGGGCATGAAGGGCGCCGAAGCCAAGAAGCGTGCCATAGAGCTGCTGGACATCGTTGGTCTGGCTGACAAGGCCAAGGCTTACCCGGCACAGCTTTCGGGCGGACAGCAGCAGCGTGTTGCCATCGCCAGAGCGCTTACTACTCAGCCAAAGGTGCTCCTGTGTGATGAGGCAACCAGCGCGCTGGACCCTAACACCACCAATTCCATTCTGGAGCTTATCAAAGAGATCAACGCCCGAATGGGCATCACTGTTGTGGTTATTACCCACCAGATGAGCGTTGTTGAGAGCATATGCAAGCACGTAGCCATCCTGGACGGCGGCGAAGTTGTTGAGCAGGGAGAGGTCAGCGAGGTGTTCGCGCATCCTAAGAGTCAGGCGGCCAGGAATCTGGTCTTCCCTGAAGGCGAAGATTCATCACTCAACGTCGGCAACGCAGGCGAGCATTTTATTCGCGTGGTTTACAACGGCGCATACGCTGCGGGCAAGCCGATGATCGCCAGACTTGCGATCGACAAAGGTATCGAGGCCAATATTTCCTACGCATCCACCAAGGGCATTTCGGGCAAGGCCTTCGGCACCATTCTTTTAAGCATTTCCGGTGACGACCAGGCGGTCCGCGACACTATAGAATACCTGACCACCGAGCCGGGCATTGAAGCAGAGGAGGTGAAAGTCCATGTTCACTGATATCTTTTCACCTGAATCTCTGGCCGAGGCATGGGAGATAATCCGCACCCAGTTCCCGATGGCTCTGTGGGAGACGTTTTATGTCACAGTCCTGGCTACAGCCTTTGCCATCCTCATCGGACTTCCTCTGGGCGTTCTGCTGGTAGTTGGCGAAAAGGGCGGCATCAGACCGATTCCGAGATGGATAATGGCGGTCATTAATTTCATTATTAACGTGCTCCGCTCTGTTCCATTCCTGATCCTCATGATACTGGTCTTCCCGCTCACGAGGCTCATCATCGGAACAACGGTCGGCACTGTGGCCTCCATCGTTCCGCTGGTCATCGCGGCATTCCCGTTCGTTGCCAGACTCGTCGAGAGCTGCCTGCGTGAGGTGAACCCGAATCTGATCGAGATGGCTCAGAGTACAGGAGCCACGCCGTTCCAGATCATTTACAAGGTAATGATCCCTGAGAGCTGGCCTTCACTGATCTCGAACTTCACTGTCGCCATCACCACTATCCTGGGATATTCCGCAATGAGCGGTATCATTGGAGGCGGCGGACTCGGCAAGATTGCCATCAATTATGGCTACTACCGGTACAAATATCTGGTAATGTTCCTTGCGGTCATCCTGCTGATCATACTGGTGCAGATTTTCCAGAGCGTCGGCACGAAACTGGCCGTCAAAACAGACAAGAGATTAAAGAATCAAGCAAAATAAAAAAGCTGCCGCACAAAAGTGCGGCAGTTTCTTTTTAATCTGATCAGTCATTCTGATGCAGCGTCTTCACCAATTCCGGTATGCAGGTCTCGAATTTCACTCCATACCAGTGGTCTTTGTCTTCAATGGTGGCCTTGATGCAGTCCACTACATAGTCTGCTGCAACGCAGGCTGCGTTTGTTGCGCCGACTTCACTCATGAGTGCGCCTGTAAAGACTGATGAATAGATGTCACCGGTGCCGTGGTAGCTCTGCTCCAGTGCCTCGTGCTCGTAGTATGAATAGAATCCATCTTCAAAGATAACGACGCCCGTAAAGCCAGGACGGTAGCTGACTCCGGTCAGGATAATGCACTTGGTGCCCAGCTGGTTCAGGGCTGTGAGCAGACTCTGGATATATGCAGGGTCGTATTCTTCTTTGTACTCTGCGCCGACCATGTAGCATGCCTCTGTAACGTTCGGCAGGATGATGTCCGCGCTGCCGCACAGCTCAGCCATTGCCTGGACATAGTCAGGGCCAAAACCCGGATAAAGATGGCCATGGTCTCCCATAGCAGGGTCAACGATCCTGAGACCACCCGTTTTCAGGCATGTGTCCATAATATCCAGTACGTAGTCGACTTGCTTCGTGCTGCCCAGATATCCAGTATAAACACAGTCAAACTTGATATTTTCCTTCATCCAATGCTCTCTGATTCCGGGAATCTCTTCGGTCAGATCTGCAAATGTAAATCCCTTGAATCCGCCTGTGTGCGTTGAAAGCACTGCTGATGGAATGATGCAGCATTCATGACCGCATGCTGAAATAAGCGGGAGCGCAACAGTGCCTGAGCACTGTCCGACGCAGGATACATCCTGAATTGTTAAAACTCTCTTATAATTCATATTAAATCTCCTTTATTTCATCCGATCCAGCGGATAATTTGTTCTACTATAAAAACCGTGCCGCATGCGCACAGTGAAACCAGTATCATGCTCCTTCTGAAGAATGCCAGCACTGCTGCCACTACAAAGCCGATGATCGCGGAGATCAGGCATGATGTGGAGCCGAGGATGGCCGGGAAGGTCATTGCCGCCAGGCAGGCGTAAGGAACATAATACAAGAATGACTTGACGAAGGTGCTGGTTATTTCTTTCTTAAAGAGAACCAGCGGCAGCATCCTTATCAAATATGTAACTGCAGCCATTACAAACGTGTACAGGAAAATCTTATTCATGGCGCTCCTCCCTGATCGGACGTACGGCTGCGGCTACAGCGGCCACAACAACCGTAACGATAATGATCACAAAGCCGGAGGATACCCTGTTAAGGCCCGGTATATATTTGAATGCGCTGCTGAGCGCCATCGCGCCCAGGATGACCCATGCCAGGGTCGAATTCTTGCGTGCAGGCGGAATGATGATCGCGAGGAACATTCCATAAATAGCTATGCCCAGCGCGCTGATGATCATGTCCGGGAGCACCTGTCCCGCCAGCGCACCGGCCAGAGTACCCAGAGTCCATCCGGGCACTGCCACAGCCATAGCGCCGTAGACATAATAAGGGGGAACAGCCCCGTTCTGCATCATCGTGATAGCGAAGATTTCATCCGTCATGCCGAAGGCTACGCCGAATCTGTGCCACCACGCGTATTTCTTGTCAAGCTTCTGCCCCACTGAAAAGGACATCAGCATGTATCTGAGGTTGATAACCAGCTGCGTCAGCGCCATTTCCCAAAGTGAGCCTGCTGCCAGGATGATATCCAGGCCTGCAAACTGTCCCGCGCTTGTCAGGTTCAGGAAGGAAATCGACACCGACTGAAAAACGCTGAGACCGCCCTGAACGGCCATCATTCCAAAAGTAAATGACACCGCGAAATAACCCAGTAAAATGGGTATACCGTCCTTCATTCCTTTTTTGAAATATTTCAGCCTCATAATTTAATCAATATATCAAATCTGCATTGCCTGTTCAACAATTATTGTTAAAACTTCCAGAGCCAATAGAGCTTGCTCCTGGAAAATGTGAGCCCCATTTTATGCGACAAAGCCAGTGACGCGGCGTTATCCTCATAAATCTGTCCAAAGGGAATCGAGCCTTTATCTATCGCGCGGTTTATCATAAAAGCCTGCATTTCATACGCCAGGCCGCGTTTCCTGAACTCCGGGAAAACATAGAGCATGCCGATGGAGCCCTCCAGATGCTCGCCGACATAACCGGCCATTACTTCATTGCCGTTCTCATCGTTAATATAGCCGCCCATGAATTCCGGACTATTGAAGAGTTCCCTCTTCATCTCGTCATCGCCTATGCCATATGTTGACCGGAAAAGTTCAAAATCCTCTTCCGCCGGAGTATGGAAAGTCAGCTGGCTGTCCACCTGAATCTTATCTCCTTCATAGACAGCCTGATAGCAGCCCCTGTCATTCTTATAACCCATCTCGGCCATCAGGTATTCCCTGATCTCAAGGTCGTGGGCCACGACCAGGCTGACCCCGTCTTCATCGGAGAAAACCAGTTTAAGCGCTTCTCTGCCTTCAGCTCCGCCGCCTATATGAAAAAAAACACTGCTGTCTTTGATATTCACAAGCAGTACATTCTCAGTGTCATAAATTATATCTGCTGTTCCTCTGTGCAGCGCCTCCAGAAAGTCAGCGCTGAGCGCCGGATCCTTCATCAGCAGCGGCATGGATTTCAGCTCAATACCATCCATATTCATCTTCATCCTCTAGTAAGTGCCTGACATCCATGGCGTCCACATAATCGCCGGAAACGCCGTATTTGCGCATTATTTCGCGTCTGGAGCAGCCCAACTCAATATCCCTGCGGATATTGTAATTGATCTCGCTCTCGTCTTCTCTGTCAGACTCATATTCATTTTCGAAATCATCAAAAAAGTTCATAGGGAAAATATAGTAAAAGGCTTATTTTTTGTCAATTATAAATCTTGTATGCGCAGTCAATAAATGGTAAAGTACTTTCAATACAATTTGGGAGGGTTATATGGAATACAGACGATTAGGCAAGACGGAATTAATGGTCAGTGAAATCGGTTTCGGCGGCGAATGGCTGGATGGCAAGACGTTCGAAGAAGGCAGAGCCATTGCTGACAAATGTATGGAATGCGGCATCAACATCGTAGACTGCTGGATGAGCGATCCTGAAGTACGCTCCAATCTCGGCAACGCTCTCGCAGGCCGCAGGAACAAATGGTACATTCAGGGCCACATCGGCTCCACCTGGCAGAAAGGCCAGTACAAGCGCACCAGAGATCTGGCTCAGGTTAAGCCGGCATTTGAGGACCTGCTGGAGAGACTCGGCACCGATTATGTCGACCTGGGAATGATCCACTATGTAGATGATTTTGACGACCTGGACAAGGTGCTCCACACGGAGTTCATAGACTATGTCAAAGAACTGAAGGAATCAGGCAAGATCCGCCACATAGGCATGAGCACACACAACCCGCTCGTGGCTGCAGAGGCTGTCAAGAGCGGTGTGGTTGAGATGATCATGTTCAGCATCAACCCGGCATTCGACCTGATGCCTCCTACAGATAATGTAGATAAATATTTTGAAGAAGGTTCATATTCAGACCTCGCAGGCAATATTGCTCCTGAGAGAGCTGAGCTGTACAAGCTCTGCGAAATCAACGACGTAGGCATCACTGTAATGAAGGGCTTCGCAGGAGGCCGCCTGTTTGACGATAAACTCTCACCGTTCGGTGTGGCATTCACACCTGTACAGTGCCTGCATTACTGCCTGACCCGTCCGGCTGTTGCTGCAGTTATGGCTGGATTTAAGTCACCTGAAGAAGTTGAAGGATGCGTCGCTTACGAGACCGCATCTGATAAAGAAAAGGATTATGAAAAAGTTCTGGCCAAGGCTCCGCATCATGCGTTCACCGGCCAGTGCACATACTGCGGCCACTGCGCTCCGTGCCCTATGGACATCGACATCGCAACAGTCTGCAAGTTCCACGACCTGGCTCTGATGCAGCCTGAGGTGCCTGCCTCAGTCCGCGAGCATTACAAGGCCCTCAAGCATCCGGCGGATGAATGTTACGCCTGCCGCATGTGCCACGACAGATGCCCGTTCCATGTGGACATTGTTAAGATCATGCGTAAATGTAAATTATTATTTAATTAATCTTAGAGCTGCCGCAGTAAAATGCGGTAGCTCTTTTTTTGCAGCCCGTAGCTCATTTCACACACTGCTCGAAAGTACTAGGGCTCAGGGCACCCCCGGATAAGCGCGGACCCTCGTGCGGAACTCGCACTCCTAAAGTCGTGCTCAGACAGTCCTGGGCTCGGGTCCTATCCAGCCGCACCCTTCGCCAAGTGCTTTCGGTTTATGTGTGTTCCATGAGCTATGGGCTGCAATAAAAAAGGACTACCCCAATTAACTGAGCGCAGTCCAATGATCAATAAATAATATTTTATGTTCGCTTTACGAATTGGTTGTAACAATGTGAGCAGGTGACCATGATTTTTTTGCCTTTAGGCGGTTTGGATATCCTGACATAACAGCCGCATTTCGGGCACCTGTAATAACTGTGGGTATTTCTCTCACGCCACATTCTCCTGCGGGTGGAAAAGAATGAAACGATCTCATGGAATACTTTTCTGAACCAGTCGACAATCTTCAGGAACATACGGTTCTCCCTCTCCCTGGCGGCGAAGTTTCTGGACATACTCCTGAGGATCGACAGCACAATAATAGCAATGGAGAAGAAATACAGGAACCACAGCTTCGGGATCCATGAGAGGATCATCAGGACAATGGCAATGCCCAGCAACAGGAATGTAACTGAATCCCTGCCGTAGCGGCCCTGCATAAAGGCTTTGAGTCTATAAAAGAAATTCCCTCTCCTGTTGTTCATTAGCTGTCACCATTTCACATTTTTCTCTTTTTTAATAATACCATATTGTGGTAGAATACGGAACAGAAAATACTGCGAGGTGAAGTAATGTCTACTACATTTGTTAATCTTAAACAGGATTTCCCTTTCTTCTATGTGAACTGCGCGGATGACTCGTTCCCGGTCAGGTTTGGATTTGTGCACAAGCCTTTTACCACATGGGATAACTACAACGGTGCCAGCAGTTTCGCAGGACCCGGCAAGGGGCGCCTGATCCTCAGGATTGAGGAAGAGATAACCGCCGAGTTTAGTAATGAAGAAATCATTGTCGGTGCTCTCTACCTGGAGGATGGCTCCAGAGTCACCAAAGAGACTGACCTGAAGAAAGGCAATCACTATTATTTCAAAAAATTCTGATCAAAAAAGGACTGCCCTAAGCAGTCCTTTTTATTATGCATTCAGCTGTGAATTTCCCTAATTCTCTGTATCCTTCCGCGCTCAGGTGCACCCGGTCGCTGCCGAAGAGCGCATCATACACATCCAGATCCTCAAAATGGGCTCTCGCGTCCAGCAGTTCTATTTGCTTCTCTTCTGCTGCCTCTGCAATATAGCTGTTCGCCGCGTCCACCCAGTACTCATATTCGCTGCCTGGGTACTGCGGATAGTTCAGTAGATACAGTTTACTGCCCTGCGCCAGGATCTCATCTATATTGATCTCGAGGAGTCCTTCCGGATCCCTGTCTACAAAGTAGTTATTCAATCCATACAGCAGGATAACCATATCAGCTGTGCCTGAGAGTCTTAAATAAGAGTCCTCTGTTATCAGGCTGCCGCTGATGCCGTAATTCTTTACCACAGCATCTATGCCTGCATGGCTCAATTCTTCGCTGAGCGTATCAGGATACGTGGTGTGCCCCTTCCAGCCAAAGCCGGAAATGTCAGTCACCCATCCTTCAGTAATGGAATCTCCCAGACATTCAATACGCATTATTTTACAGGTGAGCTTTCCTTCTGGATAACATCATGAGCGCCGCCCTCAACGATACTGGTTGCTGATACCAGTGTCAGTTTGGCGTTCTTCTGGAGCTCTCTGATGGTGGTTGCGCCGCAGTTGCACATAGTGGATTTAACCTTGTTCAGGGACAGAGCCACATTGTCGCGCAGTGAGCCTGCATATGGAACGTATGAGTCTACGCCTTCCTCGAATGAAAGCTTCTGGTCGCCGCCCAGATCGTAACGCTGCCAGTTACGGGCACGTGCTGAACCTTCGCCCCAGTACTCTTTGTAGTATGTTCCCTTGATGCTGACCTTGTTGGATGGGCTCTCATCGAAGCGGGCAAAGTATCTGCCCAGCATAATGAAGTCAGCGCCCATAGCCAGAGCCAGGGTCATATGGTGATCGTATACGATGCCGCCATCTGAGCAGACAGGTACGTATACGCCTGTTTCCTCGAAATATTTATCTCTCTCAGCGCAAACTTCGATCAAGGCTGTAGCCTGGCCGCGTCCGATACCCTTGGTCTCTCTGGTGATGCAGATTGAACCGCCGCCGATGCCGACCTTAATGAAATCAGCGCCTGCGTCTGCCAGGAAACGGAATCCTTCAGCATCTACAACATTGCCTGCGCCCACCTTAACGGTATCGCCGTATTTCTCTCTGATCCATGCCAGAGTGCGTTTCTGCCACTCTGAGAAGCCCTCTGAAGAGTCGATGCAGAGTACGTCTGCTCCTGCCTCAACCAGCGCCGGAACTCTCTCGGCGTAGTCACGGGTATTGATACCTGCGCCTACCATGTATCTCTTGTGCTGATCCAGAATCTCGTTCGGGTTCTGCTTGTGAGCTTCGTAGTCCTTTCTGAAGACCATGTTGCAGAGTCTGCCCTTCTTATCAACGATAGGAAGTGAATTCAGCTTATGATCCCAGATGATGTCATTTGCTTCTTTAAGGGTGGTACCTTCAGGTGCAGTGATCAGTTTCTCCAAAGGAGTCATGAATGTGCTGACCTTTTCGTCAAGGCTCATTCTGCTGACCCTGTAATCTCTGCCGGTTACGATGCCTACCAGTTTGCCGCCTGCGGTGCCGTCAGATGTTACAGCGATAGTGGAATGACCTGTTCTTTCAGTGATCTCAATAATATCTGCCAGTGTCGCATCCTCGCGGACGTTGGAATCGCTGGTGACGAAACCTGCCTTATAAGCCTTGGCACGGGCGATCATGGCTGCCTCGTCCTCGATGGACTGGGATCCGTAAATAAAAGAAATGCCGCCTTCTTTGGCCAGGGCAACGGCTAACACGTCGTCCGAAACGGCCTGCATAATGGCGGAAACTAACGGAATATTCAGTGAAATAGCTGGCTCTTCACCTTTTTTATACTTAACAAGCGGAGTCTTCAGACTTACATTTGCCGTGGTGCACTCTGCAGAAGAGTAGCCCGGGATCAAAAGGTATTCATTAAAAGTATGAGATGGTTCGTTAATAAAGGTTGCCATTATTCTTCCTTTCTCCTGTATGCTGAATTTACTGGTGTTTCAATATATTTTATTGTAATGGCAGGCCTTCGTCAATAGAAAAAGAGCCTGCCGGAGGTATTCCGGCAGGCTTTTTTATTATTCAATTATTTTCTGTAATCGTAGAATCCTTTGCCCGCGTTGACACCGGTCTCGCCTTTGTCAATTTTCTCCTTCAATAATTTGCTGAGTTTGTTGGAGATGGTGCCTTCCTGCTGGGTTTCCGGCTTCATCAGGTTGATATTGTATGCTGTCTCCAGTCCGACAATATCCAGTATCTGGAATGGTCCTGCCGGGGCTCCGGTAGCCAGTCTCCATGTGAGGTCGATGGTCTCCACGTCAGCTACTTCATTTGCCCAGAGTGCCTGAGCTGCTGACAGGAACGGAACCAGCATTGAATTCAGGATGTAACCCGGCTGTTCTTTGTGCAGCTGCAGCGGAACCATGCCGATTGCTGCGGCGAATTCAACAACCTGATCATATACAGCCTTGTCCGTACCCGGATGGCCCATTACTTCGCCTGTGTTGTTTTTCCAGATTGTGTTCGCGAAATGCAGAGCACAGTACTTCTCCGGTCTGCCGGTATGCTCTGCGAACATGCTCGGAAGCAGTGTGGATGAGTTGGTGCAGAGAATGGTCTTCTCTGGCAGTTTGTCCTTCAGCAGTTCGTAGAACTCTGTTTTAGCCTTAGGATCCTCTGACATTGCCTCAACAGCGATATCCGCATCTGCTACAGCTTTCGCAAGGTCTATCTCAATAGTAAGGTTGTTCGCGAATCTTTCCCTGCCTGCTGCGATGAGCTCGTCAATTTTTTCGACGGTGATGCCGTCCCATGACCTGATCAGGCCGCGCGGATACAGAAATCCGCCCATTGGATTACCTACCAGCGCCTTTGCGCCTTCAAGATCTGCCAGCATGAGCTCTGAATATCTGGCAATTTTTGGTTTTGTACGCTCTATGGAGCCTTCACTTCTCAGCCAAATCGTAACGTTAAAACCATAATAAGCTGCCTGGAGCGCGATCTGTGTCCCCAATACACCTCCGCCCAGGATGGTTACATTATTAACACCCATAATAAACCTCCTTATTAATAAAAATATTGTTGGTTAACGTCAGCTATTTATTTACAAAGGAATGAGCTGCAGCACCAGCCCGGATATTGCCGCGCAGGCATAGAGCAGGAGGACTGCCTTGAAGCTGTCCTTTTTGCTGCCGTTCATCCTAAATAATACGATCAGACCCAGGCCTGCGCCAGAGCACAGTCCCGCGATAGTAGATGCGAAGCTTAAGCCTCCTGCGATATAGAGTTCCGTAAACAGCACGGAAATCGCGCAGTTAGGAATCAGTCCCAGCAGGGCCGTCGCCAGAGGCTGCAGGAAGATATTGCCTCCCAGGAACCGGGCCAGATTATCAGTGCCGATCAGGCTGACAACGATATTAAGCGCGAAGCAGATGCCGAAGATCCAGCCCAGGATTTTAAGTGTATGAATAACGGCCGGCTTCAGGATGCCTTCGCTCTCTTCACAGCCGCAATGCTCATCCTTGCAGATGTCACCTACATGTCTGTTATTCGGTTTCCTGCAGAATATGAAGTTGATGAGGTAGCCGAATACTATACCAATGATCAGCTTTGTCAGCAGCAGCACCCATATCTTGGAAATGGCCGCCGGATGGCTGATCATGATGAGTATGGCCTCATCGCTGGTTGCTAAAAAGACCGAGATCAGTGTGCCCATCTCAATAACTCCGCCGACGTAGAGATTACTCATTGCCGCGGAGAAGCCGCACTGCGGGACCAACCCCAGGATGGATCCGAACAGCGGTCCGAAATATCTTTTATTTGTAAACAGCTTAGATGTCAGTATCTCCGATTTCTTCTCCAGCAGCTCCATCAGCAGGTATGCTGCAAAGAGGAAGGGTATCGAAATCGCGGTGTCCTTCAGCGCATCCAGAAACGCATCCAGTATCATTTTTATTTGCCTTCTTTATATTTAATCTGGAGATTTTGCCCGCAGAACACAGCAGTCTCGCCCTTCTGGGCTTGACCGTGCGCTTGCCTTTTTCTTCAAAAAAACTGATATTTCTCATGAGCAAAATCCCTCTAAAAAACCGTGTATTTTATAAATACATCCTAACGCATTTCTCATATTATGGCAATGGGTTGTATTATAATGTCAGTATGATTTACGCAGCGATCGCAATAGTAGTAATAATACTGATCATAATAATAATCCAAAGTGTCAGACGAAAAGCTGACACTGCAGAGATTATTAAAGCGGGCCGGCTCGGCGAAAAGACAGCCACCGCTATTTTAAGGAAATTCCTCCGGGATGACGATCATCTGCTCACCAACGTCAGCATTTCTTTTGATGGCAAGCAGACTGAACTGGATAACATTATCATTAATAAAAATGGCATTTTCATATTCGAAGTCAAAAACTACAACGGCTATCTGACCGGCAGCGAAGAAGACTTCGAATGGCAGAAATACAAAGTCACAGACGCCGGCAACGTATATGAGAAGCCTGTTAAAAACCCCATCAGACAGGTTAAACGCCAGATTTATATACTCCATCATTATCTGGACCGGCGAGGTGTGAATATCTGGGTGGAAGGCTATGTTATGTTACTGCACGGCCGAAGCGCGGTTACGAGCCAATATGTGCTCAAAACAGGCAGAGATATTGACAGAGCCATCCACACACCGGGCAATGTGAAGCTGACCCCAAAGACAATCAGGACAATAATAGATTTACTCAGGTAAAGGACTAACAAAATGCATACAGAAAAATATAAATTCGGAACTCTTTCAGACGGTACCGAAGTGACCGCCATTAAGGCGTCCAACGATGCCGGCATGAGCATGACGATCATTAATTACGGAGCTACAGTCCAGTCGCTGACAGTGCCTGCCGCGGACGGCACGCTTACTGACGTGGTGCTGGGATATGACAACCCGGAAGACTACGAACGCGGCACTGCCTACCTGGGCGCGACCATCGGCCGCGTTGGCAACCGCATAGGAGGCGCTGCCTTTACTCTGAACGGTCAGACTTACAAGTTGGCCAAAAATGACGGCGAAAACCATCTGCACGGCGGTATTAAAGGCTTTGATAAATGCATGTGGGATATCTACGCGGAGGGTAGCAGCGTGATCTGCTCCAGGCTCTCACCTGACGGCGAGGAAGGCTATCCCGGCAATCTGGAAGTGACTGTGACATTCACACTGACAGATGACAATGCACTGCAGATTGCTTACGATGCCGAGTCGGATGCAGATACTGTCATTAACCTGACCAATCACAGCTATTTCAATCTGGACGGAGGCGGCAGCGTGCTGGATCATATCCTGCAGATCAGCGCTGACAGGTTCTGCGAAGGTGACGCTGGCTGCCTTCCTACAGGACGCCTTCTGGACGTTTCAGGCACGCCGTTTAATTTCAGGCAGCCTAAGGCCATTGGCCGCGATATTGAGGCTGATAATGAACAGCTCCGCCTGGCGGGAGGATACGACCACAATTTCTGCCTTAACGACACGCATGCTGCGACTCTCAGTTCAGCACAGACAGGCATAATCATGGACGTGATCACAGACCGTCCGGGCATGCAGGTTTACAGTGCGAATATGATGGATTCGGGCGATCCGCCGTTCAAAGGGAAGGCATCTCGGTGCAAGCACTGCGCCATAGCCCTTGAAACACAGGACTATCCGAATTCTATTAATCTGGGAAAGAATTCAGTTATACTCAAGCCCGGCGAAAAATATAATACAACAACAGTCTATAAATTCAGCAAATAAAAAAGAGGATCCTTTGAGGATCCTCTTCTTAACTATTCTAAGGTATTATTTTTCTTTTTTCTTAGTTCTGATGAGTGCCAGTAAAACTGCACCGATGATATCAATTACGATGAACACGATATATGGAAGTGTGAAGCTGCCGTGTGAAATGCCAAGGCTGACTGACATGATAACGAATGCAAGTACACGGATAAGACTGGCAATAGTCATAACGATACCGTTTGCCTGTGTAAATCCCTTAAGACCGAATGCTGTAACAACCATTGATGGGATAAGGTTTAAGATACCACCGAGACCTAATCCGATGAAAATGCAGCCGATCCATATAAGCACCTGGCTGGAAGCAAGGATAAGGATAATCAGTGCAACAATGTATGAAATTGAATAAATAACTGATGCCAGTTTTGTTCCAACCTTGCCGTCTAACCATCCCCAGAAATATGAACCCGGTATAGCGATAGCTGATGAAACAGTCAGGAACATCATAGCCTGTGGCTCTGTGTAACCAACTGAAATCATTCTTGGAATGAGCTGGCTTACAACACCTGTTGTTACCATCCAGAGGAAGCCGAAACCAACAGCAATAAGCCATGTGTTTCCGTTCTTTAATACTGTGCTTACTTTGATTGTTTCTTCTTCTACGATAACCTGCTGTCCGGATTCTGCAAGGAGTCTGTCGCCAACCTCAGGATCCATATTATCAGGAAGCTGGTTAACCTTTGCAGGATTATCTTTAACCCAGAACAGTGTTATGACACCGAGAATAATTACCAGGATTCCGAGAACCAGGAATGCTACATGGAATCCAAAATTATTCAGCAGAGCTGAAAATCCGAGAACGCCTACGCATGAGCTGAGAGGTGCACCGATAGTAGCCCATCCGAGAGCAACACCTTTCTTTCTCGGGAACCAGTTTGCCATAAGTGTAGGAGCTACGAATCCAAGACCTGAACCGCAGAACATTACAACCATAAGAACGATCATATAAGCAACAATGCTTGAGCAGTATGACCAGATGATAAATGTTGCGCCTGTAAGAATCAGAGAAATTGCACTAAGAACTCTTGTGCTGTGTTTTACAAGAAGTCTTGAGAATATAAATCCTCCGACAATACCAACTATACCAGCCGGTGTAGCATATCCTAAAAGGACTGCCGGATTGTGTCCGTATACAGCAGCGAATGCTGTTGGGAACAGGTTCTGGCCGTCAGTACTGATCAGTGCAAAGAAGAAGTATAAAAGCAATGCATAGATGATCATGCTCCAGCCCCAACCTGTAAAACGGCTGTCTGTTAAGCTAGTGGAAAGTTTTCTGTTTTTTTCCATTTTGTCCTCCTAAATATTATACAATTAACTATTTATCTGTGCCGGATTCCTCGTTAGGAATGATCGGCAATAAAATCTTGGACGGATGCTTAGCATCTCTGTAAATCTTGTGAAGTACCGTTGCGTTTCTGCAGATATGATATGGAATATATTCAGTATCTGCCACGCAGCATGCTCCGTCAGGAAGATCGAGGCATGAAATCTCCACGCAGATTCTGTGTCCTGCCTTAAATGTATGGCAGACTGACATAACCTCGATATTATACTCATTAATCTCTCCGGGTACAACCATTTTTTGAGCTTCTTTTGTAAGTTTGTGCCATGGTCTGTATGGAGTGGATCTTTCCTCATCAAGTTCTCTCATGGAAGCCTTAAGCATACCCTTGGTCAGATATTTCTCAGGAAGCTCAGGGATTTCCCACTCGCCTTTACGGCCAGTTCTGTCTGAGCAGTCAGGGCCTAAGTCCTTAAGTGTTACAAACCAGTTGGTATCTTCGCTGTCAAGAGAAGCATAAATAGTTGCGCTGATCGGACCTGCGATAGTTACGTCTTCAGCAAGAGGCTCTGTCATGTAACGAAGTTTGCTGATTTCGTTTGTAAGTGTCGGCGGCATCTGGACAAAGCTGTCAGGTTCCTCTGTTCCGTCGTATGCAAACTCATCATATGGTCTTTCGCGGAGTCTCTCCCAGGTGTCGAAATAGAATGGCGTCCAATGTGTCTCCGGGATCGGCCAGTTGGTTGCATAACGCCATTTGTTCTCACCGGTAACCCAGTATTTAACAGGTGGCTCCTCCATGATGCCTGTGTCTATGCCTCTCAGCCAGTAGTCATACCATTTCATCATCTCTTCCATCATGTCATGGTTGTGGAAAGGTCTTTCCTGGTGAGCAGGTCCTTCGAGCAGGAGCTTCATGGGAACCTTGTCATGCATCTGTTCGTAAAGGTTCTGGCATCCCTGCCAATGGAAGTGATAGTCGATCGCGTACTGTCCTGATCCGGTATAGATAGGAATCTTAATCTGCTCCTTAGCCTTTACCATTCCTTCCCACTGTGAAGGATCATCGTACGGATAAAGCAGGAACGGGAAGAATAATCCCAGCGGATTGCTCTGGCCCTTCTGAAGAAGCAGATTATAAATGTTCTTGTACATCTTGTAATCAGGATTCTCCATTGCCTTCTTCCAAAGTGTCTCCATTGGTTCAGGAAGGTCTACAGGAGCGGTTCTCTGCATATGGTCAACGCTCATGTGATCCAGATGGTAGAACAGTGTATTGAATACTCCTCCCAGATGGAGCTCGTGGAAGAATCCATAATATGCACCCGGATCCTGTGGGAAGATAGCCTTAAGGTGAGGTGGCTGCTCACATGCTGCAAGCACCTGGTTCATACCGAAGTTTGACAGACCGCACATTCCGACATTTCCGTCGCACCAATCCTGAGCAGCAATCCATTCAATTAGATCGTAGTGATCCCACTGTGCCTCGAAAGGTGATCCGTCGCCTGATTTTCCTGCACCTCTTGCCTGCGCAAGGATATGAACATAGCCTCTTGATACAATGAATTTTGTGTCGCCTGATTCGATATTTCCAAACCAGAAATGTGACCATGCAGGCTGTGCCGGCATGCTGTTAGTGTATTCGCAGTCCAAAAGGTCTTTGTTGTGCTGGCCGAATGAAAGAAGTACCGGGAACGGGCCTTCTGTATCCGGCAGGTAAATATCAATGCATAACTTCTGTCCGTCACGCATTTCAACATAAACATCTTTCTGGACTTTCATTCCGGCAGCACGTACCGGAGCATGATATTCTTTGAAAGGTTTCATTACTTTTTCTCCTAAATAAAGATTATTTGACGTCTGAATTTATTCTAATTTTTTGATCTTAAAATATCCAACAACAATAAAAAAGGCTGATACAACTGTTCTGTTGTATCAGCCTCTGTATCAAGCTTTTAATTTAATCCAGAATTGAAAGATGTTCTTTCAATATCGATGAAAGTATCTGCGCTTTAATATTCATATCCTTATCTTTCCAGAAAAGTGATATTTTGGCATCCGGATCATCAATACCCATCTTTATGGCCTTGATATTCCTGTCAGCATTTTCAAACATTGTCTCGTAAACAATGGAGAAGCACCTTCCGGATATCAGCGCCAGCTCCAGATTCCTACGGTTGTCAAACTCCAGGAAATCGCCTGTGAACTTCAGGTTATTGATGCTGAAAAATCTTAGCTCCTGCTTCTTAAAATCGAATGATACTTTGTCGGACAGGATTCCTACAGTTTTATCCGCAAAATCCACAAGAGACGCATTTTTCTTCTCTGCCAGCGGGTGTCTTACCGAATAGAACAGATTAATATTAAGCGGCCTGTTGTGTAGATCTATCTTCTGATACTTACCGGTAAGTCCGTTCAGCTCACTTGAATAACAGATCGCAATATCCAGATTGTTATTATCAAATTCCTGATAAACCATCTTTGGCGACATTATCTCATATATCAGATGGAGGTCCTTATGACGGTCCTCAAATTCGGCGAACGATGCCATTATCTCATTGCTGCATCTGCCCATATCCTGAAGGCCTATCCTGATATCTGTGCTGCGGCCGGTGAATTCATCTTTTGCTTTATCAATTCCTATCTTGATCTCATCAAAAGCGTTTTCCCAGTGCTCAAAAAGGAGTCTGCCCTCTGAGGTCAGCTCAATGCCTTTATTCTTTCTGACAAACACAGAAAAGCCCAGCTCATTCTCCAGCGATCTGATCTGATTGCTGGCACCCTGCTGAGTCATGAAAAGATTGCCTGCCGCCTTGGAAAATGACCCTGTTCTGGCTATTTCAATAAAGCATTCAATCTGTGAAAGTGTCATAATGCTCCTTTCTTTAATATGACTCGATGATTTTCGGTTTTAACTTTTAGTTTTTGGCTTTCGATCAGAGTTAACAAGTTGCGTACAGAATATAGGCATAAACTACAAGTTATTTACATTTTAAGATAAATTCCGCAAGATGTGTACTGGTTAAACATACAAAAGCTGAATTTTTTGGAAAAGTAAGGGGCTGCTTGAGAGCAGCCCCTTTGTCAGTATAATTATTTCTCCAGATTCTCGCCTGTCTCTTTGTTGAACAGATGCATTACATTCTCACCGAATGTGTAGGCAACTGTCTGGCCCGGCTTGAAGCCTTCAGCATACTCGCCCTTGAAGTCCATGGTCTGAGCGATAATGATAACGTTCTGGCCAAGTGAATTCAGGTGCAGGTGAACTGAAGAGCCCATCATCTCACTTACGTCAACGGTACCGTGGATCATGTTCTCACCTTCGCCCATCAGAGCGATGTGTTCAGGTCTGACACCGAGGGTAACATCCTGTGTCTCCACATTGTTCTTAGCCAGGTTAGCACACTTGGTTTCGTCCAGCTTAAATGTCTTGCCGTCGAGCTCAACTGAATATCCGTTCTCGCCCTTAACCAGTTTAGCATCAAAGTAGTTCATCTGAGGAACTCCGATGAATCCTGATACGAACAGGTTTGCAGGATGATTGAATACTTCCTGAGGTGTGCCGATCTGCTGAACAACGCCGTCCTTCATGATAACGATTCTGTCGCCCAGTGTCATAGCTTCGGTCTGGTCGTGTGTTACATAGATGAATGTGGTGTCGATCCTCTGACGGAGCTTAATGATCTCAGCTCTCATCTGGTTTCTTAATTTAGCATCCAGGTTGGACAGAGGCTCGTCCATCAGCAGAACCTTCGGCTCACGAACGATGGCACGTCCGATAGCAACACGCTGTCTCTGGCCGCCTGACAGAGCCTTTGGCTTTCTATCCAGATACTCTGTGATGCCCAGGATCTCAGCTGCCTCGTTAACCTTCCTGTCTATTTCTTCCTTTGGAACTTTCTTCAGTTTCAGAGGGAATGCCATGTTCTCTCTGACTGTCATGTGCGGGTACAGAGCATAGCTCTGGAAAACCATGGCGATATCTCTGTCCTTTGGAGCAACGTCGTTTACCAGCTTGCCGTCAATGGTCAGCTCGCCGTCTGAGATTTCCTCAAGGCCTGCAACCATACGCAGTGTGGTGGACTTGCCGCATCCGGACGGACCAACGAGTACGATGAACTCACGGTCTTTGATCTCCAGGTTGAAATCGTCAACTGCGATTACACCCTTATCAGTTAATTTCAGATTGCCTACATTTGTATTCTCGCCCTTTTTCTTTTTACGTTTCTGAGCGTCAGAATGTGGGTAAATCTTCTGTATATGTTTAAGTACAACTTCTGCCATATTTAACTCCTTCCATACAACACAGTCATTGCTGCAATTTTCTCTGCCAGTTCCCGGTCTGCCTTGCCCGGTTCCATTCGCCACTGCCAGTTGCCCTGAGCAGTGCCCGGTGTGTTCATGCGGGCCTCGCTACCGAGCTCCAGATAATCCTGAAGCTGAGCGATGAACAGGTCTGCTACTGAACTCATGCCTCCGCGGATGATTCCGTATGTGAATCCTTCTTCGTCATTCAGTCCGAAGTACTTAACGCATTTCTCAACGATCTCCGGATCTGCACCGGCCTTCCAGCCCATCAGCGTTTCATTATCGTGTGTGCCTGTATAACATATGCAGTTATTTACATATTTATGCGGGCAGAACGCGTCATACTCGGGATCATCGAACGCGAACTCCAGGACCTTCATTCCAGGTAAGCCGGAATCCTTGAGCATCTGTACGACTTCCTCTGACGGATATCCCAGGTCCTCTGCAATGAAGCGGGTATCGTGGAACCAGTTGGTTAAGGTTTTTACCAGTTCAATGCCCGGACCTTTGACCCAACGGCCATCCTTGGCTGTATCGCTTCCGTAAGGAACTGCCCAAAAGCTCTCGAAGCCTCTGAAGTGATCGATCCTGATCACATCGTAGAGCTTGGCCGCTCCGGCAATCCTGTTGATCCACCAGCCGTATCCGTCAGCCTTCATCTGATCGTAATCGTACAACGGATTACCCCAGAGCTGACCGTCTTCGGTGAAATTGTCAGGCGGTACTCCGGCGACCTCTACAGGCACGTTCTTCTCATCCAGAAGGAAGCTGGACGGCGCTGACCATACATCTGCCGAATCCAAAGGCACATAGATTGGAATGTCACCGATGATGCCGATGCCCTTTTCATGTGCATATTCCTTCAGCGCGTCCCACTGATTGAAGAACAGATACTGTATGTACTCCTGCACCTCGATCTCATGCGCGAGCTGCTCTGAATATTTCTCCAGCGCTTCTGCCTTCCTGTAACGGACATCCTCATCCGGCCACTCCAGCCAGGCCTTCATGCCGAAATGTTTCTTGATCGCTGTGTACAGAGCATAATCAGCAACACCTTTGTTTTCGCTTATGAACTTGTCAAACTGCTCTCTGTCCTTAGCCAGTCCCCGCTCAGCTGCTTTAGCCAGCAGAGGGAGTCTGTTCTCATAGAGTTTGCCGTAATCCACCTTTGTCGGGTCATCGCCCCAGTCAAGTGTGGTTACTTCATTTTCGCTTAAGAGTCCGTCCTCGATCAGCATGTCCAGATCAATATAGTACGGGCTGCCGGCGAATGATGAGAAGCTCTGGTAAGGTGAGTCTCCGTAGCCTGTTGGTCCTAACGGCAGTATCTGCCACCATGACTGTTTGCTTTCAGATAAAAAATCTATAAAATTGTATGCCTCCCTGCCAAAGGTTCCTATACCGTACTTTGACGGCAGAGAGGATATTGCCATTAATATTCCACTGCTTCGTTTCATATCCGTATCATCCCTTTACAGCGCCTGCAGCAACACCCTTGATGATGTACTTCTGGCAGATCAGATAGAAGATGATAACAGGAATGATGCTCAGAAGGATCAGTGCCATTGTGGCTCCCAGGTCAACTGTACCGTAGCTGCCCTTCAGATACTGGATGTGGATTGGAATGGTACGGTATTTGTTGATATCGAGAACCAGGTATGGCAGAAGGTAATCGTTCCATACCCACATAATCTCGAGGATACCTACTGAAATCATTGTCGGCCTCAGCATTGGGAATACAACTGAGAAGTATGTTCTGATCGGACCACAGCCATCAATCGATGCCGCCTCTTCAATCTCCAGCGGTATCGATTTGACGAATCCGACGAACATGAATATGGCAAGTCCGGCGCCAAATCCCAGATATACTACCGGTATGGTCCATGGTGTGTTCAGTTTCAGTGTGTCTGCTGTCTTGGACAGTGTGAACATAACCATCTGGAAAGGAACTACCATAGAAAATACGCACAGGTAGTAAACAATCTTGCAGAATGTAGAATTAACACGTGCGATATACCATGCCGCCATTGATGTGAACAGCAGGATAAGGATCGTGGATACTATTGTAATAAATACACTGAATAAGACACTCTTCCAGAAAGGATAATTTCCGAATGTCATGCCTTTTACAAAGTTTGATACGCCTGCCCAGCTCTCAGCATTTGGCAGAGCGAATGTATCGGTCTTGACGAATGAATTCTGTTTGAATGAGTTGATCAAAACCGACAGTACCGGCAGCACGTAAATAATACAGATGACTGACAGTATAACTGTAAGAGTGGTTTTGCGGCGTTTTTCCGCAGCAAGAGTCTGTTGCTTATTCATTACTGCTGCACCTCCTTCTTACGTGTTACGGCCAGCTGTATCAGTCCGAGTGCTGCAACCAGGATGAAGAACAGAACTGCCTTGGCCTGTGCTGTACCGTGAGCAGCTGAGTTCGAGCCGTAGAATGTGTTGTAAATATTCAGGGCTAACATTTCAGTTGTTTTGATAACTGAACCGTCTGCCTGAATCAGGAACGGCTGACCTGCTGTAAGAGCGAGGTTCTGGTCGAACAGCTTGAATCCGTTAGTCAGTGACAGGAATGTACAGATCGTGATGGATGGCATTACGTTCGGGATAGTAACCTTGAACAGTGTCTGCCATCTGCTTGCGCCGTCGATCTTGGCTGCCTCGAGCATGTCCTCAGGAACAGCCTGCAGTCCCGCGATATAGATGATCATCATGTATCCTATCTGCTGCCAGCGGATAAGAATGATCAGTCCCCAGAAGCCCCATGTGCTGTTCTGAAGGATTGATGTGCCGAAATGTGACAGGATTCCGTCAAATATCATTGACCATATGTAACCAAGAACGATACCGCCGATCAGGTTCGGCATGAAGAATACCGTTCTGAATAAATTACTTCCTTTGATGCCCTGCGTCAGTGCGTAAGCAACTGCGAAGGCCAGAACATTGATCAGGATCAGGCTGACTACAGCGAACAGCGCGGTATATCCAAATGAATGCATAAAACTGCTGTCCAGAAATGCCTTCAGGTAGTTGCCAAATCCTGTGAATTGTGCGTCAGATACCAATCTGAATTCGCAGAATGAAAGATAAATACCCTGTATAAATGGCCAAACAAAGCCGATTATAAAAGCGGCAAGTACCGGCCCCATAAAGAGCCAGGACCATCTTCTGATAGGGGTACGGAAGAAATAGGCTATGCCTGATTTCTTTTTAGTCATTAATACTCCCCTCCTTTAGTGAACCATTTAATAAACTAAATTGCGGGGACAGGCAATATTGCCTGCCCCCGCATGAAACAAACCAAAAATATTAACTAAAAATTAGTTAGCATTTGCTTTCTGATACTGTACTGCCCAGCCCTGGATAGCTGCGGTCTCAACCAGTGCCCAGTTAGCATCTGACTGATCTGCGCAGTATGCGTTAAGAGCTGAAACTAATGCTGCACGGTAATCGTCTACGTTTGGCTGATAGTTTGTTGCCCAATCCATTACGTAGCAGCCTTCATCAGTATATCTTGCTGCATCATTCAGGAATCCGTTTGTTGAAGCAGGAGCGTTCTTGTATGGAAGGATGCCCAGCTGTTCAACCATGAGTGCAGATGCCTCAGGATCAGATACCAGCCATACCATGAAGTCGATGGTAGCCTGCTGATCTTCCGGTGAAGCCTTAGCATTTACAGCCCAGCAGTTCTCAGTACCGCAGTTAAGGCCAGCCTTCTCCTCGCCTTCAACACCGCAGTAGTAAGGAATCATTGTAGCACGTGGAACAGCTTCTGAAACTGCTGCGTACTCCCATGAACCATTTACAAAGAATGCTGCCTTGCCCTCTTTGAATTCAGCCTCAGCATCATGTCCGCCTGTAGCAAGATCCTTAGGATCTGTCAGAGAGTTGTTGATGCAAAGATCGAAGAGGTTCTTGTAGTTCTTCATGAATTCGCCTGTAAGCTCTGGAGGGCACTCTGTCCAAACACTGCCTGCAGCACGCTCTTCATAAACGTACTCAAGGTTGATCATATGACCTGTGAATCTCCAGCTTGATGAGCCGTCCATGTCAGATGATGAGAATGCATCGAATCCGAGCTCAGCTGCACGAGCGTGGATATCTTCAGCAACAGCCTTAAGGCCTTCGAAGTTCTTGATCTCGTCCATTGTGTGTCCAGCTGCCTCAATGAGGTCTGGGTTTACGATGATGCCGTAGCACTCATAGCAATAACCGATTGAGCAGAGCTTGCCTGTCTCGTCATACAGGTTGTAAGCATCTGTGGTAAGCTCATTTGCGATAGCTGTGCCTGTCAGATCAAGAGCATAGTCTTTCCAGTCTTTAACGCCTGCCTGGTTACCAATGATAAACAGTGTAGGTGCTTCTGACTTGTCCATCTCTGATGTAAGAGTCTGGCTGTATGTTCCTGAAGCTGCTGTAACAACCTGAACATTAACGCCAGTTTTCTCTGTGTACATAGTAGCGAGTTTCTGAGCAGTTTCATCGAGCTCAGGTTTGAAGTTTAACCAATAAACTCTGCCTGTAGCTGCCTGGCCTTCGCCACCGCCTTCCTGGCCGCCGCCACCCTGGCCGCCGCCCTGGCCGCCGCCGTTACCGCTGCAGCCTGCAAGTAAACCGATCACTAAAATTGCACCAAGTACAAATGCAATGATCTTTTTCATTTTTTGTTTCCTCCTTGTTCTAGAACATCTTCCGGTTTTACCGGAAATATTTATTTAAGCCTATGGCATTAAATACTAACTACAGTTACCGATTCTCCCTTTCTAAGGGTGGTCTTTAAGACCTTTTGCTGATGTTTTGCTTTGCCTTCTATTACATTAAGAAGGGTCTGCACGGCTTCCTCCCCCAGCTTCTCACTGGGTTGTACCAGAGTGGTGAGTGTCGGTATGGAATACAGTGACATGGTCAAGCCGTCAAATCCGATTACCGAGCATTCATCAGGAACCTTCCTGCCCAGATCGTTCGCTGCCTTAAGCACAGGCATCGCCAAAGAATCAGCCGTAACAAATACTGCAGTGAAATCATCTCTGCGGGCAAACAGCCTCTTCGCAGCCCTGTAAGCAGCTTCCATGCTGTACACTCCGGTTTCCTCGACCAGTCCGTCATCGTAATCGATGCCTGCCTCTTTAAGCGCGTCACAGTATCCCAGGAATCTGAGCTGTCCGACAGATTCGTCCTCCCTGTCATTCAGCAGGATGGCAATCCGCCTGTGGCCCTGCTCGATCAGATACCTGACAGCTCTGATTGCTTCAGCCCTGTCGTCCACGCAAACTGACGAATAGCTGTCACTGTCGAGGTCACCAAATTCATTTGTAAATGTGCAGCACACAAACGGAATATCAATGGCCGCCACCTCGGAAGCTGTGTAATTGAAGCATCCTCCGAGAAAGACTAAACCTTTGAGCCGTTTCGACCTGGAAAGGCTCGCGCCTGCTTCCAATTCATCTGCATCTGAGGGAATCTGGCTGATGATCATCGTATAACCTGCAGCCTCGATAGCCTCTTCAATGGAATGAATAAGATTTACAAAGAAAGGATTCTCCGCGCCCCTGACAACAACTCCGATGTTATCTGATGAATTCCTGCCAAGATCCTGAGCGCTGATATTGGGCACATAATGCAACTCACGTACAGCTGAAAGAACCTTGTTTCTGACCTTAGCGCTGACATCCGGGTGGTTATTGAGAACGCGTGAAACCGTGCTAACGGAAACTCCGCAATAATCAGCCACATCCCTGATGGTCATTGGCAGTCACCTTTCTTTCACTTATATTAATTGGAAACGTTTCTGGAAACGTTTCCAGTTAATATAATTATGGCACTCGCCCCCTAAAAGTCAATATTTTTTTGTTGACTTTCTATGTAATTTGGCGATTTGCATTATTATTTTTGTAGATTATTCACATATTCTTGATGTGCGCACTTTTTTTTCGTTTGTGTGTCAAAAAAACAAATTTTTATCGTTTGCATGCACGCTTTTTACACTTGTGTGTCAAAAATGCTGTCTAAATCACTTAAAACAAGATGATATATAGGATAATCAGGCCATTTTTAATAGTTTTATAAGTAAAAAGTCCTGCCCATTTTCAAAAACTGACACACAACCGCAAAAAATGTGCTATCTTACATACAGTACTTTATTTAAGAAAGGGAAATTGTCATGAGCAAAGAAGAATGGAAAAGCACGGGTAAGGAATTGGGCGGCGCATTCAAGGGTCTGGCCAAGTCTCTGGTCCGCTCCGCCAAGCAGGGCGTAGAAGATGCCGAAGAATGGGCAAAGAGTGATGAGAATGCTCCGAAAGAGCCAAAGCCTGAAGAGAGTACCGTCTTCAATGACGGCACTTGGAGAGAAACAGGCAAGTCACTGGGACATGCCTTCACCAATCTTGGCAAGACGTTGGTAAAGACCGGTGAAGAAGTGGTCGAAGATCTGGAGAACGACAAAAAAGATGAATAAAAAAGCCGGAGGGTTTTCCCTCCGGCTTTTATCTATCTTAAATATTCTGACAGCCGCGCTGCGTGATTCGCGCTGTGTATCAGCCTTCCGTCTGATCTGCCTCTTAAGAATCTGACGCAAGGCGCCTGGTCAACAGACATCCTGTACAATGGCTTATCCGCCAGCTGTCCGTCTGTAAGGTAAATGATCTCACGATGCGTGCCTGCTGCTTCCATGGCCTCTTCAAGCTGTGCCAGGAAGACCTCCTGCGACTCATCAAATTTGTACAGATATGTGGCTGCGTCTTCTCCCGTGAAAAGCTCCACGGCACATACTCCTCTGCCGAACGCTGCGTTCCAATACTGTTCCGGCTGTCCTGTGCGGAACAGCCCTTTGCATGTAAACGGCTCATTCAGTGGAGTCTTGGCAATAGCAGACATACGCTCTTTCTTTGTTTTTTCGCAGGCTGCGGCTACACGTTCAGCGAAGGGCTTGGTATCATACCCCATCTTACCCACAACATACTCAATGCCTGAACGCATCAGAATGTGCAGGAAATAACCGTCCAGCCAAATGCGTTCCGCATAACAGAGTGGTATCCTCACTGCGTTCTTTGTCTGCGGCAGGATGCATACTGCATCCGGATAGAGGGCTATCCAGCCTCTGCCCGCCTCTTCGGGCATGGAGTATTCGCCTTCACATAGCATTATCTGCTGTTCATCCACAAAGAGTGACGCAAGGCTTCTTTTCCCATAGCAGTCCATGATTTCTTCCCAGAAGCCATCATAAGAAAAACCCAGCATGGAGACTTCTGCAGTCTCACCTGAGATCAGTTCTATTATCACGCGGTGATTGATAGGCTTTAGTGAAGCAAAATCCGCATAGTCAATGAAGCGAGAACCTATGAAAAGGCCCTCGCTTTCAATTGATAATTGTGTTTCGGCACCTAAAGCTCGTCCTGTGTATTTCATTATAATTTCGTTCCGCACTCGCCGCAGAATTTCATTCCGGGCTCATTCTCAAATCCACAGTTCGGACATTTGCCGCTCTTAGTCATTGGTGAGCCGCACTCACCGCAGAACTTAAGGCCTAAAGCAACCTGTGCGCCGCAGTTCGGACAGCGCTGTGTGCCGAGCGGTGCTCCGCAGTTGTTGCAGAACTTGCCATTGCCTGCAGGCTTGCCGCACTGTGGGCAGATGGTGGTTCTGGTCTCTATCTTGCCCTGCCAAACGGTTGCAGTCTCAGCTGCCTCATCTATGTTGCGGCGCATTGCCTGATTACGCGCTTGGGCCACGTAGCTGGCCTCTCTTGGGGCGCAGTCTGTGCAGAGGCCTTCTTCTTCATTCCAGCAGTCCGCGCAGACCCATTTGTTGCAGGCCGGGCATTTTCTGAAATGCGGACGTACTTCGTCCTGTGCTTCGTCAAAAGCCGCCTCCTGCTCCCTGCGCCATTGCGGTGACTGGTCATTCAGACGGTCTCCCAAAATATCGCTGCCGCGCTGAAGGGCCCAGCCCAGATCACTGGCCTTGCCGCCAAACAGACTGCCTATTGATGAAGCCATCCTGCCGGCACGTTCAGATTTCTGTCTCTGACCGTAGGTAGTTGACTCCTTGAATGTGCTTTTGAAACCATTGCCGCAGCAGTCGCAGTAGAATTCGAACTGAAACCCTGCTTCTGTGGACAGGTCATTAAAGTTTCTGGTAAATGAGTGGAGCATATTCACACCTCCTGTATATTAAAACTATTTAAAAAGGCCGCCCAGAATATCTCCTATGTCTAATCCATCGTTGTCTTTATCTGCGCCGCCTCCGAAGAGTGATCCGACGATATTGCCCAGGTCAAGTCCGCCCTGCGCATTAGCCTGTGCAGTCTGAGCAGTCTTAGCCTGGCTGGTTGCCTGCTTGCCCATAAGGGTCATGAGCAGAGGAGCTGCTGCTGACAGAACGTTTGAAATGTTAGCAGTTGAAACACCGCTCTTCTGGGAAATGTTCTGCGCTGTCTGTGCAGCCTGTTTCTGTCCAAGCAGATGGTTAACGATCTTCTGTCCGTCTGCCATATCAACTCCGCCGAAGAATGACATAATGTCATCAGAATTGTCCTTGCTGTGTGCAGCCAGAGCATTGGCGAAGCCTGCGGCGGTATCCTTGTTGGTAGCCTGCTGCTGCGCGCCGTTTAAGAGCTGCGGCAGAGCAGATGACAGAATATTGGAAACATCGGTCTGTGATGTTCCTGTAAGTGAACTCAGCTGATTAACGCTGTCGTTGCTTGTAAGTGTTTTAAGAATTGATGATAAATCCATACCTACCTCCTTCAATAGAAATACATATTCTATAATGTCATTTTAATTAACAGAATGTACTGTGTCAATGGATGACATCCAGTCACTTTTCAGTTATAATGTTCAGCATGAAAAAATTAAAAGTATCCGTTGTTATCAACATCATAATCTTTGTTCTGATGGCGGTCGGCACCGTCTTCATGTTTACCGGTTTTAAGTTCACGCACGGCCAGGGAGTCCCTCTGGAGGCGACTAAGCTTGAAATGCTTAAGTTCTTTACAGTTGACTCCAATATATTTGCAGGCCTCGTCTCTTTAGTCATGGCGGTCAAAGAGATAACTGTTATCAAATGGAGGTCTCCAGCGCTGTCCAAAGCTATGTACATATGGAAATATATTGCTACCATAGCAGTGTCGCTGACATTCCTGATCGTATTCGGCTACTTCTGGCTGGTGCTCAGAATCCCTATTCTGGCGATGCTGCAGAACAGCAATCTCTTCTTCCACCTCGTGATACCGGTACTGTGCATCTTTTCATTTGTCTTTCTGGAAAGGTCCGGAAAGATCAGATTCCGCCACACCTGGATCGGACTCGTGCCAACATTTATCTATGCGGTATTCTACGCGATAGTGGCCTTCACCCATATGGAAGGCGGCGTCACTCCTGCCAGATATGACTGGTACGGCTTTACCAAGGCCGGCATCGGACCTGCCATAGCTGTTATCCCGGGAATGCTGATAATCACTTATATTATCTGCGTTCTGCTGTGGGCAGCAAATAGAACCTGGCGTTCAAAATAAACTCATATTCAAATAAAAAACAAGTCTGCGGCTATTAACCGCAGACTTGTTTATTTATGTTTTTATTTGTAATTATCTGGTAGTCTTTTTCCTGCGAAATGCGAACAGGCCGGCGATCATTCCCAGTCCTGAACCGATGCAGAGCAGCAGCCAGTGCATATAACCCGGGTCGCTGGTATCCGGCACATCCGGGTTCTTGTAGGTATTTGTGAACTCGATCTTCTCCGGTGATACCTTTGCTTCCAGTGAGCCATTGCCATCGTCTGTTACTTCGATGGTAACAGTCTTCTTGCTGGTGTCGTAGGTGTAGCCCTTGACATTGCCCTTTGTCTCCTGAACAGTGTATTCATATGTGCCAGGCTCTGTGAAGGAAAGTGTGAAGAGCGCGCTGCCCTTGCCGTCCTTGGTGGTAATGGCTGCCTTGAGCGGCTCTGCCAGGTCCTTGCCGGTCAGGGTGAATTCAAATGTGCTGTCTGCGCCTTTTACAAAGCCTTTTACAGTCTTGAAGATATCAATCTGTACCTCAACAGGCTCAGCTTTATAAGTATTAGTGATTGACAGCGCATCTCCTCCGTCATATGCAACTTCAGCAGTGAGAGCGTTGGTATCATCGGCTGATACTGTAATAGTAACCTTATGGGCCTTTTCATCATATGTAACGCCGCCGGCGTTGCCCTTTTCCTCAGTGACCGTATATTCGTATGTACCGACTTCAGTGAATTCAATCTCGCCAAAGTTAACGGTCTTGGCTGCGCTGGTGGCTGTTCCGCTGGTCTTCTCCGGCATCGGAGCATCTCCAACAGGTGCAAGGTTGAATACGAATGCGTCTCCGTCAGCCCACTCACGGCCTTCAAGTGCCTTGGTAACCTCAATCTCAGCTGTTACAGGTGAGAAGGTATTAGTGATTGTCAGGGACTCTTCTCCGTCATATGTTACCTCAGCAACAAGTTCGTTATTGTCATCCGTAGTTACGTTTACAACAACTTTGTGCTCAGCAGTGTCATATGCAACGCCCGGAATATTACCGGTTTCCTCAGTGATAATATATTCAAATGCGCCGGTCTCGGTGAACTCAATCTCGCCAAATGTTGCTGTCTGAGCATCCTTGGTTACGGTAGCTGAAGTCTCTTCAGGTGTCGGAGCTTCGCCGGTTGCTTCAATGCTGAATGTGAACTCATCATCATCCTTCCACTCACGGCCTTCAAGTGCCTTGGTAACTTCGATCTCTGCTGTTACAGGGGTGAAGGTGTTAGTGATTTCCAGAGTTTCCTCGCCGTCATAGGTAACGGTCGCCTCCAGGGCGTTCGTATCTTCGTTCACTGTAACTTCTACGGTTACGGTGTACTCATCTGTGTCATATGTTACGCCGGCAATTGTTCCGGTGGTTTCTTTGATGATGTATGTATAAGTACCTACTTCACTGAACTCGATATCGCCGAAGCTTACAGTCTTGGCTGCGCTGGTGGCTGTTCCGGTTGTAGTATCTGGTTCAGGAGCGCCATCGACTGCAGCCAGTGTGAATGCGAACTCATCTGTGTCTTTCCAGTCACGGCCTTCGAGCACCTTGGTTACTTCGATTTCTGCCTTAACAGGTTCGAATGTGTTGGTAACGACCAGCTCTTTGTCATTGTCATAAAGAACTATGGCGGTCAGCTTATTTGTCTGTACATTCTGCTTAACCTCAACAACAACTTCATGATCTGTTGTATCGTATGTCACGCCCGGAATTGTGCCCGGTTCTTCTTTGATCGTGTATGTGTATCTGCCCGGAGCATCAAATGCGATTGAACCAAAGCTTACAGTCTTGGCTGCACTGGTGGCTGTTCCTGTCGTGATTTCCGGTTCAGGTGCGCTGCCAACCGGTGTCAGTGTGAATGTAAACTCATCTGTATCTTTCCAATCGCGGCCTGTTAAAGCCTTTGTTACCTCAATTTCTGCCTCTGTGGCATTAAATGTGTTGGTAATCTCCAGTTTGTCTTCGCCATCATATTTAACTGTAGCGACCAGTGCATTGCTGTCCTCAGCCACGGATACGGTTATTATAACTGTGTGTTCTGATGTGTCGTATGTAACGCCCGGCAGTCCTCCGCCTGTCTCTTTGATGGTGTATTGGTATTCGCCTACAGCATCAAAAGTGATCGTGCCGAAGCTAACTGTTTTGGCAGAGCTGGTTGCTGTTCCGGTTGTGGTATCCGGTTCAGGCGCGCCATCTACCGGACTCAGTGTGAATGTGAACTCGTCTGTGTCTTTCCAATCGCGGCCCTCAAGTACCTTGGTAACTGTGATTTCTTCCTCAACAGGAGTAAATGTATTTTTAATCTCCAGCTTGTCAGCGTCGCCGTATGAAACGGAAGCGGACAGAGCGTTGGTATCAGGATCCTGTGTTACGGTAACGGTAACTGTGTGAGGATCAGTATCATATGTAATGCCAGGGATATCTCCGGCTGTTTCTGTAACTGTATATGTGTATGTGCCCGGCTCGGTAAATTCAATCGGTCCGAATGTTACCGTCTGAGCTGTGCTTGTTGCAGTTCCGGTTTTGATTTCCGGCAGCGGAGCGTCTTCAGAAGCAAGTGTGAACACAAATGCATCTGTATCCTGCCAATCGCGGCCTTCAAGCACCTTGGTAACTTCAATGCTTTCTTCGGTTGGCTCGAAAGTATTCGTAATGGTCAGACTGGATTTGCCGTCATAGCTTACTGTTGCTGTAAAACCATCTCCGGCATCGTTCATAGTGACGGTAACCGTAACATTATATGAAGCTGTATCATAGGTCATGCCCGGAAGATTTCCGGCTGTCTCTGTGATCGTATAGGTGTATGTGCCCTCTTCTTCAAATTTGATCTGCTCAAAAATTGCTGTAGGGGATGAAGCTGTAGCAGTCGCTGTAGCAGAATTCTCCGGCATTGGAGCGTTTTCGCTGACAGGTGCAAGTGTAAATGTGAATTCGTCGCCTTCCTTAAAGTCGCGGCCGTCAATGGCCTTGGTTACTTCCAGCGCAACTTTGGTATTGAGGTGTTCATATTCGTTGGTTATCTCGATGTCAGCTGCTTCCGCTACTTTATATGTACCGGTTACAACGTGATTCCAGAAATTTTCCTTAGGGAAAGTAACCTCACGGTTATCTTCGTCATAAGTTACGAGTGCGTCATCGATATAGAAATCTCCACCGGTTTCTGCATGATCCTCGATACTGAAGAAATAAACCGGCTGAAGCCATTGGCCGTGCTGAAACTCTTCCCTCAAAATAGGAAGAAGGTCTTCGATAACAGACTGCCTTTCAGCGGCGCTAAGATGTTTTTCCGTAAGGAAGAAAACGCCCTTTCCTTCATGACCTGTCAGATTGCCTGCAAAGAACTCATCTTCGATAACAGGCCAGGTTCTATGGCTGTTTTCGTTATATTCTTCAAGGCCAGTATATGTAATGGTCGCAGCATCCACTGTTACTGTTCCTGTTCCGGTTGTCGAAACAAGCTTGTAATTAGGTACAGCGGTATTGGCCTCGGTAACGGTATATTCGCCCGTTCCGACATCTATGATGCGCCATCTCCATACAAGTCCGTCATCACTTATTTCAGCATCGGTTTTGGTCAATGTTTTGGTCACCCCGTTGCCTGTAACGGTAATGCTGAAGTTTGACGGAATATCTTCAGGTGCAATTCCTGAAAATGTCTTCTGAACGTCGATGTAAAGCGTGTCCGCGTCATCATCAAACGCACCAAAAGAAATGGTCGGCAATGCAGCTAAAAGCAGCATGAAGCCGATCAGTAATGCGGTAAATCTTTTAAGTTTTGCTTTCATAACTAATCCCCTTTAAAACATAGAACCCGGGGGGTAAATAACCCTGCAGAATTCTGTAACAAAATAAAACCGGTATTCCTCTGCTAGTTTAAATATAAGATAACATATTAATATATATAAGTCAATTTTATAGCGCTGCCGCTGCTTACATTTCAGCGAGTTTTTCGGCTTCGTCCACGATCTGTTCGAACTTGTGCAGAGCTTTGCGGAGCGGCTCAGCAGTGGTCAGGTCAACGCCTGCATGAGCAAGCTCGTCGAGTGGATATTTGCTGCCGCCCATTGAGAGGAATTCCAGATATCTCTTGACTGCCGGCTCACCCTCGGTGCGGATCATTTCTGAAATGGCCACAGATGAGCAATAGCTGGTCGCATACTTGTATACATAGAACGGGCGGTAGAAATGCGGGATTCTGGCCCACTCGTACTGTGTATCATCATCCATTACCAGTTCCGGTCCGAAATAGTCTTCAATAAGCTTTCTGTAAACCTCGTTCAGCGCGCCTGCTGTCAGTGCCTCGCCGCGCTCAGCCATCTCGTGAGCCGTACGCTCGAACTCTGCGAACATCGTCTGGCGGTAAACGGTTCCTTTGAAGCCCTCCAGATACTGGTTCAGGTATTTGAGCCTTTCAGCCTGGTCCTTCTCCTGCTCCAGGAGCCTTTCAACCAGCAGGTTCTCATTTACTGTGGATGCAACCTCTGCAACGAATAATGTGTAATCCGCGTACTGAGGCGGCTGAGTATGGATGGATCTCCATGTGTGCATTGAATGTCCCATCTCATGGGCAATGGTTGAAACGCTGTCCAGCGTGCCCGTAAAGTTGGTCAGGATGTAAGGCGCGGAATCATAGCAGCCTGCTGAGAACGCGCCGCCCCTCTTGCCCTTATTCGGATATACATCGATCCAGTTCTCTGCGAATGCCTTGCGCACGGTGTTGCAGTATTCTTCGCCAAGAGGGCTGACTGCCTCGAGCACCATTTTCTGTGCCTCTTCATATGTGTAATGTTTCTCGCTCGCAGCAACCAGCGGCGTATATAAATCATAGTAATGCAGCTCATCCAATTTGAGCATTTTCTTGCGCAGCGCAGCGTATCTGTACATGGCAGGGAGGAATTCACGAACAGTATTTGTCAGATTGTCGTAAACCTGCTCCGGCACGTGCTCATCTGCCATCGACATCTGCCTCGAAGAAGTGTAATGGCGGGCTGCTGCTGTTGCGCATGCTCCCTTGACAGCTGCGCTGTATGTTTCGGCAAATGTGTTGATATGTCCCTTAAATCCGGCGTAGAAGCTGTGGAATGAGTTCTCCCTGAGCACACGGTCGGTACTGGTCTGCAGCAGGATGTAGTTGGAGCCGGTAACTTCCTGCTCATTTCCCTCGCCGTCTTTGACAGGCGCGAACGTCATGTCTGCGTCCATCAGACTTTCAGAAATCTGTCCGGGTGCCGCGAATACTTCGCCGAATCCTGCCAGCAAGGTCTCTGCTTCTTTTGAAAGAATGTGTGGTTTCTGCTCCAGCAGAACCTCGAGCGCATGCCTGAACTCAGCCAGCTTCGGGTCCTCTACTATGCTCTTCAATGTCTCCTCGTCCAATGAAAGAATTTCAGGCTCCGCGAAAGCCATAGCACTCTGTGCTGCTACATATTTTCCGTATACTCTTGAGAACATGCTCTGAGCGGCTTCCTGCCTGGTGTCCTCAGAATGTCTCAGCTGGGCATACTCAAAGAGAAATGAAATCTTGCGGCCGAATTCGGTCGCGTCTTTGTAATAAGCCAGAATATTATCCGCATTGTTCAGCTTTCCTGCGTAGGAAGCCACCTGACGGATCTTCTCATCGATTGCGGCGAGATCTTTGTCAAAGGCCTCGTCATTTTCATACATTTTCTTCAGATCCCACATGAATGTGGGGTCCATGTCTTTTCTTTCCTGAAGTGGTGCTGCCATATTATATCCTCTCTATCTTAACTATTTTTATGCATTTTCCGGTTTCTGCCTGCCTGACAGAACTCTTGATTTCTTCCATTTGCCTGAAAGAATGTATATAAGCGCGACCAGTCCGGACGCTATCGGCGCGCATACGTAAGCCCATGCGATGCCCATGAATCCCATACTGGTGTATGTCGTGAAAATCCATACCAGCGGGAATCGGATAATGATCGCGGATACGACCGCACAGAAGAACATGTAAAATGTGTGCCCTGATCCCGCGATAACTCCATACAGGCAGAACATCAGACTTTCGACGACTGAACCGATCAGCATTACCTGAAGGTACTCCGGCTTGAAATTGATAACGCCCGCGTCAGAGGTGAAGACTGAAAGCATTCCCTCCGGGGTGATCATTGCGGCGGCAAAGAAGAGTCCTGCCCAGATCAGCGACAAAAGCATTGAAAAGAGCATTCCGCGGATGACTCTGGAGTACTGTTTCGCGGCTGAGTTCTGTGCGGTGAAGCTGATCATGCAGGCCTGGAATGCATGTGTGCCCGTGGTCGCAAACATTGTGACTTTCGTTGTGGCGCCTGCCAGCGCGCTGGCGAAAACTCCGTACTGGTTTACGAAGCCGTTTATCAGCAGGAACGACGTCTGCGTAATGAAGAACTGAAGTGCCTGCGGGAAACCGATCTTAATAACTATCTTCAGGCTCTCCGGATGGATCTTGAACGATTCGCGCTTAAAGTCAAACAGGTATGTTTTCTTCGCGTGGATCATACAAACGACCAGGCACACGAACTGCGAAAAGATGGTTGCTATCGCTGCTCCTGCGATGCCCATGTTCAAAGGTCCGACCAGAATCCAGTCCAGGACGACGTTCAGCAGGACGCTGATGATTACGAAGATCATTACAGGCACCGGCCTTCCGAGGCCCCTGTAAGCACATGCGAATGCATTATATGTGTAGACAAACAGCGTTCCGGCCGCACAGATATACAGGTAGGTTACGGCGAATTCACGCGCTTCTTCAGGCGTTCCAAGTGCCAGCAGTATCGGCCGTCCAAAGATCAGCAGCACGGCTGTCATTACCAGCGCGAAGATGGTGAAGAACGTCAGCATGGAACCGATGATGCGGTTCAGATTGTCGGTTTTCCTCGCGCCTACAAGCTGGCCGATATAGATATTTCCGCCGTTTGTCAGGCCCATCGCGACGTTCAGGACAACCGTCACGACCATGCCGCCCATATTAGCAGCCGACATGCCCGCGGAGCCGATATAGTGGCCCACGATTGCCATGTCAGTAATGCTGTAGACGCTCTGGATGAGCATCATGATCAGCGTCGGAACGACAAATCCCAGGACTCTTTTCGGGATGCTGCCGACGGTCAGATCGATCTTCTTAGTCTCCCTTTTTATTTCTGTTTTTTCTTCCATTTTCCCACAACTTCCAATGATTATTTAATTTATTAATTATGGTTCTTATGAGTGGTAAATGTCAATCGTTTTCCGCTGTTTGGGAGCGGCGCAGATCTTATGATTCTCTATGTAATAATCTGCGCCAGCTAAACTTTACGACATAATCGAGTTTTCACTGTTATTAACAGCCTTATATCTTTCTATAAAAAAGAAGCTGTTATTTTTATGAAATGCCTCTTTTTTATTTGTGCTTGCAAGAATTGTTTTGTTTTAATCTCATATTACTTTGATTCTTAAATAATTTTAAAAGAAAAAATGCGCAGTATAAGAAGATGGCGGAGAAGTAAACATCGCAAATAACAACTAAATATAAAAAGTGCTTACAGCATAATCCTGTAAGCACTCTTTATAATACATTTTTTACTATCTTACATCTTTTGAATCTACAAAGACTGGTGGTGTTATTATTGGCGGTTGTCCATAAGAAGATGTGATATCCGAGATGACTCCAGCTGCTCTAGGAATAACATTTAAAAAATAAGCATTTTCTTTTTGCTCTAATAATTCTGATGTCCAGTCAATGTTTTCTGCTTCTTTAACTTTTTCCTTAAAAATATTGATTTGAATTAAAAAGGCAACTTCTATATCAAATACACTCTCTGGGTCAAAATGAACTTTTCTTTTAAATTCTATTAAAAGCATGTCATCTTTTATCCCATGAGTTAAACTATCCTCAACATTAAGTTCTTTAGCCTCTTGAATTGGATTGTCATGCATATTAAATATTACTTTTTTTAAAGCAAACTTATATTGATCATTAAAAAAATCTTGTAAATTAAGCATTTGCCATCACCTCTCCTCTGCCATATTGTGAATAATAATCGTTTAGAGCTGTAGCAAGTCCAAACTTTGCAACAATGTTTTTGCAATTATAATCTTTCCATAAAACATCAAGTTTATTTTTTGTAGTATCTTCAGTGAACTCTTCAATAGCTAATTCAACTGACTTATTGAGACTTATATTGTTTTTATATGCATATAATGCAATTTTTTTATGCAAATCCGAATCTATGCGAACATTAAAGGTCCCACTATATGTTTTATCTGGATCCTGTCCTAATTCTTTACAGTATGCTAGATAGTCATCCACAGCGGAATGAAATTCTTTTTCAATTTCATTAACACTATCACTTTCAAAAGTAACTAAATCATTTATTCCTTCGATTTTTCCATAAAGGACTTTATCATCGACGCTATATTCAATTTTTGTAAGATAACCCATATATTCAAGTATATTATTTTCCATTAAATATCACCCTTCTCTTCCAAAAATTCTTTTAGCTGTTTAACCATATAGCCTTTCATTATGTCGGCCGGATGTGGTTTATGCAGATTAATTCTTCCTTTTTCGCTATGAAAACAAACCCTTGAACCTGATGTAGAACCCTTATCATCTTCTATATACCCCAAAGAGCGTAGTAGTGATCTAGCCTCGGAAAACGTATAATCCTTAGGTAGTTTTTTTAATCTTTCAATTGCTTTATCTCGCTTTCCGCCCAATTAAACACCTCTTTGCAACTGATTGTTAGTTGCAAAATTAATATAACTCACAAATAATAATGTTGCAAGCCATTTCACATTACTCTTTAGTTTTTCATCAAAATCATATATTGAATATAATTCTTCAAACGAACTAATGGGGATTCTTTGATTCGGTTTATTAATAAACCTATATCCTTTATAATCATGATAATATCCCATGTTACGTATTATTCTTTTTTGCGGTCCTATAATGTCAATTCCTTTTTCATCTCTCATATATTTCATTAAGGAATTAATAGTTTTTGGCTTATTTCTAACCATATTTAAGTTCCTTATATACGTGTTATTTCTCTTTCGTACATATATCCATATTAATTGTCTAATAACAATTTAAACTCAATAGAACATGGAACAGGAACAATATCTTCTTCCTTATACCTAGAATACTCTAGTGTGCATGGCAAAAACGTACTCTTATATGCCTGAAAGACTATTCCATATATTTCTTGATTCTCAATATTTAGATCTTTATCTTTTTCAAAGACTGTTGGTTCTTCTATTTCAATGTCTTCATCTGATAGATTCCCTGGAGAGTTAAATATGTAATTTTGTTGTTGGCATATCCCATTGTATACTGTGTCTACGCAAAAAAAAGTTTTTGCTGTTTCGTCTTTTGAAATTGAAAAAAGCTTAAATTTAATTCCATAATAATTTTCTATTTCTTTAAGTTTATTCATCTCTTCAAGCCAGTAATTATAGGATTCTTCAACTTTATTCTTATCCGGAACTTGGTATATAGGAATAGTGATTAACGTAGACTTTGAATCTTCTATGCTCAATCTTATATTCCTTGCAGATATACACTTTTTAATTGTATTAAAACCCTCAATACGATTATCAACTGTAATATCTTGAACTGAGAAACCGTAAGCAATATAGGCCACTTGATTTTCAACTGTTATAATATTACAAATAAAATAGTCACTTTGGAATTCATATTTATCTAAAACGTTCCAATTATAATATGTTACATTTCCCACAACCGATGGAAGCATCATTTCATCAGAATATATTTTGGCTCGATAAAAGCCTCTGGGAATATCGAACATATACTCTGGAATATTGTATCTTAGTTGGCTTTGAAGTAAATGATTTGTAGCATTTAAAAATGTGGCTACAGTTTGCATATCATCTAGATGCTCAGCATTTTTACCAAGTGCATCACTAAAACCACTATAAACATATTTTGGTATTTTAAGATTTGCAAAATCCTCTTCTGGTAAAATCATCTCCTCAGGGAAATCATTAAAATTAGATTTTATATTTGATAAATTATCAAAACTAAAATTAAGAATTTTATCTGCTGTTTGAATATCGCTTATATCTAAATCGAGGACTTCATAATCTTTTGAAACATCATTATAAAACCGGCCTATCAATCTGATCCCATCTGTTTCAATATAGGCTACTGATTTAGTCCAAGCAGAATAAAATTGTGCTTGCTCTAAAGGTTTTATAATGTTTCCTGGCTTTTTCACTTCTACTACAAGAAGGCTATGTTCTTGAACCCAGTTGCAATCAATTTCCGTGTGTTGTCTATGCGTTGCAAAATCATCACTATTAAACATTAAAAAATCGGCATGTTTTGAACTTAAAGGTTTAGAACCATTATATCCGTAGACAGGAAACTCTTCTGCGCGATACTCTGAGGGAAAACCTAGCCATTCAATTAATGGAACTACGAATTTTGATCTAACTTCTGCCTCGGATTGAATCTTTGATTTTTGAAAACCATTAATGATAAGAGAAAGTGAAGATTTTTTTAACATTTATGATTACCTTTCTCATATTTATAATCTGTTAATATCAAAATCCAGCCGCCTTCAAAAAAGAACAGCGGCCGGATCATCATTCTAATCATTTATTAATACCCTTTTAATGCATATCTATACAAAAAAGTTATCGCCTGTTCCCTTAGACATTTTTCCATCGGTCTAAAGGTGCCATCATTATAGCCGTGGGTTATTCCCATCATTTCAGCCCAGGCAATAGCACGATATGTATCGGAGTTTTTAGAACACCCAAGGGAAAGAACATCTGGAAACTCAACCTCGGCTGTAGTATTTGATCCAGTAGCCCTATACATCATTATCAAGGCATCTTTACGGTTTATTATCTCGTTTGGATGGAATCCTCCATCACTAAAACCTTTTGTTATTCCTTTGGAAACTGCCCAGCTGATTGCCTTATAAGTGTCTGATGTTTTACTATATGCACCAACATCATTAAACCCTAATTCAATATTTTCGCTTTCCGGTCTGCCTTTAGCGCGCCATAGAAAAATCAGGAAATCTTTTCTGGTGCAAGGTCTTCCTACACCAAAATACTCTCCACCGTTTTCTTTATAGCCTCTTGCAATATCATTGTATTTACTTGCCCAAACGACTGCGCTGCAATAATAGGCATTTTTATCAATATCCTGAAAATAGTGAGAATATGCTGGCGTATCACAAAATTCTCCATAAGAGTGTGGGCTCATATTGATCACCCGTTCATCTTCCGCAAACAATGCCGCCGTCTCTCTAATGCTTAGCGAAGAATCACAATGTACTATATATAGATTAAAATCAGGATATCCTTCAACAGTATCTACATATTCGATATTATAAAGCTCATAGGGGGCAATATAATCATTTGTAAGAAGAGTAATACAGCCGTCATCAAACACCATACCTTCTTTCATGGCGCCCGTATAAAGCTTTTGATCAATAGCTTCTGCGCAGGACTTTGTAATAATGATTCCATGCTCTGTAACTTCCACAACAGGATTGTCTTCATCTGTTTCGGATGCATATACAGAGGAAACTGAAAACGCAGTCATGATCATTGCTACTAGCAAGGCGATTACTGTAATTTTTTTGCACTTTTTTATCATTTTATTACCTCCTTACTGAAGATGCGCATAGCGATATATGAATGTCACAATCTCAGCCCTTTTACAGTTTTCCAGCGGATTGAAATTCCCTCCCGAGGATACATGTGTAATGCCTGTATTATAAGCCCAGAGAATGGCTTTATAAGTGTCGCCATTAGGTGAGTAATTCAAAGCCGCCACGTCCGGGAATGGCATTGAGCCGCTCACTGCAGGTCTTCCTGCAACTCTGTAAAGCATGATTATGGCATCTTTTCTAGCCACCGGATCATCTGGTCTAAAAGTGCCGTCATTATATCCAACTGTTATTCCTTCTGTATATGCCCAGAGAATGGCCTTGTATGTATCAGAATTATGCCCATAATTGCAATCTATAAAGTTCAAAGTGCCCTGTACAGCAGGCCTTCCCTCCATGCGCCACAAGAATAGCACAATGGATTTGCGATCACACACTCCTTTTGGCGCAAAATATACACCATTATATCCATGTGTAATATCATTGTCTGCTGCCCAGTATACCGCATCGTAGTAGTACCTTGCCGGATTGTTGACATCATAATATCTGGTCTGTACGGTGACGCTGTCCGAAAGTGAGCTTATAACGTTTGAAGTTGCAGTAATGGTCACAGTACCATACTTATGTGCAGTCACGACTCCATTCTGATCCACTGAGGCAATCGTACTGTCGCTGCTCGACCAGGTAAAACTGTTATTATATATATTATTCGGAACTACCTTTGCAGTCAGTTGATAGTTGGAATTAGTTGGAATATTGACATTATCAGGGTATATTGCACAAATATGGTTTGATGTCCTGAGCTGCAAGGCTTCTTCAACACATCTGGCGGCATTCGCCATTCCGTATCCAGTGTATACATCATATCCTCTTACAGCGTTTTCGTCACCCCATTCGTCTGGATCATCATTGACATAATTACCACTATAGGTAATATCTGAAGCTGTCATAGTAATGATATCAAATATCTGTTCATTTGTCAGTGACGGATTAACAGAAATCATCAAAGCTACCACGCTTGTAATAAGTGGTGCGGCAAAAGAAGTTCCGCTGTCCCACGCATATGTGTTCTGATTAATATTAGTACTCAGTGCAAAACAAACATTCGTGCCATATGCAGAAATATCTTTATATGCATTATAAGATGAATAAGTTGCCCTTCGGTATTTAGATTCTTTAACATGTTCACTATCAGAATATGCCAGTGAGGCAACAGCTATACATTGCTCCCAGTCGCTGGGATAGTTTGGATAATTCACTCCATCTCCATTTTCATGATAATTAGTAGAAACATAATTAAATGAACCGTAGTTTCCTCCTGCTGCGACCAATGTAATTCCTTGATTATAAGCTGCGTTTAACAAAGCATATTTTGTCGGGTCAACACTAGCTGAAGTTTCTCTAAAAGACATGTTAATAACATCTACATCCTCCCTTATTGCGCAGATGATTGCTCTGTATACGGCATTATCATCTTTGTCTACTATGTAACCATTAAGTATTGCACAGTGATAAAAGAAAACATCCGCCACTTCATTTGTCCCTGCTGATGCTGCTCCTGCGATTCCCTCCTGGTTATCCGCCTCTGCCACGATAAGGCTTGTAACAGCTGTGCCATGATGAATTAACATATTTGTTGGATAATATGGATAAAGAGTAAAGTCATACCAATATGTGCCGTCAGGCGACCATGATTCTTGATGATTATAATTAAAGTTTATTGCATCAAAACATTGATCTGGATCTATTACATTAACCAGATCGGAATGATAATAATTTAGGTCTCCGTCAATGATAGCTATTTTTGCTTTTCGTACAAAGTTATCATTTACTGTATCCCAGGCTTCAAGAAGTCCCATATCTGTATAGTAGTCAATCTGTTCCGGGAAATATGTATCATTTAGGCTAAGCTCGTTCGTTTCGGCAAGCGGGTTTAAAGGCAATTCTACGCTGCGTGTAAAATCATCAATTGAAGCATGATCTGACGAAAAGCCTTTTTCACCCTCTGGCTCAGTAAGTGGATCTGTTAATTCTGAGAAATAATGTGGATGGATGCTGATAACATGGGTATTTTCAGCAATCAATGCCGCTTCTTCAACTATGGAATAATCTTCTTTAAAGCATAATTCTATAAACGGATCAATTCCCCATTCGTTCTCGCCGATAAAGACTTCATAGCCTTTTACCTCATGCATTACCAGAAAGTATTCCAGCGGGAACTCCTCATCCAGTGTGACAATCAGCTCGCTGCCGTCAAGGACATGCTCCTCATCTACTGACAGCTTTTCATCTATGGCTTTCTGACACTCTTCCGATATGATAACTTCTTTTCTGGGGAATCCACTGATCTCACCATTTGAATATTGCCTGATCAGGTTCTCATCTTTCTCGTCAACAGTCCCGTCATTATTAACGTCAGCCAGCAGGACATCATAGTCAGACATTTCAGGTTCATTCATGTGTTCGCAATCTTCTTCTGATACTACACCATCGTGATTTACATCGCCCAGCTGATTAATCGAAGTATCCAAAACAACGTCAGCATCATCTATTGTAAGTTTATATTCATGTGTAACGTATTCGCCGCGTGCTGCAATAGTCAGGTTGTATTCACCCGGCGCAACACTCTCAAATGAATATGCATCTGTTCCTTTGGCGACATATTCAGGAGTTTTCGAGCCCTCAGGAGTGATAGAGACCACTGCCACAGGCAGCAATTCATCCTCGAGCCATGAAAAGCCATTGATCTCGCCACTCACAGAATATGTATCTGTATTGGAAGTGTCTGCCAGAGTACTAAATCCGGTTGGCAGAACACTCACTGCCAACATGGCTGTGATGGTAATAGTCAGCAATTTTCTTATTAGTGTTTTTATTGACATTTTGTTCTCCTTTAAAAGTATACTGTTGTATAATTATTATCCGTGCTGTCGATCTTAAAATAAAAGCATCTGGTCGTAACAGGTTTTGACTCATTAAGGCACAGTCCATAGCCCCGTCCAACTGTCCTGCAGGAAAAGGAAGTGCTTAGTTCTCCGTCTTTTAACAATTCCCTCCATGTATAAAACCCAACTATGCCATCATAAGTTAGTCCCTTTGCCGATTGGTAGCTGTATACCGCTGCTCTGGTATAATAGCCAAAATCCCCATCCAGATAACCACTATAGTAGCCATAACGATCAAGGAAATCCTGAACAAAGTAGACATTGTTGCCAACAGTAGTGCTATCGTCTCCGTGCTGACAGGTTTTTACAGAATAGAAGGCTGCATAGTAGGTTGTTGCATAAGATTTTACAGGAAAAAACCCAAAAACTGCCGCAGCAATTATTGCGACAGCAGAAATAACACAAACAATTTTTTTGATATTAAAATGCATTTTTTCTTTCATATTAACACCCCTTTATTAAGCTTTACTCTGACAGCCATTCATTAATAGAGAAATACTGATAGTCATCCGGATTCAAAAACCCTGCATCTCCTTTATAACCGTCATAAGGTCTGAGCTGGATTTCTGTTACCTCAGTGAAGGTATCGTTAAACTGATATGTGACAACATACACTGTCCCCTCGATTTCAACAAACGCACCATTTTCCGAGACTTGAGCCTTATCGATTTCTTTAGCCTTAACGCCCCTTATATAAGAGTCGTCTTCGTTACTGTAAAAGCATGCTCTTCCTTCAGAAATAGGAATAATAACATCGCGTTTAATGCCTTCATAGACTTCTTTCGCAAAGATCTCTTTTCCTTCTATCCAGTTTTCCTCCGTGAAAACTCTAAGTATAACTGTCCATTCATCATAATCATACCAGTCAATATCGCTTGCCGATATTTTTCTGGGGTATCCCCATTTAATCATGTATGTGTTTCGCCTTGAATGATTATACGAGAATAATCACTTGAGAATGTTGCTCCATCAAGCTCTTCGGCTGTGAATGAACGTATGAATCTATAATCATGAAGATTGTCACTGTTCAAAACCATCTCATAAAGAAAGATATTTCCTTCAGATAACGCGTTTTTATATTTGCTGATCAGTTCCTTATTAAACTGTTCCTCAAGTTCGTCTTTTTCACCGTTCTGCTCTTCATCTATTAATTTGACACCGTCTTCACTGCGTGAAACAATTGTGTCATTAATAGCATCTTCTGCTTTGTTTCTTGTACTTGCTGCGACCACTCCAGCAATAAGCAAAACAGCCACCAATATAACTATGGTTGTTAATACTACTTTTTTCTCATATTCTTCTCCTTCCGTTTGTTGTAAATAAACATAAATTTTATCTCATTTCGATTGTAACAACCAGTTATACCTCTGTCAATGAATATTTTTTTCAACAAAATATTGAAACAAAAATTATTTGAGTTTATGATGCATCTATGATCCAGCTGGTCAGACAATAACCAAGGAGGTAAAATCATGTTAAAAAAAGTATTGAAACTATTGTTAATTTCAGTGGGTATATCACTATTTCTTTGCGGTCATATTTTTGCAGAGCCCTTAAACGCTACCCCAGAGCCAGATGAGGTGGAAACCATTGTTATCGGAGGAGAAGTTTTCTATCTTAAGACTTACATTACCAGTCCTGAAGCGGAAGAAGACATTTCTGCTGAAACCAGAGGAACCATTACAAGAACAAAAACATCAAATCTGGAAAATGCTTCCGGCCAGATATTGATTTCCGTTTCTGTAACAGGTACATTCACATATAACGGATCCAGCGCTACCTGTACCAGCTGCTCCGGCAGCTCAACATCCTACAGCTCGAATTGGGTAATTGTAGGATATAATGTCACCCGTTCAGGAAACAGGGCTACTAACCACACAATAGCGCAGGTTAAAGTTAACAATATCGTCCAGACATATCATAAAGAGGTCACTATAACCTGTACTGCAGACGGAACTGTATACTAACATAATAATTGCCGGGGCATATTTCTTTCATATGTCCCGGCCTTTTGCCTTCTCTTTGAAATCACTCTTTTTTTTTCGTCTTTTTTTCGTTATAATGATTCCGTCTTTAGACAGCAAGAAAACATATGAACGGAAGAAATTATTTCATTAACGGAATAACTGAATTATTGATACTGTCAATCCTGAAAAGGAGTGACAGCTATGTCTATGAAATATTCAAGACTATTCAGGAGTATTCTGGAGGCCTTTTAGACATATCGCAAAACACAATTTATACTGCCACCTACAAACTCGAATCCGAGAACAAGATTTCTGAGTATTCGAAACTGGTAGGCAGGAAAAGGACAAGGGTTTACTATCATATTGAAGGACCAGGTTTGGCAGCTTTAGATGATCTGACAGACAATTACATTAATACAACCACAGGTGTTCAGAATATTATCAACTCACTGAAAGGATAATAAAATGGAGCATAAAGACTTATGTGAACAATATATCAAAAAAGTTAAGAGGCTTTTTCCTTATATTGGAAAATCCGAGAAAGATTATTTAAACAACCTGCGTTTAACCCTGGATGAATACTGCACATCTGAGGATGTTTCTTCGTTGCCCGCTCTAGAAGAGGGTTTTGGCAAAGCCGAAGATCTCGTTCACAATTATTATTACTCAATAGACACTGACGAACTGGTCAAGCGATTAAATACCAGACGGATTATACGGATAGCCTCATTCATTCTTATAGCAATCATTGCAGCTGCTGCCATTTTTTATTCAGTCCACATTTACAAAGAATACCAATTGTTAAAACAAAACACCATCTTTATGGAAGAAATCATTATTGAATAAAATAGTGTTGTTGTTCATACCATAATAATGTCTTAAGGAAAAGAGGGATTTGAACAGGCCCGTCCATCGCCAGCGAATCATCCTTCCCTTACGGTCGGATTCTTCGGACTATGTCCCAAGCCCGCCTCGCTGCTTCGTCCACCGGACGCGCGTCGGCGGCCTTGCCCGCGCCGTACGCGGCGCTCGGTTCGAAGACGGCTTCTCCGCACGAAAAAAGGGACCTTTTGGGTCCCTTTTTTGTGCGGAGAAGGAGGGATTTGAACCCTCGCGCCGCTATTAACGACCTACACCCTTAGCAGGGGCGCCTCTTCGGCCACTTGAGTACTTCTCCGAATTCCAAAATAAATATGAAATTATCGCTATCAATAGCGCAATTGGTATTTTACTAAATGCATCTTCCTTTGTCAATAAAAACTACCTTGCTACTGCTATCCTCATTTTATATAATTCAATATATAAAACACATAAAGGAGCTGTTATGGCTGACAACACCAACATTAATCTCAGAAACATGATGATATACCAGATTTTCGTGCGCAATTACAGCGAGGAGGGTTCCTTCGCCGCGGTTGAGGCCGACCTGGACAGAATCAAATCTCTGGGCACGGATATCGTTTATCTGCTGCCTATCCACCCCATCGGTGTCAAGAACAGGAAGGGTTCTCTGGGCTCTCCATACGCGATCCGCGACTACAGGGCCATTAACCCTGAATACGGCACGATGGAGGATTTCCGGAGCCTTGTTAATGCCATCCACATGAGGGGTATGGGTTGCATCATCGACGTGGTTTATAACCACACTTCGCCTGATTCTGTGCTCGCCGAGGAGCATCCTGAATGGTTCTACCACGATGAGAACGGCGCGCCTTGTGGACGCGTCGCCGACTGGGCTGACGTTGTCGATCTGGACTACAGTCATCCGGAGCTCTGGGATTATCAGATTGAAACGCTTAAAATGTGGGCCGGCATTGTGGACGGTTTCCGCTGCGACGTGGCTTCCCTGGTGCCTATCGAGTTCTGGGAGCGTGCCCGCCAGGAAGTCGAAAGCGTTCATCCGGGCTGCATCTGGCTGGCTGAATCTGTGCATCCTCAGTTCATTATCTACATGAGAAGCCGCGGTTTCACTGTTCACAGCGACTGTGAGATGTACCGCGCCTTCGACATCTGCTACGACTACGATGTCTTTGATCTGCTGGAGGGCTACCTGAAGGGTGAAAACTCACTGAAGGAGTATGCTGACGTGATCAACATACAGGAATATATTTACCCTGGCAACTACATCAAGCTCAGGTTCATTGAGAATCACGACAGGGCCAGGGCTGCTTCTCTCGCAAGCAGCGTGCCTGCGCTCCGTAACCTGCTGGCCTTCTCTTTCTTCCAGAAGGGCACGGCCTTCGTTTACGCAGGTCAGGAATATGGCAGGACCCACCTGCCGAGCCTGTTTGACAAGGACACCGTTACATTGGAGCCTGAGAACGGGGTCGATCTGAGCGACGACATCCTCCGCCTGTGCGCTATCAAGAAAGACCCGATATTCAGAAACAGCGTTTACCAACTGAGCTCTGACGGAGACACTATAACTGCAACTCATACATGCGGAGACAGAAAGCTGACCGGCGTTTTCTCATTGAAGGGAGACGCGATGCCGGTGATCACAGAGGGATAATTATGGAAAGCAAAAAGAACGAAGCAATACAGGTATTTATGAATCACTACAACTGCTGCCAGGCAGTCGTTCTGGCGCACAAGGACCTCATCAGGCAGTACCATCCTGAGCTGGACGACTCCAGTCTGGAGCGCATGGCCGTAGCCTTCGGCGGCGGCGTGGCAGGCTCCGGCGGCATCTGCGGCGCTCTGTCAGGACTGTGCATGGTCCTGGGACTGATCTCCACGGAGGACTTTATGGACCCTGCGTTCAAGCAGAAACAGCGTGATGACATCAAAGAGCTGATGGATGCATTTGAAAACAGATTCGGTTCAATCAACTGCAGAGATATCAGGGATAATATCAATCTGGAGCCGTTTTTTGAAAATGATCCTGATAACAAAGAGTTATACGCGCAGAAGCCATGCAATGCCTGCGTATCATATGCATCTGACCTGATCAGCGGTTTCTTAAGCAAATGAATGATATCCTGATCAGACATCTGAAGGACCTGGCCGACCGTTCCTATTCGCACGGTATATTCACATTTTCGAATTTCCTGCGCGAAGAGGAACAGGCTGAACTCATGGAGGCAGGACTGGGCTATGCAGGCATAATGCTGTACGGCGGCACGGAAACTTCCGACCGCTGCGTCTGCCGTTTCGGAAATCCCGAAGTTATGGGATATGATGAGCCATTCCCCATCGTCTGCCTGAAGCTGGAGCCTCTGGTAATGAAATTCGGAGAGGAGCTCAGTCACCGCGATTATCTCGGCGCCCTCATGAATCTGGGTATTGAGCGCGAGCTGATCGGCGATATATTGATCGATGGGAAATGTGCATATATCTTCTGCATGGATCACATAGCTGATTATATAGCGGAAAAGCTGGGCACCGTCAGACATACCAGCGTCAAGGTTAGCCTCCTGGATGAGGCACCCGAGGCTATTCAGCCACGGCTTGAGAGCCTGATAATAACAGCCCCGTCAGAGCGACTGGACGCGGTCGTCGCCAGACTGTACAATATGTCCAGGAACCAGAGCCAGGCTCTGTTCACAGAGAAGAAGGTATTTGTAAATGGCAGGCAATGCGAGAAAAGCAGCATAGTCTGCAAGGCCGGGGACAAGGTCTCCGTCCGGGGTTATGGGAAATTTATATATGACAGTCCCGCCGGGCTGACCGGCAAGGGCCGCTGGCGTATATCGATGAAGAAATACATATAGGAGGGGTATTTTTATGAAAGTTTTTGGAATATGTTCAGGCCGTAAAGGCGGCAACACCGAGATCCTGATGGCTCAGGCTTTCAAAGGTGTTTTAAGCGTTGATCCGAACGCTGAGGTTGAATTCGTCAACCTGCAGGAAGCCAAGATCGATCCTTGCGTAGGCTGTGAAGCATGTGTTAAAGCCCACATCGCGGGCAAAACAGATTTCCGCTGCAGCCAGGGCGAGAACCACGACAACTTCCAGGATATCGAGCTCAAGATGAGAGCCGCAGACGCAATCATCGTTTCTGCTCCATGTTACAACCTGCTGCCTCCGGGCATCCTGATCACATGGCTGAATAAGCTGCATTCAGGCGGAGACTACCGCAAGATCACTCTCAGCCCGGACGGCTGGAAAATCGGCGCTGCATTCTCACTCGGCGGCACCGACTGGACAGACTACATGCCAAACGTAGTCCGCATGGTTGTTGAAGAGCTGATCGGCGGCTACCGCGGCCTGGTTGATTACGAGCAGTTTGATTTCTATCCGGCTACCAGAATGGTTCTGGTTGACGACGCGTTAATGGACAGAATGCTGCTCATGGGCCAAAGAGTTGCCAACGCCGTTATTAACAGAAAACCTGGCGATAAGGAAGCTGAGTATCACGGACAGCCTGGTTTCTGCCCATACTGCTACAGCAACCTGCTCCGCGTTAATCCGGACGGCAGAGTATTCTGCCCGCAGTGCAACATTGAGGCTACACCTGAGGTTGTTGACGGCCGCCTGAAGATCACCTTCACACAGGAGAATCTGGACAAGAGCCGCTGGTCACCATATGGCCAGAACCTGCACAACACCAATATTCAGAAAGGCCACAAGAAGGCAGCTGAAGGCGCAGAGAAGATCAAGGCAGACTTTCCTGCTTACAACGACTTCCTCAAAGATCATCGCATGATCCTGCCTGAGCGCCACTAATCCAATCAACTAAAAAGCGGTGGTACCCTAATGTGTGCATATTTGCCTGTTCTCCATGTCGGTTAAGTCGAACATGCAGATATGCACACACAAGTGCCACCGCTTTTTTTTGATTTAACCGCGCTCAGGAAAGAGCCTGCGGTGATCTTTGATTCACGTCATTCTCGCATAATTAAATGTTTTTGAAAAAATATGTTAGATAGTTTTCATTTTTAAGGCTGTTTAGAAAATCTGTGACAGATTGTTTGTTAGGGGAGCCGCATGAGCGACTAAACCGACGTGGAGCTCAGGCGGCTGCCCCTAATAAAAAAGCTGTCACTATTTTAAGTAACAGCCTTTAACCTAAATGAATAACTCTATCACATACTCTTTTCACAACATTCACATCATGCGATATGAACAGCATTGAGAGCCCCAAGTCCTTCTGCAGATTCAGGAGCAGCTTCAGTATCTGATCCTGAATAGTGACGTCCAGCGACGAAACCGGCTCGTCCGCGATTACGAACTTACTGCCGCTCATCAAGGCCAGCGCAATGTTGACTCTCTGCTTCTGGCCGCCGGAAAGTTCTCTCGGATATCTGTTAACGAATTCTTCCGGCAGTTCAACCTTCCTGAGCATGTCGAGCACTTTGGCCTTGCGCTCTTCCGGCGTATAAATATGCGGAATGTTCTTAGCTCCGGCGCGTGCCTGGCGCTGCCAGTACTTGGCCTGGTTCTTCAGCGGTTCCTCCAATATCCATCCAATCTTGCGCGCGGGGTTCAGCGATGCTGAGCTGTCCTGGAATATCATCTGAGGACGCGCGGTGTGGTGTATTATCTCGCCAGTGTAATCTTTATGCAGTCCCAGGATGGCCCTGGAAATCGTGCTCTTGCCCGAGCCGCTCTTTCCGACCAGTCCCAGGATTTCTCCCTTGCGGACCTCGAAATTCATGTTCTCACAGATAATCTTTTTGCGAGGTTTCTGGCCCAGAACTTCTGACTTGATCTGATAAAAGACGGTGAGGTCTTTAACCTCCAGCGCAGTGTCGGCTGTGTCCAGATCAGACTGTTTCGGTTCCTGTTTGATGGCGTCGATCAGCTGCTTGGTGTACTCATCCTGAGGATTGTTGAAGATCTGGTCTACTGTGCCCCTCTCAACGATTTCGCCTTTATACATTACCAGCACGTTCTGGCAGATTCTCTGAATGACTCTCAGGTCATGTGAAACCAGAGCAATGGCAGTGCCTTGCTTCCTGTTAATTTCTTTCAGCAGGTCCAGGATCTGGTCCTGAACGTCTGCGTCAAGAGCTGTCGTCGGCTCGTCCGCGATCAACAGACGCGGTGAGCACATCAGTGCCATGGCGATCATGACCCTCTGCTGCTGTCCGCCTGAAAGCTCGTGAGGATATTTGCGGTAGGTAACCTCAGGTTCCGGCAGCTCGACGTTTCTGAACATTTCCAGCACGCGTTCCTTGCGCTGAGCCTTGGTCAGCTTCTCATGCAAACGGCCGTCGTCCTGTGTGTCGTTTACGTGCAGGGTCAGCATTTCTTCGACCTGCTTGCCCACGCGGATCAGCGGGTTAAGGGAAGTCATAGGCTCCTGGAAAACGACGGAAATCTCATCTCCCTTGTACTGGCGGAGTTCTTCGAATGACATCTTGGCCATGTCGGCACCGTCGAACAGTACCTGTCCGGTGTAAGAAGCTGTGCCCGGGAGCAGACCCATCAGGGTCATTCCGAGTGTGCTCTTGCCGGATCCGGACTCGCCGACTATGCCCAGGATTTCTCCGTCATTCATTCCGAAGGAGACACCCTTGACCGCCTTTGTCACGCCTTTGTCTGTATGAAATTCAACTTTTAAGTCTTTTACCTCTAAAAGCATATTTCACCTAATCTATTTTACTTACGCCCTCGCTGATGAGAGCTACGCCTAATACTAAAACAATGATCGCAACGCCCGGGAAGATAGCATACCACGGCGCCTTGAGCAGATAGCTGCCCGCCTCTGAAATCATTCTGCCGAGGGACGCGTCAGGAGGCTGAACTCCGAGGCCCATATAGCTCAGGCCTGCCTCAGCCAGTACCGCGTTGTTGAATCCAACAGCCGCACTGGCCAGGATGGTTGTATAAGCATTTGGAAGGATCTGTGAGAAAATGATCCTGCCGTGGCTGTCGCCTATCAGGCGGGCGCTCTGCACGAACTGCAGGCCCTTTAACCTGAGCATTTCGCTTCTCGCAATCCTCGCGAAACTCGGTATGAAGAGGATGCCCAAAGCAACTATTACGTTCAGCAGGCCGCTTCCAAAGAAGCTGACCAGAACGAGAGCCAGCAGGATGCTCGGGAATGCGTTCAGAACATCATTTATCCTCATGATGATCTCGTCAAACCAGCCGCCTATATAACCTGCCAGAAAGCCTATTATCGTGCCGACGATCATACCGAAAGATACGGTTGTAATAGAAACCAGGAACGTCGTTCCCATTCCCTGCATTACTCGGCTGAAAACGTCTCTGCCGAAGTGGTCGCATCCGAAGATGTGGGCAATGCTTGGCGGAGCCAGCTTTAATTCCAGGCTCATCTGCGTGGTGGGATAAGGTGTCCAGAAAAGACCCACAAGTGCCAGAAGCAGCACTATGCCGGTAATAATGCATCCGATTATCAGATTGTAGTTTCTCTTTTTCTTCATATCCGGATCAGATCTTTACCCTTGGGTCAACAATTTTATATATCATATCAACGATGAAGTTGATAACTATTATCAGGAAAGCAAAGAGCAGGACAACAGCCTCTACCACTGGATAATCACGGTTTGTGATAGCTGTTATGAGGAGCGTGCCGACGCCCGGCACTGAGAACACCTTCTCAACAATAATGCTGCCTGCTACAATTTCCGCGACGATAACACCCATAAATGTAATTACAGGTACAAGTGAATTCTTCAGGACATGACCGTAAAGCACACCGTTCTTTGTATGGCCTTTGGCATAAGCGGTGCGCACATAATCCTTATGAAGTTCCGCGCGGATGGATGTTGTCAGGAATTTGACAGTCATAGCAATCTTAGGGAGCGCTATGGCAATAGCCGGGAAGACAAGATAAGCACATGCTCCCCAGAAAGAATCGGCCGGCGAGACGAAGTCGCCCAGCCTGAACATTTTTAATATTATTGAAAACAGATATGTGATCAGAACACCCAGGAAGAATGAAGGCACTCCCATGGTTATCTGAGTAATGGTCGTCATGGCAGTACGTCCCGGCACGGATCTGCGCTTGGCAGAGAAAATGCCGATCGGAATAGAGAAAACGATTACCATGATGAACGAGATAATGGAAAGAATGGAACTGTTTATTATCCTGGTTCCAAGCAGTGAATTAACAGATACGTTATACTGGTAAGACGTTCCAAAATCCAGCTGAACCGCGTTGCCCAGCCAGATAAAATATCTTTCCAGTATCGGCTTATCCAGGCCCAACATCTCTCTGAGCTCAGCTATACGTTCCGGAGTGGCCTCTGTTCCAAGCTTGGAAATAGCGGCGTCACCCGGGATTACGGAAAAGGCCAGGAACACCACTATCGATATCAGCAGAAGCGCTATTATTAATGTTAAAATCTTTTTCAGAACGTACTTCATCTGTTAATTAACTAAGGTGCCTGCAGCAATGGCTTCACAGCCACTGCTGCAGGTATTTTGAGTCAATTTATTTGTATTTAATAACTGACATATCCTGTGCGGAAATCGGGAAGAATACATAGCCTTCCAGCTGTGAATTAACCGCAACAAGGTTTGATGGATCCTGGCAGTAGATCGATGCTGCATCATCTGCAAGGATCTGCTGAAGCTGCATGTAGTACTCTATCTTCTTGTCTTTATCAGTCTCAGACAGTGCCTTTACATAGAGCTCATCAAACTCAGGATTGTTGTAATTGGTGAAGTTGTTGACATTGTCGCTTACATTCTTGGTAAAGAATGAGCTTGGAGCCAGTGTGCCGTCAACAGCTACAACAGTTGCTTCGTAATCTCTGTTTTTGTATACAACATCAAGCCATTCATTAAAGTCGATCAGCTTGATATTTGCTGTAATGCCAACTTCGGCCAGGTTTTCCTTAATAACTTCAGCTGTACGCTCGTGAGGCTTGTAGTTGTTAGGAACCTTGATGGTGAACTCGAAGCCGTTCTCATATCCGGCCTCTTTGAGGAGTTCCTTAGCCTTAGCTACGTCATGAGTATATGTCGTCTCTGTAGCAGCGTTATAGTAAGTTGAAGCAGCCGGAATCATGTTGGTTCCGATAATGTGGCTGGTGCCTTCAAACAGCATGTCGCTGATCATCTGGCGGTCAACAGCGTAATAAACAGCCTGGCGTACCAGTTTGTTGTTGAATGGAGCAGCGTTGTTGTTCAGGAACATGCCCTGTACATAGTTGATGCTTCCGACAACAATGTTGAACATATTCGCATCTACAGTTGATGCCTGGTCAGCTGTAAGATACTGGAAAATGTCAATAGTTCCGGCATTAAGCTGCAGGATAGCGCTTTCTGTATCTGTAACAATCTTGAAGGTAACCCTATCAAGATATGGGCAGTTTTCTTTCCAGTAGTTAGCATTCTTAGTAACTACGAATTCCTCACCAGGTGAGAAGTGGTCGAAAGCAAACGGTCCTGTTCCCTGTGGTGCGCCCTGTGGGTCGTCTCCATATGATGCCGGTATGATTGCGCATGTCATCAGGTAAATAAATTCTGAACTCGGCTCAGACAGATTCACACGGATCTGGTTCTCACCTTCTTTTTCTATGCTTTCAAAAATAGAAAAAGCGGAGCCCTCGCCCTGAGTCTCCGCATAACGTTCAACTGAAAAGATGATGTCATCTGCAGTGACCTCAGTGCCATCCCAGAATTTGACTCCTTCTCTTATTGTAAACAATATAGATTTAAAGTCTTCTGCAATGGTGTACTCGCTGGCAACAGCCGGCTCAACATCGCCGCCACTGGTTGCCTTAACAAGGCCTTCATACAGATTGAACAAGACTTCTCTGGTTCCTGCCGTCGTAACGTTATGAGGGTCAAGACTATCGATGTCCTGTGAAATGCCTACAACCACAGAGTTCGAAGCTTTCCTGTCTGTGTTTGTGCCTCCTTCGCCGCCGGTCGTCTCGGGATTATTCCCGCCGCCTGAGCAGGCACAGAGTGCAGCTACTGTAACAAGTGCAACCAAAATTGAAATTACTTTCTTCATTTGATCCTTCTTTCTGCGTTAAGCATTTTTATTCAATTGTCAAATCTGCCATCGGTCCGTAAACGCGTCAGGACTTCTGGCATCTGCATTATAATGCAAGGAGATATAATTTACAATATTATTTTATAAATGTTGCACTATAAAATACGTAATTTTTTGTGAAAAAAGTGTCTGCAATCTCTCACAACACGGCTCGAAAGCTACTAAGTTCAGAACATGCCCGGATAAACACGGGGCCTCGTGCGGAACTCGCACTCCTAAAGTCGCGCTCAAACAGTCCTGAGCTCGGCCCCTATCCGGACATGTTCTTCGCTAAGGGCTTTCGGCTTATTGTGTTTTTGAGAGATTGCAGACGCTTTTTAAAACAAAAAATACCGCACTTTTCAGTGCGGCATTTTTAGAACATTTTTATTATAATCTCTCTGGTTCCGGATATGTAACGCCGAAGGTCTCAACTGTGACTTTCTTCATGACCTGTGGTTCGAACGGACGGTCATAGAAATCGGTTTTGCAGGTAGCAATCCTGTCGACTACATCCATTCCATCGATTACCTGACCGAAGGCTGCGTAGCTGCCGTCCAGATATGGAGCTTCAAAGTGCATGATGAAGAACTGTGAGCCGGCTGAATCCGGATCATTGGCTCTGGCCATTGAGAGGACGCCTGGTGTGTGCTTCAGATTGTTTTCGAAGCCGTTCTGAGCGAACTCGCCTTTAATGCAGTAGCCCGGGCCGCCCATGCCTGTGCCCTGTGGGTCGCCGCCCTGAATCATAAAACCTTTGATTACTCTATGGAAAATAAGGCCGTCGTAGAAGCCTTTGCTTACGAGGCTGATAAAGTTGTTGACTGAAACCGGCGCGATTTCCGGATAAAGCTCTGCCCTGATAATGCCGCCGTTTTCCATTTCAAATGTTACAACTGGGTTCTGTGCCATGTTTTTCACCTAAATATTTATACCTTTCACATTTTTTTCACAATTAGAACATTTTTAGTTCATAAAGCACCTTTACTATACTAGCATAAGGTTACCAATATACCAAATGAAAATTCTTTTTTCATAACCGAGTGAAAATCACTCACCTCCCTTTTTTATTATACATTTAACAAACCAAATGAAAAAGACGCTCGCCAAGGCGTCTTTTTTCATGCTTAAAAATCTATCTGTCCGAACGTAATATCTAATTGACCATTAACAATGTTGATCACTCCATATGATCCGCTGGCTGCGCTGCCCGGATTGAACAGGAACACTCCTCCGTTATTTGACAAATGCCGCGAGTGCGTATGTCCAAAGAGCGCTATCTGGCATCCCTGCTCCTCCGCCTTATATGACAGCTTTTCAAGTCCCCATTTAACTGCCTGCTCAAATCCATGGGTCACATAGAACCTTATCCCAGCGGCTTCCTTAATGAGCGTCACTTCCTCTCTGCTCAATGGATCGCAATTTCCCTGCACCTGCCAGATTTCTTTGTCATCAGGCACCCTGCAGTCTCTCATCGCACGGAAAAAGTCCCTCTCTCCGTCTCCCAGGAAAGCTATTATATCCGCATTCATATTATCATTTATTATGTCTTCCAGCAGACCCACCTTGCCGTGAGAGTCTGACATCACCAGAATCTTCATTTTCAGCCTCCGATTATCCTGCTGACCAGCCAGATCGCACCGAAGTATATGGGCTGATGCACCAGATATATGATCAGCGTATGCCTGCCGATGAACGCCAGCGGTCTGAGGTGGTTTTTGTACAATGCGTCCGGCACCCGCCTTATCATTCTCCATAAGAAACAGCCGAAGAAGAACAGGAACACCCACGGAATGATCGGATAATAATCAGACGCTGTATAACCCAAATGCGGGAATCCCAGCCAAAACAGCCATTTCGTGGAGTACAGCACGTCCGGCAGCCGCGCGCCGAATATATTGCCCATCGGCACTTCATGCAGCACAATGAACAAAACTAAGCTGACGACCGCGCCTATTACGGGCTTGATCTTAGCCAGTACTCCCCTCAGCGCCCAGTACAGGAAGTAGCTTACTCCCAGGAAATGCAGTATGCCGAAATCTATAGGCTCCGCCAGCTTGGTGAAATAAACAACCGCCCATACTATCATGCCGCAGACAAAAATTTTGATCGCGTTCAGCCATGGCCTCCTCGCGAAATTCGCGGAGGTGCCCGAGATGATGATGAACATGTGCGCGCAGATGAGGCCTATCAGCTTGTACCAGATAACGCCGTCCGGATAAACAAAATATCCGTTCAGATAGAGTGCCCACAGCAAATGATAGATCAGCATCAGTATCATGGCTATGCCCCTGAGTGCATCTATTCCGTATAATCTTTTTTTGTCGGATTTTCCCAGATTCATTCCGGCGTCCTTTCAGAAAAATACACCGAAATGATAACACATGCGAAGTCAAAGTGAAAGAGATTCAGCGAAAGCGTCCCTGTACCTGCTGCCTATCGGCAGAACGGTATCTTTGCCGTCATTCATGAGAACACAGTCTCTTCCGCATAAATAGACATATTTGAGCGATACCAGAAAAGAGCGGTGAATACGGCAGAATCCTCTGCCTGACAGCTGTTTTTCAATTTCATTTAGTGAGTTCCTGACCTTGATAAGACGCGTTCTGCAGTGAATACTCACATGATGATCCATTACTTCAATGAAGATTATCTCACCCGGATCAAGTAAAAGCCTTCGCCTGCCGGAAGCAACGACCAGCCTCTCCTTGCCCATATTTATCCTCCCAAAGCAATTGTAACAACAAAAAAACACCAAGCGCCACAAAACGCTTGGTGTTATTTGTTCCATTAGTTTTTAGTTCTTCTTAACTCCGATAGTAACTTTCTCGCCGTTGATATCCCATTCCTTGGAATATCCGTCCATTGAGTCGAGAACGATGTCGGTAGCCATAACGTCTTTCAGCATATCAGCCTTTCTGCGGCCCAGAATCTCCTCGATGCGCTCGCTGCCGGTTACGTAAATGGTGATCATATCCATTACTTCGAAACCTGCTTCCTTACGCATGGTCTGGATCTTGCTGGTAAGCTCACGTACGAAGCCTTCCTCAATGAGCTCATCTGTGAGATGCAGATCAAGTACAACTGTGATGCCGTAATCGGTCATTGACTCATAGCCTTCCACCTGAGCTGTTTCGATGAGCAGGTCATCCTTTTCAATTGAAACTTCGCCTGAGGACAGCTGCAGTTTAAGTGAACCTGTAGCATTGATCTGGTCCATAGCGTCATTGCCGTCTACGGTAGCCAGAGCATTCCTGATCTCACCGATCTGCTTGCCAAATTTTGGTCCCAGTGTCTTAAGCTGAGGCTTGAATGAGTATGAAGAGAAATCTCTCAGGTCATCCCTCATCTCAACCTTCTTGACATTCATCTCGTCCGCGACAATGTCTGTATAGAATGAAGTCATTTCCCAAGGAGCCTTGATGAACATTGCTGCCAGCGGCTGACGGTTCTTGATGTTAGAAGCATTTCTGCATGCACGGCCCATAACTACAACGTCCAGAACGTGCTCCATGTCTTCTTCAAGCTTCTTGTCGATCAGAGCTTCGTTAACCTTCGGGAAGTCACACAGGTGAATGCTCTCCGGTGCTCCATCGAAATGTCCAACGATCAGGTTCTGGTAAATCTCTTCTGTTACGAACGGAACGAACGGAGCTGCTACCTTGCAGATGGTGTCCAGACATGTAAACAGTGTCATGTAGGCATTGATCTTGTCCTGCTCCATTCCCTTAGCCCAGAATCTTTCACGGCTGCGGCGGATGTACCAGTTGCTCAGGTCATCGATGAAGTCCTGCATTGCCCTGGCTGATTCAGGGATGCGGTAGTTGGTCATATTCTCATCTACTGCTGCCACAACGGAATTGAGCTTGGAAAGGATCCATTTGTCCATAACTGTGAGCTTGTCGTACTCCAGCTGGTAATCCTTGGCGTCAAAGCCGTCAATATTGGCATACAGTACATAGAAAGCGTATGTATTCCAAAGGGTGCCCATGAACTTGCGCTGGCCTTCCACAACAGCGTCGCCGTGGAATCTGCTAGGCAGCCATGGGGCTGATGCGGTGTAGAAATACCAGCGGATAGCGTCTGCGCCGTACTGGTTGAGAGCCTCGAAAGGATCTACAGCATTGCCCTTGGACTTGCTCATCTTCTGGCCGTCCTTATCCTGAACATGGCCGAGAACGATAACGTTCTTGTATGGAGCCTGGTTGAATACCAGTGTGGAGATGGCCATCAGTGAATAGAACCATCCTCTGGTCTGGTCAACAGCCTCTGAAATGAAGTCTGCCGGGAAGTGTGCCTTGAACAGCTCCTGATTCTCAAACGGATAATGGTACTGTGCGAAAGGCATTGATCCTGAATCGTACCAGCAGTCGATAACCTCAGGTACGCGGTGCATTTCCTTTCCGCAGACCGGGCACTTGATGGTTACTTCATCAATATACGGACGGTGGAGCTCAATATCATCCGGGCAGTTGGAGGACATGCTCTTGAGTTCCTCAATGCTGCCGATGGAGTGCTGGTGTCCGCACTCGCATTCCCAGATGTTGAGCGGTGTGCCCCAGTATCTGTTACGGCTGATGCCCCAATCCTGGATGTTCTCCAGCCAGTCGCCGAAACGGCCCTTGCCGATGCTTTCAGGAATCCAGTTAACTGTATTATTGTTGCGGATCAAGTCGTCCTTAACCGCTGTCATCTTAATGAACCATGACTCCCTTGCGTAATAAATAAGCGGGGTATCACATCTCCAGCAGAACGGATAGCTGTGCTCGAACTGCGGAGCGCTGAAGAGCAGTCCTCTCTCCTTCAGAGTCTGGAGGATGAGTTCGTCTGCCTTCTTGCAGAATACGCCTTCCCAAGGAGTTTCCTTGGTCATGCAGCCCTTGGTGTCAACATACTGAACGAAAGGAAGACCATACTTCCTGCCGACACGTGAGTCGTCTTCACCAAAAGCAGGTGCGATATGAACGATACCTGTACCATCGGTCAGTGTTACGTAGTCATCGCATACAACGTAATGGCATTTCTCTTTGCAGTTATATACCACGTCATTAAATAACGGATGGTATTCTTTATACTCCAGGTCTTTGCCTACATATTCCTTAATAATTACATAGTTTTCCTTAAGAACTGTATCGCACAGCGCCTTGGCCATGTAATAGAACTCGTCGCCCTTCTGTACCTTAACATAGGTCTCATCCGGATTTACGCAGAGCGCAACGTTGGATGGAAGAGTCCACGGGGTGGTTGTCCATGCCAGGAAATATGCGTTCTCTCCTGATACTTTGAATTTAGCGATAGCTGAACGTTCTTTGACGTCCTTGTAGCCCTGCGCTACTTCGTGGCTGGAGAGCGGGGTGCCGCATCTCGGGCAGTAAGGTACGATCTTGTATCCTTTATATAAAAGGCCCTTCTCCCAGATCTGTTTCAGTGACCACCATACGGATTCAATGTAATCGTTTTCATAAGTAACGTACGGATTATCCATATCAGCCCAGAATCCAACGGTTGAGGAGAACTCCTCCCACATGCCTTTGTATTTCCAGACACTTTCCTTGCACTTCTCAATAAACGGAGCCAGTCCGTACTGTTCTATCTGCTCCTTGCCATCCAGCCCTAAGAGCTTCTCTACTTCAATCTCAACCGGCAGGCCGTGTGTATCCCATCCGGCCTTCCTTGGAACCTCGTAGCCCTTCATTGTCCAGAATCTAGGAACCAGGTCCTTGATAACTCTGGTCAGAACGTGGCCAATGTGAGGCTTGCCGTTGGCTGTCGGCGGTCCATCATAGAACATGTACTGAGGCTTGCCCTCATTTTCTTCCATGCTCTTTTCGAAGATGCGGTTGTCTTTCCAGAACTGTTCAACCTTCTTCTCTCTGTCAACGAAATTCAAATCTGTCGTTACTTTATTGTACACTTTTATCCTCCTATATCCTTAAGGCTTTCTCGTCACCTTAAGGTTATTTACTGTCTTGCTTTGTCAAGCAGGTCTTTCTTGACGTTATATAATCTGTCGGAAAGGTCGACATATACTTTATTCGGGTTAATGAGACGGCGGCTCTCCTCCCAGAGAGTATCCTGCTCCTTAGCGCAGTATGCCTTGATCTCTTCGATGGAAGGTGACTCATATACGCAGATACCCTTGTCAAATACCTTGACGAGCAGCTCTCTGAGCTTGAATGTGCCGGCTTTGACCAGTGTCTTCTTCCATGTACTCTCAGGATCGAACAGCAGAATGTTCTCGCTCTCCAGGAACTTCTCATCAGCCATGCAGATGAGGTCGCCTATGATCTTGCCTGAGCTCTTGTCAGTGAGCCTGTATACTGTCTTGTTGCCAGGATTGGTAATCTTCTCAACGTTTTCTGATACTTTGATCTTAGGCAGGAATTCACCTGTGGTCTTGTCCTGCATAGCTACCAGCTTGTAAACGCCGCCGAATGACGGATTGTCCTTAGCTGTGATCAGGTTGGTACCAACGCCCCATGAAGTGATCTGCGCACCTTCATTCTTAAGGCTGTAGATCAGATTCTCATCCAGGTCGCTTGACGCGGAAATAACTGCATCCGGATAGCCTGCATCATCAAGCATCTTTCTGGCCTTCTTGGACAGGTATGCAAGGTCGCCTGAATCCAGTCTGATACCGTAGTAGCCGAGCTTGATGCCCTTGGCCTTCATCTCATCAAATACTCTGATGGCATTTGGAACGCCGCTGTCCAGAGTATCATATGTGTCAACCAGCAGGATGCATGCGTCAGGATACATCTCTGCGTATGTCTTGAATGCGGTATATTCATCCGGGAAGCTCATTACCCAGCTGTGTGCATGTGTGCCCTTGACCGGGATATTAAACATCTTTCCGGTCAGAACGTTTGATGTGCCTACGCAGCCTGCAATAACCGCAGCTCTGGCACCGTAAATACCAGCGTCCGGACCCTGCGCACGGCGAAGGCCGAATTCCATAACGCCGCCGCCTGCAGCATAGCATACACGCGCTGCCTTGGTAGCGATCAGGCTCTGGTGATTTAATATGTTCAGAAGAGCTGCCTCAAGGAGCTGTGCCTGCATGATCGGAGCAACAACCTTGATAAGCGGTTCCCTAGGGAATACTACTGTTCCTTCAGGAATAGCGTAAATATCTCCTGTAAAATGATATGAGCTCAAATAATCAAGAAAATCTTCATCAAACATTTTCAGACTTCTTAAATACTCGATATCCCCATATGAAAAATGAAGATTTTTAATATAATCGATAACCTGCTCAAGACCGCAGCAGATTGCATAGGCGCTTCCGAACGGGTTCTTGCGGTAAAACGCGTCAAAAACTACTACCGCGTCATTTTTTGATTTGTAATAGCCCTGCATCATTGTCAGTTCATATAAGTCTGTAAGCAGTGTAAGATTACGATTTTCCATTTCGTCCTCCTTAAATAAATCACAATTCCAAGATAACTAAAGTATTATAACCATTCCTTTACTAAACTTCAACAAAATGATATTATAATTCATATGATAAGGTTAATATTATGCTTTTTTGTATTATTAATAGCGTTTGTCCTTACAGTGGTCGCTTTTCCTCTGTCCCGGCTGATCAGATTAATCAACAGGCGGGCCGGGGACCTTTTTTCGTTAAGATTCGTTACCACCACTTTCAGGGCCCTCCTGTTTGTAGGCGGAGTCCATGTCGAGTTCATTGGTAAAGAGCATCTTCCTAAGAAGGGTGAAGCAGTCGTATATATCAGCAATCACCTGGGAGTTTTTGACATAGTTGCGCTTTACCCGGAATTTCCGGACCTGACCGGTTTTGTTGCCAAGAAAGAAATCCTTTCATGGCCTTTGATAGGCTGGTGGCTTAAAGCCGTTAACAGCCTTCCTTTGGACAGGAAAGATCCTCGCAGCGGATTCAGAACTATCTTTAAGGCCGCGGATTATGTTGAAAAGGAGGGCATATCCATGGTCATTTTCCCGGAGGGCACCAGAAGCCGCAAGGATGGAGATGTACTCCCGTTCCACAAAGGCTCATTCAAGCTGGCTACCACGCCTAAGGCCCGCCTCATTCCGGTTGCCATAACAAATACATCTGCTGTATTCGAAGACCACCTTCCATTCATCAGATCACAGAAAGTTGTCATAGAATTCTGCGAGCCGATTGAAACTGCAGATCTTACCAGAGAAGAAGAGAAAGATCTGCCGGTCAAGGTTCACGATATCATAGAGGAGAGAGTAAGGGCGAACCACCCTGCAGTAAATAAATGACAGACAGAAATTTACCAATAGGAGTTTTCGATTCAGGCGTCGGCGGACTGACTGTAGCCCGCGAGATTTTCAGAAATCTGCCTGATGAGAAAATCATATATTTCGGCGATACAGCCAGAGTGCCATACGGCAATAAATCTCCTGAAACCGTCATAAGATATGCCAGACAGATTACATCTTTCCTGGTTTCTGAACAGGTTAAGGCCATTGTCATAGCCTGCAATACCGCCAGCGCATTTGCGCTCCATACCGTTCAGGCCGAGCTGGACATCCCTGTCATCGGTGTTATAGAGCCTGGCGCACGTGCCGCGGTTCAGGCCACACGTACCGGCAGAATAGGCATCACCGGCACCACAGGTACAGTTTCCAGCGGTCTTTACGACAGGCTCATCGGCGAGCTCATGCCTTCAGCCAAGGTCTTTTCTAAGGCCTGCCCGTTGTTTGTCAGCCTGGTTGAAGAAGGAATGATCGACGACCCGGTAACCATAATGATGATACATCGCTATCTGGACGATATGCTCAGGAACGACAGCATTGACACGCTGGTCCTCGGCTGCACACATTATCCGCTTATCAGGAAAGTTATAGCCCGCGAAGTAGGCAGCTCTGTCACTCTGGTAAATCCTGCATATGAAACAGCCGTCTCTCTCAAAGAACTGCTGAATTCTTTGGATCTGGCCGCAGACGGCGGTCCCGTAGATTTCTCAGCGCACCGTTTCTTCGCCAGCGACGGAGCGGAGAATTTCAAGAAATTCGCCAGAGACAATCTGAATTTCGACATTGAAAATGTAGAATTAAAAACATTACAGTAAATCTTAGCTGCCGCAGATATTGCGGCGGCTCTTTTTTTATGTGTGCCTGACAGCTGTTTTTTATACGGCTCGAAAGTACTAAGGCTCATGACGCACCCGGATAAGCTCGGCCCCTCGTGCGGAACTCGCTCCACTTCGTTTCGCTCAGACAGTCCTGAGCTCGGGGCCTATCCGGTCACGCCATTTACCAAGTACTTTCGGCTTATGGTATAAAAAACAGCTGCTCAGGCGCACGAATAAAGAGCCTTCGCAATATTCCTGCAGCTAAATCTTATAATGTTTTTATAGCACATTTTCTATTATGAATTCAGATTCTCTCTGGCGCTGTATATAAGTGTGCGGCGTTTTATTTCGTGATGGAGCTGCCGCATGTTCGACTAAACCGACGTGGAGAACAGGCGGCAGCTCCATTACAAAAAAATAACCGCCGCACTTTCATGCGGCAGTCTGTTTTTAACGGAATTTATCCAGGAATTTGTCTGTCTTCTTCCTGTGTTCTTTGGCAACGTATACAGGGCCTCTGACTCTCTTGGCTGAAAGCATATATACGCCTACGATCTGAGCTCTGAGCTCCTGCTTCGGAAGGATGGTCTTGAACAGTGCGTCATCACACATTACGCTGGAGACCTTGTTTCCAATCTTAACCTTGAGAACTGAAACCTTTCCGATCTTGGAAAGTCTCGGTGCTGAATCATAAACAATCTTCGGGAAGCCTGCATCCTTGAGACGCATCCTCTTCTTATCAATGACGAAGCAGTTGATCGTCATTGCCTGTTTCTCTAATTCTGCTCTTTGCTCTTCCTGTTTCTTCTGGCTGCGCTTTCCGAATACATAAAGCAGTATGATCGCAACGATCAGAACTACCAGTACGCCAATAAGTATCCATACAAAAGGTGGCATTATAATTATCTCCTTGTCGACTCTCAGTAATTAACCTAAATAGTTTATCATCAGTCAATGAAAAACACAATTGTTATTTTTCACCTGATAATGTGTTCAGTATATATTTTTCCTGAACCTCAATGTGTCTCTCTATCTCTCTCTTGGCATTGCGGACACTGCCGTCCACGATTGCCTCTATGATCCTGTTGTGCTCATCCACGATGCTGTTCCGGTTTTTCATTTCCTTAATATACTCGAGCCTGTATCTGAAAATGTGTTCCTTCAGCTGGTGGAGCATCTGGATAAGTCTCTGGTTGCGGGTGATCTCGTAAATGACTTCATGGAATTCCACGTCTGTCTGTGTGATCAGCTCTACATTGTTGTCTTTGACTGCATTGATAACTTCTTTGTTAGCCAGCCTGAGTTTCTCAATGCTCTCATCATCGGCATTCCTGCATGCCAGCTGGCAGGCCAGGCTTTCAAGGGCCTTCCTGATTTCCAGAACTTCCCTGAGGTCCTTCTCATTGATCGGCGCAACCTCTGCGCCTTTGCGGGCTGTCATAATGACCAGGCCTTCCAGTTCCAGCTTCCTGATAGCTTCACGAACAGGAGTCCTGGATACGCCGAGCTCATTGGCCAGCTTAATCTCCATCAGTCTCTCACCCGGTTTCAGGTCACCGGTAATGATTGCTTCCCTAAGTGTCTTAAACACCAGATCTCTTAAAGGAATGTATTCATCAAAATTCATCTTAAGATTAGTCATCCAATACTCCCTTCTGCAGGTTTCTGACAAACTGTACTGAGAAACATCTCCTTGGAATGTCACCTGCCTCTTCCTTAAACTGCCTTAAGGCGTCTTCCGCGGCAGCCTTGCTGTCATATATCCCAAAAACCGTTGGTCCGGAGCCGCTCATCAGAGCGCCGATCGCTCCGGTCTCTGTCATCTTTCGCTTTAATTCATTTATCTGAGGATATCTGTCAATAGTTACTGTTTCCAGTACGTTGCCCATTGCGGCAGACATCACTCTCAAATCCTGTTTTTCTATGGCATCGCATAAAGCCTCGATATCCGGGTGGTCAATTATCTCGGCTGCGTCGAGCTCTGTATATACCCACTTGGTTGATACCTCGAAGCCGTCATTTACTATCAAGGCCCAGGCTGACGGCGCATCCGGCAGTGGTGTCAGCTCCTCGCCTATACCCTGTCCCAGCCATGTGCCTGTCCTGAGGCAGAATGCCACGTCGGCACCAAGTCTGACTGCAATGCTGTCCATCTCATCCTGACTCATCCTAAGTCCGAACAACTCATTCATCCCCATGATCACAGCTCCGGCATCGGTACTGCCGCCTGCAAGCCCTGCTGCCATAGGGATATTCTTCTCAATCTTTATCAGTACGCCGCGGCCCGTTTCATGTGCATCCATAACCAATCGGGCGGCACGGTATGCCAGATTGCTATCGCCCGCCGGAACAGCCGGGTCAGAGCATTCAATCTTGATCACGTCCGGCTCCTCGAGAGCACTGAGGGTAATGACATCATACAGGTCCACGGTCTGCATCACTGTATTGATATAATGATATCCATCCGCGCGTCTGCCTGTAATATCCAGGCCCAGATTGATCTTTGCATATGCTTTCCGCTTAATAATTTCCATGCCATCACTCTTTTGTACAAAATAAAAACAAGGATTGTATACATTATACAATCCTTGTATGACATCATTCAAGAACTATTTAAACTTAAGAATAAACAAATTACAGTGAATTTAATCGTGCAAAATAGTCATCGTGTATAGCATTGTACTCTTCATCGAAATTGTTGTTGTCTTTGCTTGCATGAAGAGATGTGATATATGAGTGCGCCAGATTGGCCAGCTCAGGATTTACACGGGCTACAACCGCGATACCAACGTTTGAGCAGGAGTCGGACATTCTCTCTAAGTTGGACAGGATATCCAGGAATGCCATGCCTGAGCTGACGCTGCAGACACCGTCCCTGAGTCTCTCCAGATGATTGTCATGGATAGTATTGATCATATCATCCATAACGTCCTCCATCGGCTCAATATGACGGGCAGCTTCCGCGTCTCTCTTCTCAAATGCCTGCCTGGTGCAGTCCAGTATCTTGTACAGCAGCTCGCAGGTCAGTTCGTATTCCTGAATGGCTGACTGGGAAAACTTATATCCGCTCTGATCCATGACTTTGGATATTTCCGCAACGTTCATTGCATGGTCTGCCAAACGCTCGAACTCCGTGGTCAGCTTGTGGTACTCATCCATGATCTGGATATGCTCTTCCTGTTTAATGGTCGGTGCAATCTGTACCAGATAATCCTCCAGACGATCCGTCAGATGGTCTATGTCTTCTTCATCCTTTTCTATCAGTTCAAACGTCTTCTCGTCATAATCCACAACCAGGTTGACCGCTTTATGAATATTCTCTGATGCCATACTGAACATGGTTTTAAGCACGTTGTAGCAGCTGTTGAATGCCAGCGCCGGTGTATTCAGGAAGGCCGGGCTCAGGGCATTGAGTATTTCCGCATACTTTCCTGCCTCAACTTTGGCCTTTTCTTTAACGAGTTTCTTGCCAAGTTTCTCAAATATCCCTACAACAGGCAGCAGCAGTATGCCGCAGGCCAGGTTAAATACTGAGTTGGTATTCGCAATGGTACCCGATGTCATCGGTGCATTCCAAAAGTCTCCAAACAGTCCGAAAGTATGCAGCAGCGTAACCACGACAAGAACCAGGATGGTCTTGGCCAGGTTATAAATAATATTAATGATACCGACTCTCTTGGCATCTGTCTTGGCTCCGATATAGCATACGATCGCGGTGGTTACGCAGTCTCCGAGGTAGATACCGCAGAGCATTACGTAAACAGTTTTGAACGGGATAAAGCCGCCCATTGCAAATGCCTGCAGGATACCAACGGTAGCGGACGAGCTCTGCAGCATGAAGGCAACTGCAGCACCTACTAAATATCCGAGCAGCATATTGTCACCCATGCTCTCAAACAGATGGTCAATGAGTCCGCTCTCCTGCAGCTTGCTGACCGCTGCTGTCATATTCAAAAGACCTGAAAAAAGTATACCGAATCCGATCAGGATATTGCCGATGTTATTGGACTTCTTGAACTTGAAGCCCATGATAAGGATCATGCCTATCACAAGCGCCAGAGGGGCTAATGTGGAAGGCTGGAAAAACTTAAGGACAGACGCGCCATCGGTATTGAGATCCAGAAGTCTGATTATCTGGCCGGTAACTGTAGTTCCGAGGTTCGCGCCGATAATAATACCGAGCGACTGATGGAGCGTAAGTATGCCTGCTGCAACCAGACCTGATGTAATAACAATAGTCGCGGTAGAAGACTGAATAATGGCGGTAACAGCCAGACCAAGGAGAAACGCCTTGATCGGGTTATTGGTAACCTTTGTCATTACTTTCTTTAAAGTACCTGAAGATCCTTCTTTTAAGCTGTCGCCCATGAGCCTCATTCCGTACAGGAACATGGCCAGGCCGCCAAGTAATGTGATAATGTCAAATACGCTCATTTAGTCTCCCTTTGCGAGCATTTGGCACTATAATCTGCCAAATTTTTCACAAAATAACAATACCACATTTTTTTGTAAAGTTATAGTTTTTTTATCAGTACAATTAAGTGATTCTTTAAATAAGTTATTAAATGGTGTATCATTATTTCATATTAATAATGGAGGTGTAATATGACAGATAAAATCTCTCTTGAATTAGAACCGGCAGCTGATACACCGGTTGTTGAAACCACCACTTTTTCAGCTATAACCGCTCCGGAGCCTGACCAGGTTCCTGTTATTACTGAAGATGGCGAACTTCAAAATGTTGAATATATGTATGACGTTAAGCTGACCGAAGAGGAGCAGCAGATGGTTGATGAATTCGCCGAGAAGATTGACCTGGAGAATACCAGCATCGTTCTTAATTACGGTGCAGCCAGCCAGAAGAAGATTGCTGATTTCTCAGACAATGCCCTGAAGGGTGTTAAGTCCAAAGACCTCGGTGAAGTAGGCACAGCCATCGCTGACCTGGTTACCGAGCTGAAGGGCTTCAGCCTGGACGAGCCGGAGAAGAAAGGCATCGCAGGCTGGTTCAAGAAGAAAGTCAACAGCATTGTTGCGCTGAAGGAACGCTATGACACAGCTGAGGCTAATGTTAACAAGATCACCGGCGTTCTCGAAGGACATCAGAACCAGCTGACCACAGACGTTGTAATGCTTGACAAGATGTACGATTCCAACCTTGTTTACTTCAAGGAACTGACCATGTACATCATCGCCGGTAAGAAGAAACTTGAGAAAGAACGCAGCACCAAGCTGGTTGAGCTCAAGAAAAAGGCTGAAGAGTCAGGTCTGGCAGAAGACGCTCAGGCAGCTAATGACTACGCAGCACTGTGCGACCGCTTCGAGAAGAAGCTGCACGATCTGGAGCTGACACGTACAGTCAGCATGCAGATGGCTCCGCAGATCCGTCTCATCCAGAACAGCGATTCCTTAATGGTTGAGAAGATCCAGTCCACCATCAGCAACACCATTCCTCTGTGGAAGAACCAGATGGTACTGGCTCTCGGCATGGCTCATTCAGAAGAGGCCATGAATGCCCAGAAGGAAGTTAACCAGCTGACCAATGACCTGCTCAGAAAGAACGCTGAGACCCTGAAGCAGGGCTCTATCGAAATTGCAGAGGAGAGCGAGAAAGGTCTCATCGATATTGAAACTGTTAAATACGCCAATGAGCAGCTCATTACTTCTCTTGACGAAGTAGTCCGCATTCAGGAGGAAGGCCGTGAGAAACGCCGCCTGGCTGAAAACGAGCTGGCTCAGATCGAGGCTACATTGAAGCAGAAATTACTTGATATTCGTACCAGAGAGCTTGAAGAAATAGGAGTTCCTAATGAATAACAGACATAACGGCGCCGGCATCGGCGGATTAGTAATTGTTATTTTGGGCGTGATTGCCCTGGTTATCACGCGTATTTTCGCTATGCCGATCTTCCGCGTACTGCTCTGGGTAGTCATCGCTATCGTAGCGATCGTGATCATAGGTATTATCCTCTTGGTCATCCTGTCCAACAAGACCAGCAACAAAGCTGCTCAGGCCAAGAAGGCCGCCTCAGGCAAGCTGGACCTCTCTGAGGAGCAGACAGCTGTACTTAGGAAGGGCCGCAATGACCTGATGGAGATCAGGCGCGTACTGGTAAGGCTTAAGAACAATACTATCCGTACCAAAGGCAATGAAATCTGCGGTGTCTGTGACAAAATCCTGCAGACTCTCAAAGAGAAGCCTGACCAGATTACCAGCGTACGTCAGTTCCTGAACTACTATCTGCCTACTCTTGACAAGATCCTCAAGAAATACCAGAGGCTCGAAGCAGGCAATGTCCCATATGCGGACTCTGCTGCCAAGGTTGAGAAATACCTAGGCGATGTCAAGACAGCCATGGACAAGCAGTATAACAACCTGTTCGAAGGCGACAAGCTGGATATGACAGTTGATATGGAGGCAATGACTATCGGCCTTAAGAGGGACGGACTGCTCAGCGACGCTGATTTTGTCCGCAAGGAGCCTGAACCGGAAACTATTCCGGACATATCCACTCCTCTTCTTGACGAGCCGCCTGTCAATGCCCCGGGGATCATCATTCCTGAGCTGAACAAGGAGCCTGTTCCTGCAGAGACTAGCAGTGAGCCAAAATCTGCTGTCAAAGAACTGGAGTTCCCATATGTGGTGGAGCCGGATATTCCGGATCCTGACGCTCCTGACGCGCCGGAGCTTAAGCTTTTCGAGGGAACAGTTGAAGATACTGACAAAGGCGGAGAAGAATGAAGATTCACGGATTACAGAAAATGACCTTGCTGGATTTTCCGGGCAAGGTGGCATGTACAGTATTTTTAGGGGGTTGCGATTTTCGCTGCCCCTTCTGCCATAACAGCGATCTGCTGGACATGAATGCTCCTGCGGAGATGGAGGACGAGGAATTGCTGGCCTTCCTTAAAAAAAGAGTTGGCCTGCTGGAGGGCGTTGCTTTCACCGGCGGCGAGCCTTTGCTGAGGCGCGACCTGCCTGATCTGCTCGTCCGTATCAAAGAGCTTGGCTACCCGGTCAAGATGGACACCAACGGCAATCATCCTTCCTTATTAAAAGAACTGGTAAATGACGGTCTGGTGGACTATGTTGCCATGGACATTAAGAACAGTCCTGAGCGTTATGCCGAAACCATCGGTCTGGATGCTTTCGATATATCCAAGGTGGACGAAAGCCGGGCTTTCCTGATGGAACAGAAGATAATAGATTTCGAATTCCGCACCACAGTGATCAACGAATTCCATAACGAGGATTCATTCAGAGCTATCGGTCCATGGATCCAGAGCGCGCCGAAATATTATCTTCAGAAGTTCGAGGACCGTGACACCGTACCTTTCGCGGGGCTGACCAGCCCATCTGAAGAGGCTCTGAATACCTATAAAGAGATCGTAACGCCATATGTAGGGCTTGTGGAACTGAGAGGCGTATAGGCTCAATCAAGGATCAAAACCAAGGGCTTTGCGGGCAAAACGCCTGTAGAGCCCTTTTTTTGGCCATTTTCGGCGTTTTTCTGCGCCAAGCCATTTTTTGATTTTTGACCCCAAAGCACTATATCTTGTGTTTTTTTTAAAAATACTCTCAACATATTGACATTTTTTCGCAGTATATGTATTATTCTCTTATTGGTATAAATGTGTATGTAAATGAGGAGGTTTAGAGATGTATCAGGTATTAAAAAGAGACGGCCAGATAGTTGATTTTGATGTCTCCAAGATCAGTGCCGCTCTGACTAAGGCTTTTGTCGCATGTGAGAGACAGTATCATCCGACAGTTATCGACATGCTGGCACTCCGTGTAACCAGCGATTTTGAGTCCAAGATCAAGGACGGCATCATTTCAGTTGAAGATATTCAGGACAGCGCAGAGAAGATTCTCTCTGAGGCAGGTTATTCAGACGTTTCCAAGGCTTACATCCTTTACCGTAAGCAGCGTGAGAAAGTCCGTAACGTCAAGGCTGCCATGCTTAACTATAAAGATCTGGTTGACAACTATCTCCAGATCAATGACTGGCGTGTTAAGGAGAACTCCACCGTTACCTACAGCGTAGGCGGTCTTATTCTCTCCAATTCAGGCGCCATCACAGCTAACTACTGGCTGAGTGAGATTTA
>JAFRYA010000005.1 GCA_017441295.1 Lachnospiraceae bacterium
GACAGCTCCATTAGAGAATGTTTCAAAATGGTTCATCAATGGCAAGCAGCTTTACAAATATGACTTCAACGGAGATGCCAAGTACGACAGTCTTGATGCTCAGGCACTTCTTGATTATGTTGTCGGCAATCGTGAAACCGTTAATGACATTGATTATGCTGATCTGGATGAAGATGGCGATATCGACACTCACGATGCATATCTTGCTCTTAACAATCACGTTACTATCCCGGCAAACGGCGAAATCGATGTAGAAATCAAATTCGATATTCCTGGTATTGCTGAATATGATGATAACGGAAATTATGTTGAAGGTTATATTTTCGCAACAGAATGCAATACAGAAGAAGGAGTTATCGGTGTAACTCATTCAATTCCTGTACTTGGTTACTATGGCAGCTGGTCAGAGCCTGACATGACAGACGTTGGTTCTCTTCTTGAGTACATGTATGGTGAAGTAGATGTACCTCCTTATATGTATTTAGCTCTTTCAAATGCTGCATTACAGACAGAAACTTACTTATTAACATATCCAAACGGTGGCACTTTCGCATTCGGCGGCAACCCATATATGTATGATGATGTTTATATGCCGGAGCGTAATGCTATCAGCAGCAGCGCAACACTTAGTGCTTATCAGTATGCACTGATCAGAAATGCTGCAGGTACACTGTTTGAGGCAGTAGACGATGCTGGTAACGTCAAGTTTACTAAAGAAGAAATAGGCGAATACATCGGCGCATTCTACTATGCAAACCAGAGAAAATGGTACAATACTTCAACTTCATCAAGCATCAAGTTCAAACCTACCGGCATTGCCGAAGGCACACAGTTATCACTGAACTTTAAGATTGCTCCGGCTTATTATCAGAATGAAGACGGCAGCATTAATTGGGATGATCTGGCTGAATCAGCTACTATCTCAGTTCCGGCTGTTATTGATAATACTGAGCCTGTAATCTCTAATATTGAACTGGTTAAAGATGATGAAGGCAACATCACTGCTGTTAAAGTAACAGCAAGCGATAACGAGTATGTTGCAGCTCTTGGTCTTTATACAGAAGCTAATGATGAACTTGCATTCACTTCCTGTGACCTTGAAGTAGGTAAGGGCGAATCTCATGAATACACCCTTGAAGTAGACAGTTCAAAAGTTGCACCTCATATGTATGTATTCGTTGGTGACTATGCTGTTAACGAAGCTATTTATGAGATCAACCTCAATGCTGAAGAATTAGATGGTGAACTTACCATTAATATTGTTCAGGATGAATTGAAACTTATTGTTGGCAAGACAGTTAAGCTTGACGTTGAAGTTACTCCTTGGGGTATCAACGATTCATTCACTTGGACAAGTTCTGATGAAGCTGTAGCAACTGTTGATGCAAAGGGTTATGTAACCGGTCTTACAACAGGTACTGTAACTATTACTGCAACATCTAAGAAAGACCCAACCAAGAGTGATACAGCTACCATTAACGTAATGGAATTCGACAAAGTTCTGAATGGTATTGTTTGGGATGAGAGCGGAAATAGATTCGTATCAGAATTCAACCTGAATACACTTCCAAATTATACAAAACTTTCAGATCATATCGCAGCAGGTCCTATTGATTCAATTGCTTACGACAATATCTTTAATACAATGTATGCCGCAAGCTATGATTCAGATAAGAAGACATCAGCTCTTTATCTGATGGATCCTTATGATGGATACGCAGTAGAGAAGATTGGCGATGCTAATTCAGGCGATACTTATACAGACCTTGCTATGTCACCTGGTCTTTCTGTTGATTACGACAAATATGTTGTTGTTTCAATCGACGGACAGTATGTAGACTTCATTGATGCCGCAACCGGTAAGGCATTCAGTTATTATCGTTTCAGCGCTCCGCTCGTAGGCATGGCTTATGAAGGAACAGGTAAGTATCCAAATACTGATTACTATTATGACTGGTATTTCTTTGTAGATGTTAATGGCGACATACATGAAACAGGCTTCATGTATGGTAATCCACAGGGCACAGGTGATGCGCTTTACTGGTTTGGCGACAACGTTGATGGCAATATCGGTTTCTCAACAGGAACTGCATATTACAATTCAGCATATATCTCATACGAAGAAGATGAAACAGAGAACTTCTACTGGAGCCGTTTCGACGAGAGCGAAGGCAAGGTAGACATGATTGTCTTTGAAATCTCTTACGATACATCTGGAAATACACAGCTTGGAGAAGCTGACTTAATCGGCAGCTTTGACAATGATGTATGGCCTGTAGGCGGTTTATATGAAGAAAAAGACATTCCAAGAGAAGACGATGGTTCTATCGCATGCACAATTGATAAAGCTATGTTCTTAGACAAGTTATCATGTGCTGAAGTAGAAACTGTAAAGGCTCCTGAAGTTAAGGGAAGCATTGATGCAGTTGTTTCAACCGGTACTTCTGTTGAAAGAGCTATCAAGATTGATGATGAACTCAACGCTTCAGGTGTATCAAGCGCTACTATTGAGATAACTGCAGACGATGATGGATCAGAGGAACTCTTCATCCACAACGGATTATATGAGCTCACATGGGATCCTGAAATCATCGAACTCGTTAAATACGAGAGCGAAGCAGATATGAAGTCAGCTCTTGAGGAAGATGGCAAGCTCGTATTCGGTTATGTTGATGAAGAAGGCTTCAAGATTGAGAACACTGTTCTTGAACTTACATTCAAGCACCTTGACAGAACACAGGAAGGCACTATTGTTATCACAACAAAGGATAATGGATGTGCAAATCCAGGTTCAGTTGACAAATATGTATTCAAGCCGGAAGGCGGTATCGATTCAGGCGCTGGCGTAACAGGTATCACTTTAGACCCTGCTACAGCTAAGATTGCTATTGATGATTCACTTACACTGACACCAGCTATCAATCCTGTTAATGCTATGGATCCTTCAGTAACATACACCAGCAGCGATGAAGCTATCGCAACTGTTGATGAGAATGGCGTTGTTACAGGTAAGGCTGTAGGCAAAGCTACTATCACTGCAAAGACAAATGATGGCGGATTTGAAGCTACCTGCGAAGTTACAGTTCTCTTCAAGGATGTAACTGATTCCAGCAAGTACTACTACAAACCTGTATACTGGGCAGCAGAGAATGGCATCACTAAGGGTTACACCTCTGGTGAGAACGCTGGCAAGTTCGGCGTTGGCCTGGGATGCACACGTCAGGAGTTCATCCTCTTCATTTACAGACTGGCTGGTACTCCGGATGTTGACATCAGCGATATCAACTCCAGATTCAGTGATGTTTCCAAACTGAGCTCAACCTTCAAGAAGGCTATCGCTTGGGGCGTAAATGAAGGCATCATCAAGGGTTACTCAGACGGCACATTTGGTACTGGCAAGCCAGTTATCAGAAAAGATGCTATGATCATGATTTACAGATACGCAGGCAAACCTACTCCTTCAGAGGAAGGCATTGCAGCAGCTAACAAGTTTACTGATGTTAAGGGCAAATTCAAACCTACGTCAGATACATTTAGGGCTATTGCATGGGCTGCAGGCGAAGGCATCACCAATGGTTACACAAGCGGACAGTACAAGGGTATGTTCGGTTGCGACCTTGAGTGCTTACGTGAACAGCTTGTAACATTCCTTTACAGGATGGAAGGCAAGCCGGAAGTAGATTATTGATTTTAGAAAGACCTCCCTTCGGGGAGGTCTTTTTTTGCTTTAAAAGCATAGTTGATTATTAAAAAAAATGAGATTAAAATAATACCAGATTATTATTTATCCAAGGAGGTAATATAAATGGGAGCATTTGATGATTTTGGAAAGAAAATCAGTGATTTTGCAGGCAATACTCTGCAAAAGGGTAAAGATACTGCTGAGACACTGAAACTTGATATGAAAATCGGTGAAGAGAATGACAAGCTGAAAGGCCTGTTTTCAGAGCTGGGCAAGGCTTATTTCGAGGCTCATCCGGATGATTTCGACGAGTCTTTAGGCGCACTGGTTGCACCTATCAAAGAAGCTCAGGCTAAGATCCAGGGCTATAATGACGAGAAAGCAAAAATTAAAGAAGCTGAAGAAGCTGCCAAAGCTGCAGCTGAGGAAGCTGAGAGACAGGCAAAAGAAGCAGAAGAGAAGGCTAAAGCTGAGGCCGAAGCTGCCGCTGCAGCCGCAGCCGCTGCCGTTGCTGCACCTGTAGAGCAGGCTGCTGAAACTGTTGAAGAAAAAGTTGATAATTTTGCTGAAGCTACCGGTGAAAAGTTTGAAGAAGCAAAAGAAACAGTTGAGAATGCTTTTGAGCCTGTAGAAGAGAAGGCAGAGGAAGTTAAAGAAGCTGTTGAAGAAAAATTCGAAGAAGTAAAAGAGACTGTTGAAGAGAAGTTTGAAGACGCTAAGGAGACAGTCGAAGAGAAATTTGAAACTGCAAAAGAAGCTGTAGAGGAGAAGGTTGAAGAAATCAAGGAAGACATTGCTCCGGCTAAGCCGGTTCCAAAATTCTGCTCTAAGTGCGGCTCACCGCTTATCCCTGGCGCTAAGTTCTGCGGATCATGCGGAAATAAGATTGGTTAATCTTTGGAGGCATTTTTAGATGAGATATTGCAGTTCATGCGGTTCATTAAATGATACAGACGCTAAATTCTGTCAGAACTGCGGAAAGCATTTTGATTATGACGGCGGCACTCCTGTTTTGGAGACACCTGAGCCTGTAAAAGAGGAAAGCGCTCCAATGCCTGAGCTGGTTACAGAACCTGTTCAGGCTGAAGAGCCTGCATTTGAGTCAGTTCAGGCTGCTCCGGTTCAGCCTGAAGTTGTAGCAGCCCCGATTCCAAACCCAGTGCCTCACAGAGGCAAAGCCATTGCACTTGGTATAATAGGCTTCATCCTGGGAATTAACGGTCTGCTGTTCTGCTGGACACCGTTCTGCAGCTGGCTTTTCCTGATATTTGCTATTGTAGGTCTGATTCTGTGTAATAAGTCCAAAAAACTTATGAACTTCAGACTGGCAGGAGCAGGCAAGATTATATCCATTATCGGTATAATCGCCTGCGCAATATTCGTTGCTTTTACAGTTTTCCTGCTGATCTACTTCAGAGATGATCTGGGCAGAGTATTCGAAAACTTCTTCGAATATATGGAGAATGTCGAAATCCAGTTCGACTTTTATTGATCCTATTCTTCGTCTTTAGGGAACAGGTAATTGTAGTAGTCATAATCCAGAACGTTCGCAGAGAACGCCAGCTTATTAGCTACTTTAGTATTTATACGATCCACATAGGATTCATCAACGGTATATCCTTCTTTGGGCGTGAAAGTGCCAGTTGCGGCATCGTAGTACCCAAGGGAGGATATCCAGCTATAATCAGGCCAAATGCAAAGAGCCTCTTCGTCTGAGAATACATCTCTTCCAACCAGTAATCTGGAATCATAATCCACACCAAACAGATTAGAAACTGTAGGCAGAATATCAATACTGTATACAGGTTCAGACACTACTATAGGCTCATCCATCTTCTCAAAGGCACCGCTCCACATGATCAGAGCAGAGTGGTGCATCTCAAATTCATTCTGCGGCTCAAAACCGTACAGTTCAGGAATATAATTCTTATCCGTATACCATGCAGCGCTGTATTCCAGGCAGTATGGATAATGGTCAGTGGAAATGACTATCAGAGTATCGTCAGCCTTGCCGGCCTTTTCAAGCTCATTGATCAGATATTCCATGGCTCTGTCGAATTCCATGTTGTCGGCTTCATAAGTCTTAATAAAATCAGATCTGTCCCAATCAGCCAGAATATCACCGTATTTTTGCATATATGGACCTTCAGCCCATGCATACGCGCCATGTCCTGAAATAGTCATATAGTAAATGCTGAAATGATCTTCATTGATAAACAGCGGAACAGAGTATTCCATCATTTCAAGATCGCTGTTTGGCCACTGATCAGTAATACCGGTCATTCCGTTGCCCTGCGCAATCCAGTGCTCATAACCAAAATTCTGATGTGTCTCATTACGGTAATAATAATCATACCAGCCGTTATGGAATGCATAACTGGTATATCCCTGACGCATCAGCTGGTTGCCAATAGTAAGGTAAAGGTTCTTTCCAATAGTGTTATAGAACGAAGAAACGCCGTTTGTAGGGATAATTCCCATGATATTGGAAAACTCTCCGGTTGCAGTGCTGCCGAGCCAGTATGGCTGATAATAGTCCTCAAAAACGATACCTTTTGTGGCCATTCTGTAGAGTGTAGGAGTAAATACAGGATCGATTACTTCTTTAGAAAATGCTTCAGCAGTGATCAGGATGATATTTTTGCCTGCGAACATGCCGGTAAATTCATTCTGCTTGCTCGGTTTCAGGCTCTTTACATATTCATGGATGCTTCTGATAGTATCGTTATCTTCTTCAGCAATCAGTTTGTCAAAATCGATATCCATGACATTGTCTTCATAAACAATGGCAGTTGTCTCAGTTTCTGAATCCGGTTCAATTTCTGACGTAGGTTCAGTAACAACGTCAGCCGGATCGAATTTGCCGCTCGGTTTGCCAAATGCCAGGTATGCCAGATCAATCCATGTGGCAGTATGAAGATTGTAAGCCTTAACAGTATTTGCATAACTGAATCTGGAGGTCAGATATTTAGAACCGCCTGAATTGCTGCCGATCAGCAGGAGTCCTACAACTTCAAATAATAAAAACAGGACAATAAAGAAACATTTGCCCAAAGCTTTAACTTTAATGAAATTAAGGACTTTGATAATAAAGAAGAGCAGTATATAAAGCAGTACCGGAAGCTCAAACAGAACTATCTGAAGTACGCCGTTTTTGATAACTGTGAAAATGGTGTCTCCAAACTTGTCAACTACGTCTCCGGCTCCTGCGACAACTGACTCTATACTCATAAACGCGCTGTATGAATTATAGATAAAGTATGCCAGCATGAAGACGAACGCGACTGCTTCCAATATTATCAGACCCAGAATCCGGTTAAACACCTTCGATTTAGTCAGAGAACACAGCACGTCACAAATAAAGCCGGCACCGGCAGCAACCAGCACAAGCACTATGACATTAACTGTAGTGAACTTAAGCGAACATAATACTTTTAATAAAACTTCAAAGTAAATAAATGTTAATGGAATATATAAAAATGTAAATATTAAACCTGCTTTGCTTTTCATAACAGGGTAAAATATAGCACATAAATAGAGTTTAATAAACCACTATTTTCTGTTATAATCATTAAAAATCTAAGATGGGTATTTATATGATGAAAGATAAAATACTATTGATAGACGGACACAGCATTGTTAACAGGGCATTCTATGGAATCCGCCCTCTGACTAATGCTGAAGGACTCCATACGAACGCGATTATGGGTTTCCTGAACATATTCTTTAATGAATATGCCAAGGTTAAACCTAAGTATGTTATTGTCGCTTTCGACGTCAGGGACAAGACCTTCCGTCATGAGATTTATAATGATTATAAAGGCACCAGGAAAGGCATGCCGGATGAACTGCACGAGCAGGTACCTGTTCTTCAGGAAGTCTTGGCTGCTATGGGCATTAAGATCTGCACACTGCCTGGTTTCGAGGCTGATGATATTCTGGGAACTTATGCTAATCTGGCATCACAGGCAGGCATTGACGCTGTCATTTTATCAGGTGACAGAGATCTGCTGCAGCTGGCCAGCGACACTACCATGATATCAATTCCTAAGACCAAAGCAGGCGGAACTGAGATTGAGAATTATTTCGCTCAGGATGTAATCGATAAATATCAGGTTACCCCTTTGGAATTCATAGACCTCAAAGCTTTAATGGGTGATACATCTGACAATATTCCGGGCGTTCCGGGAATTGGCGAGAAGACTGCTCAGCCTCTTATAACCAAATATCATTCAATCGAGAATCTTTATGATCATCTGGAGGAAGTTACTCCGAACGGCGCCAAAGAAAAGCTCCGTAACGGCAAAGAAATGGCTGAACTCAGCAAGGTACTGGCTACTATAAATGTAAATAGTCCTGTTCCTTTCGATATTCATGATGCGGAAATCCCTGATGAATCTGTCTTTTATAATGATAAATCTTATGAATTATATAAGAAGCTGGAACTCAGGAAACTCCTGGAAAGATTTAAGATGGAATCTGTCAGCCGTCCTCAGCAGGAGGCAGAGTACAGTAAGGCCAACATCACATCATTCAATGGTTTCATAAAAGATGAAGATGCTGTGGGCCTTTTTGCGGAAGAAACTCTGGCATTTATTGGATTGGCCGGCAAAAAGGGTATATGTATATTTGAATCTGCCGATTCTGAGACCACTGTCAGTGCTCTGAAGGAGCTCTTTAATTCCGGCAAAGATATTTATGTTTACGGTCTTAAGAATATGCTGCATCTGATCGGAGACTGTGATTTCAGCCACGATAATATTTATGATTTAGAGATCATGGCATATATCCTGAATCCGCTTTTAAGCGATTATTCTTACGATTTGATATCGAAGGATTACCTGGAGTCAATAGTGCCTTCAAAGGCCGATATTCTGGCTAAAACAAGCATTTCTGATGCCTATTACTCACTTAATAAAAAGGATCTGGCATTCAAAGTGGCAGCACTTTCAGCTGATTCTGCTTTCAAAGCATTCAGAGCCATGAAAGACAGACTGAACGATACAGGAATGTGGAGAGTTTTTGCTGATATTGATATGCCTCTGGCGTATTCGCTGTTCAATATGGAGCAGACCGGTGTCCGTGTTAACAGGCAGTCATTGAGCGAGTTCTCCATGCAGCTTTCAGATATGGCTTCTGAACTTGAAAAAGATATCTATGAAGAAGCAGGTGAGGAGTTTAACATTAATTCTCCGATCCAGCTGGGCAATATACTTTTTAACAAAATGAAACTGCCTCACGGCAAGAAGACCAAGAAAGGTTATTCCACATCAGCTGACGTACTGGAGAAGCTGGCACCGGATTTCCCGATAGTATCTAAGATCCTCAGGTACAGGCAGGTAGTTAAGCTCAGGTCCACATACGCAGAAGGACTGGCAAATTACATTGGCGAAGACGACAGAATACATGGCGTTTTCAATCAGACAATTACCGCTACCGGCAGGATCAGCTCTACAGAGCCTAACCTTCAGAATATTCCTATCAGGCGTGCAATGGGGCAGGAAATCCGCAAGGCATTTGAGGCCAGGGAAGGATGCGTGCTACTGGACGCGGACTATTCTCAGATTGAACTCAGACTCCTGGCTCATATGTCAGGTGATGAGAATCTGATCAATGCGTACAAGAGTGAGGCTGATATCCATAAAATGACAGCTTCCAAAGTGTTTAACACACCACTTGATCAGGTGACCAAGGAGCAGAGGAGCAACGCCAAAGCTGTTAATTTCGGTATTATCTATGGCATCAGTTCATTTGGACTGAGCCAGGACCTCAGTATCTCCAGAAAGCAGGCGCAGGAATATATTGAGCAGTATTTCCAGACATATCCTCAGGTAAAGGAATACTTAGACAGAACTGTCAGGGAGGCCAAGCTGAATGGCTTTGTTACTACAATGTTCGGCAGGAGGCGACCTATTCCTGAACTCAGCAATACGAACTTCATGCTGCGTCAGTTTGGAGAGAGAGTAGCCATGAATTCGCCTCTTCAGGGCAGCGCGGCAGACATAATGAAGATCGCCATGATCAACGTTGAAAAAGCGCTTAAAGAGGCGGATTTAGAGGCTAGAATAGTACTTCAGGTGCACGATGAGCTGCTGGTTGAGGCTCCTGAAAATGAAATAGATCAAGTAAAAGAAATTTTATATAACGAGATGAAAAATGCCGCTGATACCAAGGTTCCGTTGGAGGTCGAAGTGGACTGCGGCAAGAACTGGTTAGAGGCTCACTAATGGTTATAGGAGTAACTGGCGGTGTAGGTACCGGCAAATCAACAATTTTATCAATACTGGAATCTGATTATGATGCTAAGATCATCCTTGCTGACGATGTCTGCAGGGACCTTATGGAACCCGGAGAGAGCTGCTATCAGCCGATCATCGACGAATTAGGCGAAGAGGTCCTGACTGACGGTCCGGGATCACCATTCAACAGGGCCAAGATCGCAGAAATAGTTTTCAATGATGACACTAAGCGTGATAATATCAACAGCATTACTCATCCGCTTGTTAAGGAAGAAATCATCAGAATGATCGACCAGTACAACAAAGAAGGTGTTAAATATATTATTGTTGAGTCAGCCATCATTATTGAAGCTAAATATCTGGATATCCTGGATGAGCTGTGGGTTGTTATAACTGACTACTGGGAAAGAGTAGACAGGCTGATCAGTTCCAGACATTATACGATCAAAAAGATTAACGAAATCATTGCTGCACAGATGTCAGACGAAGAATATATCAGTTATGCGGATTTCGTAATAGATAATTCTGAAACTCTGGAATATGCCAGAAAGCAGATTCACGACAGATTAGATGAGAGAAATTATCATAGATTCTAATTTATCAGGTTCGAGGCTGGATAAGACTGCCCTTAAGTATATAGGCAATGCTCCTATGAGCTTTGTCTATAAGATGCTGCGCAAGAAAAATATCACTCTTAATGACAAAAAGGCCTCAGGCAACGAGCTCCTCAAGACCGGCGACAGTATTAAAATTTATATTTCAGAAGACACATTTGAACTTTTTAAAAGAAAAACTACTGATGTACCTAGCAGTGAGGAACTGAAGAAATATATTATCTATGAAGATGATGAGATCATCGCCATGGATAAGCCTGCAGGAATGCTTTCACAGAAGGCTGCGGCCAGCGATATTTCAATCAATGAACTGCTGGTTGCATACCTGAAGAAGGACATGCTGTTTCTGCCGGGTATTTCCAACAGACTGGACCGAAATACCTCAGGCATTATATTGGCCGGCAAGAACCCGATGGCTTCCAAACTGCTGAATATTGCCATTAGGGAGAGATATTTAACTAAGAAGTATCTGTGCCTGGTCAAGGGCGAGCTGACGTTAAAAGGCTCATTTGGGGCATTTCTGGTCAAAGATAACGATACAAATCAGGTAAGGGTGTCTGAATCAGGAGCAGAAAATGACCGTATAATTACCGGAATTAAGCCATTGGCATATAATGGTCGGTCCACACTGACTGAGATTGACCTGATAACAGGCAAGCCTCATCAGATCCGAGCTCATCTGGCCTTTCTGGGTCATCCGCTGGCAGGTGACACAAAGTACGGTGATACTGAATATAACGACTATTTCAGGCGTAAATATAACTTAAAATGGCAGCTGCTGCATGCTTACAGGATTGAATTTGACGAAATGACTGACAATCTGAACTATTTGAACGGAAAGCATATTGAAGCACCGCTGCCTGAACAGTTTGGAAAGATTCTTAAAGGAGAAAACCTATGGCAACATGGAATTCCAGAGGACTGAGAGGTTCCCAGTTCGAGGAAATGATCAACATTACAAATGATAAATACAGGGAACTGAAGCTGGCGCTGGTCCAGAAAATCCCTACACCTATTAAACCTGTTGAAATAGACGACAACAGACATATCACGCTGGCTTATTTCGAGCAGAGAAGTACTGTTGACTATATCGGCGCTGTTCAGACTTATCCGATATGTTTTGATGCCAAAGAATGCTCGAACAGCACTTTTGCTCTCTCAAATGTTCATAAGCACCAGTATGAATTTATGCGTGATTTTGAAGGTCAGGGAGGCATCGCGTTCCTGCTGATCCATTTCACGAAAGAAGAAAAGATATATTATATGCGTTTTCTGGAGTTGGATATGTTTATGCGCAGGGCAGAGATGGGCGGACCAAAGAGCTTTAAGATTACGGAATTAGATGAAAACTATTTTATAGGACCTAAATACGGTGTTCAGGTACATTATCTCGAAGGACTGAACAAGGACCTGAGAGAGCCTGAAAGGTTGGATTAATGGATAGAAAGAATGCACTTAACGACAAAATACTTTTAAGCGTTGAGAAGCCTGCCAGATACACCGGCGGCGAGATCAACAGCGTAATGAAAGATAAGGACAAGGTGGATATCCGATTCGCCATGTGCTTTCCTGACGTTTACGAGATCGGCATGTCCCATCTGGGGCTGCAGATTATTTATACATTATTGAATAATCGAGATGACATCTGGTGCGAACGCGTTTTTTCTGTTTGGCCTGACCTTCATAACATCATGAAGGCTGATAACATTCCTCTATTCGCTCTGGAATCTCAAGACCCTATTAAAGATTTTGATTTTTTAGGGATAACGCTTCAATATGAGATGGCTTATACCAATGTTCTGCAGGTACTTGACCTGGCAGGCATTCCTTTTAATGCTTCTGACAGAACAGATGCGGATCCTATTGTGATCGGCGGTGGTCCATGTGCATATAATCCGGAGCCTCTGGCTGATTTCTTCGATATGTTTTATATCGGAGAGGGTGAGACTGTTTATTATGCTTTGATGGATCTTTATAAAGAGCATAAAAAATCAGGCGGGTCAAAAATGGATTTCCTTATCGCGGCTTCGCAGATCCCTGGCATCTATGTGCCAATGCTTTATGAAGTAAGCTATAAAGAAGATGGAACTATAGGATCATTTAGACCCAAAGCAGAGTATGCTGACACTGTTCCCGAAACCATTATTAAGCAGGTTGTTTCAGACATGTCATTTGAAATGTATCCGGAAAATCCTGTTGTACCTTATGTACAGGCTACACAGGACAGGGCAGTGCTGGAAATCCAGCGCGGATGTATCCGCGGCTGCCGTTTCTGCCAGGCCGGGTATATTTACAGACCTTTCAGAACCAGAAGCCTGGAAGCTCTCAAAAAATATGCTGAAAAGATTATTGCAAATACAGGTTATGAGGAGATTTCACTTTCTTCTCTCAGCTCCAGCGATTGTCCGTTCCTGGGTGATCTGCTGGACTTCCTGATCAAGGAATTCCACGAAAACAAAGTAAATGTTTCGCTGCCATCGCTCCGAATTGACGAATTCTCTTTGGACATCATGAGCAAGGTGCAGGATGTCAAGAAGAGTTCTCTGACATTTGCTCCCGAAGCAGGAACACAGCGTATGCGAAACGTTATTAATAAAGGCATTACCGAAGAAGACATCATGGACGGCTCTGAGAAGGCCTTCCTGGGCGGCTGGAATAAGGTCAAGCTGTATTTCATGCTTGGCCTGCCAGGAGAGACAGAAGAAGATATCAAAGGCATAGCTGACGTGGCTGAAAATATCGCTGAGCTTTATTATGATACAGTTCCGAAGGAGCAGAGGATGGGTAAGGTAGCTATTACTATCAGCACATCTTTCTTCATTCCGAAACCATTTACTCCGTTTCAGTGGGAGCCTATGTATAAACCTGAAGTATATTTGGAGAAAGCTGCTCTCCTGAATGAGACAGTTAAATCCAAACTTAACAAGAAGAGTATTAAATATAACTGGCATGACGCCAAGACATCTGTTATCGAAGGATTGTTGGCCAAAGGAGACAGACGCATATGTGAAGTAATCAGCAAAGTTTATGAAAAAGGCGGCTTCTATGATGCCTGGACAGAGCATTTTGATTATGACAGATGGCTGGAGGCCTGTGATGAAGCAGGCGTTGATATGGATTTCTTCGTTTACAGAAGACGCAGCCTTGATGAGATCCTTCCTTGGGATTTCATAAATATTGGTGTTACCAAGAAGTTCATGCTTAAGGAGTATGATAATTCTCTTAAAGAAATTGTTACTCCTAATTGTGCTGAAAAATGTTCCGGATGTGGCGCCGGATGCTTTGGTGGAGGTATCTGCATTGAAAATAAGAATTAAATTTTCAAAGAACGACAGCGTAAAATTCCTGGGGCATCTGGACATCATGCGTTTCTTTCAGAGAGCTTTTGTCAGAGCAGGAGTAAAAATGTTATATTCTGAAGGCTTTAATCCGCACCAGAAAATGAGCTTCGCTCAGCCTCTGGGTGTCGGCATAACCAGCACCGGAGAATATCTGGATGCTGATGTTGTTGACGGGCAGGACCTTACAGAAATCAAAGAGAACCTTGATAAGGCATGCCAGGGAGGATTTGATATTCTTTCCGTAAAAGAGCTGCCGCTGGGAGTGCCTAATGCCATGTCCGCAGTCAAATACGCATCATATTCTGCTGATTTTAATGATAATATACTTCCCGACCTTAATGGTTTTATGGCTCAAGAGTGTATATTGACTAATAAAAAAACTAAATCCGGTGTCAAAGAAATTGACATCAAACCATTGATTTATAAATGTGAACTCAATGGCAATACACTGCATTTTATTGTAAGCGCCGGCAGTGAAAACAATATTAAACCAGATCTGCTGCTTGAAAACCTGATGTCATTTTTAGGGCTTCAGTATTCCAGAGATATGGTAAAGATTACAAGACGTGATCTGCTCGGAGACAATTTTATCCCGCTTAGTGATCTGTAAAGGTGAATCATGAAAAAGAAAAGAGAAGAAGGCAAGCTGGTCATAACCAGAATAGAGAACAACATACTTTCGCTGCTCATGAACGATGATAACGAAATTGAGCAGATTTACTGCGACGGAGGACGTTTTGAATCTCTTGTCGGCAATATTTATGTCGGCAGAGTCACAAATATCATTGATAATATTAACGGTGCTTTCGTTGAATACGCTTCCGGCCGTTCAGGTTTTATGCTGCTTGACGATGAGCCTGATCCGACTTTCGCAGACATAAACAGAGATGAAGGCCCTATTCGATGCGGAGATATGCTTTTGGTTCAGATTACCAAAGACGCTTCCAAAAACAAAGAGCCAGTTCTGACCACGAATATTACTCTGACAGGTAAATACATTGTACTGACGACAAAGAATCCAGGACTGCATTTTTCCGCTAAATTCAGAAATAAAGAAAAGTCAGCTGAGATTCTTGAAAGATATGAGCAGCTGGGGCCAAAGGAATATGGATTTATCATCAGAACTAATGCTGCGAATGCTCCATTGGACAGTATTTTTGAGGAGATTGACCTTTATTCTCAGCTCTGGCTGACTCTCAGGGACTGCGGATATTATAAGAAAAAGATTTCACAGATCTATTCCGCGCCAAAGTCATATCTGGCCAGCATACGCGACGGTTATGACGAGAAGGTTCACACAATAATTACTGACAATAATAAGATTTATAAAGAGATTTCTGATTATCTGACTGTTTATCAGCCGGATGACGCTGACAAGCTGCAGCTTTATGACAATCCTTATGTTTCATTGGATGTGCTATACAGTATCAGAAGCCAGATAGAAGACGTTTTAAGCGAACGCGTATGGCTTAAATCAGGCGGTTATCTGATCATACAGCCGACTGAAGCATTGATATCAATAGACGTAAATACAGGCAAATACGTGTCTAAAAGGGATGCCCAGAGGGAATTCCTCAAAATTAACCTGGAAGCTGCTGAGGAAATCGCACGCCAGATCAGGCTCAGGAACCTGTCAGGCATTATTGTTGTAGACTTTATCAACATGAAGTCTGCTGCTAGCAGAGACTTACTATTAAAGGCCTTTGAGGGCTATCTGAAACGCGATCCGCAGAAGACCACTTTGGTCGATATGACCAAGCTGAACCTGGTCGAGGTTACACGCAAAAAAGAGAGAAGACCACTTTACGAACTTATGGATATTTGATAGAATTTAACAAAATATTTTGATGGGGGCTACTATGGATATTATTGATGAGATCAGAGCCGGAAATAAAGAAGCGATAAAGAATGTTTATAAAGATAACGCCAAAGACGTTTATAATTTTGCCAAGTCAATAACAGGCAATCATGAAACCGCGCTGGAGGCTACTAAGAAGACATTTATCAAGCTTTTTACCGATATACAGAATGGAGAAACGCCGACAAATATCAGGCTGGCAGCCCTTAAGATGTCTTATGACGAGGCATGCCGCATAGCAATGCCTTCCACAGAGAATATTATTTCACCTTATGACCCGATTGAGCCTAAAGAAGAAGAAACAAATATCAACCCGGCAGAAACAGCTGAAGAAGCGGCTGAACCGCTCGCTGAAAGTGCGCCGGAAGAAGCTCCTCAGACCGAAGAGGTATCTGAAGTTAGTGAAGAGCCAGCTGTGGCTGATGAAGTTCCTCAGGAACAGGCGTCAGAGGAAGCTGCCGTTGACCCTGTAGATACTCCTGAAGAGATGACGGAAGTCTTTAAGGAAGCAGAGGCAGAGGCCGAAGTTACTGAAGAACCTGCAGAAGCTCCTGCTGACGATTTTGTAGATGCTTCAGTACTTGATCAGGACGAAGAGGTTCCTGTTGAAGAAGCTGTTGTTGAAGAAGCTTCTGCAGAACCTGAAGATGAAGCATCTTTCGGAGGACTTACCTTCGTTTCACTTGATCCGGAAGACCTGGACAAGCCTGAAGAAGTTACTGAAGAAGCTGCAGAGGCTGCTGATGAAGCTGCTGAGCCGGCTGGTGCAGCAGCGCAGGTTGAAGAAGCTTTGGAAGAAACTGTTTCTGAAGAAGTTCCTTCTGATGATATTCCTGCTGAAAAAACTTTGGACGAGGCCGCTTCAGAGCTTCCTGCAGAAGATACAGAAGAGACTGTTTCCAAGAAGCACAGGCCGGGTTATGTCATTTGTATAATACTTTGCATTATTCTTATATTACTGCTTATTTGGTTCCTGATCGGACTGCTTGAGAACCTTGGTGTTATCCCTGATACCATAGACCTTGGATATACATGGTTTAATAACGCAATTTATCCATTGTTTTAGCAATTCTTTCAGTTGACTTTTCTTTATCAGTGTGATACATTTTGCTAGTTGGCCGCTCAATGAGGTTTTTAAAGTACGCATATCGCGTCACCATAGTTGGCGAGTATTTATTTAGGAGGTACATTATGTACGCAATCATTGCAACCGGCGGAAAGCAGTACAAGGTTTCCACAGGTGACAAGGTCAGAGTTGAGAAGCTCGACAAAGAAGTAGGCGATAAGGTTTCTTTCAAAGAAGTTCTGCTCATCAGTGATGGCACAGTAACAGTTGGAAATCCTTACGTAGAAGGCGCATTAGTTGAAGCAACAGTTGTTGACCAGGCTAAAGACAAGAAGGTAATCGTTTACAAGTACAAACCTAAGACAGGTTACCACAAGAAAAACGGACACAGACAGCTTTATACCGAGCTTGAAATCGGCGAGATTTCAGTAGCAGGCAAGAAAGCAGCTAAGAAAGAGCCTGTTAAAGAGGCAGAAGCTGAAGCTGCACCGGTAGAAGAGTAATTGGTTTTATCCGATGATCCAGGTTACGATCCAAACAAGTTCAGGAGAATATAAAGGTTTCAGCTTTTACGGCCATTCAGGCTTTGCTGAGGAAGGAAGCGACATTATCTGCGCAGCTGTTTCCGCTCTGGTTATTAACACAGTTAATTCTCTGGAGAGATTCACTTCCGATCAATTTGATAAGGAAACAGATGAAGACAAACCTTTAATATCAGTCAGATTTACAGACAGACTGAGCCCGGAAGGGAAACTGCTTGTGGATTCCATGATTCTTGGGGTCAAAGATGTAGCTGACTCATACGGATATGTTGAAATGGTTTACAAGGAGGAATAACCCCATGATGAAAATGAATATTCAGTTTTTTGCTCATAAAAAGGGTGTTGGTTCTACCAGAAACGGCAGAGATTCTGAGTCCAAGAGATTAGGTGCTAAGAGAGCAGATGGTCAGTTCGCAAAGGCTGGCAACATCTTATACAGACAGAGAGGCACCAGAATCCATCCTGGCGAGAACGTTGGCAAGGGTAAGGATGACACACTGTATGCATTAGTAGATGGAAAGGTTCATTTCCACAGACTTGGCAGAGACAAGAAACAGGTTTCAATCATTCCTGTTGAAAAGTAATTGAACTTTTTATGGGCTTCAAATCTTCCGGTTTGAAGCCCAAATTTTCTTTTGAGGACAAGATATGTTTGCGGACAGCGCTAAAATTATAATTAAATCAGGCAAGGGCGGAGACGGACACGTCAGCTTCAGACGCGAGAAATATGTACCGGACGGTGGCCCAAACGGCGGTGACGGCGGCAAAGGCGGAGATGTCATCTTTGTTGCTGACCCTAATATTAATACACTGATTGATTACAGACATAAAAGAAAATTCGCGGCACAGCCAGGTGAAGAGGGCGGCAATAACAACCGTCACGGAGCCAAAGGCGACGATCTGCGTCTGAATGTTCCGGTTGGTACGCTCATTAAAGAAGCCGAATCAGGTCTGATCATTCATGATATGTCAGAGCCCGGTGAAGAATATACTGTTTTAAGAGGCGGCAGAGGAGGCAATGGCAATCAGCATTATGCCACTGCCGTTATGCAGGCACCTAAATACGCCCAGCCCGGCGGTCCGGCCGTAGAGCTTGAGGTCATTCTGGAGCTTAAGACGATTGCTGATGTTGGCCTGGTTGGTTTCCCAAATGTAGGCAAATCTACGTTTCTCTCAAGGGTAACAAATGCCAAGCCAAAGATTGCCAATTATCATTTCACTACTCTCAGTCCTAATCTGGGCGTTGTTGATCTGGATGATGCTGCCGGCTTCGTTATCGCTGATATTCCGGGACTTATTGAAGGCGCGTCAGAAGGCATTGGCCTGGGACATGAGTTCCTGAAACATATCGAAAGAACCCGTGTTATCATTCATCTGGTTGATGCCGCCGGCATTGAAGGCCGCGACCCGGTGGCTGATATTAAAGCAATCAACCTGGAACTCGAGAAATACAATAACATCCTGACTTCCAAGAGGCAGGTTATAGCTGCCAACAAAATGGACCTCATTTATTCAGAAGAGGAAAAGGCAGCTGTTATCAAGCGTATTGAAGACGAGTTCAAAGAAGAAGACATTAAGGTATTTCCTATTTCAGCCGTTACAGGAGCGGGCGTCAAGGAGCTGCTTTATTATGTAAATGACCTGCTGAAAGAATGTGAAGAGATCACCGTTTTTGAGAATGAATTCGATATTGATAATTTCAGCAATGTAGAATCACTACCGTATTATGTTGAAAAGATCGGTGAAGATATATATAGTGTAGAAGGTCCAAAGATTGAAAAAATGCTGGGATATACCAACCTTGAATCCGAGAAAGGCTTTATGTTCTTCCAGAAATTCATGGCAGAGCAGGGCATTCTGGATGAGCTCACAGCGATGGGCATTCAGGAAGGCGATACAGTTAAAATATATGGACACGAATTTGAGTATTACAAATAGAAAGGATATAATATGACCAGCAAAGAGCGCGCGCTCCTTCGCAGCCAGGCACATCATCTGGAGCCTATAGTACATGTAGGCAAGGACAGTCTCACACCTGAGGTGACTGCAGCTGTTGATGAAGCATTGGAAGCCAGGGAACTGATCAAAGTAGGCGTACTTAAAAACTGCTTTGACGATCCTAATGAAATAGCGCAGATCATTGCGGAAAGAACCAAAGCACAGGTTGTCCAGGTTATGGGCAAGAAGATCACGCTTTACCGCAAGAATAACAAGAAAAATGACAAAAGATAGAAAGAAAATCGGAATATTGGGCGGAACATTTGATCCGATCCATTTCGGACATCTGTTTCTGGCGCAGACAGCGTTAGATGCCATGGATCTCGACGTTGTTCTCGTTATGCCTTCACCGTCTCCATATTACAGGACTGACAAGAAGGTTTCTGATGCAGAACATCGCTGCAATATGATCAAATTGGCTATTGCTGACAATCCTGATCTGGAATTTTCAGATTTTGAGATCGTTCATGACAGCCATTACACATGCGATACACTGGAAGCATTCAAAAAGGAACATCCTGACAGCGATGTGTACTTTATCCTGGGCGGAGATTCGCTTTTCAGCATCGAAAACTGGCTGAATCCGGACAAAATCTTCGCGAACGCGACAATCCTTACCAGCAAGCGTGAAAACCAGAATAAAGGCGCTTCAGGCTCTCTGAAAGCATCTGACTCATTTATTGACATGGACAATGACGGCATCAACGACAGGGAACAGGTTGAGACGCTCGAAGATAATGTTGAGCTGCAGATTGAATACCTCAGACGCAAATTCGGTGCACGTATCGTAAATGTTCACGTTCCTAATATTGAGATTTCTTCAAGCGAGATCCTCCGCAGGATCAGAGACGGCAGATCGGTCAAGTATTATCTGCCGGACAGCGTTATAGATTATATAGAGAAAAATAAATTATACAGATAGAAGGCGTTAGACATGAATTTGGAATTTTTTGAGCAGGTTATCAGCCAGATTAAAGAAAAAATGGATCCGGAGAGATATATGCATACTATTGGTGTTGCATATACCAGCGCGGCTCTTGCCATGAATTATCATTATGACAACGTAGATAGAGCCATGATCGCCGGACTTCTCCATGATATTGCCAAATGCATACCAAATGAAGAAAAAGTCCAGATATGCATGGATAATGAGATCATTCTTTCAGAAGCAGAAATAGAGAATCCGTCTCTCATCCATGCCAAGCTCGGAGCGCTGGTAGCTCAGCAGGATTTCTGGATCTATGATGTAGAGATTCTGGATGCCATCCGTTCCCATACGACCGGCGAACCTAACATGAAGATGCTCCAGAAGATCGTTTTTGTAGCTGATTATATTGAGCCAAACAGAACTGATATAATTCCTAATATTGACCGCATACAGGAGATGGCATTTAATGACCTCGATCTGTGCGTACTCACAATATTAGGCAACACATTGGAATATCTTAAGACGAAGGGCAGGACCATTGACCCGAGAACCCAGATATCTTATGATTTTTATAAGGAACTTATTGATAACAGAGATAAGAACAAGGAGGCTAAATGACTTCAAAAGAAATAGCAAAGAAGGCATATGACTATTTAGACGAGAAAAAGGCTGTCGATATCCGAATAATCGATATCAGCAAAATTTCTATTATCGCTGATTATTTCATTATTGCGGGAGGCACCAATGTCAGACAGGTTAAGGCTCTGGCTGATAATGTAGAAGAAAAACTGGCTAAAGAAGAAGTTGTTCCAAAGCATGTCGAAGGCTACAGCAATGCAGGTTGGATCCTGATGGATTACGGTGATGTCATCATCCATATCTTCAATCAGGAAGACAGGCTGTTCTATGACCTTGAGCGTATTTGGACTGACGGCCAGGTTATTGAAAGGATAGAATTATAAATGAATCCGGTATTATTGGAAGATTTCTGCAATTTCAAGTATTTATCGAACATTGCGTTTTCGCCGGAAGGAAAGAGCGCCTGCTTTGTTGTTACAGAGAGCGACCTGGAAAAGAATGATTATAAGAGCAATATTTATCTCCGTGCTGATGGCTCTATCAGAAAGCTTACGTCCGGAAATAAAGAAGGCTCTTTTTTCTATTACGACGAAAACACCGTAATGTTCACCGGCAACCGTGATGATTCCAAAGAAAAATCTTTCGGCTGCAAAGTTTACAGGATCAGGCTGGACGGCGGAGAATCCGAGCTGGCATTTAAGCTGCCTATTTCAGCCAAAAAGTTTATTCCGCTGCCAAATGGCGATCTGTTGGTTGTTGGTACTGTGTTCCCCGGATATGAAGACCTGTATAAAGGCTCTCCAAAACTCATTAAGGCATTTCAGGATCATATGAAGGAGAATGAAGACTACGAGATCGTTGATAAAGTTCCCTGGTGGTTCAACGGCGCGGGCTTTATTAAAGACGCATATGCAAGTCTTTATTATTATGACATTAAGAAGAACAAACTGACTCTGCTTACAGAAAAGGGCATTGATATTTCAAATGCTGAACTCTCACCGGACAAGAAGTCCGTTTATTATGCACGCAGGGATGTCTCTCCGGCTTTATCCAATATATTCAACGGCATGGAAATCTGCCGTATGGACCTTGAGAGCAGGGAAGAGACTCCGGTTATTAAAAGCAAAAAGAAGTTCAATATTGAAGGCTTTGCTCTGGGTGAAACCTTTATGCTGGTTATTGCCCATGATGAATCGCTGGGACTTAATACAGATCCTGATTTTTATAAAGTTGATTATAAAACAGGCAGATGCAGGAAATACTGTGCTTTCAAGCAGAGTATAGGCAGCTCAGTCGGCAGCGACATCAGGTATGGCGGAGGCAAGTCTGCTGTGATGCGCGGCGATACGTTCTATTTCATATCAACTCAGTTTGACAGCGCCAATATTTATAAGCTTGAAAAAGGCGTGATCACTCCTGTAACAGAGACCGAAGGCTCAGTTGACAGTTTTGATGTATTTGATGGCCATATATTGGCCACAGGGCTCTTAAATATGGGCGGTCAGGAGCTTTTTGATGAAGAATTGAACATACTCTCATCTTTCAACAAAAACGTCTTAAAGGGCAAATATGTGGCTCATCCTGAAAAACTGAACTTTATGTCAGAAGGTGAAGAAATCCATGGATTTGTGCTTAAACCTATTAATTTCAATCCGAAGAAGAAATATCCGGTAATCCTGGACGTTCACGGCGGTCCGAAGACTGTATATGGTGAAGTTTATTACCATGAGATGCAGTATTGGGCAGGCAAAGGTTATTTCGTCATTTTCTGTAACCCTAAGGGCTCGGACGGACGAGGTGATTTCTGTGATATATTCGGCAAATACGGAACAATTGATTACGAACAGATCATGCATTTCTGCGACGAAGCTCTTAAGGCATATCCTCAGATGGACAAGGATAATATGTTTGAGACCGGCGGATCATACGGCGGCTTTATGACAAACTGGATAATCGGTCATACCGACAGATTCAAGGCATGCGCCAGCCAGCGATCCATTTCAAACTGGATTTCTTTCTACGGTGTTTCAGATATTGGCGTGAGATTTGCTCCAGACCAGATAAAAGGTGAAATCTGGCCGGATCCTAAGAAGCTGTGGCAGCATAGCCCTCTTAAATATGCTGACAAAGTAAAGACACCGACATTATTCATTCATTCGTTTGAAGATTACAGATGTCCGATAGAGCAGGGCTATCAGATGTATACTGCTCTGATAGCTCATGGTGTAGACAGCAAGATGGTACTGTTCAAGGGTGAAAACCATGAACTGTCCAGAAGCGGCAAGCCAAAGCACAGGATCAAGAGACTGACAGAAATCACTGAATGGTTTGAAAAGTATAAAGACAAATAAAAAAGGCCGGGCACCAAGCCCGGCCAAATCTTTATCAGAACATCCTGAAAACTCCGATTACTTCGCCTAATATCGTCACATTATCTGTAATGATAGGATCATAATCAGGATTGTCAGGCTGGAGACGGAAGTGACCGTTCTCCTTATAGAAGTATTTAACAGTAGCCCCATCCTCGATCAGCGCTACAACCAGGTCACCGTTCCTCGCTGTATCAGCCTGTCTGACAATGACCTTGTCTCCGTCGAATATGCCGGCATTGATCATACTGTCGCCGCGGACGATGAGCATGAATACCTGATCATTCGGGAGCATATCGACAGGAATAGGGAAGTAGTCCTGAATATTCTGTTCGGCCAGGATAGGCTCACCGGCAGCAACGCGGCCGACAATAGGAACATTACAGAACTCACGCCTGTTAAGCGCGAACTCCTCATCAATGATCTCTATGGCACGCGGCTTGGTCGGATCCCTCCTGATATAGCCATTGGTCTCAAGTGCCTCTAAATGTGAATGAACAGAAGCCGTAGATTTAAGATTAACAGCCTGGCAGATCTCGCGGACTGCAGGCGGATAGCCCTTGGCCAGGGTAACTGACCTGATATATTCAAGTATCTCAAGCTGCTTAGATGATATTCTTCCTTTAGGCATATTAAACCCTCCAAATTCTTTCTGAATGTATTCTAACACACGAACATACATTTTGCAAACAAATGTTTGTTTTTCTATTGACAAACATTTGTTCGTGTATTATTATACAGGCAAACAGATGTTCGTGAGGTGATAAACATGAATAGAAAGTCTAATAGGAGAATGAAGAAATCAGCTGTCAGCTTTTTCGCAGGATTAATAATTATTGCTGCAGCTTTATGCATTATATTATTTACAAATGGTAATGTTGCGAGGGCAGACGGAGAGGCAGCTGCGCCAAGGACCAGATATTATGAGACCATTACAATAAAGGGCGGTGACTCATTATGGAGCATTGCTTCTGAGTACCGCACCAGCGAGTATAAGGATAATAACGCATATATTGATGATCTGATGTTTGTAAATAATCTGGATTCAGAATATATTACAGCCGGACAGCACCTGATAATCATCCGTTACAGATAATTACAGATCGTCCAGATCCAGTTCATAAGATTCGAATTCTATTTCAGGAGAAGGCTCTTCGGGCCTTCTTTCTGTATTTCTAAGAGGAACCATATTTCTGGCCATTCTTCTGCGTGAATCTTCTATAGCAGCATAATGTTTCTTGGTCGTATTAACATCAGCATGTCCGAGAACATCAGCAACCAGATAAATATCACCGGTCTGTTTATACAGCTGGGTGCCATAAGTACTCCTTAATTTGTGCGGAGTGATCTTCTTGAGCTGCGTAATTAGGGTAGAGTACTTCTTAACCAGATTTTCAACGCTTCTGACGGCCAAACGTTTACGCTGCAGAGATAAGAAGAAAGCGTTTTCATGACCTATCGCAGGAATGATAGCATTTCTTTCTTTTAGATATTCCAGAAGCGCAGCTTCAACTTCGTCACCAAAATATACAACTACCTGATTTCCGCCTTTGCGGACAATCTTGATTCCGTGATTCTTAAAATCGACGTCATTTAAGTCCAGACCAACGCATTCAGATACACGGATGCCTGTTCCTAACATAAGAGTAAGGATTGCCAGATCGCGAACCTTGGTTTTCTCATGAAAATGCTGCTGCTGAGCGGTCAGATTTCGCCCTGTTTCGACTTCATCGAGCAGTTCCTTAACTTCGTCCGTATCCAGGCGAATAATGTCTTTATCATGTATTTTTGGCATTCTGACGATAGCCGGAGGATTGGTCTTTATCATTTCCAGTCTGTAGAAGAAATTATAAAAAGATCTGATGCTGGAGAGCTTTCGCATCAGCCCGCGCTCGCCATTAATACGCTCAGTATTGTCTGTATTGTTATAAACCTTCAGATAATCCAGATAATCCTGAATAGTCGAAGGTGTGACTTTATCGAGAATAGAGATAGGGTAGTCAGTTATTTCCATCTTGCCGCCCAGATTCGTCTCGTTCTTGATGTAATTAAAGAAAATATTCAGATCGTACGCGTATGCTATACGCGTTCTGGCAGAAGTTGTCGGCTCAATACCTCTGAAAAATGATGCGCTGAAAGAGGGGAGAGTCTTAAGCTTCTCCCTTAATTTGAGGTCTGTATCTATCTTAAATTGTTCGTGATAAGTCTTATTTGCCATAAACACCTGTCAAAACTGCTCTGAACATTCTTTCCTTGGCACCCGGATGGTCTCGGTTCAGCTGATTAGCCAGTTCTTTGGCATATTGACGCTTAGTTTCGCCGTCAACAGGGCAAGGATTCTTAAGAATCTGCAGGTTATATTTGTTTACAAATCCAATAATATCGGCTTCTTCAACATACATCAGCGGTCTGATAAGGGTCAGGTCCATACGATCCAGGTAAGTGACCGGCTTAAATGAATAAAACCTGCCTTCAAACAGCAAAGAAAGAAGCATTGTATTAACTATGTCATCTTTATGATGGCCAAAAGCTGTTTTGTTGCAGCCGTGTTCCTTAGCCATTGTGTTCAGGGCTCCTTTTCGCATCTTGGCACAAAGAGAGCAGGGGCTTTTCTCATTACGCTGATTAAAAACAACCTCTGCGATGTCAGTCTTGGCTATTGAATATTCAACACCCAAAGAATCAGTAAAAGACCTGATCTGTTCAAAATCTATATTACCAAAACCTAAATCTACGCTGATAGCCTCAATATCGAACTTCTTGGGATAGAACCTCCTAAGTTCTTTAAGGGCATATAAAAGCGCCAGGCTGTCCTTGCCGCCGGAAACTCCGACTGCGATCCTGTCACCGTCATCGATCATCTGGTAATCATCAACTGCGCGCCTTACATAACTTAATAATTGCTGGAGCTGCATAAAAAATTCCTCATAATATGAAAATAGAGTCCTGTTAACCTGAAATTTATATTAACAGAACTATTCGCAAAAGTCAACTTTAACGAAGTGATAGTGGGTAAAAATCAAAGAATTTCAAGAATATGGGCAAAATACTCAGGCAGATCCGCAGAAAACTCCATATATTCATTTGTACGCGGATGAACAAATCCAAGCGTCATTGCGTGAAGCGTTTGTCCCTGAAGAGGTTCTCCTTTATATTTGAACTCACTTAATTTGCCGCCATACGCTATATCACCCAATAACGGATGTCCGATACTTGCCATGTGCACTCTGATCTGATGAGTCCTGCCGGTCTCAAGAACGCATTCAATATAAGAATACCCGGCAAATTCCTGAATAACGTGATAATGAGTAACTGCGGGCTTGCCGTTACGCTCATTAATAGCCATTAGTTTACGGTCAGATGGCTTTCTGCCTATGCTTCCGGTAATAATTCCGTCATTTTCTTTTAATTTGCCTACAATAATGGCTCTGTATCTGCGGTTCATCGAATGATTCTTGAGCTGTTCCGCTAAAGAACTATGCGCGAAATCATTTTTCGCACAGATTAAAACACCTGATGTGTCTTTATCTATGCGGTGAACTATTCCGGGACGCAGCACGCCATTTATTCCGGACAGATCCTTGCAGTGATACATCAAGGCATTTACAAGAGTTCCCGTATAATGACCTGCAGCAGGATGTACAACCATACCCTTCTCTTTGTTCACTACAATAACATCTGAATCCTCATACAGAATATCTAATTTGATATCTTCAGGAAGAATTTCAGGCTCCATGTTTTCAGGCACATCAAAACAGATCACATCATCAGACTTTACCTGATAATGTGAATTGCACAGGGAATCGTTGACCAGCAGACGTTCCTCTTTGATCAGTTTTTGGATATAGCTTCTGGAGAGATTATCAGCTTCTTCCGCCAGATACTTATCTATGCGGATGCCTTCTTTTTCATCAGAAACCGTGAAAACAAGCTTGGCCATATTACTTCTTAGATTTGCCAAACAGCATCAGATTGCTGTCTTCTTTATAAACAAATATAAAGAAAATTATTAATAATACCGCGGCGACATCTACACAGATATCGGCGAAATTAAAAACAGGGAAATTAATGATCTTGAAATAAATATAATCAACTACATAACCGTTAAATACACGGTCGATCAGATTACCAATTGCGCCTCCGCATAATATTGTCAAAATAAAGCTTAATAAAACCGCATTCTTGAAAGATTTCGGCTTAAAAATGGCATCTTCTTCAAGAGATTTATCCAAATATGCGCGGAGCTTCTTATAAATACGTATTACAAGATAAACGATTGCTACAACAACAATCGCTGTAATTATAAAGAAAATCCATTGTTTGTTCTGAAGTATGCCAAAAGCAGCTCCCCGGTTCTCAACATATGAGAACTCAAGAACTCCGTCTATCAGAACTATAGGCCCATTGCTTTTCAAAGTCTGTGATGCCCAATACTTAAACAGCTGGTCACATGCTACCAGAACTATGAAAAATATGGCCTGGATGATGAAATATGATTTAAGCTTATCTGAATACTTTTTAACCATTAATAATTGGTCCTTTGGCGCAATAATAATATAGCTGCCCTCATTAAAGGGCAGCTATTGAATGCATTTTATGAAAAACTACAGTAATGGTGACTTGAATCCTGTGATGTCAAATGTGTTGTCATCACCGCTGAAAAGATCCTGGAAATCACCTGAAATATCAACTGAGTTCGGTGTGGCAATGAAGATGTAGTTGGAAATCTTCTGTAAATTGCCATCTAATGCGTAGCATGAACCTGAAATGAAATCAATGATCCTCTGAGAAATCTCAACATGAAGTCCTTCGAAATTAATAATAACAGCTTTGCCCTGAAGAAGTGTCTCTGTAATTTCTCTTGAATCTTCGATTGATGATGGCTTGAAAATGCAGACTTCCTGCTGTGAACCTCTGGCGCCGGCGCCTTTGCTGTAAGCAGGCTCTGATTTCTTTTTCTTGCCGAACAGGCCGCCTTTTTCCTTTACAGGAGCTGGCTCCTCTTCAGTCTCGTAGTCATCCTCAATATATTCTTCTTCATCGTAGTACTCGTCATCGTCGTCCCCAGGTTTAACGCTGAATGCATCAAGGAACTTATCACTTAATTTTCCCATAGTATCTCCTTTACATCTTAAACATTATAAATGCGCTCTCCAAAAATGCTGGTGCCGATTCTGACTATGTCAGCGCCTTCTTCTATGGCGGTTTCAAAGTCTCCGCTCATGCCCATTGAAAGCACATACTTACTAATATTATCAACGTTTGACTTTTCAATGTCAATAGATAATTTCTTCATTTCACGGAAATAAGGCCTTATTATTTCAGGGTCATCACAGGCTGGAGCAACAGTCATAAAACCCTTTATTTTTATATGGCTGAAATGACTGATCTGAGAAACCAGTTCAGCAGCGTCTTCCGGCTTAACACCGAACTTGCTTTCCTCTCCGGCAGCATTAATTTCAATCAAAATGTTAACTGTAACGTCTTTCTTGGCAGCTTCTTTTTCTATCTCTTCAGCCAGCCTCAGTGAATCCACAGAATGGATCATATAAACCCTGCCAACGACGTATTTGACCTTGTTTCGCTGCAGATGTCCTATCAAATGCCATCTGATATCGGATGGCAGCTGATCAATCTTGTCCATGAGCTCCTGGACCTTGTTTTCTCCGAAATCGCGCACTCCCAGATCATAAGCCTCGCGTATCATTGAAACAGGTTTTGTTTTGCTGACCGCGACCAGAGTAACTTCCTGACTGTATGGGCTTCTGGCTGCTGCATCGTTTATTCTTTTATTTATCAGCTCAAGATTTTCTTTGATCATAGCACTACTCTTTCTTAGGCTGCCTGATTACCTGGTCGTATACTTTTAGGCCATTCTGCGTGTTTGCTGAGACGATGTAATAATTATTGTTCTCACCTATAATATCGACGTTTCTGAACGAATTAACGCCGTTATTTACGATGTAAACGCCGTAATAGTTTTCTTTCTCGTTGATCGTAAACGTCGTATTGTCAGTAATATTATACAACACATCTCCTGACTCAAAATAATCCGTAGGGACATAACAGAATTCATCGTTTGTCCTGATAATTTCAGCAGGCGTGAACTGGATTGAGTTGTCTCCTTTGGCGTCTTTCTTCTCAACCATAAATCCATAGTCGGATGAATTGCCGCCCTGTGTCATGAAACCTTTTGGGATGGTATAACACTGTCTGGTAATAACTGATGATTTCGGTATTTTGAGGCCAGATTCAGTCTTGTCCTGGATTCTGATGGCAATATACCGGTCTGACAGATATCTGATGGAATACTTGTCCAGGGTCAGCACGCCGTATGTATTGCCCGCTTTCGTCATCAGCTCGAATTTGCATGTGGTTGACACATTATCTTTAACAAATTCAATATTCAGGCGATCAATATCCTGAAAATCCTCCGGATTGCTGATCTGTATAATCAGATACCACTCATCAGAAGTAACGACTTTGTAAATAGGGTCGCCCTTTTTAACCATGTCATTTGATTTGATGATGTGCTTGGTGTAATTTGCCTTTCTGAAAGACTGGGCCTCAACGCTTTCTCTTGTGAAATTCTCAAATCCGTCAATATAATGCAGCATTACGCCGGACACTTCAGAACTACCGATATGATAGCTGCCGTCAGTCAGCTCGCTGATAATATTGGAGAAAACATTGTTATTGATGAGATCCAGTATCTGTGAGTCAATTCTGTTGATCAGATTATATGTCTCGTAATAATCGTTATTTGAAAACGAAGTATCAAAGTCATAAAACGTTGTGCGGATATGAGTCAGGTCGTTTTCATTCAGAATAGCCTGGCTCTTGGAGAGTTCTTCCAGCTTCTTGGAAATAGTTCCGTTATGATCGATAACATATGTATCCTGACCAACAAAAATCTGGGAAGTATCTCCGACGAAGAAGTTAATATATCCGTCATCATCAGAAGTAACAACGTTTTCATTCCTGATGATCAGTGCTGTATACTGACTCTCAAAATTGCTGGCAACCTGGCCTTTGACAACTTCGTAAGTTCCATTAGAAGATCCAAAAAAGTACATGCAAAAAGAAACAATTAAATACAGGAGCACAGCTAAGCCAATGAAAACTCCAAAGTTTAATTGCTTCTTTTTCTTATTATTATTTTGTGTTTCTAATGTATTGTCTTTCATGTCTTACAAAGAAAGAACAACATACTCCTTGAACTGTTCCGGAAGTTCGTGCTCGTCCATTGATAAGCTGATAATGAAATCAACATTAAGTGTCTGTGATAAAACAACAAACTTGTCTAAAAGGTCTGCAAGATCTGATCCCTCATATCCTACAAGAGTAAGGAAACTGTCAAAATAAATAGCTTCAATATCACTGTTGCCTGCTACCAGACCGCTGATAAAACCGATGAGGGCTTCTGCGCTCAGCACGAAATATTCGCTGACATTAACCAGTCTGATCCTTCTGTCAAGCTCAAACATATGCTTGGCATTCTTATCAAGATATATTACAACACCATCTGAATTCTTTGCCTCAGAATTAGCGTTATCCAGCATATACTTGGTTTTTCCTTTTCCTTTTGCTCCTAAAACAAGTTTGACCATAATTTTATTCCTCCATATGTTTATTTGTATGCGTTTCTCCAATCAAGGTCACCGCGGTTGATCGCCATGATCAGTATCTCTGCCGTAGCCAGGTTGGTTGCCAAAGGGATGTTATTGATATCACACAACTGATATACCCTGGCGTAATCCATTTCGTGGCCGCTCGGCTTTACAGGGTCTCTAAGGTATATTACGGCATCTATCTGATTGCATTCAATCTGAACGCTCATCTGCCTGCCGCCTCCCAAATGACCCGGAAGGAGTTTGTGAATACTCAGATCAGTGGCATCTTCGATGAGTTTGCCTGTGGTGCCTGTAGCAAATAATTCATGCTTTGCCAATATGTTTTTATAAGCAATACAAAAATTCTGCATTAATTCTTTCTTAGAATCGTGCGCAACCAGACCGATATTCATCTTACTCCCCCTTAGAATGTTATCTTCTTCCTTAATCCGACATTAAGTATTAAGCCAATTCCTACAAAAGATGTTATCAATGAACTTAATCCGTAACTGACAAACGGCAGCGTCAGACCGGTATTAGGTATGATCATCGTATTAACTCCAATGTTAATGAACGACTGGACTGCGATCAATGTACCGTATCCGACGGCTATTGACCGGCCGATCTGCTCTCTCGCCCTGTACCCTATCCTGAAACATTCAAAAATGATAAGGCCTAAAAGAACAATCGTGGCCAGTGTGCCGATAAAACCTAATTCCTCACCGATGATCGTGAAAATAAAGTCAGTCTCAGGCTCGGAAATAAAGTTTGCGTTCTTAACGCTGGTTGGCGAATCATTGTTTAAGCCCTTGCCGCTAAAACCTCCTCCTGCAATGGCAGTAACAGCATTTTCCTGCTGATACCTGATCTTCGCCGCTACTTCATTATTAGCGTCATAGAAACCTATCAAGCGGTTGTACTGGTATTCAGGAATTATATTCTTATCAGCAGGCAGAATAAATATCAATGCGATAAACACAGCTGCCAGCGGCAAAATAACCAGAAAAACCCTCTTAATAATCTTACTGTGCAGTCCCGACACAAACATTATAGCACAAAAGATACAAATTATAACTATAGAAGTTGATAAATCGGGCTGTAATAATACTAAAGATAGCGGAATTGCGAACATTACCAATGCAAATATAAGGAATTTCACTGAATTCAATGATTGATTATTGTTCGAAAGCAATACCGCAAAGAATATCAGCAGCAGTAATTTGGACACTTCTGAAGGCTGAAACTGGAAATTGCCAATAGCGATCCATCTCTGTGCGCCCAGCCAGGTTGCGCCGAAAAGCTTAACGGAAACAAGCAGCGCCAGATTGACAAAATACATCAGCCAATAATAGCGGATAATAAACTCATATTTAACCAGTGAAACGACAAACATGATGATTACGCCGCCGATCAGACCAACGATCTGTTTTTTGGCCATGGCAGGGCTGGCGGCAGACGAAATAACCGCGATGCCCAGTACTGATAATGCAATTACATAAAATATCAGCCTGTAATCGAGGGTCCTGAAGTCGTATGATTTTAATGTATCTATTATACGCTTTAAGTTCATATATGCTGCCCTACTCTGAGTGGAAGCCCTGGATTTCGTTGACTGCCTCAGCGTTCATAACGTCTTCCAATGTAAGCTCACCAAAGTAATATTTTAATGTGTCATTTAATACGCCGCCCGGATATGACGTAGAGTCACTGTTTCTGATCATGCAGGCGAAGGAGACTTCCGGATTTTCATAAGGTGCATATCCTACGAAAGCCGCATGGTTGGAGCGGCGCAGATCTTCTTCAGCTGTTCCTGTCTTGCCGGCAACGGTTACTCCAAGTGATGTAAAGAAGCTCTTTGCTGTGCCTTCGGTAACAACCAGACGCATTCCGTAGTGAATAGCATCCCATTCATCCTGTGTCAGCTCAACTGTATTGGTCAGTTCAGGTTCAACCTTCAGCAGAATATCTCCATTTGAGTTTTCTACTCTGTCTACCAGACTTAAAGAATAATTTTTTCCACCGTTTGCAACAGTATTGACATATCTGGCCATATGCACAGTCGCATAACCATTAGTACCCTGACCAATGGCAGTACGTACTGAGTCAGTGGTTGAAACTCTGGGAGCAGTCTCTTCAATCTCTACTCCTGACTTAATGCCCAGGCCCAGCTTGATGGCATAATCTTCAATAATATCAAGAGCCTCGGCACTGACATAAGTGCCGGAATCCGAACCCATTTCATAGCCCAGCTGGAAGAAATAATAGTTACATGAATGACACAGCGCGTGCGCGACGTCGACGCTGCCGTGGCTGGCCGGTGCTACGTAGCATTTAGGCGAAGGTGATACCGCTTCGAAATAAACAGCGTCATAAATGGTTCTGTCCGTTGTCGTGTAATCTTCGCCCAGTCCGGCAACAGCTGTACAGAGCTTAAATGTTGATCCGGGAGCAGTCAGCGCCTGTGTGGCCCTGTTAAACAAAGGCTGTGAATCATCCATACTGAGCTGATACCAGTACTCAGAATCAATGGAACCGGACAGTCTGTTATTATCATAAGACGGATATGTGACAAGTGCTTTAAGCTTGCCGGTTTTGATGTCAGTAATTGCCAGAGCACCAGAACACGGATCCAGTGCCAGCATGGCAGGTGTAATAACCAGGTTTGAAATCTGATCTATTACATAGCCATATGTTCCGTAATATCCATTCATAAGCTTTTCATAAGCTTCATCCTGTTCCAGTTTGCCCTGATCATAAAGCATCAGACAGATTGTATATGGATCGATCTCAACGTTGTAGACCATATAGTAATAAATCAGCTTAGAAAACTCCCTGTTGTCATGCAACAATGAAACAGCTTTCTCGACAACGGCATTATAAATTTCGTCCGAGTTAGCGTACTTGGCTTCAGAATCAATGATATTAACCTTGATCCAGTTCTCGGAAATCGCGTGCTGAATGAATTCACGAAGTGAAATGAAACCATTAGACCATTCTTTATAAACCGAGTCGCTGGTATCCATGACTGTCTTATCCAGAATGCCCTCATTACCCAGCAATTTATATATATAATACATGTACTCATAGTACTCTTCGCTGAGGTCATTTACGGCTGTCGGATAAAGAGTCGTCAGCTCATTGTGAAGATTCTCGATAATTTCCTTCTCTTTGAGCTCATAAATTGACAGGGTGTCTTTTTCACGCTGCGATGCAGTTGTCCGATTAAATTTAGTAACATCGATTACGTTAGTAAGGAGTTTATAATATACGTCCTTGACCGGAATATAAACGTATGTCTGCTTTTCTTTTGCGACATAGTCATAATTAACAATTTTATTTACAAGAGCCGCAGCCAGCTTTTTCTCCAGAATCGTATAAGCCGCGATCTGAAGATCCCTGTCAATGGTCAGATACAGGTTGTTGCCGCTGCTGGATTTTTCTTCGTCAATTACTTCCAGAATACTTCCCTTGCTGTCAACGAATACAGTTTCAAAGCCTTTTGATCCCTGAAGATATGAATCAAAAGACTTCTCCAGACCGGTCTTGCCGACAATGTCTGAAGATTCATATTTAATTCCTGCCGGATTATAAAGGTTGTATTCAGCCAGTTCATCTTCAGAAATCTGTCCGGTATAGCCGATCAGCGGAGCAAAATAGATTGCGTCATCATATACTCTCTTGTAACTTTCTGAAATAGAAACACCGGTCAGATCATCCGTACTCTCAAGGATAGCTGCCTTGGTCTGTTCGCTGATATCATTGGAAATAACTGTTGAAACATATTTCTGATATGAATTCAGTGACAGCGCATATCTGACAGTAGCGATCTTGATAACATCAGTCTTGGAATACAGTTCTGTATCGATGCCGTAGTGATCGCAGAAATATTCCATGATTTCATCCGGAGTCTTCTTGTCATAGCCCTGCTCATAGATCACGTCAGAAGTCTTGCCAAATACATTGCAAAGGAAAGTTATCTGCCTGGTGACAGGATCGGCCACAAAGGCATATTCTCCAAACTGGTTGACCTCGATATTAAAATCGCTGATGATCTTGTCACCGTTGGCTTCGATCAGCTTAATGGTGTTGTAAACGATACCGTTAATGATAGTTCCTTTGTTTTTGCCGCTTGGGATCTCATCAGTCATTGTAACGGAATAACAGATTTCATTATGAGCCAGCAGATTGCCGTTACAGTCATAAATATTCCCTCTTGGGCCTTCATGAGTAATGGTTTTCTGCGCTTTCTGAGTGAAATTCTCAACATAATAATCAGACCTGATGATCTGCAGATAGAAAAGCCTTACGAACAGAATAATGAAAAGCAGCGCGAAAACAGCACCAAGAATAAATAATCTTGATGAGAGGATTTTGATCAGGAAAGATTTAATAATATCCCAGACCAGTAATAATTTTTCTTTTATGAAAGAAAACCTCATTATTCTTCGCTTTCCTCGTTTTCGTAATACATGTACATCTTGCTGTTCAGGAATTTAAGAGGTTTGAACAGCAGCAAACCTGCCACAAATGTAAGCAGCAGTTCCGGTACGATTATATGTGTAAGACAATATCCGATAGCCAGTCTGCCCCTGAGAACATAGAAACAGATAAAGTATGCGATGCTGTAAAATGCATCACTGCAAAGCAGCAGGACCAGCGGGATATATATAACATTTGAATAAAAATACTTATTCCATCTGCCATTGACATATCCGATCAGCAGATATATCAGTGCGTGGAATCCTAAAACCTCGCAGAAAAAAACGTCAGCAACCAGGCCGGCGAAAAATCCGACCAGCATTCCGGCGTTCTTGCCTCTGGAGTATCCATACATAAAAGTCAGGATAAGCAGGAGATTCGGTGCGACTCCCAGAAACGGAATTCTCGCAATTATTGTATATTGAACGATAAACGCAAAAATGATCAATATGAAGATAATGAAAAAATTCCTTACCCTATAAAACATTAATCAGATGTCTCCTTAAGCTGGGTAATAACCAGCACTTCGTTCAGATTCGTAAAATCAACCGCAGGAACAACATGTCCTGACTGTGTCAGCTCGCTGCCGTCCAGCTGGAAATCGTTAACATATCCGATCAAAAGACCCGGCAGATATTTGGAGCTGACGTTTGATGTGATGATCGCTTCATTCAGACTGATATTGACTGAAACGCTGACGTCATGGAATTCGATCAGGTTCTGTTTCATCAGCGTAATATTTCCGCTTACAAAGCACAGGTCATTGGACTTCTCGAACATACCGCTGACGCTGTTGTCATCATCAATGATGGAACGTACAGTAGAATAGTTCGGCCCAACGTCAATAACGATGCCAACCAGTCCGCCTTCAGCCACAACATTCATATCCTTGGCAATTCCATCATTAGAGCCTTTGCTGATAGTAAATGTAGCGAACCAGTCGCTGGAATCCTTTGCAACTATCTCTGCCGCGATTGTTTCGTAATTAACATACTGGTCTTTAAGATCCAGGAGCTTCCTGAGCCTGTTAAGAACGGCTTCTTTCTGTCTAAGTGAAACATTATCAGCCGTCAGCTGAGCGATCTGATCTTTGAGCTCTTTATTTTCGTCATATACGTCCTTGAGGTCGCTCAGGAGTTCAATCTTGTCAAAAATCCAGTATCCAACAGTATTAACGCCCTTCTGAGCAGGAGTAACAACTATAGAAGCCACAGCTTTGAAAGGTTTTGCAACAGTATCACTGATAGATGACAGGATGATAAGAGCCACACAAATGGCACCTAAAATAATAAGTAAATGCTTAGGATTGACCTTGATAGGCGCCTTCTGGCTCGGTGATTTATGGATTTTGAAATAATTAAATATATTCTGGAACCAGGCTTTGACCTTCTCAAAAGGAGTCAGCGGATTATCAGCATCGCGGTAATCCGTTTCTTTCTTGGTCTTGCCGATATATTCCTGAAAGCCACGTTCCCTATTCTTTTCTTTTTTGATCTTATCAGAGTATTTCTTTGCTATCCTGCTGACTTTACCCGGTTCCTTTGCAGGAGGGGTGATATTGGAGGAATGCTGCTTCTCTTTGAAGATCTCATCAACCTTTTTTGTCATTAGTTATAAACCTTTTCCTGCGGGAAGTATCTGACAGAATCATACTTGGATGAGCTCATTATCTTGGTAACTCCCTTGATCGTACTGTTGATCGGGTCAGGCATGAGATTAACTTTCAGACCTGTCTCTCTGTTGAATAATGAGTCAATATTCTTCATGTTGGCTGAGCCGCCCAGCAGATACATACCGTTATCAACAATATCAGCTGCCAGCTCAGGAGGAGTTTTCTCCAGAGTCCTCTTAACAGCGTCAATAATAGGCTCAATAGTTTCAGCTACAACCGGATTGATCAGTTCAGAGCCGATAGTCGTTCTGACCGGAAGTCCTGTGGCCAATACTCGTCCGAACAGCTTCATTTCTTTATGTACAGGACGAAGACCCAGATCAACCAGGTTAAACTTAAGCTGCTCTGCGCTCTTCATGCCGATCAGCTTAGCTTCAGCCTGCTTAACAGCGTTTATAATAGCCTCATTTATCTTATTTCCGGCTACTTTGATAGTATTGCAAAGAACTATGCCTCCGAGAGAAACAACCGAAATATCGGTGGTATCGGCGCCGATATTGACTATTATGTTGCCGCGCGGGCTCTCAATGTCAACGCCGCAGTAAACAGAATCAGCAACACTCTTCTCTACTACAGAAATACTCCTCGGCTTGATCTTGGAGTTGGCAACCAGCTCATGGAATGCCCTCTTCTCAACCTCCGTGGTGTCTGTAGGAACGGCGATCAGAAAGTCTGAACCTCTGACGTTCTTGCCGTAGTTGAGCTTTTTATATAAATGCTCCAGAATGAGCTGCATCTTATCAATGTCAGAAATAACGCCGTCCACAACCGGGAATATAACTTCAATATTCTCAGGTGCTTTCTCAAACATTTCATAAGCGTCGTCACCATAGCCCAGGACCAGTTTTCTGTCCTTGATGGTAATAACGTTCTTCTCCGTCAGGATCTCGCCAGTATTGACGTATGACAGCCTGACGTTGCATGTACCGATATCAATGCCGTATTTATCACTCATTGATCAAACCCTCTTCTTTGAAACTGATGTATTTCCTGTCGCCAATAATTATATGGTCCAGCAGCTCAATGCCTATCATCCTGCCGCCTGCAGCAATCTTCCTGGTGCTGGCAATGTCATCCTTGCTGGGGACCGGATGCCCGCTGGGATGATTATGCAGGAGAATAATATTCACTGCCTCGTACTTTAATGCTTCTATGAACACTTCCCGGGGTGAAAGCAGAGCCGTGTTGACAGTACCTTCTGAAATGATCATATCCTTGATCAGCCCACATGCGCTGTCCAGCATGATCAGCATGATGGCTTCGCGCGGTCTGTGCCTGAGCTGTTCGGTATAATATGCCGCGATAGACGCCGGACTGTTAAAATTCAGCCGGCTCCTCAGGCTGTTGCTGGCGATTCTCAAAGATAATTCAGCGATAGCCATTATCTGAGTAGCCTTTACCCTACCGATGCCCTTAATTTTCATGAGTGAGACCATCTCGTAATTGAAAATGTTCAGGATGTTCTCTTCACTGCATGATGGAGACGTAAGAATCTGCCTTGAAAGGTCCACGGAGTGACATTCGTTGCTGCCTGTTCTTAAAATAATAGCCAAAAGCTCCGCGTCAGACAAAGCTTTCGGCCCAAATTTCCGAAACTTTTCGTCCGGACGTAAATCAGGCTGCAGGTCCTTAATTGTAATATTATGCTTCATGATCAGTCCTTTCAGACTAACCCCTCATGGATATTTTATTTTAGCATATATATAAGTCTTAATACAATGTAATTAGTGTTAAAATTCGATGTCCTGCAGCGCGCAAAGGAGCGCGTATTTGCCCTGCTCATATGTTATTCCGCCCTGGAAATAAGCGGTATATGGAGGACGCATCGGACCGTCTGCTGACAGTTCAATGGATGAGCCTGAAACGAAAGATCCGCAAGCCATAATTACTGTATCAGCATATCCCGGCATGTCGCTGTCTTCCGGCTTAACAAAGCTGTCAATATATGATGCTGCCTGGATCGCTTTGCAGAATTTCTTTAATTTCTCCGGCTCTTCAAAATCTATAGCCTGAACTATGCATGCATGCTGCTCATCAGATGCAGGAACAGCCCTGAATCCATGCTTTTCGAAAAGAGCCGCAGCCAGATGAGCATTTTTTAGTGCGTTTGCAGTTACAGCAGGTGCCAGGGATAATCCCTGATAGAAGGATCTGAGTACACCTAAAGTAGCTCCGACCTCTTTGCCCAGACCAGGTGAAGTCAGTTTATAAGCACATCTTTCGATCAGGTCTGCACGGCCAACAATATATCCTCCAATAGGAGCCAGACCGCCGCCCGGATTCTTGATCAGCGATCCAACACAGAGATCAACGCCATAGTCAGTAGGCTCATCCGGATAAACAAACTCTCCATAGCAGTTGTCAACAAACACAATGATATTGCTGTTAATGTTTTTAACAAACTTAACCGCTTCACCAATATGCTCAGGACTGAGAGAAGCTCTGTCTTTATATCCTTTTGAACGCTGGATTGCGATAATCCTGGTTTTATCTGAAATGGCTTCTTCAATGGCCTTATAGTCAAATTCAGCCTCATCGATCATTTCAACATGTTTATAAGAAACACCTATTTCCTTGAGAGAAAGCGGTGAATCCACAATGCCGATAGCCATTTCCAGACTGTCGTATGGCTTGCCTGTAATATAAATAAGTTCATCACCAGGCAGAAGGTTCGCTGAAAGCGCCAGATAAATGGCATGTGTACCGCAGGTTATCTGAGGACGCACCAGAGCGTCTTCTGTATGGAAAATATCAGCATAAACCTTCTCCAGGTCATCACGGCCGGCGTCATTATATCCGTAACCGGTGGACATCCCCAGATGGGCTTCAGAAATCCTGTTCTTTCTGAAAGCGTTCAGAACTTTGTATTGGTTAGCTTCTGATATATCATCAATCCGCCTGAAAGTTTCATTCAGGCTCTCTTCTATCTGCTGTGCTTCTTTTAATAATTCAGGATCAATGTCAGGGTAATTAAACAATGTCTTTCTCCTTCAAAATGTTAATTATATGTTTAGTCATCTCTTCTATGCCTGCAAAGTCTTCATAATTGACCCAGATGGCATCCTTCTCGCGTTTGAACCATGTAATCTGGCGTTTAGCGAAATGACGTGTATTCAGTTTCAGTTTATAAACAGCCTCATCCAGTGAACATTTACCTAAAATATAGTCAGCTATTTCTTTATAACCCAGGCCCTGCATTGCCAGTGAATCCGGTGAAATACCGCTGTCAAGCAACCCTTTTACTTCATCAGCCAGTCCTTCGTCCATCATTAGTTCGACACGGTCTTCGATCCTCTTATAAATCACATCCCTCTTCCTGTTAAGGATCAGATAAGCGTAATTATATGGAGATTCCTTCTGGCGCTGTTCGGTGTTGTGGCTGGACATCTGCGCACCGGTTTCATGGTAATATTCCAGTGCTCTGATGACTCTCTTCACATTGTTTCTATGAATAGCCGACGCTGATTCAGGATCCACTTCATTCAGCATATCATGCAGGTATTCAGCACCTTTTTCTTCAGCTAACTGCTCAAGCTCGTGTCTGTATGATTTATCAGTTTCCTCATCAGTAAAATCAATATCATACAGCAGCGCCTGGATATAGAAACCGGTGCCACCGACAATTATAGGAATATGACCTCTTTCCCATATCTCTTCGGCATATTTCAGGGCTCTGTGCTTGAATTCATAAACATTGAATTCATCGTCCGGCTCAAGCTCATCGATCAGAAAATGAGGGACTCCCTGTGTTTCTTCAGGTCTGATCTTGGCAGTACCTATATCAAAGCCTTTATAAACCTGCATTGAATCAGCACTGATGATCTCTCCGCCGATCATTTGGGCCAGCTTAACAGAAAGAGCCGTTTTGCCGACTCCTGTAGCACCGCCTATAATGACTAATGGCTTCTTATTCATCAGACTATCCTCTTAAACTTTCTTTCCAGTTCGGACTTGGAAATGGAGATGATCGTCGGCCTGCCGTGCGGGCAGTTGAACGGATTGTCCAGACGAAGCAGTTTGTCTATCAGCTCATCAGCTTCAGAGAATGACATCTTATTGCCGCCCTTTACAGCTGCTTTGCATGCGGCAGTCGCTATACGGTCATGTATCATTGTTGACGCGAAAGAGCCTCCATAAGCGCCTAATTCGTCGATAATCGACACGAAAAGGTCCGCGCTGTTAAACGTATATAAATCAGCAGGAACAGCTGAAATGGCGTATTCTGAGCCGCCAAAATGGCTTATCTCAAAACCGATATCATTGAATTCCTTCATATAGCGGGTCAAAATACTTTCTTCATCCGGAGTCAGCGAAACAATGATCGCAGGCGATACTGCCTGGCTGTAATGAGCTCCGGACATCAAGTCGGCTGAAAACTGTTCATAAAGAACCTTTTCATGAGCTGCATGCTGGTCGATTATATATATTTTATCTTCGAATTCAACAATCCAGTATGTCTCGAAAACATTGCCGATGATGCGGTGTTTCTTTCTGGCGGTGTCAGTCAGAAAACCATCTTCAAAGAATGAAGGCTGTGAAAATGAATCCTCACGTACCACAGGCTGAGGCGCAGTCTGGATCCTTTTTTCTTCGAACGGTTCAGGAGCCTTTGGTACTGGAATATGCACCTGCTCAACAGGCTTGATCTCTGGGATTATCCGGTCCTCTGCTTTAGGTATGTCACGTGTAACAAGCCTTTCTGCAACAGATACGGAAGGGATGTTCTCCCTCTCTCTGATAGTTTCAGAGATCAGGTTCAGAACGCTGTTATATACTCTTTCATTATCAGAAAAGCGAACTTCCATCTTGGATGGATGCACATTGACGTCCATCAGTTCAGGCTCAATTGTTATATTGATGACCGTAAACGGGAATGAGCCTTTCATCTGATAATTCTTATATGCTTCTTCGATGGCAGCGCTGATAATCTTATCCTTAACATACCTGCCATTTACGAAATAGTATTCAAAATTCCTGTTGGTCCTGGCCAGCTCAGGGTTTCCTATATATCCTGTAATATGCAGCAGGCTGTCCTGTTTGTCGATTTCTCGCATTCTGGACGTAATATCCCTGCCGAAAACAGCATAAACTGTATCCTTCATGGAATTATTTCCTGAAGTATTCAGTTTCATTGAGCCATTTGATGTGAATTTGATCGCTATCTCAGGATGCGAAAGCGCGATCTTTTCAACGATATCATAAATGTAGCCTGCTTCAGTCTGGGAGGACTTTAAGAATTTAAGTCTGGCAGGGGTATTAAAGAATATATTTCTGACAATAACAGTGGTGCCGTTCGGAAGTCCTGCTTCCTGACAGCTGACTTCTTCTCCGCCCTCCAGCTTAATGATCATGCCTGTCATGTCGTTAGCTGTCTTGGTGCAAAGTTCAATCCGGGAAACCGCAGCAATACTGGAAAGAGCCTCACCCCTGAAACCCAGCGTCCTGATAAATGCCAGGTCTGACGCATCGCTGATCTTACTTGTGGAATGCCTTAAGAAAGCCTTTCTTACCTGGCTTTTATCTATTCCGCAGCCATTATCAGTGATCCTGATCAGGCTTATTCCGCCGTCCTTGATCTCAACAGAAATAGCATTGGCACCGGAGTCGATGGAATTTTCCATCAGTTCCTTTACAATGCTGCTTGGACGGTCTACAACCTCGCCGGCCGCAATTTTATCTATTGTGTTTTTATCCAGCAGTTTAATCTCATTCATTGGTTTCGCGTTTTAATTCATACAGAATATTGAGAGCATCCAAAGGAGTCAGCCTGTCAACATCAATATTTCTTATCTTTGAAATTATTTCCTGCGCTGCATCATCTGTTTCATTTGATTCAATGCTCTGAAGCAGCTCAGGCTTTTTCATCGTTATGTCAGCCGTAATCAGCTGATTAACGATTTCTTTCGCGCGCTTGGTGATTTCTGCAGGCACGCCGGCCAGTGAAGCTACCTGAATGCCGTAACTCTTATCGGCGCCGCCTCTGATGATCTTACGCAGGAAGATGATATTGTCGCCCTGCTCCTTAACACTGATACAGTAGTTCTTGACGCCATCGATCATGCCTTCCAGTTCAGTCAGTTCATGATAATGGGTTGAGAAGAACGTCTTAGCACCGCATTTTCTTTTATTTGCGATATATTCCACTACAGCCCATGCAATCGACAGACCGTCAAATGTGGACGTGCCCCTGCCAATCTCATCCAGAATTATCAGGGACTTAGATGTGGCATTTCTTAAAATATTGGCAACTTCGGTCATTTCAACCATGAAAGTACTCTGTCCGATGGCCAGGTCGTCAGATGCTCCGACTCTCGTAAATATACGGTCGCAAACAGCTATATCCGCGTAAGAAGCAGGAACAAAGCTGCCAATTGAGGCCATCAGCACTATCAGCGCCAGCTGCCTCATATAAGTGGATTTACCGGCCATATTCGGTCCGGTAATAATGCTTACACGGTTTTCGTCCTCATCAGAATATGCGTCATTCGGAATGAACGTGCCTGAATCCATAACCATTTCAACAACCGGATGACGGCCGTCTTTAATATCTATAATACCTTTTGTATTGATCTTAGGACGGACATAATGATTGTGCTCAGCCACATATGCCAAGGAACAGAAAGCGTCAATCTTGGAAATAACAGCAGCTGTTTTCTGAATGCGGATCACCTGGGAGGCAATCTGTTCACGGATATCAGTGAACAGGTCATATTCCAGGGAGAACAGCTTCTCTTCCGCTCCGAGGATCATGTCCTCGAGTTCCTTGAGTTCGTCAGTAATATATCTCTCGGCATTTACCAAAGTCTGCTTTCTGATATATCTGTCCGGAACTAAATCTTTATACGAATTCGTTACTTCGATGTAATATCCGAATACTTTATTAAACTTGATCCTGAGGTTTTTGATTCCGGTGCTTTCGCGCTCCTTTTCCTCAATCTCTGCCAGCCATGTCTTACCTTCAACCTTGGATTTTCTGAGTTTGTCAATCTGTTCTGAATAGCCTTCCTTGATAATGCCGCCATCTTTGATAGCTATCGGTGCATCTTCAACGATAGACTTCCCGATCAGTTCGGCCAGATCTTCCAGACAGTCCAGATCATCATAAAGACAGGTCAAAGTGCTGCACTTGTAATTTTTCAGGATATATTTGATATGTGGCAGCATCTCGATTGAGTTCTTAAATGCTATCAGATCTCTCGGATTGGCAGATTTGTACGAAATTCGGGCCAATAAGCGCTCCAGATCATAAATTGGATTAAGATATTCCCTGAGCTCATCACGGTCAATAAGGCTGGAATTCAGCTCTTCTATGGCATCCTGTCTGTGCCTGATCTCATCAGGGTCGATCAGAGGCTGTTCCAGGAAAAACCTGATCCTTCTGGCTCCCATGGCAGTCTTGGTCTTATCAAGCACCCACAGGAGTGAGCCTTTCTTATTCTTCTCGCGCATGGTCTCAACCAGTTCCAGATTTCTTCTGGTTGCTGAATCAATGACCATAAACTTATTTGCTGAATAAGTTGTGATCCTGTTAAGGAAATCCAGGCTTGTTTTCTGCGTTTCGTAAAGATATTTGAGCAATGCGCCAACGCACGGGATGCAGCCTGAATAATCATTAAGCCCCAGTCCGCTGAGATCGATCACATTGAAATGCTTCTTAATAAGTTCAGCGCAGCTGATCTGGTCGAAATATGAATCATTCAGGAAATAACAGGTAATACCCAGCTTGTCCCTCAGATAATTGAAATCAACAGGTGCCATTGCAAATGAATGGTTGGTAATGATCTCAGCAATCGGGAATTTATTTATCTCATCCATTAAGCCCTGCGCATTGTCGACCTGAGTAGTCAGAAACTCGCCTGTGGTAATGTCAACCATAGCGATTCCGTAATAATCAGTCGCATAATAAATGCACATCAGATAATTATTCTTATCTTCGTCCAGTGCAAGGCTGTTAAGGTTGGTGCCCGGAGTAACAACACGGATAACGTCACGTTTTACCAGTCCTTTAGCCAGCTTAGGATCCTCAAGCTGCTCAGCAATAGCTACTTTATAGCCTTTAGATACCAGCTTGTTCAGATAAGTATCCACAGCATGATAAGGAACTCCGCACATAGGTGCGCGCTCCTCCAGTCCGCAGTCCTTTCCGGTCAGCGTGATCTCCAGTTCTTTGGACGCAGTGAGCGCGTCGTCAAAGAACATTTCATAAAAGTCACCTAATCGGTAAAATAATATGCAGTCAGGATATTGTTTCTTGGTCTCAAGATAATGAGACATCATCGGTGATAGTGCCAATGTAGTAAAATCCTTTCGCTTCGTCTAATCTGACATTAACAATCTGTCCAACAAGGCTCTCATCTCCCTTTAAGTGTACGACACTGTTATTGGACAACCTGCCAGTCACATAGGCAGGGTCTTTAGGGTTAATCCCCTCAACAAGGACATCCATTGTCCTGCCTTCATACAGGTCAGTCTGTTCTTTGCCAATTTCAGTCACTAATGCCAGCAGTCGGTTAAATCTGTCATCAACTATATCTTTAGGAACCTGATCAGGCATTGAAGCCGCTCTGGTTCCGGTTCTTTTTGAATAAATAAATGTGAAAGCGCTGTCAAAACGCACTTTTCTGACTACGTCCAGTGTTTCCTGGAAATCTTCTTCAGTTTCGCCCGGGAATCCGACAATAATGTCCGTAGTTATTGCAACATCTGGTATTCCTTTCCTGATCTTATCAGCCAGAGCCAGATAGCCTTCCTTGTCGTATCTGCGGTTCATTTCCTTAAGTACCCTGCTGCTGCCTGATTGAAGCGGCAGGTGAATGTGCCTGCAAATAATAGGATTATCCCTGATAACACGGATCAGTTCATCAGACAGATCCTTTGGATGGGAGGTCATGAATCTGACGCGTTTTATGCCGGGAACATTGGCAACTTTATTAAGCAGATCCGGGAAGTCATAAGCATATGAGTTGACGTTCTGGCCCAGAAGCATTACCTCAACAACGCCATCAGCAGCCAGCTGCCTGACTTCGTTCAGGATATCTTCCTGTGCCCTGCTTCTTTCACGTCCGCGTACATAAGGTACTATGCAGTAACTGCAGAAATTATTGCAGCCATACATGATATTTACGCCTGATTTGAATTTATAAACCCTGTTGGCAGGAAGGTTTTCAACAATTTCAGACGTTCCATCCAGCACTTCAGTCTGGTTTTTGCCTTCGCAGAAATAAAGGAACAAAAGTTCAGAAAGCTTATAAATATTATGGGTTCCAAAAATAATATTTACATGCCTGTAGCTCTTTTTAACTATAGCAACGACGTCCGGCTCCTGCATCATACAGCCGCACAGGGCTATGATCATGTCCGGGTTATGGTCCTTGGAATTCTTGAGAACTCCCAATCTGCCGTACACCCTGACGTTGGCGTGCTCCCTGACAGTACAAGTGTTGTAAAGAACAAAGTCGGCATCCTCAGTATCAGTCATCACATAGCCTATTCTCTGCATAATGCCGCAGAGTTTTTCAGAGTCCTTGGCGTTCATCTGGCAGCCGAAAGTATTGATGCATGCAGTGAGCTTTCTGCCCTTTTCTTCCTCGATTGATGAAACGATCTTCCTGCATTCGTCAATAAAATAGTACTGCCTCTCAGGTTCTGTCTCAGGAGCTTCCGCTAAAATATTCTGTTTAATGTCTTCGTCTATGTAATACATGTCTAAATATAAATGTAAAAATTGTCTCCTATACAGCAGCTGCCGGCGTATTCTGCCTTTTCATCCAGGACCATTTTAAGTTTTGGAAAATGGTAAAATCTTAAATGGTTATGGTTGTACTTCAACTTCTGCATAATAAAGAGCTTGCCGAGGAGCGCTACGAATTCCTCATCCGGGAAGTTGATATCGATATCAGCACTTCTTAGATTCAGGAAATCGACACTGTTTTCATTGTTGATTTTAATATATGGAATGCCGTCCACAACATATGCAACGTCCAAGTCATCTCTCAATGGTCTGTCATTTCTGAAAGAAATTTTCTCTTCAGTACTGATATTGTGGAAGAATGTTTCTGAATGGACCTTATCTGCATCTACCACTGTGTAATACAAATAATTATCAGAAAAGCCCGGACTCACAATATATTTGTCATTGTAAGTTGAAACCAGAATGTTCAGCTCATGCATTGTGGAATTTGCTTTTAGGTTCTCGCAGAACTGATCTGCATCGCCAAAGTAAACGCCTTCTATCAATGCAGCTTCTTCAGATGCTTCAGGAATCCTGCTGTCTTCCAGACAGTTAAAGCCTGTCTTGATCATGAACTTAGTATCAGCAATACGCCTGATCAGGCTAAAGCCATTATTGATGTATGTTTCTTCAGTTACATCAAACTGCTCATTGGTTTCAGCATCAAAAAGCGTAAGGTCAAATTTGATCCTGCCTATGAACTGCCCTGAGTCTTCATCCAACGGCAGTTCTTTTTGAATCAGAACCATGTTTTCAGACAGGATGAATGCTGTAAGGCGGCTACCTTTCTCTGAATAATCAGAAACCTCTGTAAATGAGCATAACAGAATTGGTTCTTCATCTTCAGTAATACTTCCCCTGTAAATATTGATTACAGTTTCATCTGCTGATTTCTCCGCACAGCAAAAGAAGATCTTATCATCCGAGCCTGAGCAGTTAACTATTCTGACAAAAGCTTCTTTTGTCATCAGAGGATATAGCTCTTTAATGGCTCTTCTGAATGGATCAAACAGGAAATACTGCAGATGGTCACCAACCTGATAAACCTCCAGGATTTCTTCACCTTTTGCAGCTAAGGTATGGATTTGTCCGCTTTTTTTAACTAAATTTATATTCAATTTCTGCCTCCAAAACAATATATTATTGTATCACAGAATCCGTATTTATTAAAGCGGATGATATCTTTTATATATTTCTTCAAAGACCTTTATTCCATCTATGGCTGCGCTGGTAATGCCTCCCGCATAGCCAGCGCCTTCGCCGCATGGATAAATGCCTTTGATGCTGCTTTCAAAATGATCGTCCCTGACTATTCTGACAGGCGATGACGTCCTGCTTTCAACAGCAAGAATCAATGTATCATCGTCATCATATCCGGACATTTTTGTTCCAAAGAAAGGCATTGCCTCTTTAATGTCCCTGGAAACAAATTCAGGCAAAATATTGTTTAAGTCCGTATAGCAAACACCGCCTTTAACACCTGAAAATGTATTATTACCTTTTGACGGTACAGTCTTAACAAAGTCCCTGTAATACTGCGCCGGAATATGTCCGTTTCCGCATTCAAAAGCTTTCCTTTCGAGGTCCCTCTGGAATTCAATACCTTTCAATGGCACAGTGTCAGAACCCACATCTTCAGGGGAAACGCTGACAATAATTGCAGAATTGGCGAACTCACCGTCTCTGCCTGAATAGCTCATTCCATTAATGCACAGATGACCCGGTTCAGAGGAAGAATCGACAACAAACCCACCCGGACACATGCAGAATGAAAAGACACTTTTGCCATCATCAGCTCTGTACGTCAGCTTGTAATCAGCCGGCGGGAGCTTATTGCCATACTTTTCTTTATATTCAGGGCCATACTGGATCCGGTTAATCTTGTCCTGGTCATGAACAGCTCTGATTCCAACAGCAAAAGGCTTGCCCTGCATATTGATGCCGGCTTCAAAGAGCATCTTAAATGTGTCTCTGGCAGAGTGACCTGTTGCAAGTATCAGATCCGAACATCTCAGTTTATGACTGACACCGTCCTTTGTATAAATAATGCTTTCCAATCTGTCATCATCTGATCTGAAGCCATCAAATCTGGCATTGAACAGTACGTCCCCTCCATGCGATACAATATAGGTTCTCATGTTTTTAACGATTGACATTAAAACGTCTGTTCCCAGATGCGGTTTATTGGAATACAGGATTTCCCGCGGACCCCCATTCGCAACAAAAGTCTCTAATACAAGCTTATTTCTGCCTGACGGGTCGTTAACACCTGTATTGAGTTTGCCGTCTGAAAAGGTTCCTGCGCCGCCTTCTCCAAACTGAATGTTTGTCTCAGGATCCAAAGGAGCTGCATTATTCCAGAAATCATTTACCTTTCTGATTCTGGAGTCTGCGTCATCTCCGCGCTCAAGCAAAATAGGCTTGTAGCCATTCTGAGCCAGGAAATACGCTGCAAACAGTCCGGCCGGTCCGCTTCCGACCACAACAGGTCTGTTAATAAGGGCAGCGCTGCCCTGCTCTGGAAGTTTATAATTCTTTGGTTTGGATATTGATACTTTAGGATTCCTGCATCTTCTTAAGATTTTATCTTCATCATTAACGCAGACATCGACAATATAGCTGTAGTGAATATGATCTTTATCCCTTGCGTCCAAAGATTTCTTTATAATAAAAAAATCCGATATTACGTCGGGTGATACTTTCAGAATGGAAGCTGCTTTCTTTAACAGTCTGCCCTCCTGACCGATATCTATTTTAATTCCTGAGATTCTGATCATATCAAATACTATTTCCCGCTATTTGACCCGTAGACCACGCCCATTGCAGATTGTAGCCTCCGCATATTCCGTTCACGTCTATTATCTCACCTGCGAAATAAAGGCCATCTATCAGTCTCGACATCATGGTCTTGGGGTTAATCTCGTCAGTTGATACGCCTCCTGCAGTAACCTGTGATTCATCAAAGCTTCTCAGGCTGTTAGGAGTAGCAATAAAATGCTTGATCAGTTTGACTTTTGACTCGGCTAAACCGTCAGACATTTTCAAAATAACCGCGGTCAGCTTTTTATTTAGTATTCCCAGCAGATGCGGATTGGCTTTTACAGCAAGTATCAGCTCATCTTCTGCGAATTCCGGCAGGAGATCGACTGACAACGATAACCTGCATCCGGATTCATTCAGCCTGCCAAAATCAGATGATATCTGAAATACAGGGATGCCTGACAGTCCATAGTCATTAAACTGCAGATTGCCTGTAGCCCTGATAACTTCTTTGCCATCAGCGAAAAGCTTGACCGTACTGTCATTTCTGACTCCTGCCAGAGCCTTAAAGAATTTATCAGAACAGTTTATTCCGCACAGAGCCGGACGCGGCTTAATTATCTGATGGCCAAAAAGTCGGGCCAGTTCGTATCCCGAGCCGTCAGATCCGCTTTTGCAGGCGGAATTACCTCCCGCTGCGATAACGAGCTTCCTGGAATAGTAACTGTTATCAATATTAAATCCGTTTTCATTTTTGATAATTGAAATTGGCTGATAATTCAAAATAAACTCAACACCTGCGTCCTCACACGCAAAACGCAGAGCGTCCAGAACAGATGAAGCCTGGCCGCTTCTAGGATAGACAAAATCATTCTTAATTTCAAACAGCAGGCCTAATCCGCCGAAAAAAACCAGAGTATCACGGCAGTCGGATATGCCAATGACTTCTTCAACGAAAGATCTGTCACCAATTGTGAAATACGGATATATTCCTTCAGGATTCCGGTCAAATAAATCAACCCTGCAATTCATGTTTGTAAGGTTGCATCTTCCGTTGCCCGTGGAAAGAATCTTCCTGCCGACGCGATCACCATGCTCGATGACCAGAACGGATTTATTATTCTTTTTTGCTTGAATGGCGGTGCGCATTCCTGCTGCACCGCCACCAATAATGATTACATCGTAAATCAAGATAAATTATTCCTCGTCGTCTGTATGTCTTGCAGCAACTTCCTTCTGCTGTACATCAGCCGGAGCCTGCTCGTAACGTGAGAATTCGTATTCGAAATCACCGAAACCACCGGTCATTGAACGAAGTACTGTGCCATATCCATAAAGCTCTGAGTTAGGAACATCTGCCTCAATGCATGTGATTCCAGGAGCAACAGCGTTTGAACCAAGAACACGGCCACGTCTCTTATTGAGGTCACCCATTACATCACCGGTGAATCTGTCAGGAACAGTAACCTTAAGTGATACGATCGGCTCAAGGAGAACTGGATTAGCCTCCATAAAGCCTTTCTTGAATGCCAGGATGGTAGCCATCTTGAATGACATTTCGTTAGAGTCTACCGGATGGTATGATCCATCGTACAGAATAGCCTTAACGCCAACTACCGGATAGTTTGCCAGAGGTCCTCTCTGAACGCATTCCTGAAGTCCTTTTTCAACTGCAGGGAAGAAGTTCTTAGGAACTGATCCGCCGACTACTCTCTCTTCAAACTCATAAGCTTTCTCAGTATTTCCGAGAGGTTCGAAGATCATACGAACATCACCGTACTGGCCGTGGCCGCCTGACTGTTTCTTATGCTTACCCTGAACGTCAGCGCTCTTGCGGATGGTCTCACGGAAAGCAAATGCAGGTTTGTCAAGAGTGATGTCAACTTTGTATTTATCTTTCATCTTAGAAACAACAACGTCGAGCTGCTGATCGCCGATACCGTAAATAAGAGACTGCTTGTTCTCTTCATCATTCATTGTCTTAAGAGTCTGATCCTCTGCGCAGAGTTTCTGAAGAGCCTGGGAGATCTTATCTTCCTCGCCTTTATTTACAGCTGAATATTTCATGTATGTATATGGTTTTGAATATTCAAACTTGTCAATAATAATTGGAGTATCTTTTCTGGAAAGTGTATCGCCTGTCTTAGCAAGGTTCAGCTTACCGATAGCACCGATATCGCCTGCCTGAAGTTCTTTGATCTCTTCAAAGTTCTTGCCGCGCTTAATATAAAGTTTGGAGATCTTCTCGGACTCATCTGTAGCTGCATTAAATACCTGATCATCGCTTGTAAGAACACCTGAATAAACCTTAACTACTGAATACTTACCAATGAATGGATCCATGATAGTCTTGAATACGTATGTTGCAAGCGGTTTTGTAGGATCACATGTAAGTTCGAATTCTTCATCAGTCTTAGCATTAACAGCATGCTTCTTAACAGGTGACTCATTTGGAGCCGGGAAGTAACGCTCGATGTTTTCAAGAACCATCTTAGCGCCAAGGTTCTTAATTGAAGAACCAACCATTACAGGAACAAGGTCTCCGCCTGTAACAGCTTCCTTAAGAGCGCTGTAAATCTCATCAAGAGTGAACTCTTCACCGCCGAAGTATTTCTCCATGAGTTCTTCAGAAGTCTCAGCAACTGCTTCATCGATCATGTTTCTGTATTCATCAAGATGAGCCTGAGCATCAGCAGGAACGTCACATACATCATATGAGCCGTCAGCTTTGAACTTTCTGCCGGCCTTGCGGATAACGTTTACATATCCAACAAACTGTCCGCCCTCATCAATTGGAATATGGAACGGAGCAATCTTATTGCCAAACTGCTCTTTAAGAGATGAAATAACTGTATAGTAATCAGCATTAACATCATCCATGCCGGAAACATAGATCATCTTAGGAATGTTATATTTCTCGCAAAGATTCCAAGCTTTGATTGCGCCAACTTCAAGGCCTGACTTAGCGTTAATAACGATAACAGCGCCATCGCAGACGCTTACAGCCTCTTCAGTTGCACCAACAAAATCAAAGTAGCCCGGAGCATCCAGGACATTGATCTTAACACCGTTAAATTCAACAGGAACTAAAATAGTACTGATTGAGAATTTTCTCTTGATTTCTTCTTTATCAAAATCGCTGATGGTGTTGCCATCATTGATGTTGCCCATTCTGGTAATGATGCCAGTGGTAAGCGCCATAGATTCAACGAGAGTTGTTTTACCGGAACCGCCATGACCTAAAAGTGCCACATTTCTAATGTTTTCTGTCTTATAAACATTCATGTGAAAAATACCTCCAAATGTATAATATCGCCTATATATACTACTAGAAAACCGCATTATTTACAAGTAAATTTTGTTAAAGTGTTATAGTTTATATCAATAATAAAACAGACCCGCTGATACGGATCTGTTTTTGAGAATAATTATTGTATTTTAAGCTGAAATAAAGCATTATTCCTCAACATCCGGCTCAAGGTCATCCGGATTGAACTCAGCCATATTATCGAACTCTTCTTCAGATGAAGGGACCTCAGGGATCTCGCCGTTAAATCCCATCTTATTTCTGACCATGTTATCAACTCTGGCGAAGAATTCAGGATTAGCCTTGAGATATGCCTTAACATTCTCTCTGCCCTGTCCGATACGTTCGCCTTCGTATGAATACCATGCGCCGCTCTTGTTAATGATATTGAAAGCAACAGCCTGATCAAGAATATCACCAACAGCTGAAATGCCTTCGCCAAAGATAATGTCGAACTCTGCCTCTCTGAAAGGAGGAGCAACTTTATTCTTAACAACCTTGGCCCTTACTCTGTTACCGATAACCTCACCGCCCTGCTTGAGCTGCTCGATCCTGCGGATATCTATCCTGACAGATGCGTAGAACTTAAGAGCGCGTCCGCCTGTAGTAGTCTCTGACGGGCCATAGAATACGCCGATCTTCTCTCTGAGCTGGTTAATAAAGATAACAGTACAATGTGTCTTGGAAACAATAGCGGTCAGCTTCCTGAGCGCCTGGGACATAAGTCTCGCCTGAGCGCCTACAGTAGCCTCACCCATCTCGCCATCGATCTCATGTTTAGGAACAAGCGCTGCTACAGAGTCAATGATAATGATATCCATAGCTCCGGAACGGACCATGGTCTCACAGATCTCGAGACCCTGCTCACCGTAGTCAGGCTGGGAAATATATAAATTATCAACATCTACGCCGATATCATGAGCGTATTTAGGATCCAGCGCATGCTCTGCATCGATAAAGCCTGCGATGCCGCCGTTCTTCTGAACCTCAGCGACAATATGCAGAGCCAGGGTGGTCTTACCACTGGCCTCAGGACCGTAGATCTCAACAATCCTGCCGCGAGGGATGCCGCCAACACCCAGCGCCTTGTCCAGGCTGATGGAACCTGTGGAAATAGTGTCAACCTCCATAGCCTTCTGGTCACCAAGTTTCATAACAGAACCCTTGCCATAATCCTTCTCTATCTTAGCAATCGCTGCATCCAATGCTTTTAATTTCTCTTTATTGTCCATTTCTTACTCCTTTAAATGAATGCGAACTTATGTTCGCTTTTATAATAAATCAATAATTGATTTTTGTCAACAGAATATTAGACTTACCTGCTTATAAAAATGTAGCATCCTGCCCATTCCGAGACAAGATGCTAATAGTAAAGTTAATATTAATTTAATATTGTAATACAGTTGTTCTGATAAGGTCGAGAGCCCTGACGACAGTCCTCTCCCTGATCTCCTGACGGCCTCTCGGAACGTTGGTCTTAATAACCTTTGTCCCGCCATTATAGTAAATGCCGATATAAACCAGGCCGACAGGTTTCTCCGGTGTTCCTCCTAATGGACCTGCAATGCCTGTGGTGGATACTCCGATATCTGTTCCGGCTGCCATCGCAGCTCCCCTGGCCATCTCAGCGGCGCATTCTTCGCTGACAGCGCCAAATGTATCCAGAGTATCCTTGCTTACACCCAGTCTTTTGGCCTTGGCCTCATTAGAATAAGTTACAAAACCTTCTTTATAAACATCACTGGCTCCGCTGACATTGATCAGCCTGCCGGCAAGAAGTCCTCCTGTACAGGACTCAGCAGTCGTTATTGTCAGACCTTTTTCATTCAGCAGATGGATGATTGCGTCCTCCAGAGTCTCCTCTTCGTCCGTAGAATAAATATAAGGCCCCAGAACGTCTTTGATTCTCTCAAAAACAGGTTCTATCATAGCCTTGGCCTGCTCTTCGTCATGTGCCTTGGCAGTAATTCTCAAATGAACCTCTGCAGTCTTGGCATACGGTGCAACAGTCGGATTAGTGCTGTTATTCAGGATATCATCAATCCTGGCTGCGGCTTCGCTTTCACCGATTCCGACTAGCTTGACCATGACAGAATAAATAGTTTCATTGGATTTTTTCAGGAAATACGGAATACAGTATTCCTCAAATAACGGAACAAGTTCTCTCGGCGGGCCAGGCAGCATTATTACTGTCTTGCCGTCTTTTTCGATCAGGATGCCGGGAGCTGTGCCGTTTTTGTTTGTCAAAACGGTGCAGCCTTCAGGCACCATTGCCTGTTTCAAATTGTTTGGCGTCATGGATTGGCCCGGTCTGGAAATCTTATTAAAGAAATAATACAGCCTGTCTACTGTTTCTTTATCTTCTACGAGTTTCAGACCCAGCGCCTCTGTAATGATTTCCTTCGTCAGGTCATCATTAGTAGGCCCCAGGCCGCCTGAAGTGATAATACAGTCAGACCTGCCAAGGGCTGTTAATATGCAATCTTTTAACCTGTCCGGATTATCTCCGACAACAGTCTGATAAAACATTGAAAGACCAAGCTCTGCGCATTTTTCAGAAATGTACTTGGCATTTGTATTCAAAATATTTCCAAGTAATAATTCCGTACCTACACAAATCAGTTCAACATTCATTACTTTAATCCTGACGTAAAAGCCTTTCTGTTTTTATATAAATAATCAATTAATGAAATGATAGTAAGAGCTAAAGCAATATACATTACAACTATCGTCACAATGTTATAAATATTAGAAACAACCGGCGGCCAGTTATAACCGGCACACAATCCGGCAAAATCAAAAGTCATCAGTCCGCACATAACCATCTGGAATCCGGTCTTGAATTTGCCCCAGTAGCTGGCAGCAAGGACTACTCCCTTGCCGGCTATTACCAGACGGAAGCCTGAAATAGCGAACTCTCTGGCCAATATAATAATGCAAACCCAGAATGGTAGCTTGCCTAATGCCACAAAACAGATCATTGAAGACATGACCAGGATCTTGTCAGCCAGAGGATCGGCGAATTTGCCGAAATCTGTTACCAGATTCCTCTTCCTTGCTATCTTGCCGTCAAATGTATCCGTAAGACATGCGCCAATAAAAATTAACAGCGCGACATGACTGGTGAACGAAAAGAAATCAGTCATCAGGAAAAAAATATAAAATGGGATCAGTATCAATCTTAAAACAGTTAATTTGTTTGGTAAATTCATATCTTTTCCACCATTTCACCGTACAGGTCGTAATCACTGGACGCGTTGATCTTAACTAAAACATAATCGCCTGACATCAGATCATAATCCGACTTGAAATATACAAATCCATCGACGTCAGGAGCGTCCATATAGCTCCTGCCAACAAAAACGCCGTCTGAAGGCAGAAAACCTTCTACAAAGACTTCCAGTTCACGGCCTACTAAGTGCTCAAGATTCTCAGCGGATATCTGCTCCTGAAGGCTCATTATCTCATCTCTTCTGGCAGTTTTGACATCCTCATCTACCTGATCCGGGAAGTTATAAGCAGGTGTCCCCTCTTCTCTGGAATATGTAAAAACGCCCAGTCTGTCAAAAGCTGTTTCTTTAACAAATTCAACCAGTTCGGCATGGTCAGCCTCTGTCTCTCCCGGGAAACCGGAAATCAGCGATGTCCTGATTGCTGCGTCAGGAATCACCTGTCTGATCCTGGCTATAATGTTTCTGATGTCCGCGGATGAGGTCCTGCGGCCCATCTTTTTTAATATTTTATCAGAAATATGCTGGATAGGCATATCCAGATAATTAACAATCTTTGGATTCTTAGCTATTACATCCAGCAGTTCTTCTGTAATCTCTTCAGGATAAGTATATAACAGTCTGATCCATCTGAAACCATCAATTTCACATAATTTCTCAAGCAGTTCAGGAAGAGCCTTCCTGCCATAGATATCCATGCCGTAAATCGTAGTCTCCTGTGCGACAAGGATCAATTCCTTAACACCTGAATCCGCCAGGAATTTAGCTTCTTCGAGAAGCTGCTCCATAGGATAGCTTTTGTATTTGCCCCTTACATAAGGGATGATGCAGTAAGTGCATCTTTTGTTACAGCCTTCAGCAATTTTCAGGAATTCATAATGACCGCCGGTGGTCAGAATCCTCTTAAAGCTGTCAGTTGATACTTCATGCTCAGCAATTATTACCGGCAGCCTGTCGAGTTCTTTTACGCCAATATATGCGTCAACTTCAGGCAGTTCCGTAATTATCTCATCTTTATATCTTTCTGAAAGGCAGCCAGCCACGATCAGCTTGCGGCATTTGCCTTCAGTCTTCATTCTGGCCATATCCAGTATGGCTTCTATAGATTCTTCCTTGGCAGCATCAATAAAGCAGCATGTATTTACAACAATAACATCTGCTTCATATTCGTCCTCAGTAAAAGAAAAGCCGGCAGCAGAAAGACGCCCCAGCATTTCTTCGGAATCTACTCTGTTTTTGTCACAACCCAGAGAAACTAAAAAAACCTTCATATCGTTTAGTTGTTAGTGTTGAGTACAGTAACCTTCTGAGAATAAATCTCATCAATAGCGGTTGAAAGCGGCTTTGAATCAGGCTCATCAACCAGTGGCTCAGCTCCATCTACCAGCTGGCGAGCTCTCTTGGAAGCTGCCATTACGATAGAATATCTGCTCTGTACGATAGGCTGTTCTCCATTTTCAACTTCACTGTTTACTGCGTCCATTAAATCTGTATATGACGGATGTAACATTTTATTTCTCCTTACTTAAGTTCGTTTTTTGCTAATACATTATTATGCAATAAGTCAACTGATTTTTCAACATCTTCATTGATAATAACATAATTGTATTTATCAATGAACTTTTTCTCTTCCTCTGCCCTGTCCAGTCTCTTCTGGATCTGCTCAGGAGTTTCGGTGCCTCTGTGCTCAAGTCTCCTTCTAAGTTCTTCCATACTCGGAGGCAGGATAAAGAACAGCATGGCTTCCGGCATGATCTCTTTGATCTGCAGACCGCCCTGGATGTCTATCTCAAGGATGACGTTCTTACCTGATTCCATCTGGGATTCAACCCATTCACGCGGGGTACCGTAATAATTACCGACATAGTGAGCATGCTCAAGGAGCTTGCCCTCGACAATCATCTTTTCAAACTCATCTCTTGTGATAAAGAAATATTCCTTGCCATGAACTTCGCCCGGACGCGGATCTCGCGTTGTTGCTGAAATAGACAGCGCATAATCCTCAGGATATTTCTCCAGCAGCCTGTTCATCATGGTGCCTTTGCCGGCGCCTGACAGACCTGAAACAACTATCAGTGAACCCTTTTTACTCAATGTTCTGTACCTGCTCTCTGATTTTTTCTATACAAGTTTTCAGTTCAATACCGCAATTGGTTACTTCAATATCGTTTGATTTGGAAAGAATCGTATTGGATTCCCTGTTCATTTCCTGTGCAATGAAATCCAGGTTGCGTCCTACCTCACCGCCTTTAGTCAGCAGATCGCGCATATGCCTGATGTGTGTACAGAGTCTGACAAGTTCCTCATCAATAGCGATCTTATCAGCATACATTGTGACTTCTGCCGCTATTCTGCCTTCATCGATCTGACCGTCATCAAGAAGCTGGTGGAAGCGGTCGATCAGTTTGGCTTTGTAATCTGTAATAATGCCCGGGAGCTTGCTTTCAATAAGACTGGTGATGCCATCCATTGTGTCAAGCTTGGTGAAAATATCATTCTTGAGAGACTCGCCTTCCTTGGCTCTCGCATCCCTGAACATTGTAAATGCACCTGTAAGCGCATCCTTAAGAATACTCCACAGTTCTTCTTCGTTGATCTCGTTCTCCTGAAGAGTAAGAACATCAGGAGATTTGGCTATTGTGGATGTGTGGATATCATCATCCAGGCCAAACATGTCTTTGATCTGCTCAAAATATCCATAATATTCTTTTGCGAGCTCAGGGTTAAATTTCAAAGAAGCTGAGCCTTCGCCCATATCTTCGTATGAAATATAAATATCCATCTTGCCTCTGGATGCATATTCCCTGAGATAATTCCTGATGTTTGATTCGAATTGGTTGAATTTACGCGGCATTTTGATGCTCACGTCAGAATATTTGTGGTTTACTGATTTGATCTCGACAATTACCTTTTTCTCGTCTCTGACCAGCTCGCACCGGCCAAAGCCTGTCATACTGTTAATCATAAATTCCCTGCCTAAAATAATAGTCAAGAATCTCTTTCGCTGCCTCTATGGCCTCCGTATTGGATTCCTGCTTGTTTTCTATCATAACACAAACAACGATTTTTTCATCATCTTTTTGAGCAATGCACATAAAATATGAATGCTCATATTCATAATCCGCTTCAGGGTCATCAGCCACACATTCACCCTTGATCGCGAATACATCATAGCTGTCACTTTTTACCATGCCACAGTTACCTGATGTGACATTGTTCTGCATAAACTCAAGCAGCTGAGCGCATTCATCAGCTGTCAGCAAAGTCTCTGCCTCTGAATATTTGGTCTTGCTCAAAACATTATTATCAGCATCCAGTATCTCAGATACCAGGATAGTTTTCATCAATTTGCCGCCATTAGCTGCAGCGCATACATACTGAGCCATCTGATAAAGCGTAGACAGACCGTCACCATCCGTCTCATCCTGAACAGAAAATGCCTTTTCATCTGTAAAGATTTCAAAGTCCATTGTAATGTCACCTGCCTGGATTTCAGCAGGCAGAATAGCTCCCTGCGTAACACGGTTAAAGAGAACGCCGTTGTTATCGTCAGAAATAATGCTGTCCCAATTTTCAGCCACGCTAGCAGGATCAAAATCAGGCGCAGAAACGAGAGCCTTCACACTGCCGGTGGAAGGATCCATGACAATAACACCGCCGGAGATATTATTCAAAGCCTTATAGCAGGCTTCCTGAAGCGGTACATCAAGCGTTGTCCTGATGTTCTTTCCAGGACTTTTGACTCCGTTGATCTCGTTGGAAATATTCTTAAAGAATCCCACTCCCGGTGACAGCAGATTGTAATTGTATGATGACTCCAGACCTAATGCTCCATTCACATCAAATCCGACCACATGGGCAAATTCTCTGCCATATGGATAAGCTCTGATTTCTGAACCGTCTTCTCCGTTTTCAGAAAATGCGAGAATATCATCGTCTTCTGAATAAATGATTCCTCTGAGCACCTTTTTCTTGAGATTCTCTGAACGTCTGTTATATGGATTGTTAATTACAGTGCTGGCATCGTTGGCCAGAAAAACAACCATACAAACGCACAGCGCCACAAAAAGAAGCGTAAAGAAAGTGCTGATAGCGATAATATCTATGTTAAGGAAGTTCCTGCTCTTTTTCATTTGCGTACCCCCTTAACGTTATTGTGTACAGACAATACATATAATGCCTGGATCATTCCAAATATGATCATAGAGCCCAGCAGTGAGCTGCCGCCGCTGGAAATAAGCGGAATGTTCATGCCTGTGGACGGAATAAATTTAATAACTCCTCCAATAGTCAGGAATACCTGGAATGCGTAAGTTGCAGCCAGACCGAAAGCAAGCAGCTTGTAAAATACCATCTCAATCTTGATGGCTATCTTCATCATCATAAGCGCAAAGCAGAGGCACAGAAGAATCAGGAAAATACCGAACAGACCTCCCATTTCCTCACAGATTGCAGAGAAAACGAAGTCATTGTTAACAACAGGTATACTGTTTGGAGAGCCTCCAAAAAGACCTACTCCGAACCATCCGCCTGTACCGATTGCGAAGAGTGACTGCGCAATCTGATAGCCTCTATTGTCGATATCTGACCACGGATCGATCCAGGAAGATATTCTTACCCTGACATGCGGAAATAGCTTATATCCGGCAAATCCGGCCGCTCCAAGGCCAACAAAACCGCCAATTATATAGAAAATATTCTTTCTGGCTACAAAAACCATCAGAACATATATAACGAATATTGTAAGCGCGGATCCCAGGTCATTGCACAGCGCCAGAATGCCGCAGTGGATAGCCGCGCAGACTGCAGTAATAATGACAGTCTTGATATTGTTTGCATGGTGAAATGCCGCAGCCACGAACAAAACGAACAGAATCTTGACAAACTCCATCGGCTGGAATGAAATGAATCCCAGGTCTATCGCCAGCTTGGCGCCATAGGAATACTGCGCCAGAACAAGAACCAGCACCAGCAGGGCTGCGCTGACTCCGAAATATACCCAAGTGAGATTTCTTAAGAACTTAGCTCTCTTGCAGAAAAATACAAATACAAAGAACATTACTGCTCCGAACAGCAGAATAAAGAACTGTCTGACGGCCACATCAAAATCAAGCCTTGTCTGTATTACAAAGCCTACAGTGATGAACATGCACATTACCAGGTTCAGATTTCTGTTCAGTTCAGTAAATAATGGAATAACTACTGCCATCAGCATCAGGAAAAGTACCTGTCCGATATATAACGTCAGAACAGATCTGGCGGACAGGCCAGGTGCATTACCCAGATGGATCTGCAGGAAAATAGATAAAAAGCTGGCCAGATGAAACAGCAGCAGCAAAGCTATCTGAATGATCCTGATAGACTTTTTGTCTTTTTTATATTCTCTTAACAGCGAAATAACAGAAAACACAACAAAAGCTGCAAAAACAATAAGCATTATGTATTTTCCGCACGCTGAGTAGAAATTAAACATGTTTTAACCCAAGATGACCATACGCCAGGTCAGTAACTACCCTTCCTCTCGGTGTCCTGTTGATAAAGCCGCATTTGACAAGATATGGCTCGTAAACGTCTTCAATAGTTCCTGAGTCTTCACCGATCGCGGCTGCAAGTGTATCAAGGCCAACCGGACCGCCTGAGAATTTAGTTATCATTGTATTAAGCAGAACGCGGTCAGTAGCGTCCAGACCTTTTGAATCAATATCCAGCAGATTCAGAGCGTCATCAGTGATTTCTTTAGTAATGGAGCCATCAGCTTTAACCTGAGCGTAATCCCTGACTCTCTTAAGCATTCTGTTGGCAATACGCGGTGTGCCTCTGCTGCGCCTTCCGATTTCAAAAGCACCGGCTTCATCAATCTCTACGCCCAGCTTCTTGGCTGAATTTCTGACAATAATTGCCAGTTCTTCCGGTTCATAGAACTGCATCCTGTGGACAACGCCGAAACGGTCGCGGAGAGGCGCGGACAGAAGTCCTGCCCTCGTGGTTGCACCGATCAACGTAAATTTCGGCAGATCGATGTGGATTGTATCTGCAGCGCTGCCCTTGCCTGTAACTATATCAATGGAGTAATCCTCCATTGCAGAGTACAGTGTCTCTTCTACAGGTTTATTGAGCCTGTGGATTTCATCGATAAACAGCACGTCGCCTTCATTAAGGCGCCTGATAATGGCAGCTATTTCCCCCGGAATCTCAATGGCAGGTCCGGAAATAATCCTCATTCTGGCTCCCATCTCATTGGCAATAATGCCTGCCAGTGTGGTCTTTCCCAGTCCCGGAGGTCCATAAAACAAAATATGGTCTATAGGTTCACCCCTCTTTTTAGCCGCCTCAATGTAAATGGAAAGGCTTTCCTTTATCTTTTCCTGTCCGATATAATCCTTGAGGAATTTAGGACGGAGATTATTCTCCAGTTCTACTTCAGTTATATTATTGATTTCAGTATTAATTGTTCTGTTTCTCATCAGTCAATGATCTTAAGAGCTTCTCCAACAAGCTCGGAAACTGTCATATTATCAGTTACATTAATCGTATTAAATGCCGCCATAATGGATGAACGGTTGAAACCAAGTGATTCCAGCGCATTCAATGCTTCGCTGACAACCGCAGAATCGGAATTAACCCTGACAGCTGATGCGGCATTCTCGCTCTCCAGCAGCGCTTCTTTGCTGTATTTGCCTTTGAGTTCGATAACAATCTTCTGGGCGGTCTTGGCTCCAATGCCTTTTGAACCTGCGATCAGCTTGGCGTCCTCGAAAACAATGGCGGATTTCAGTTGTTCCACGCTGATAGATGATAATATGCTCATCGCGCCTTTAGGGCCAATGCCGCTGACTGTCAGCAGGCTTTCGAACATTTTAAGCTCTTCCATTGTCAGAAAGCCAAACAATGATATATCATCCTCTTTGACAGCCATATATGTATGGACTTTGACTTCATGCATGTCAGGCATTAGTCTGAACAGGGATGACTGGGGCATGGAAATCTTGAAGCCGATATGGCCGCATTCCAGTACTATCGAAGAATCATCGATATAAGTTACATTTCCAATCAGATAACTAATCATATGCTGAAAAACTTAATCCTTTTTATATTTTTAATGACGAACATCGCGATAATGCCCATAACTACGCCTGTTACAAGTCCTGAAATGATCAGAACCGGTATGTAATATACGACCTGTACCGCGCCGACTACAAAGCATGCTACGACCAGCTGCCCAATATTATGCGCGACTCCTCCGGCAGCGCTGACGCCTACCGGTGAGAACTTTTCGCTGCGGCTCATCGGCCACATGACCGCGAAACTGAATAAAGCTCCAAATATGCTGAATATTATACTAAAAACGGAGCCAAATAACAAACCATTAATTATTATCCTGGCCAGATTGATCAGTGCCGCGTCAACAGGCTTCATGAAATACAAGGCGAACACAATGATGATATTAGCCATGCCTAGCTTCATTCCGGGCACACCAAAATTAAAGGGTATCAGAGACTCCAGATATCCCAGGATCAGTGCCAGGGCACAGAATATTCCTAAAAATGCTGCTCTTCTGCTCTTTTTCATCAGTTGATCAATGCGTCTGTTTCCTGATTGGTGCCTGTTATCCGCACAATAATTTTATGTGGAAGACAGATTATGGACTCTCCGCTTTTGCTGATTTCTTTGTGTTTAACGCATATCTGGTTAGGGCAGTCAGACTCAATGACAGATACTGTTCCCCCATGAATTTTAACGATATTCCAACCCTCGGGAGTATCAACTCTGTATTCAGTATCAGAATCCAGCGTAAATACTGCTGTGACCTCACCGTCCACAACAATCTCAACCGACTCTCCCCTTTTGCCATTAATGGTAATCAGGAGAAATATGCCGGCTAAAATGAGCGCTATAGCAATTATCAGAAAATCCAGTTTTTTCATATTTTGCATTATATCAATTTGTTTAACTTATTATCAAGCTTATGCTATACTTGATGTATGAAACGGCTCAAATTTATTGTGTTTTTAATACTTTCCGCCATTCTGCTGGCCGGATGTGTCTCAAAAAATGAGGCTTTTTCTTATTCGGGATTTTATTTTGATACAGCGGTCTCCATGACTCTCTATGGCAAAGACGGTAAGTCCGAAGAAAATACATCTATTTTCGATGAAACCTGCAGCTCTTTTAATGATCAGATTTCATCGCACATTGATTCAGGCGCAATATACGAACTAAATACAAATAATTCCGTTTCCGTGGATAAAAATATTGCCGCCATTCTGGCGATTTCTGCTTCTTATACATCAATTCTTTCCGGATATGATTTTGGACTGGGGAACCTGATAGACCTTTGGGACATCAAATCGGAGAATCCACAGGTTCCATCAGATGAAGAAATAAAAGCCGCCCTGCAGCCTGTGCTCGATAAAACATATAAAATAACTGCAGACGGTGATGTCTACACAGTTACCAAATCATCAGGCTTTAAAGTAGATCTGGGAGGAATAGCCAAAGGTTACGTGGGTGATATTCTCAGAGCTGAATTAATGGAAAAAGGCGTTACTTCAGGCATCCTGAATATGGGTTCATCCACAATTATTCTGATCGGCAGCAAGCCTGATGGCTCTGATTATAAGCTGGCTATGCAGAAGCCTTTTTCAGAAACAGGCGAATCTGACCATGTATTGAACGTTCACAATGCGGCAGTTTCAACATCAGGCGTTTATGAGAGGTATTTTGAACAAAACGGCAAAATATACCATCATATACTGGATCCATTCACCGGATACCCTACTGAAAATGAATTATATGGCGTTACTGTAATAGTTAAATACGATGGTTCAGTAACGAATGAAGTTCTTCCTGATATTGATTTTGCCGGTTCCCTCTCCGATGCCCTCAGCACTGCCCTTATGGTGCAGGGAACCGAACATGGGCTGAAACTCGTTGAATCTCTTCCCAATGTGGAAGCCATCTTTATAAACAACGAGTACAATTACACTTATTCAAGTGGAATTGTACTCGATGGTAATACTTTTTCTTTATTAGATTAATCTAATCTATTTGTAATTCACAATACCGCCAAAATCCGGCTTAAGTGAAGCTCCGCCTACCAGTCCGCCGTCAATATCAGGCATTGCGAACAGTTCAGGTGCGGATGCAGCTGTTACGCTGCCGCCGTACAGGATTCTGATCTCGTCTGCTGTTGCTTCATCATATAATTCGCAGATGCATTTTCTGATATAGCCGCAGACTTCCTGAGCCTGCTCACTGGTTGCAACCTTACCTGTGCCGATAGCCCAGATAGGTTCGTATGCAACTACAGAAGCCTTTGCCAGGTCAGCAGATACATTCTGAAATGCTGCTGTGATCTGTCCTTTGATCCACTCAAGAGTGATGCCCTCTTCTCTCTGCTCCAGAGTCTCACCGCAGCAGATGATAGGAGTCAGGCCGTGCTCAAAAGCTTTCAGGATCTTCTTGTTAAGCATCTCGTCGCTTTCACCAAAATACTGTCTGCGCTCTGAATGTCCGATGATAACATAGTCAACTCCGGCATCTTTAAGCATCAGAGGTGAGATTTCTCCTGTATATGCGCCTTTGTCTTCAAAGTACATATTCTGTGCGCCTACTTTAACGTTTGAGCCTTTAACAGCTGCAACTACAGGAACGATGTCGATTGCAGGAACGCAGAATACTACGTCTTCCTCATCGTTCTTAACTAGTGGAAGGAGCTCTGCAGCGAGTGTAACGGCTTCTGATGGAGTCTTATTCATTTTCCAGTTGCCGGCAATAAATTTTCTTCTCATCACTGCACCTACTTTTCTGCGATAATGTCAACGCCCGGAAGGCCTTTGCCCTCAAGGAATTCCAGAGAAGCACCGCCGCCGGTTGAAATATGAGTCATCTTGTCGCCGAAGCCGAGCTGGTTAACAGCTGCTGCGCTGTCTCCGCCGCCGATGATTGTAACTGCATCAAGGTCAGCCAGAACCTTAGCAACTGCTTCGGTTCCCTTAGCGAAGTTCTTGGTCTCGAATACGCCCATAGGTCCATTCCAGATAACAGTCTTGGCATCTTTAAGAGCGTCAGCAAAGAGCTCGATAGTCTTCTCGCCGATATCTACGCCGATCATGTCATCAGGGATCTCCATAATGTCAACTGTCTTAAACGGAGCATCATCAGAGATTTCCGGAGCAACTACTGTATCAACAGGAAGAAGGAGCTTAACGCCCTTGTCAGCTGCTTTCTTAACCATGTTGGCTGCGTACTCAAGGTACTCATCCTCAACGAGTGATTTGCCAACCTTGCCGCCGGCTGCCTTAACAAATGTGTATGCCATTGCGCCGCCGATTACCAGGATGTCAACTTTCTCAAGGAGATTGTCGATAACTGAAATCTTTGAAGAAACCTTTGATCCGCCAAGAACTGCAGCGAATGGTCTTACAGGATTATCTACTGCGTTTCCGAGGAAATTGATTTCTTTTTCCATCAGATATCCAACTACAGCTACTTCTACGAAATTAGCTACGCCAACTGTTGAAGCATGTGCTCTGTGAGCTGTGCCGAATGCGTCATTTACGAAAATCTGGCCAAGTGAAGCAAGGTCCTTTGACAGATCTTCACCGTTCTTCTCTTCTTCCGGACGGAATCTGGTGTTCTCAAGAAGAACAACTTCGCCGTCTTTGATCTCAGCTGCAGCCTTGCGGGCGTTCTCGCCTACAACCTCATTGTCTTTTGCGAATTTAACGTCCTGACCGAGCAGTTCAGACAGTCTCTGTGCTACTGGAGCCAGAGTGAGTTCTTCTTTAACAGTTCCCTTAGGTTTGCCGAGGTGTGAGCAAAGGATTACTCTGCCGCCGTCAGCGATAAGTTTCTTAATTGTTGGCAGAGCGGCAACGATTCTGGTATCGTCAGTGATCTTGCCTTCCTTAAGTGGAACGTTGAAATCACATCTAACGACAACATTTTTGCCTCTGACATCAATATCATCAATAGTCTTTTTGTTAAACATAATAAAACTCTCCTTATTCAAGCATAGGCCCTGGAATAATCCAAGGCCTATGAGATTAGTTATTCAAATGCTGTATCTTACAGGAACTGGCAGATGTATTTAACAACTCTTACCATCTGGCAGGTGTATGAATACTCATTGTCATACCAAGCAACAACCTTAGCAAGTGACTTGCCTTCGCCTAAAGGCATAACCTTGGTCTGTGTAGCATCGAAGCATGAACCAGCTTCCATACCGATAACGTCTGTAGAAACGATCTCGTCCTCAGTATAAGCATAAGACTCAGTTACATGCTCTTTCATGTAAGCATTGATCTGCTCTGCAGTAACTTCGCCGTTCAGAACTGCTACTAACTCTGTAAGTGAGCCTGTAGGAGTCGGAACACGCTGTGCAGCGCCGTCGAGCTTGCCGTTCAGTTCAGGAATAACTTTGCCGATAGCCTTAGCTGCGCCTGTTGTGTTAGGAACGATGTTGTATGCGCATGCACGTGCTCTTCTCAGGTCGCCCTTCTTGTGGAATGCATCCAGAGGCTCCTGATCGCCTGTATAAGCGTGGATTGTGGTCATGTAACCTTTCTCGATAGGAACGAGATTGTTCAGATTGTAAGCCATTGGTGCAAGGCAGTTGGTTGTGCAGGAAGCTGCGCAGAGGATGTTGTCCTCAGCCTTAAGTGTTCCTTCGTTTACGCCGTAAACGATAGTAGGCATATCATCGCCAGGTGCTGAAATTACAACTTTCTTAGCGCCAGCGTCAATGTGAGCCTGAGCCTTTGCAGGGTTTTTGTAAACGCCTGTGCAGTCAACAACGATGTCGATGCCGAGTTCTTTCCATGGGCAGAGAGCTGCGTCTCTTTCACCTGTGATGGCGATCTCATAATCACCGATCTTGATTGATTTCTCAAGTGCTACAACTTCTGATGCTTTTTCGAATGTCCTATATGTTGAATCATACTTCAGAAGATGTGCGATCTCCTTAGTAGGATGTGAGCAGTTAATTGCTACAACTTCACAAGTATCATCATTGAATAATCTTCTGAACGTAAGACGTCCGATTCTTCCAAAGCCATTAATGGCAACACGATATTTTCCCATATATTACCTCCTAAAAATAAAAAATATCCTGACACATTATATCACTTATTATTAAAAATACAATATGTTAATTATTTAGCAAACTCGCATCCGCAGTAATCCTGACGGTACAGATCATACTTTTTGGATAATTCGATGGATTTCTTGTATCCGTCCTTCTTTTTGAAGTCTCCGGGCAGCCATATAACACTGCCGGTAAGGCCTTCCTGCTCCTTGCCTACTGTGTTTATAACCAGAGCATTTTTGTGTGGGCTGATCGTAAGTGTGGTAGCGAAATAATCGAAGCCGTTATCATGAGCCAGCTGTGCTGTACGGGCGAGTCTCAGTTCAAAGCATTTGCGGCATCTGGCTCCGCCTTCAGGCTCTCCCTCCAGGCCTTTAACATAATCCAAATAATCCTGATGGTCATATTCCGAATCCATAAAAGACACATCCTCAAAGAAGCCGAGGAGCCTTTTCTGCTCGCTCAGGCGGTGGTCAAATTCTTCTTTTGGATAAATGTTCGGATTGTAGTATAAGAGCGTTATCCTGAAATATTCATGCAGATATGTCAGAACATAACTGCTGCAAGGTCCGCAGCAGCTGTGAAGCAGCAGCGTCGGCACCTTGCAGTCATTTTGATTTTCTTTAATTATCTTCTCAAGCTCAGCCTGATAATTAACGTTCTGCAATCCACAGTCCTTTCTTTTTCAGATCATTATAGATATTAAACGCTTTCTCCAGAATGGATCTTTCATTGCTGTATTTAAGCAGATAATACGCCTCGTGGTATTTATAAAATCCCGAATCTAAAAAGTGTTCTTCTTTCTGCGGCTTGCTGTAATAGCTGTCGCCCATCATCAAATACCAATGAACCGTCTTGCTGATCTTTTCATGCGGAGTGCTGAATTCATATTCGCTGACTCCGATATAATCAACAATCCTGCCATTGGCGCACGTTTCTTCTTTTACTTCACGGACTGCCGTAGTCTCAAAATCTTCGTTGTCTTCAACTGTACCTTTTGGAAGGACCCAGCCATCATATCGGTTGTGAAAACTCTTGAAAAGCAGTAGAACTTTTCCCCTATAGATAACCACTCCTCCACAGCTAACAGCTTCTTTCATTGCTTGTACTCCTGTGAGGAAAATTTATTTTACATGTACATGTGTGAACAGATGATCCTGACAGTATTCATAGTTGCCATTGCACTTCGAACAGAACCTAAATGATAGTTCCGGATGATCTATACTCGTCCTGCCGCATATCGCGCATTTATGAATCAGTTCACCTGACGGTTTATTATTATATACCTTCTTGACATTCTCGCTTTTAACTTCTTCCCTGCTCATGCTTCTGCCTGCAGTGAAAGCAGCATTGCTCCTCTCACCTGCTCTGACAGATCTCTTGAATTCTGACCTTCTGCGGAGTTCTTCCGGTGACAGGCGTTTCAGGTCGCGGCTGGCCAGGAAGAAGATGATAAAGTTCAAAAGAGCAAAAACAATTGAGAATATCTCTGACAGAATAGAAAGTCGGAGTGATCTCTCTGTATATCCCAGTTCTCCCAGCATTCCCATGACATTTGATGATTTAACAAGGAACAGCGCAACTATTCCAGTAGTTACCTGCAGTCCCAGATAAACCAGGTCGATGATCGCCAGAACCTTGGCCCTGACAGGCAGGACACCAAAGAAATACAGTCTGGCCTGCGGGAATATCATAGCGAACAGCAGGAATGAAGTCATATTGATATAATATGTACTCGGAATATAAGATATTGCCCCTGAAGGTCCCGCAATTGCTGATGAGATCCAGTATACCAGCATTGAACCGAGCGTCATGAAGAACCAGCCGGAAAAGATATAAACATTATACCTGAAAGCTCCCATAGACTGTTCCAGCGACTTACCTACAAAAAAGCACAGCAGGAACATGAAAATAACAAAGAAGCTGACTCCGTCCGGTATCGTCAGAATCCATGTAAACAGTCTCCAGACCTCGCCGCGCATTACCATGGCAGGGCTGAGAATAATATACTGATACAGGTCCACTTCAGTATACATGGACAAGAAATAAAGCAGATAGCCTATAACATATCCGCCCAGAATATAATAAATTAAATTTTTGATTGCGTATTTGCCGA